>JACONM010000040.1:22414-23742 GCA_014323765.1 Cellvibrionales bacterium | reverse complement strand
CTTCACCGACATAGTCTCAGACGAGCGCAACACCGGCCAAAACCGCTGGCTCACAGTCTGCCTAATGGAAGGCCGCAACCGCCAAGTCCGCCGCCTCTGGGAATCCCAAAAAATCCAAGTCAACCGCCTAAAACGAGTCCGCTACGGCCCCCTATTCCTCCCCAAAACCCTCCCCCCCGGCCACTGGCAAGAACTAACCAAAAAAGAATCCAAAGCCCTATACCACCACTGCAACCTTAACCCCCCCTGACAAACCCCCTCCCCACCCCCCTGACAAGGGGGGCAAGGGGGGTTTCTCTGGAAGCCCCCCTGACAAGGGGGGGTTGGGGGGGTTGGTTTTGAAGTTCGAAGGCCACTAACCCCAAACCAAAACAGCAACAACACCCCGGCCACCCTATGGTAGGCTGGAGGCAGACAGTATAAAGCCAGCACCGCCCACGCCGAAACTCAGAGAAGCCAACCATGTTCGCAATCGCCCTCGACCTAGACACCAACATCCTCCAGCAAAGCTACACCGGCCCATCCTGGAATAACGCCTACGGCGACGTAAAGCGAGTCTTGCTCCAATACGGCTTTAAGCGTCAACAAGGATCGGTCTACTTCGGCGACAGCAGCGTCGATGCCGTGCGCTGCGTTTTAGCAGTTCAGGAATTGACAGCCACATTCGAATGGTTCGAGCCCGCCGTGAACGACATCCGCATGCTACGAATCGAAGACAACAACGACCTAATGCCCGCCGTAGAAAAAGCCCCCCACAAAACGAAAGCAAACCCCAACGGCGGATAACCCTCAGAGCCAAAGCCCCCCTGACAAGGGGGGAAAGGGGGGTTGGTCTGGGGTTTGGGAGGGTTAGATAAAGAAGCCCCCCTGACAAGGGGGGTTGGGGGGTTGGTTTGGAGGTTCGAAGGTTACTCGCTCCAACCCACCACGCCGCCAAAAATCAGGGATCCTCTTTCGCCGGCATCGGAATCACGATATTACCCTGATAAGTACGGTGCTTATCAGTAATCATATCGGTAATCCCAAGATCCCAGAAAATCACACTAGCCGCCAGCTTACCGCCCTCAATCTCGCTGCGAATCGAACCGCTCACCTCGCGACCATCCTCTGCAGTGCAATCGTAAAACAGTGCATCATCTGAACGACGAATGAGTACGCTAGTAGTCGGAATTGGCGAGTGATAAACCCCGCGCTTATTAGTGAACCGGCACTCCCCAGAGGAACCGTCCGAAAAGCTCACAGTAAGCGGAATACGCGCATCATTGGTAAGAGTCGCGCAACCGCTCAAAGCCAGCAGCAACAAAATTGCCCCGACCGACGACCGAGTG
>JACONM010000040.1:21778-22394 GCA_014323765.1 Cellvibrionales bacterium | reverse complement strand
CAATGACGGCACGGGCGATAGCGATGATTTTCATAATGATTCCCTCATGGATCAGATTGGATTACACGGCGCACCAAGCAACCGCCCCCCAATTCTAAACCATATCGCCGCCGCAAACAGAATTTTGCCAACAGCGCCCGGCCCATAACGCCGACTGCCCCCGCCGATGTGGTCTAATCCACCCACCCCAACCAACCGCCGCCCACCCCATGCCAACCCAGCCCAACCCCAAAAATCCCCCCCACCGCATAGTCGGCATAGACCCCGGCTCCCTAACCACCGGCTTCGGCGTGATCGACTGCGCCGGCCCCCGCCGCCACTACGTCGCCAGCGGCATCATCCGCCTAAAATCCAAACCCCTCCCCGAGCGCCTCGCCACAATCGCCAGCGCCATTACCGATATAATGGCCAAATACAGCCCCGACTGCGCCGCGGTAGAGCAAGTCTTCTTCGCCCGCGACCCCCGCGCCGCCCTAGTCCTCGGCCAAGCCCGCGGCGCCGCGATAGTCGCCCTAGTCCAAGCCGGCCTACCCGTCGCCGAATACGCCGCCCGCCGCATCAAACAAACCGTGGTCGGCAGCGGCCGCGCCAGCAAGGAACAAGTGCAATTTATGGT
>JACONM010000040.1:17518-21668 GCA_014323765.1 Cellvibrionales bacterium | reverse complement strand
CCGCGAAGACCCCCAAATCACCCTAGTCGCCGGCGACATCGGCTACGAAGTCCACTGCACCCTAAACGCCCTAACGCAGGCCACCAAAGCCACCGCCCCCGCCAAACTCTGCCTCTGGACCCACCTAATCGTCCGCGACGACGCCCTGCAGCTCTACGGTTTCGCCGACGAACGCGAGCGCGCCCTCTTCCGCGAGCTCATCCGCATCGCCGGAGTCGGCCCCAAAATGGCCCTCGCCATGCTCTCCGGCATGGACACCGCCGGCCTAATCGCCGCCATTCAAACCGCCGACACCACCAAACTAACCCGCCTCCCCGGCATCGGCAAAAAAACCGCCGAACGGCTGATTGTAGAAATGCGCGATCGCCTCACCGACCGCGGCTACGCCGCCACCCCCACCGCCGGCCCGCCCAACACCCTAGCCGCCGCCGAACAAGCCCTAATTGGCCTAGGCTACAAACCATCTGAAGCCGCCCGCATGCTCTCCGCCCTCCCCGCTGCGGAAACAATGAGCCTAGAGGCTATGATACGCGCCGCCCTACAAGCCCGCCTAAACCGCCCCTAACCGCCAAACCACGCCCCAAAATCATGACCATAGAAGAAGACCGCCTGATCAGCCCCACCGCCGCCGACCAAGACGCGCCGCTGGACCGCGCCATCCGCCCCACCCACCTCGCCGACTACATCGGCCAGCAAGCCGTCGTCGAACAACTCCAAATCTTCATCGCCGCCGCTCGCGCCCGCGCCGAACCCCTCGACCACAGCCTCGTCTTCGGCCCCCCCGGCCTCGGCAAAACCACCCTCGCCAACATCATGGCCGCCGAGATGGGCGGGCAGCTAAAAACCACCTCCGGCCCAGTCCTAGAAAAAGCCGGCGATCTCGCCGCCATGCTCACCAACCTAGAGCGCGGCGACGTCCTCTTCGTCGATGAAATCCACCGCCTAAGCCCAGCCGTAGAAGAAATCCTCTACCCCGCCATGGAAGACTTCCGCCTCGATATTCTCATCGGCGAAGGCCCCGCCGCCCGCTCCATCAAACTAGACATCCCCCCCTTCACCCTAGTCGGTGCCACCACCCGCACCGGCCTCCTCACCTCGCCCCTGCGCGACCGCTTCGGCATCGTCCAACGCCTAGAGTTTTACTCCGCCGCCGAGCTCACCGCCATCATCGAACGGTCCGCCCGCATCCTCAATATCCCCGCCGACCGCCCCGGCTGCGCGGAAATCGCCCGCCGCGCCCGCGGCACCCCACGCATCGCCAACCGCCTACTCCGCCGGGTGCGCGATTACGCCGAGGTCAAAGCCGACGGCAGGATCACCGCCCCCACCGCCGCCCGCGCCCTCGACCTGCTAAAAGTCGACCAAAACGGCTTCGACCACCTCGACCGCCGCCTGCTCCTCCTAATGATCGACCAATTCAGCGGCGGCCCGGTCGGCGTCGACAGCCTAGCCGCCTCCCTCAGCGAAGAACGCGGCACCATCGAAGATGTCATCGAACCCTACCTAATCCAACAAGGCTTCATGGTGCGCACACCCCGCGGCCGCATCGCCACCCGCGCCGCCTACCAACATTTCGGGTTCGAAGTCGGCGGTCAGCAGCTGGATCTCGCCGCCAACGAAGCCGCAAAATAACCGTACACAAAATGCACGAATTCGCCCTCCCCCTCCGCGTCTACATCGAAGACACCGATTCCGGCGGCATCGTCTACTACGTCAACTACCTCAAATTCATGGAACGCGCCCGCACCGAATACTTCCGCGCCCTCGCCGGCAACAAACCGCCGAACCAATGGCTAGGCTCGGATCTCTGCTTCGTCGTCCACACCGCCGAAATCCACTACCGCCACCCCGCCCGCCTAGACGACGAACTGCAAGCCACCGCCCGCCTCCAAGCCCGCCGCGCCGCCAGCCTCACCTTCGCCCAAACCATCGCCCGCAGCGGCATGGTATTAGCCTGCGCCACCATCAAAATCGCCTGCGTCGACCGCACCAAAATGCGCCCGCGCCCCATCCCCCCCGCGCTCGCCGCCCAACTGCCCCTCTAGCCATCCAAAAAAAGGAGCCATAAATGCCAACCGAAATGAGCCTCTGGGAGCTAATCGCCGGTGCCAGCCCCCTAGTCCAGGCGGTCATGGCCCTGCTAATGCTGGCCTCCGTCATCAGCTGGATCCTGATCATCCAACGCGCCCTCTACCTAGGCCGCGCCCGCCGCCTCGCCCTAGTTTTTGAAGACACATTCTGGTCCGGCGAAAACCTCATCGACATCTATAACAAAGGCGGACAACGCACCGCCGGCCGCGACCCCTCCATGGGGCTAGAAGCCATTTTCCGCGCCGGATTCAAAGAATTCGCCCGCCTGCGGCAAAAAGGCAAGATCGAAAGCGGCGCCATCATGGACGGTGCTCAGCGCTGCATGCGCATCGCCATCTCTCGCGAACAGGATGCCCTCGAACGCCACCTCCCGTTCCTAGCCAGCGTCGCCTCGGTCAGCCCCTACATCGGCCTCTTCGGCACCGTCTGGGGCATCATGAACAGCTTCCGCGGCCTAGCCGCCGTCCACCAAGCCACCCTCGCCACCGTCGCCCCCGGCATATCCGAAGCCCTAATCGCCACCGCCATGGGGCTATTCGCCGCCATCCCGGCCGTACTGGCCTACAACCGCTTCGCCGCCCGCGTCGATTCCCTGAGCAGCACCTACAGCACCTTCGCCGAGGAACTGTCCAGCGTCCTGCACCGCGACGTTCACGCCCCGATCCGCCTCGCCAAGCCCCCCGCCCGCCCCCAATGAGCACCCAATTCATCAAACCCCGCCCGCGCCGCCTGCTGGCGGAAATCAACGTGGTGCCCTACATCGATGTCATGCTGGTGCTATTGGTGGTCTTCATGGTCGCCGCCCCCTTGCTGATGCAGGGGGTAGAAGTCGACTTGCCGCAAGCCCCCTCCGCCCCCATCGACTCCGACCGCGACGAACCGCTCATCGTATCGATCAAAGCCGATGGCAGCCTCTACATCGACCTCGGCGGCGACCCAGATAGCCCCCGCCCACTGCCCGAGATCGCCGCCACAGTAAAAAAAGTCCTAGCCCAAAAACCCACCACCCCCGTCCTAGTTTGGGGCGACCAAGCGGTGCCCTATGGCGCAGTAGTCCAACTAATGACCGCCCTACAAACCGCCGGCGCCCCCTCCGTCGGCCTAGTCACCGAACCCCCCCGCGACCTCTAACGGACGGACCCCAAAATGGGCTTCTACGCGCCAGCCCTACTCGGCAGCCTGCTCCTCCACGCCCTACTCGCCGCCTTCCTGTCGAGCCACTGGCAGCCCAACCCGCCGCAACCGCTCCCCCCCGCCCGTCCGATCCAAGCCACCCTAGTAGATCTAAAAAAACTCGAACCAAAAACCCCCGCACCAAAAGTCATCGACCTAGCCGCCCAACGGGAAAAACAACGCCAACAAGCCGCAGCCGAGCGCAAAAAACGCGCCCAACAGCAAGCCGCCGCCCAACGCAAAAAGCGCGAACAAGAAGCCGCCAAAAAAAAACGCGCCGCCGAACAACAACGCCAACAAGCCACCCAAGCCCGCCAAGCCGAATTCACCCGCGCCCTAGAACAAGAGCAGGCATACCAAACCGCCCAAGCCGAACAACAGCAGATCGCCGCCGTCGGCCAACAGATCGAACAAGCGGTCGAACAACAATGGAGCCGCCCCCCCAGTGCCCGCCGCGGCATGCAAGCGGTGCTGCGCGTATCCCTAGTGCCCACCGGGGCCCTAACCGCCGTAACAGTGCTGGAATCCAGCGGCGACCCCGCCTTCGACCGCTCCGCCACCCAAGCCGTCCACCGCGCCGCCCCCTTCACCGCCGTCCGCAACCTCCCCGTCCCCCTCTTCGAACGCAACTTCCGCCACTTCCAATTCCTCTTCAACCCCCAAGACCTACGCCTCTAAAAAGCCCCCCCCCTGACAAGGCCCCCTTCCCTCACCCCCCTGACAAGGGGGGGCAGGGGGGGGTTGGTCTGGAAGCCCCCCTGACAAGGGGGGTTTGGGGGGTTTCTGGGGGGTTTGGGGGGTTTCTGAGAAGTTTCTTCAGGTTAGGAAAGATTAGCGTAAAATCCCCACCGCTCCCCTCAACCCCGCCACCAATCATGCCAATAAC
>JACONM010000040.1:17288-17498 GCA_014323765.1 Cellvibrionales bacterium | reverse complement strand
AGCCCCCCCCTGACAAAGCCCGTCCTCCCACCCCCCTGACAAGACCACATCCCTCCACCCCCCTGACAAGGGGGGGCAGGGGGGGGTTGGTCTGGAAGCCCCCCTGACAAGGGGGGTTTGGGGGGTTTGTCTGGAAAGTTTGATTGGGAAGTTTGCCCGCAAGGCTTGACATAAAACACCACCCACCCAGAACCCCCTCCACACCGCTAT
>JACONM010000040.1:14999-17268 GCA_014323765.1 Cellvibrionales bacterium | reverse complement strand
CAACCCGGCGACTACCGCCGATGAGCCGCCCCCCGCTCGCCACCCTCTGCCTAATCCTCAGCCTATTCCTAACCCCCACCGCCCTAGCCCAGACCAGCATCGATAAACCCAAACTCACCGGCAGCCGCACCCCCGATACCCTAGAAGGCACCCCCGGCAACGACCGCCTAATCGGCAAAGCCGGCAACGACACCCTCCACGGCCACGCCGGCCGCGACCGCCTCAAAGGCGGCGCTGGCGACGACACCCTCTACGGCGGCAACAACCGCGACCGCCTCAATGGCGGCGATGGCAACGACATGTTGGCCGGCCAACGCGGCCACGATGTCCTCCAAGGCGGCCCCGGCACCGACACCCTCGAAGGCGGCATAGGCAACGACACCCTCAATGGCGGCCCCGACCCCGACACCCTAACCGGCGGCCCCGGCATCGATAGTTTCCACCTCCTCGACCCCGAATCGACCCCGGAAAACGCCGACCGCATCACCGACTTCGACCCCGCCAAAGACCGCCTAATTTTCCCCAACGGCACTACCCAAATCTGGTTCGAGCACACCCCCCAGGGCCCAACCAATCTCTATACCCACCCCGACCGCCGCCAAACCCACGCCATCCTAGAAAACCCCGTTGAAGATCTCGGCACCGCCACTGTCGCCACCCTAGACGGCACCCCCATCCCCACCATCACCAACTTAAACTCCCGCAAACCCAACATCGTCTTGATCCTCGTCGACGACCTCGGCACCGACTGGATTCCCGCCTATGGATCTGGCGTGGACATCAACCTCCCACATCTAGATCGCCTAGCCCGCCAAGGCATGCTCTTCAACAACGCCTACAGCATGCCCAAATGCACCCCAACCCGCATGACCATAATGACCGGCCAATACCCCTACCAACACGGCTGGATCCGCCATTGGAGCCCAGCCACGGAAGGCGGCGGAACCCATTTTGATTGGAACGAATTCATCGCTTTCCCCCGCCTGCTAAAACAAGCTGGCTACACCACCGCCATTGCTGGCAAATGGCAGTTAACGGATTTCCGCGTCCAGCCCGATGCGCTAAACCAACACGGCTTTGACGACTACTTCGTGTGGCCGAACCGAGAAAACGGCATTAACAGCGCAACCAAAGGAAAATCAGGCAAACGCTACTGGTCCCCTTACATTTACAGCGACGGCAAATACAAAAAATACCCCAGTGATGTTTTTGGCCCAGACCTCTACACCCAATTCTTATTAGATTTCATCACCAAAAATAAAAACCAACCATTCTTTGCCTACTATTCCATGGCCTTGACCCATTCCCCCTACACCTATCCCCCCCACATTAAAGATAAAGTGACAGAAGCAAACCCCCTCTTCGACCCGCGCGGACTAGCGCACGTAAAATCCGCACACGATAAAAAACAGCAAGTCAACTTTCTGCACATGATCGAATACATGGACAAATTAGTAGGGCGTTTTATAGACACCCTCGATACCCTAAAAATCAGAGACAACACCCTGATCCTATGGACCACCGACAACGGCACCGGACTAAACCTATTCGGCAATCGGCACGGGCGCGAAATCCCCGGCGGCAAAGACAGCCTAAAAGAAGCCGGCATCAATGTCCCCTTCATCGCCAGCATGCCCGGCACCGTCCCGCAAGGAATAAAAACCAACGCCCTAACCGATTTTACCGATCTCTACCCAACTTTTGCGGAATTAGCCGGAGCCAAAATCTCCAATAAAAATCCAGTAGCTGGCAAATCCCTAGTCCCCGTATTATCCGGCCAATCAAAACTAGGCCCCCGCAAATGGATCCTAGCAATGGGCGGTGCCTTCGCAAAATACAACCCCATCACCAAACGAGTAGAAAATACAAACACCTACGCCGGCCGAGCATTACGCAACCACACCCATAAAGCCTACGTCGATAAAACCGCTCGCATTCACCAGCTATTCAACTTAAAAGCGGACCCCTTCGAAGAAACCAACCTACTAACCAGCACAAAAACCGAAAACACCCAAGCATTACAAGAATTCCAAAAAATAATAGCCACCTTCCCCAAACAAGACGCCCAAAGACGCTACACCCCCCTAAACAACCCCTACTTCAACCTAACCTTCGATTAAGCCCCCCTGACAAGGGGGGTTTGGGGGGTTGGTATGGGGAGGTTGGGTTTGGGGGGCTTAGCTTAGAAGGTTGGCTACGGAAAGTATAAGCACCCAGAAACCACCCCAAAGCCCTCAAAAAAATCCAACACAAACCCACCCCCAAATAA
>JACONM010000040.1:9920-14979 GCA_014323765.1 Cellvibrionales bacterium | reverse complement strand
CGACCGGGCGCAGCGCACTGTACCCGCCCACTCCCCGCCCACTTCCTAGCCCTCAGCCTAGCCCTAAGCCTCGCCCTCTCCCCAGCCACCCGCGCCCAAGATCAAGATAAAACCGCCCCCGAAAACCCCGCAAACCAAATCACCGGCACCCCAGAATCCGACACCCTCACCGGCACCCCCGGCCCGGACCAAATCTACGGTGGCCCCGCCCCCGACAACCTCCAAGGCGCAGCCGGCAACGATCACCTATACGGTGGCACCGGCCCCGACCGCCTAGAAGGCGGCCCCGGCAACGACCGCCTGATTGGCGACCTAGGCGACGACCAACTGCACGGCGGAGCAGGCCGCGATCGCCTCAAAGGCGGCATCGGCGATGACCAGCTTTTCGGCGGCCCCAACCGCGATAGACTCTACGGTGGCGCAGGCCGAGATTCATTAAACGGCGATTCCGGCCACGATTGGCTAAGCGGCGGCGACGGCCAAGATACCCTCACCGGCGGCCCCGGTCGCGATGTCCTCCACGGCGGCCCCGACCCCGACACCCTAACCGGCGGCCCCGGCATCGACAGCTTCCACCTCCTCGATCCAGAATCAGACCCAGAAACCGCCGACCGCATAACCGACTTCGATCCAACCAAAGACCGCCTAATTTTCCCCAACGGTACCACCCAAATCTGGTTCGAACACACCCCCCAAGACCACATCACCCTCTACAGCCAAGCCGATCGCAGCCAGATCTACGCCACCCTAGAAAACACCACTATCGATCTAACCGCCACTCTAGAGACCCTAGACGGCACCGCCATCCCCGTCATCACCGATCTAAACCTCCGCCAACCCAACATCCTCCTAATCCTCGTCGACGACCTCGGCACCGACTGGATTCCAGCCTACGGCTCCCAAGTCGATATTAAATTGCCCAATCTAGACCGGCTCGCCAGCCAAGGCATGCTCTTCAACAACGCCTACAGCATGCCCAAATGCACCCCCACCCGCATGACCATCATGACCGGCCAATACCCCTACCAACACGGCTGGATCCGCCATTGGAGCCCAGCCACTGACGGTGGCGGAACCTATTTCGATTGGCGCGAGTTCATCGCCTTCCCCCGCCTGCTAAAACAAGCTGGCTACGCCACCGCCATCGCCGGCAAATGGCAGCTCTCAGACTTCCGTGTTCAGCCTGACGCGCTAAACCAACATGGCTTCGACGAATACTTCATGTGGCCGAACACAGAAGGCGGCGTTAACAGTAAAAATAAAGTAAAATCGGGCAGACGCTACTGGGGCCCTTATATTTACAGCGATAGCAAGTATGAAAAATATCCCAAGGAGGATTTTGGTCCGGATCTCTATACCCAATTCCTAATAGATTTCATCACCAAAAATAAAGACCAACCATTCTTTGCCTATTACCCCATGACCTTGACCCATTCCCCCTACACCTCCCCGCCCCATATTAAAGACAAAGTGACCGAAGAAAACCCCTTAGTCGACCCACGGGGTCTAGCACATGTAAAATCTGCGCACGATAAAAAACCGCAAGTCAACTTTCTACACATGATCGAATACATGGACAAACTAGTAGGGCGTTTTATAGACACCCTCGATACCCTAAAAATCAGAGACAACACCCTGATCATATGGACCACAGACAATGGAACGGGGTCAAATCTGCTTGGCGACCTACATGGTCGCGAAGTCATAGGCGGCAAAGGTAGCCTAAAAGAATCCGGCATGTGGACTCCCTTCATTGCCAGCATGCCGGGCACAGTGCCGCAAGGCATTAGAACCAATGCCCTAACCGACTTCACCGACCTCTACCCCACCTTCGCAGAACTAGCCGGAGCCAAAATTCCCACTAAGAATCCCGTAGCCGGCAAATCCCTAGTGCCCGTTTTATCCGGCCAATCAAAACTCGGCTCCCGCAAATGGATTCTAGCCATGGGCGGTGCCGTCGCAAAATACAGACCCGCTACCCAGCGGGTAGAAAATTCAAAGCCCTACGCCTCCCGAGTGTTGCGTGATCGCACCTACAAAGCGCATGTAGATGAAACTGGCCATATCCACCAACTGTTCAACTTAAAAAAAGATCCCTTCGAGGAAGTCAACCTACTCACCAGCACAAAAACCGAAGACATCCAAGCATTACAAGAATTCCAAAAGATAATAGCCACCTTCCCCAAACAAGATAACCAAAGACGCTACACCCCCCTAAACAACCCCTACTTCGACTTGACCTTCGAATAAACCCCCCCGAATCTAAAGCCCCCCCTGATAAGGGGGGAAAGGGGGGGTTGGTCTTGAAGCCCCCCTGACAAGGGGGGTTTGGGGGGTTGGCTGTGGGAAAGGGGGGTTGGTCTGGAAAGTCAGCAAAAAAGATTCACCAACAAAAACCAACAGATCAATCCCAACCGCCCCCAATTAGCGTAAAATCCACCGCCCTTACAAAAACGCCAACCCCCACATGCCCAGCAAACCCAACCCCCCGCAGCACCCCACAAAAAACCCGGGCAACCCCGCCATGCTCCCACGCTGCGCCCTACTCTGCCTCGCCCTAGCCATCTCCCCGCTCGCCCAAACCGAACTAACCATCGAAATCACCCAGGGCCTAGACCGCCCCACCCCCATCGCCGCCGTACCATTTTTCTGGCAAGGCGCAGGCCGCCCGCCGCTCGACTTCGCCGCCATCATCCGCGCCGACCTCCGCCGCAGCGGCCTATTCGACCCCATGCCCGAATCCAACATGCTCTCCTTCCCCCACCCCGGCACCCCCATCAGCTTCCGCGACTGGCGCATCACCGACACCCAATACCTGCTCACCGGCACCGCCCAAACCACCCCCGCCGGGCTACAAGCCACCATCGAGCTCCACGCCGTCTCCACCGGCAAACGCCTCTTCCGCCAAACTCTACGCGCCGCCCACGGGCAAGAGCGCGACCTCGCCCACCGCGCCGCCAACCAAGTCTACAAAGCCGTCACCGGCATCCCCGGCATCTTCCACACCCGCATCGGCTATATCACCGATTCCACTATGATGGACGGCAGCAAACGCTACCGCCTCATGCTCGCCGACCAAGACGGTGCCCGCGAACGCCTCCTATTCGAATCGACCCAGCCCCTCATGTCCCCCACTTGGTCTCCAGACGGCCAACAGCTGGCCTACGTATCCTTCGAAACTGGCCGCCCCGCCATCTTCACCCAAAATCTAACCACCGGCACCCGCACCCAGCTAACCAATTTCCCCGGCATCAACAGCGCCCCCGCCTACTCGCCCGATGGCCGCAAACTCGCCATGTCGCTCAGCAAAGACGGCAACCCCGAGATCTACGTGCTAGACCTCGCCACCCGCACCCTAAAACGCATCACCAAACACTTCGCCATCGACACCGAACCCAACTGGACCGCCGACGGCCAAAGCCTAGTTTTCACCTCCGACCGCGGCGGTCGCCCGCAGATCTATCAGGTCCACCTAAAAACCCGCAAAGTCCGTCGCCTCACCTTCGCCGGCGACTACAACGCCCGTCCGCGCCTGTCCCGCGATGGCCGCTATCTGGTGATGGTGCACCGCCAAGCCGGTCGCTACCATATCGCCGTCCAAGACCTGCAAGACGACCGCCTAATTATCGCCACCGAAACAGCATTGGATGAATCTCCCACAATCGCCCCAAATGGTGCTATAGTTATGTACGCTACCAACTGGCAAGGACGCGGTGTCCTAGCAGCCGTCTCGCTCGATGCAGGGGTCAAATACCTTTTACCCGCCCGCAGCGGCGATGTCCGCGAGCCAGCCTGGTCGCCAAACTAACCGGGTGAACCGCGTTTTTTGTCCTCAATTACAACCACTTGCAGGGGTTCCATCATGAAACTAATCGCCACCACAGAACTGGCCAAACTGGCCGCACTCGCCGCCTTACTCGCCGGCTTAGCCGCTTGCGCCGCCCCCGGCCCGGTGGACTCCACCGGCGCGGTCGACGAAGTCATCGAACCGGTCGACGCCGCCGCCGAACCCGCCGCGCCAGAGCCAGTCGCCGCCCCGACGGACCCGGAAGCCGGCCTCGCCTCCGTCTTCTACTTCGAGTTCGACAAATCCAGCCTCACCGCCCAGGCCCGGCGCGACCTCAACGCCTACGCCCAAGCACTCGGCAGCAGCCCACGCGCCATTCGCCTCGAAGGCCACGCCGACGAACGCGGCACTCGCGAATACAACATCGCCCTCGGCGAACGCCGCGCCAAGTCAGTGGCCAACTACCTGATCGGTGCCGGTGTCAGCCCCGGGCTCATCGAGACCATCTCCTACGGCGAAGAACGCCCAGCAGTTGCCGCCAGCAACGAATCCGCCTGGAGCCAAAACCGCCGCGTCGAGCTCAGGTAGCCCGCCCGCCGCCGCCGCTCGACCGATCGGTCAACCGATCCATGGTCCGCCACCTCGCACCCGCCTATCTGGCGGGTGCCTTCTTTTTTATAGGGCTGCTCCCCGCGGCCCACGCCCAAGCCCCGGTCGAAAGCCTCACCAACGCCCCCGCCGCCCGCACCCAGCTAGTCCTACAAATCCAAGCCCTGCAAGAAGATCTGCGCACCATGCGCGGCCAGATCGAGCAACTAGAACACCAAATCCACCGCCTCGAACAAACCCAGCGCGACAACTACGCCAACCTCGATAAACGCCTGCAACAGCACCCCCCCGGCACCGCGACACCGCCGCCCGCCCCAGCGCAACCCAACCCGGCAACAGATGCCAATTCCCCTGCCGCCGCCCTCTATCAACGCGGCTTCACCGCCCTACTCGCCGACGACACCGAATCCGCCCTCGAAGCCTTCGACGCTCTGACAGAACAACACCCCAACGCCGCCGAAGTCCCCGATGCCCTCTATTGGCTGGGCGAATCCCACTGGCTGGCAAACCGCCGCGAACCCGCCCGCCGCGCCTTCGTCCAAATGCTGCAAACCGCCCCCCAACATCGCCGCGCCGGCGACGCCATGTACCGCCTCGGCACCCTCTACGCCGCCCTCGACGAACCAGACCAAGCCCAGGATTACATGCAACAAGCCGCCCAAA
>JACONM010000040.1:0-9751 GCA_014323765.1 Cellvibrionales bacterium | reverse complement strand
CAAGGCGAATCCACGCTCGCCGGCCTCCCCACCATCTTCATCCGCCTCACCGGCTGTCCCCTGCGCTGCACCTATTGCGACACCGCCTACGCCTTCCACGGCGGCCACCGCTGGCCCTTCCCCGCCATCCTCGCCGAACTCACCAAATACCCCACCCGCTATGTCTGCGTCACCGGCGGCGAACCCCTAGCGCAGCCCAACTGCCCCGCCCTCCTACGCCAGCTTATCGCCAAAAACTACCGCGTCAGCCTAGAGACCAGCGGTGCCCTCTCAATCGCCCCCGTCCCCCCCGCCGTCATCAAAATCCTCGACCTAAAAACCCCCTCCTCCGGCGAGCAAACGCAAAACCTCTGGCCCAATATCGACCTATTGCGCCCCCACGACCAAGTCAAATTCGTAGTCGCCGACGCGCAAGATTTCGCCTGGGCGCAACGCAAAATCGCCGAACACCGCCTCACCGAGCGAGTCGCCGCCGTCCTGATCTCCCCGGTGCACGGCGCGGTCGATCTGGCAAACCTAGCGCAGCAAATCCTAAACAGCGGTACCCCCCTACGCCTACAATTACAGCAACACAAATACATCTGGGGCGACACCCCCGGCCACTAAACGGCAGCAATTCCCCAACAGCATGACAAAGCCCAACAAAAAAGCCGTAGTACTCTGTTCCGGTGGGCTGGATTCCGCCACCACCCTCGCCCTAGCGCACCACCGCGGTTTTGTCTGCCACAGCCTCGCCATCGACTACGGCCAACGCCACCGCGCCGAATTATTCGCCGCCGAGCGCATCGCCCAACAACTCGGTGCCATCGACCACTGCACCCTCCGCATCGACCTACGCACCATCGGCGGCTCCGCCCTAACCGACCCCCAAATCGCCGTCCCCGAATCCCCCGCCAACACGGAATCGGATACAGAACCAAAAACCGGTATCCCCATCACCTACGTCCCCGCCCGCAACACCGTCTTTTTAAGCCTCGCCCTCGGCCAAGCAGAAGTGCTCGGCGCCACCGCCATCTTCATCGGCGTCAACGCCGTCGACTATTCCGGCTACCCCGACTGCCGCCCGCAATACCTCCGCGCCTTCGCCCAGTTAGCCAAGCTCGCCACCAAAGCCGCCGTCGAAGGCCACCTCATCGCCATCGAAGCCCCGCTACTCCACTTAACCAAAGCCCAAATCATCGCCCGCGGCCACCAGCTCGGCATCGATTACGCCGCCACCGTATCCTGCTACCAAGCCGACCCCCAAGGCCGCGCCTGCGGACGCTGCGACAGCTGCCACCTACGCCGCCAGGGCTTCATCGCAGCCAACCTCCCCGACCCCACCCGCTACCAACCCACCGCCCCAACCGCCCCAAAAAAGGCTTGAATTTTCACCCTCCCCACCCTTACCATGCCGCCCTCCAACGCCGGGGTCGTTAGCTCAGTTGGTAGAGCAGTTGGCTTTTAACCAATTGGTCACTGGTTCGAATCCAGTACGACCCACCACTTCCGCCATACCCTCAAACCACCCGCCCCGTCACCAAAAAGAACAAAACAATGATAAAACTAGTTTGGGTCACCGATAACAACGACATAATCGGGCATTCCGACCTAGCCCACCACGATCCCGCAGCAGCAACCCGGCCCGCCGGCCTCGATGCCGAAATCAACCGCATCTTTATCGCCGACAACATAGTAGTGGGCAAAACAACCCTCCCTCTCTGCACCGATTACATCCCCCATTACAAATCCTTTTACGTCCTGACCCGCGATAAAAACTTCACCGTGGCAGACCACGCCAATCTATCGGTCATTCACGACCCTCAAGAGTTAGTAACAAAATACCAAGATTCCAAGGAGACCCTATTAGTCGGCGGCGGCAAAGCCATTTGGGAGCTCTTTTTACCCCACGCCAGCGAGCTAATCATCGCGCTAATAGATTCCCATCCAGGCGACCTAAAATTCGATGCATGGCGCAGCGTCAAAAAAACCAAGTACAACGAAGTCGACTGGAAAAACGGCAAAACCCACTACTACGCCATTCACAGAAAATAAAACCAACTCCCGCAACATCCACCAGCTCGCACGGGCACCGGCCAGCAACATCGCCACGCCCAACCCGGCTTCCAATTTCTTCTCTTCAGCCCCCGCACCCCGGTCCGCCAGCAGGCACTGCGCAAGAACTACCAGGCTAATCCAGCCGCCCCCGCCCCGCCAGCGGCATAATACTAGGAATCCCCAGATTCGAAGCCCCCTGACAAGGCCCCTCCCCTCACCCCCCCTGACAAGGCCCTCCCCTCACCCCCCTTGACAAGGCCCTTCCCCTCACCCCCCTGACAAGGGGGGCAAGGGGGGTTAGTCTGGAAGCCCCCCTGATAAGGGGGGTTTGGGGGGTTGGCCTTGAAGCCCCCCTGATAAGGGGGGTTTGGGGGGTTGGCTTTGGGGTTTAGGAGGGTTGGACTAGAATGTTGGGGGGAGTCAGATGACAAGAGGGTTTGAGAAGTCGATTCGATACCATTACGGCGACCCCACCACTGCCCGCAACATCCCCACGCCAGCATCTTTGCTACAATCGCCCGCCCGCCTAGCCCGCCGCCCGCCATGCCTGCCCTCGCCACGCCCGCTTTTCCCGCCGCGGCCATCCCCCCCCTGCGCCACCCCACGGTCCTAGAACCAGCGCAGGAAGCCCGCTATGTCCAGCGCATCGAGCGGCTACTCAAACGCCAAAAAGCGGTACTAATCGCGCACTACTACACCAGCCCCCGCGTCCAACAGCTGACAGAAGCCACCGGCGGTTGCGTGGCCGATTCCCTAGAAATGGCCCGCTTCGGAGCCCGCCACCCGGCCCAAACTCTGATCGTCTGCGGGGTGCGCTTTATGGGCGAAACCGCCAAGATCCTCAGCCCGCACAAGCGCATCCTCATGCCTGCCATGGAAGCCACCTGCTCACTGGATTTAGGCTGCCCCGCCGACCAATTCACCGCCTTTTGCGACCAACACCCGGAGCGCACCGTGGTGGTCTACGCCAACACCTCGGCGGCAGTCAAAGCCCGCGCCGACTGGGTGGTCACCTCCAGCATCGCCGTAGATCTAATAGAACACCTCGACGCCCTCGGCGAACCAATCCTCTGGGCCCCAGACCGCTACCTAGGCCGCTATATCCAGAAAAAAACCGCCGCCGACATGCTGCTATGGGACGGCGCCTGCATAGTGCATGAAGAATTCAAAAGCCAACGCCTAGCCGAGTTAATGCAGCTATACCCGCAAGCCGCAGTCTTAGTACATCCCGAATCGCCCGAACCAGTGATCGAACTGGCCACAGTAGTAGGCTCAACCTCACAGCTAATCGCCGCCGCCGAACGGCTCCCCCACCAGCAGCTAATCGTCGCCACCGACCGCGGCATCTTTTACAAAATGCAACAGCGCGTCCCAAACAAAGAACTAATCATCGCCCCCACCGCCGGCCAAGGCGCCACCTGCCGCAGCTGCGCCCAATGCCCCTGGATGGCCATGAACGACCTCGAATCCCTAGCCCACATAAACGCAGAAGAAGACACCCCCAACGAAATCCACATAGATCCAAAAATAGCCAACCAAGCCCACCGCTCCCTATCCCGAATGCTAGAATTCAACCCCCAATCAACCCCCGCCTAACCAATCAAGTTAAACAGGATGGAAAATGGAGCGGTTATGGCACTTTGACTAAATTTTTTAAGCGCGGCGATTACGCAAAGCGGCGCAACGCATCTCGTAGTAGAGGATAATTGGGTTTGGAATCGTCAAACTCACAATAAGCCGAACTAATTTATAAAGGTTAGATACGCAACGCAATACTAAAAAACACACTCGATAATTTCGAAGACAACGGAATCACCCTAACCAACGAAGAAACAGCCCAACTAAAACAATGGCTAGGCGACCCCAACGCCACAACCCTCAAATCCCCGCCTCCCCCCGCAACCGCGCCGCCCGGCTGATCATCTCCCCCAAAACCGCCTGCTCAATCCGGTCATCCCCCGCCTCTTTTTGCGCAAATTGCAGCTGCCGAATAGCCCGATTAAACGCCCCGATCAACATAAAATACTCCGCCCGCGCCTTGTGCAACGCCAACACCTCCCCCGCCAATCCCAACACCTCGCTATATTCATACCAAACCGCCGGATCCGTCGGCCGCCGCCGCGTCTGCCCCCGCAAAATCTCCGCCGCCTGCGCAAACTGCCCGGCGTAAGTGAACGCATTCGCCAACGCCATATTCAACGCATAGCCAGTCGGTCGCCGCTGCAAATACCCACCCAGCACCTTTTTAGCCCGCGCCGCCTCGCCCGTCTGCGTCAGCAACTCCGCATATAAGATCCCAAAAAGCTCCACCCCCGGCTCCCCGTCATACAACCCCCGCGCCAACCCCACCGCCGCCGGCAAATCCAAAGCCGCCTGCTGCGCCAACGCCAACCCATACCGATTGACCCGACTCGGGTTCTTCTTCACCCGCTCAGAAAAGGTGCGCACCGCCTGCCTCCCCGCCTGCCGCACCTCCACCCGCGCCCGCATCAGCGGATAGACCTCTGACCCCGCCCGCGGTCGCCTAGGATATTGCAACGCCCGCGCCCGCATATCGCTCAGCCGCCGTTCAGTCAGCGGATGGGTGCGCAAATACTCCGGCACCTGCCGCCCTGCCCGCCGGTCCAGCTGCAACATCCCGGCAAACATATCCGCCGCCGCGCTGGCATCGTACCCCGCCTCCACCAGCGTCCGCAGCCCAATCCGATCCGCCTCCTGCTCATGCTGACGGCTGTACCGCAACGCACTTTCCAACTGCGCCGCCCGCGCCACGCTCATCGCCGCCGGCACCGCATCACTATTCCCCGACGCCGCCGCCAAAATCACCCCCGCCAGCAACCCCGCCAAACTGGTCGCCGCACTGGCCCGCCGCTCCGCCACCGAACGCGCAAAATGCCGCTGCGACAAATGCGCCAACTCATGCGCCAACACCGCCGCAAACTCCGCCTCACTCGCCGCATGCAACAGCAACCCCGTATGAACGCCCACAATGCCCCCCGGCACCGCAAAAGCATTCAGCTGCGGATTGTCCACAATCAGCAATTCCAGCCGCCGATCTTCGATAGGCGCATGCCGCGCAATATCGAGCAGCAAATTTTCCACATATTCTTGCAGCGCATAATCGCGATTCGGTCGGGTCTGAGCGCGAAAAGACTTCAGCCACCGCTGCCCCAATTCCCGCTCCTGCTCCAGCGAAAGAATCGCCGAACTCGCCTCGCCCATACTCGGCAACCGAATATCCGCCACCGCCACGCCACTCAACAGAGCGCACAAAACGAAAGCAAGGGCAGAAAATCGCACGAAACGCATGGGGCTATGGGAGGGTTATGGGCCTAATGAGACACAGCAAAATTTAGTAGACTGGCAACGGGCCAGCCCGGTCCACCAGCCCGGCCCACAAGTCAGGTCGCCAGACAGCAGAACGGACGTTGTGCCGAAAGGATAGACATTGTAACCCGGCCATAGTTTCCGCCCCGGGCCTTCCCGCCTAACCCGCCCCGCCGCACCAAAAACCGGCCCAACCCAATGATTGCCGAAAAAACCCTAAAAAATTGGCTCAACCGCTACCTTGGCGATGAAGAGGCCCTGCTACTGTCCCTGCTGATCCTGCTCGGCTTAGCGGTCATCTGGTTCCTCGGCGAGGCCCTCGCCCCCTTCCTCGTCAGCCTAGTGGTCGCCTACATCCTGCAAGGCCCCATGCGCATGCTAGTCGAGCGCGGCATGCCGGCCATCTGGGCCCTCACCCTCACCTACCTATTCTTCATCGGCTCCCTAATCGGCTCCATGGTTTTTCTAGTGCCAGTCATAGCCAGCGAGCTCAAAGCCGCCCTCGATGACCTCCCCGCCATCATCGGCTACGGCGAACAAATGCTCACCCGCCTAACGGAAGCCACCAGCGGCCACGGCTTTATCGGTGCCGACACCCTCTCCGCCCTCGGCACTCAGCTAAATCAAGCCGCCCTAGCCGCCGGCGAACGCTTCCTAGCCTACTCGCTGGGACAGATCCCCGGCCTCCTCACCCTCACCATCTACGGCGCACTGGTCCTGATTCTGGTATTTTTCCTACTCAAAGACTGGCAGCTATTCGGCCGCGCCATCCGCCGCACCCTGCCCACCCGCGGCGGCGCCATGCGCACCATTTGGGCGGAAATGGACCGCCAATTCGCCAACTACCTGCGCGGCAAGGTGCTGGAAATCCTCATCGTCGGCGGAGCCGCCTACATCATTTTCGCGCTCTTTGGGCTACGCTACAGCCTGATGCTGGCGGTACTAGTCGGGCTATCGGTCCTCATCCCCTTCATCGGCGCCTTCGCGGTCACCATCCCGGTGGTACTGGTCGCCCTCTTTCAATGGGGCCCAGGACCCACCACCTTCTGGCTAGTAACCGCCTATGTGATCCTGCAAATTCTCGATGGCAATGTGCTGGTCCCCATCCTATTTTCCGAGGCGGTCAGCCTGCACCCGGTGGTGATCATCCTAGCCATTCTGGTTTTTGGTAGTATCTGGGGCATCTGGGGCATCTTTTTTGCCATTCCCCTAGCCACCCTGATCAAAGCCCTGATCTTCGCCTGGCCAGTGGCCCGCATCGAGCACCCCTAACCGCCCCCCACCGCCCCACCGATAGGAGCAGCAACGCATGCAACCAGATCAGGACTCGCTAGAGACCCAAGAGTGGCTAGACGCGCTCGATTCGGTAATTCGCGAAGCGGGCACCGAGCGCGCCGCCGACCTCCTCACCGAGCTAGAAAAACGCGCCCACGAGCGCGGCGCCGGCTACCGCTCAGCAGTGGTCACCCCCTACCGCAACAGCATCCGCGTCGAAGAAGAACAACCCCTGCCCGGCGACCTATTCATGGAACGCCGCATCCGCTCGATCATCCGCTGGAATGCCCTGGCCATGGTCATGCGCTGCAACCAGCGCGACAGCAGCCTCGGCGGCCACATCTCATCCTTCGCCTCCTCCGCCACCCTTTATGAGATCGGCTTCAACCACTTCTGGCGCGGCCCTGACGCCGCCAACAAAGGCGACCTCATTTTCTACCAAGGCCACAGCTCCCCCGGCATCTACGCCCGCTCCTACCTAGAAGGCCGCATCAGCGAAGCCCAGCTAGAAAACTTCCGCCGCGAAGTTGATGGCGGCGGCCTCTCCTCCTACCCACACCCCTGGCTAATGCCCGACTACTGGCAATTCCCCACCGTCTCCATGGGCCTCGGCCCCATCCAAGCCATCTACCTAGCACACGTAATGAAATACCAGCAAAAACGCGGCCTAGTCGACCACGCCGACCGCAAAGTCTGGGCCTTCCTAGGCGACGGCGAGACCGACGAACCCGAATCGCTCGGCGCCATCTCCCTAGCTGGTCGCGAGGGACTAGACAACCTCATTTTTGTCATCAGCTGCAACCTGCAACGCCTCGATGGCCCGGTCCGTGGCAACGCCAAAATCATCCAAGAGTTAGAAGGCGTATTCCGCGGCGCCGGCTGGAACGTCATCAAAGTCGTCTGGGGACGCAAATGGGACCCCCTCTTCGCCCGCGACCACGATGGCCGCCTGCAACGCGCCCTAGACGAATGGGTCGATGGCGAATATCAAAATTTCAAAGCCAAGCCCGGCGACTACCTGCGCACCGCCTTCGAATCCAAAGGCATCGGCGACCTAGTCGCCCACCTCAGCGACACCGACCTAGAAGCCCTCAATCGCGGCGGCCACGACCCCTTCAAGGTCTACGCCGCCTACCACCAAGCCGTCCACAGCCGCGGCAAACCCACCGTCATCCTCGCCAAAACCGTCAAAGGCTACGCCATGGGCGAACAAGGCCAAGCCGCCAACACCACCCACTCCCTGAAAAAACTCGACCTCGACAACCTGAAAATTTTCCGCGACCGCTTCGGCATCCCCATCGCCGATGAAGACCTCCCCCAAGTCCCCTACTACCGCCCCCCCGAAGACAGCCCAGAAATGAAATACCTACACCAACGCCGCAAAGACCTAGGCGGCTATATGCCGAAACGCCAAGCAAAAAGCACCCCGCTAGAGGTCCCCGCCCTAACCGCCTTCGCCAAACAACTAGAATCCACCGGCGAGCGCGAAATATCCTCCACCATGGCCTTCGTGCGCCTCCTGTCGACTCTGGCCAAAGACAAGCAGATCGGCGAGCGCATCGTCCCCATCGTCGCCGACGAAGCCCGCACCTTCGGCATGGAAGGCATGTTCCGCCAGCTAGGCATCTACTCCGTCCTCGGGCAAAAATACCAGCCAGAAGACTCCGACCAAATCATGTTCTACAAAGAATCAGAAACCGGCCAAATCCTCGAAGAAGGCATCAACGAAGCCGGCGCCATGTCCGCCTGGCTGGCCGCCGCCACCTCCTACAGCCACAGCGACTACCCCATGATCCCCTTCTACATCTTCTATTCCATGTTCGGGTTTCAGCGGGTCGGCGACCTCGCATGGGCGGCGGGCGACCTGCAAGCCCACGGCTTCCTAATCGGCGCCACCGCCGGGCGCACCACCCTAAACGGCGAGGGCCTGCAACACCAAGACGGCCACAGCCACCTGCTGGCATCCACCATCCCCAACTGCAAAAGCTACGACCCCACCTACGCCTACGAACTCGCGGTCATCATCCAAGACGGCATCCGCCGCATGCACGCCGAGGGCGAAAACTGCTTCTACTACATCACCGCAATGAACGAAAACTACCCCCACCCCGCCCTACCCGACGGCCCCCCAGGCCCGCAGGGCGAATCGATCGCCGAGCAGATCGTCAAAGGGCTATACCGCCTCCACCAAACCCAAACGCAATCCGCCACCGCCCCACGGGTGCAACTACTCGGCTCCGGCAGCATCCTGCTAGAAGTACAAGCCGCCGCCCGCCTACTGGCCGCCGACTGGAACGTCGCCGCCGACGTTTGGAGCATGACCTCCCCCAACGAGCTCTACCGCCAAGCCAAATCCATCGAACGCTGGAACGGCCTCCACCCCCTAGACCCCCCCCGCACCCCCTGGATTACCCAGCAGCTAACCCAACCCCAGAGTGCCGCCAACACCAACGCCCCCGGCCCCTTCATCATCGCCACCGACTACCTGCAAGCCCAAGGCGAGATGCTCCGCCCCTTCATCCCCGGCCCCCTGCGAGTACTCGGCACCGATGGCTTCGGCCGCTCCGACACCCGCGCCAAACTCCGCAGCCACTTCGAAGTCGACGCCCGCCACATCGCCCTAGCCGCCCTAACCAGCCTAGCCGCCGCCGACCAGATCGACAAAAAACACCCAGCCGAAGCCCTCACCAAATACCAGATCGACCCCGACAAAGCCGACCCCCTACGCCTCTAACCCCGCCCGCAGAACTTGGAGAACCCCCCCATGAACACCCAAAAAATCCGCGTACCCGACATCGGCGCCGACAGCGCCCAGGTCACCGAAATCCTAGTCGCAGTGGGCGACGACCTGCAAACCGAGCAATCCCTGCTGGTATTGGAATCGGACAAAGCCTCGGTGGAAGTGCCCGCCCCCCTCAGCGGTCGGGTGCGCACCATCCTAGTCACCGAAGGCCAGCAAGTCGCCGAAGGCACCGAGCTATTGGAAGTCGAAGTCGCCGCCGATTCCACCGACCCCGCTTCCAGCGAAGCCCCCCAAAAACCCGCCGAGCCAGCAGCGACCGAACAATCAAACGACGCACCAGAACCGCAAGAATCGCAAACCCCACCCCCC
>JACONM010000039.1 GCA_014323765.1 Cellvibrionales bacterium | reverse complement strand
GGGGGTTAGGTGGGCGAAGTTGCCTAGGCCGGGGCGGATTAGTTGGGGGACTGGGCCGGTCATGTCGACGACGGTGGATTCGGCGTGGGTGCCGTGGCCGCCGTCTAGGATTAGGTCGACTTGGGGGCCGAGGGCGGTTTGGATTTCGGCGGGGTCGGTGAGGGGGTAGTCGGCGCCGGGGAGGGTTAGGGTGCTGCTGAGGATTGGTTCGCCGAGGGCTTCTAGTAGGGCTTGCAGGATGCGGTGGGCGGGGACGCGGAGGCCGATCTGTTTGCGTTTGCCGAGCTGCAGGCGGCGGGGGACTTCGCGGGTGGCTTCGAGGACGAAGGTGAAGGGGCCGGGGGTGTGGGCTTTTAGTTGGCGGTAGGTGCGGTTGTCGACGCGGGCGTAGGTGGCGAGGGCGGAGAGGTCGCGGCAGAGGAGGGTGAAGAGGTGGTTGCGGTCGAGGCGGCGGAGGGTGCGGATGCGTTCGGCGGCGGTTTTGTTGCCGATTTGGCAGCCGAGGGCGTAGGCGGTGTCGGTGGGGTGGACTAGGAGGCCGCCGCGGGCTAGGGTGGCGGCGGCGCAGTCGATGAGGCGGGGTTGGGGGGTTTTGGGGTGGATGGTTAGGATTTGGGACATGGTTTTTTGGTGGGGTTGGTGGGGTGAGGGCGATTGATTATAGGGGTTTTGTGCGGTGGGGTTGCCTGCGTTTTTTCTTCGGTATTTCGGATAAACCCTCCAATCCCAAACTTCCGAGCTAAGCCTTCCAGACCAACCCCCCCAACCCCCCTTGTCAGGGGGGCTTCTGATCTGGAATCTCTCCTAATCTTCCATGCTAAAATCCTAAGCTAAATTTCCAAGCCAACCCCCCAAACCCCCCTTGTCAGGGGGGCTTCATGATGTTGGGTGTTTTTTATGACGGATAAAGGTGTTGCTAAGCCGGATAATTTGGTGGTTAATTTGCTGCTGAACATTTTGGTGCCGACGCTTATATTGGTGAAGTTTAGTGGCGAGGGGCAGTTGGGGCCGCGGTTGGGGATTTTGGTGGCTTTGGCGTTTCCGGTCGGGTATGGGGTATGGGATTATTGGCGGGCGGGGCGGGTTAATTTTTTTGCGGCGTTGGGGGTGGTGAATGTGGTGTTGACGGGGGGGATGAGTTTGTTGGCGGTGGACCCGCGGTATATTGCGGTGAAGGAGGCGGCGGTGCCGGGGGTTTTAGCGGTGGCGATTTTGGGGTCGTTGAAAACGCCTTTTCCGTTGGTGCGGGTGTTTTTTTACAATGATATGGTGTTGGCAACGGGGCGGATTGATGCGGCGTTGCGGCGGCATGGGGCGGTGGCGGAATTTGAGCGGGCTTTGGTGCGGACTTCGTGGATGTTGGCGGGGTCGTTTGCGTTGTCGGCGGCGTTGAATTATTTTTTGGCGCGGCGGGTTTTGGTGTCGGAGCCGGGGACGGAGGCGTTTAATGTGGAATTGGGGACGTTGACGGCGTTGAGTTTGCCGGTGATTGCGGTGCCGGCGATGTTGGTGACGATGGGGGCGTTGGTTTATTTGTTTCGGGCTATTATGCGGCTTAGTGGGTTGGGGGTTGAGGATATTTTGCGGGGGGGGTGATTTTTGGTGGGTGGTTGGTGAGCTTTTTGGGCAGACTTTCCTTCTAGGCAAACCCCTTTCCAGACAAACCTCCCTTCCAGACAACCCCCCCAAACCCCCCTTGTCAGGGGGGCTTCGATCTGGGGAACCCCTTGTCGGGGCTTCGATTTTTGTTGGGAATGATACTTGGGAGAGATGCTGTGATTTTCCGTATTTTGGTTTTGCTGTTGGCGGGCTGGTTGGTTGCGCCGGGGGTTTTTGGGGAGGTTGAGGTTGATGCTGGGGCTGAGCCGGTGGAGACCGAGGTTGACGTTCGGGCGGAGGTTGAGGTTGACGCTTTGGTTGACGGTGGGGCGGGGGGGGCGGATGAGACGGTGGTTGAGGGTGGGGCAGTAGCGGTCGCCGTGGATGAAGTGGGCGGAGAAGCTGAGATTGGTGACGGGGTGGCGGTTGCTGGGGATGAGGCGGTGGCGGTTCCGGCGGTGGGGACTATGTATGTGACGGCGGTGTGGGAGTTTGAGGTGCGGGAGTCGCCGTGTTGGGGGTGTGCGATTTTGGGCTTTTTGCGGCCGGGGAGTGCGGTGGAGATTTTGGAGCCGGCGGAGCCAGTGCGGAGTTGGCGGCAGATGCGGACGGCGGAGGGGGTGGTTGGGTGGATGAGTGCGCGGTATTTGGTGGAGGAGCGGAATGGGGTGG
>JACONM010000038.1 GCA_014323765.1 Cellvibrionales bacterium | reverse complement strand
ATCAACAACGGCTGGAGCAACAGTGCCATCCAAGCCGCCGCCTTCGTCGCCAACTGCATCGCCGCCGCCTGCTTTGATGTCAGCAACGCCACCGCCACCACCATCACCTGGACCGAGGTCGCCGTCGTCGCCACCCTCGGCGGCATCACCAGCGTCTTACAAGGCGGCAAGTTCGGCCACGGCTTTGTCGCCGCCGGCCTCACCACCGGCGCCGGCAAACTCATCGCAAAACAAGGCACCACAGCATGGGCCAACCGCGGCCCCTTGCGAAGAATCGCCACCCGCGCTACCATCGGCGGCACCGCCAGTGCCATCACTGGCGGCAAGTTCGGCAATGGGGCCATTACGGCAGGCTTTGCGGCAGCACTTGGGGAGAGTTGGGAGAGTTATGAGGTGGTGGGATCTGCTGATAAAAGGCTGTCTCTGACGAGTGAGCGAGAGCAACGAGAGAATCAGTATTCTATAAAAGCCAATGATAGAGAGTTGAATCCGGATGGATATGCTCTCGGTAACGATGCCTTGCGAGATGAAGTAGCATCTTTGTACAAAAATCTTTCAAATGAACTTGGAACTGAAAACTTCCAATTCAAGGTTACAGGCGGCGATCGTTATATGAAGAATGGTCAAGCATATTCTAGCACTGACGGTTCTTTGATTGGTAAATCTGGAGGGGCCCATCTAAGGGGTGATGCCGTGGATCTGAGAATTAAATATCAAAATGATGATTTGATACCAGTAAATATTGTTCGGCCTGCTGTCAATCGAACGAATCTTATATTTGATCAAAATGCGATGCCGCATCACTACTCAGATCAACATTACCATCTACAGCTGCCAAGAGGGTTTAAACCATGACTAGATTGCTAATCAAAATTTGCGCAGTTTTGTTTTTGTCTACCCATGCTTTGGCTTGTGAAAAAACCAAGCTAACCCGCCTCTTGGATGATATAGCCGCATCTCAGAACTTTGAAGCCGTATACGGAGATCGTTTTCCAGAGGTAAATCCCTATGCTAGTTATGGATCTCCCTATGTATTGGATTTTGCCGCTAATCTGGATAACAGTATCCTCTTTTTGGCGAGAAAAAGGAATAAGTTCCATAAAGAAAATTCTCTCGATAATGATCTGGATTTGGTACGTTACTATAATTATTTTTTGATATTTGCATCAAAAGCAAATAGCTCAAAATCCTATAAGGTTAAGGAAGTTATTGAAAATGTAGGATTGATGGGAATGTCGGTATTTTATGGCAATAGTATAAATATCGATTCTAAAGAATTTAGTTATATTAAATCTAATCGAAAAATAATGGGGTCTGATCTTGATCGGAATAAACTCATCGGTAGCGGAGCAGTAATTATTTCTGGGCTATCCTCAACAACTACTTTGCTTTATTATGATGGTTCTTTGATCCGGCATGTCGAAAGGGATTGGTAACATGTTCTCTAAGATACTTAGATGAAATTTGTCAATGATACCGACCCCCTGCAAGGCATAATCGTCGGTACCCTCAGCAAACTTACCGGCGGCAAGTTCGGCAATGGGGCCGTTACAGCAGGCTTCGCGACAGTGCATTGACTATGAAATATATAGAAAAAGTTTCATAGTCATGCGCCTTGCCCAGTGTGTTGTTGAGCAGCACCATTGCAGCGCCGTCACAGATATTTAAGCGCATCCACCACCCCAAGTTTCCGAATGTACCGCACCACAAGAGAAAAACTAGACCACCACCCCCGCCAAATAGCTGCCGCCGAGAGCGCACCATTACAAACCATCCTTCGCACCAGCCCAACCCACCCACTATCCCCCAGCCACTCAACGCGCCACCCCCCGCAAAGCAGCGATGCGCTCATCCAGTGGCGGGTGGGTCATAAAAGCCCGCGCCCAGCCGCTTTTACGCAATCCGCCGCCCTTGCGGGATCTGGCCGAAATGCCAAAAGCCGCCATAGATTCTGGCATCTCATTGGGCACCCCCACCTCCGCTTGCAACCGTTGCAAGGCGGCGATCATGGCCCCGCTGCCCGCCAATTTAGCCCCAGCGGCATCGGCACGAAACTCGCGACGGCGGGAAAACCACAGCACGATCATGCTCGCCAACGCCCCCAGCACGATCTCGGCGACGATGGTAACGATATAAAAACCAAAGCCGCGGCCCTGCGTAGTACGGAAGACCAAGCGGTCCACCAGATAGCCAATAATCCGCGCAAAAAACATCACAAAAGTATTCACCACCCCCTGAATCAGTGCCAGCGTCAGCATATCGCCGTTGGCCACATGGCCGATCTCATGCCCCAAAACCGCCCGCACTTCCTGCTCATCAAAGCGTTCCAGCAACCCTTCGCTGACCGCCACCAAAGCCCGATTGCGGTTCCAACCAGTCGCAAAAGCATTCGACTGCGCCGCCGGAAAGATGCCGACCTCCGGCATGCCAATGCCGGCCCGCTCCGCCAGCTGGCGCACGGTTTGCAACAGCCAGCGTTCCCGCGCATTCTCTGGTTGTTTGATCAGGCGGGTGCCAGTGGCGCGTTTGGCCATCCATTTGGACAGCAACAGCGAGACAAAAGAGCCCGCCATGCCAAACACAAAGCAAAATATCAGCAGGGTTTGCAGGTTCAGGTCGCCATTGGGGTCAAAATAGGAACCCACGCCGAACAGATTCAAAATAATCCCGGCCAGCACCACCACAGCCAAGTTGGTCAGCAAAAACAGCATAATTCGGGTCATAGCGACAGGTCTCCCAGTTGTGACAGGTAACAGGCGGCAGGCAAGGCAAGCGATGCGGCAAATATATTGCCAGCCGCCCACCGATTCAAGCCTTGCCCGCCCCCACAGTCCCGCCAAACTGCCTAACAGTTATATGAATATCAATTTTAAGTATTTTATGGAATAAAGCGGATTGCCTATACTACGCGCCCGTTCTTCACCCGGGCATCCCATGCCGGACCAGCAGATCGATAAAAAAGTCGAGCTCGACATCAAAGCCGCCAATGCGCAGCTACGCGACCAGTCGCCAGCGCAGATCATTCGCTGGGCCCTCGCGCTCGGCCAGCCGACCATCGCCTCCACCAGTTTTGGCCCCAATTCTGGCGCATTGCTGCACCTGCTGGCGGGCGTTGACCCGGCGGTGCCGGTGGTCTGGGTCGATTCCGGCTACAACATGCGCGACACCTACGTGGTCGCCGACCAGCTCATTGCGCAGCTCAATCTGAACGCCCAAATCTTTGTGCCGGCGGTCACTGCCGAGCGGCTGAACGCCCAGTTCGGCGGCATTCCGACCCCGGACGAAGCCACCCGCCACGCCGAGTTCACCCGCATCGTCAAGCTCGACCCCTTCGCCCGCGCCCTGCGCCGCCTGCGCCCAAAGGTTTGGATAAACGGCATCCGCCGCGAAGACACCGAGTTCCGCCAAAGCCTCGACATCCTCTCCCACGACCAGCGCGGCATCCTCAAGGTCGCGCCGATCTTTTACTGGACGGACGCGCAGCTGGAAGACTACATGCAGCAGCACAATCTACCCAGTTGCCGCCACTATTTCGACCCGACCAAAGTCGACTCCGGGCGCGAATGCGGCTTACACACGGCAGCTTGATTCCCCGCCACGCCAAGCCCTCAATGAAGGGCGGTGCGCTGGCAGGATTAAAGCGCAGTCAAATTAAACTGCCCATCCAGAAAAAGCGCAATTCGCCCATCCACCGCCCCCGCCGGCGCGTTGATATTCCAATCGCTGCGGCGGAAGTTGCCGTGCAGCGACAGCCCGGCGGCGGTCGTCTGGCGGCGTGGATTTTGACCGATCTTGTTGAGCCGGGCGCGCAGCGTTACCGGGCGGCGGATGCCACGCATCTCCAGCTGGCCATCGACCAGCAATTCCCCCCATTGCAGCACCCGAATGGCGGTGCTGACAAAGCGAATGCGCGGATGCCGGTCGACGGCAAAAAAGCTCGCCCCGCTCAGGCTGGCATCGAGCGCGCTGACATTAGAGCGCAAACTGGCCGCCGCCGCTTGAAAACGCAAGCTGGAGCTTTGCGGGTCCGCCCCGTTCCACTTCAGTTCGGCGGTCAGGCGGGCGAAAGTGATATCGATAGCCATAAAGCCCATCTGGTCCAACTGCAAACGCAGGCTGCGATAGCTCGGGTCCAGCGCGTAGTTGCCGGTCGGCAGCATGGCAAAGCTGGGCCGCGCGGTGCTGGCGGCGATGCTTGCCCCCAGAGTCTGGCCGTTAGCGCGGGTCAGCCGGCCTAGCTGCGCCCGGTTTTCCGGCCCCGCCAAACGCCGCGCCCGAATTTCCACAGTCTCGCCGACAAACAGCGATTTGCTAGTCCAACCCAAACGCCGCAGCTCGGCGGCGGGCGGGGCCAGCAGCTGCCATTGCTGGTCGCCGTTGCGCAGCCCGATGCGAGTCTGCGGTTGGCTGAATTCAAAGGCACTGATCTGCCCGCGCAATTCGATGATCGCGCCCGCCCGCACGGCTGGCTCATCGCTTGTGGAATTTGAGGTTTCCGCCGCCGCCCCGGCTTGCGCATCGGTATCAGGCACTAGGCCGGGCTGGGCGTGGCTCGGCAAAGGCAAAGCCGCCAACCACAGAAGCAGCAAGGCGGCAGAGCAGTGCAGCCGGCAGGCAGGGGCGAACCTCATGGGCGGACCAGCAAACAGCACGGCACCTATTCCACCGCCACCGCCATTTCCGGCTGCTCCAACAGCATGGCGGTCAGCTTATCGATGGCGCGGATGGTGACTTCCTGTTCCTCAGCGGTCAGCTGCGCGAGCAGCAATTCCTGCGTTTTCTGGCGGATCGGCAAGACCTCGCGATAGAGTGCCGCCCCGCGCTCGGTCAGGGAAAGCAAACTGCGCCGCTTATCTTTGGCATCGGTCACCTTGCGCACCAGCCCCTTTTGGATCAGGATAGCGACCGCCCGGCTCACCTGCGCCTTGTCGTTTTGGGTGTCATCGGCGATGCTGCTCACCGTGCCCGGCGAGCGCACAGCCAGCTGCCCAAGTGCCCACCACTGCGCCACCGTCAGCCCGTAATGCCCGTGCAAAAAGCGAGCAGTGCGGCGCACCATCAGGCGATAGAGCACACTGATTTTGAAACTGAGATAGGCGTTGATGGGGGTATTTTCAGCAATGGAGCGGACCATGGCACTTCCCTCTAGGCGGGCGGCCCATTCTACGCTTTTGAGGCGCATTTGACACCCTCAAAACACCGCGCTTGGCAGCTTTATATGCTCGAATGCAGCGATGGCAGCCTGTACACCGGCATCACCACCGACATCGCCCGCCGCCTAGCCGAACACCGCGAATGCGGTCGCCGGGCGGCCAAATTTTTCCGCACCCGCACACCGGTGCGGATTTGCTACACGGAAACCCACCCCAACCGAGCCGCCGCCAGCCGCCGCGAATGGCAAATAAAACAACTCAGCCCAGCCGCCAAGCGGGCCCTAATCGTCTGCACCGATAAGATCGCAAATGACACGGCACCCACCGCCCAGATCGCGGATCCTGCCCCGCCGGTCCGCCAATAACAGCACTCAGAACGCCCACCCCCATAGATCCATGGCCCGACTCATCCACACGCCGGGGCACCACCACTCGCCTTGGCAAAATTGGGTTCGCCCGCGCCGCCGCGAAATTGTGAGGCTTTTGCCCCGCTTGCAGATTTTGGCGATAATCGCATCATCCTTATCGCCAGTTCTTGCGCCCCGCTCCCCGCCCATGCCGAAATCTACCGCCTTACTGCTCCTACTCGCCGCCCTCTACAGCGGCCCCGCCGCCGCCTGGGGGCACTTCGAACACATGGTCATCGCCGAACTAACCCTGCAAAAGCTGGAACCAAAATTACAACGCCGGTTGGAGCAGGATGCCTTCGCCCTAGTGCAGCGGCAAACCCCGAAGCGGCGTTTGCACCTAATGCGCGCCTTTGCCGGCACCTCCGCCTTCGCGCACCTATCGGTGTTTGCCGACACCCACAAGCGCACCCCGCTGGCCCAGCTTTACACCCAATTCGGCGACCGCCTGCCGCCCGCACTGGCCGAGCGCGAGGCCGGCCAGCGCGACAGCAGCCGTTGGCATTATCAAAGCCGCGCCTACGTGCCGCATTTGGACCGCCCCGCACCCACCGCCAAACCGTGCGCTCCGCCGGCGCAGGGCGAGCTAGTCTGGGCGGTGCAACAGCTGCGCAAAGCGATGGAAGCCCCAGATTCCGCGGCGCAACAGCGGCTATCGCTGGCCCTGCTAGTCCACCTAGTGGCCGATGCGCACCAGCCGCTCCACGCCATCAGCCGCTTTGATGACCGTTGCCGCTCGGACTACGGCGGCAACCGTTTCTGTGTCGCCTATCGCCCCAACAGCCGCAGCTGCGCGACCAATCTGCATGCTTTCTGGGATAAAGCATTGGGCTTCTTCCGCCGCCACGGTTCAGTGGGGGAGGCGGCGGCTTTTCTACGGCGGGTCGAGGTCGATGCAGCGCAGGCCCGCACTCTGGAACCGCAAGTCTGGCTGGACGAAGGCTACCGCCACGCCCGGCAGGTCTACGCGCTGACCGCCGGGGCGGGAGCCGACCCGCACTACACCCAGCAGGGCCAAGTGATCGCCTACCAACGCATGGCCCTAGCCGCCGAGCGACTGGCGCAGCTGTTGCGGCAGATTTATTAAGGCGATCGCTAGGCGGTCAAAACTTTCAGGGTATTGGTCTGCCCGCTTTGCCCCAAAGAATCGCCGACCGTGCAAAGAATGCGCTCGCCGGGCACCAAGGCACCGCGCTCTTTCAGCAGGGCGAGCGACTTTTCGATGGTTTGCTGCAGCCCCAATTCCGCATCAAAATCCAGCAAATAGGGGTAGATGCCCCGCGCCAGCGACAAACCACGCAGGGCCTCGCGGTGGCGCGACAGGCTGTAGATGGGGATGCCGGAGCGAATCCGCGACATCAGCACCGGCGTGGTGCCCGATTCGGTAAAGCTGACAATGGCGCGGGTGTTGCCCATATGATTGGCGGCGTACATGGCGGCCATGGCGATGGTCTCATCGATGCGCTCAAACTGCCGACCGCGGCGATGCTGGCTAGTCTGGGTAATTTTCTCGCGCTCCGCCCCGATGACGATGCGGGTCATGGCCTCGATGCACTTTAGCGGATATTGCCCCACCGCAGTCTCCGCGGAGAGCATGACCGCGTCCGTGCCATCCAGCACCGCGTTGGCCACATCGGACACCTCGGCGCGGGTTGGCGTGGGGCTGGCGACCATGGATTCCATCATCTGAGTGGCGGTGATCACCAGCCGATTCAGCTGCCGCGCGCGCAAAATAATGCGCTTTTGCACCCCGACCAGCGCGGCATCGCCGATCTCCACCCCCAGATCCCCCCGCGCCACCATCACCAGATCCGAAGCGCAAATTAGCGCATCCAGAGTGGCATCCGAGCTCAAACACTCGGCGCGTTCAATTTTCGCCACCAACCGCCCGCGAAAGCCGGCCCGTTCCACCAGCCGCCGCGCCTCCTCCATATCGGCGGCATCTTTGGGAAAAGACACCGCGATAAAATCCGCGCCCAGCGCGACCGCGGTTTGAATATCGGCGCGGTCCTTAGCGGTCAGAGCCGCAGCAGACAGCCCGCCGCCCGCCAGATTGATGCCTTTGTTGCCCGACAGCCGCCCGCCGACCCGCACCCGCGTCGCCACCCGCCCATCCGTGATCGCCTCCACCTCCAGCTCGATGCGCCCATCATCCAGCAGCAGCCGATCGCCACGCCGGCAATCGCCACCGAGCTCAGGGTAGCCGATGCCGACCTCCGTCGAATTGCCGGCCATCTCCCCCAATTTGGGGTCCAGCGCAAAGCTCTCCCCCACTTCCAGTTCAACCGCCCCGGCAGCAAACCCAGCGATGCGGATTTTGGGGCCTTGCAGGTCCGCCAATAGCCCAGTGTGGCGCCCCAGCCGCTCGGCCACTGTGCGCACCATGGCGGCCCGCTCAAGGTGCTCGGCGGCAGTACCGTGCGAAAAATTCAGGCGAAAGCAATCCACCCCGGCGCGAATCAACCCTTCGATGGTGGACGGGCTGGCACTCGCCGGGCCCAGGGTGGCGAGAATCTTGGTACGTTTGGTCGGCATACGGGGCGATGGCGGCATGGTTCAAATTCCGGCAATTTACGGCCCGCCATCTTAGGTTTTAATCGCGCCCGATAATAGCCCGCCCTCACAGAAAAGTTTGCAAACAAAGGTTCAGCAGGCGGGTGCCCGGCTCGGTCGGGCGCAACTGCTCACCCGCCACTTTCAGCAAACCGCGCTCCATGGCCGGCTGGCAGGCTTGCAACAGCGCGGCCGGGGAGAGCCGGGTATGCATGGCGGCATCCCTAAGCGGCACACCATCGATCAGCCGCAACGCCCCCAGCATGTAATCGCCCAGCAATTCCCGCCCGCTGACCCGCTGCCGGTGCGCCACATAAGACCCAATGCGGTCCATATAATGCTGCGGGTGGCGGGTTTTCGCCTGCCGGATAATTGCGCCGCTCACCCGCTCGCTGTGCTTGCCCTGCGCCCCCGCACCAATTCCCAAATAATCGCCGAACCGCCAATAATTCAAATTGTGGCGGCACTGCCGACCCGCGACCGCAAACGCCGAAGTCTCGTAACGCTGGAAGCCGTGCTCCGCCAGCAACGCCAGCCCCATTTCCGCCATATCAGCCAGCGCATCCGCATCGGCACGGGCGGGCGGCACCCGATAAAACGCCGTGTTGGGTTCGATGGTCAGCTCATACCAAGACAGATGCTCCGGTCGCAGCGCGATCGCCTGTTCCAAATCCGCCCGCACCCCCGCCAAATCCTGCCCCGGCAACCCAAACATCAGATCCAAATTGATATTGTCGAACCCAGCACGGCGCGCCAAATGATACGCCCGCCGCGCCTGCGCCGCACTGTGCAACCGCCCAAGGGCCACCAGCCGCCGGTCCGCAAAACTTTGCACCCCGATCGACAGCCGATTCACCCCGGCCCGCCGATAGCCGGCAAACCGCGCCGCATCGGCACTGTCAGGATTGGCCTCCAGGGTAATCTCCGCGTCATCGACCAACCCAATATGCCGCCGCGCCAGCCCGATAATCCGCCCGATGGCAGCGGCACTGAACAGGCTCGGCGTCCCCCCGCCGAAAAAAATACTGCCCAGCCGCCGCCCCTGCACCGCATGCAAATTCTGGCGCAGGTCGCGTTCCAGAGCCTGCAAGTAAGCGGCTTCCGGAATATCGCTCGCCCTCGCCGCATGCGAATTGAAGTCGCAATAGGGGCACTTTTTGCCGCACCACGGCAGGTGGACGTACAGCGACAGAGGCGGCAGCAGCGCGAACATCCCGCCATTATCGCAAGGCCCGCGCTAGAATGAGCGAATCGCGCCCCCGTCCCCCCATCGCCATCCAATGCCCCTATTTTCCGCCTCCGCCGAGCGCAACAAAGCCCCAATTTTTGCGGTCGCCGAACCCTATTTTCGCGCAGCCACCAAAGTGCTAGAGATCGGCGCCGGCTCCGGCCAACACGGTCGGTTTTTTGCGGACCAACTGCCCCACCTGCAATGGCTACTATCCGATATTCCATCGCAAGTGCCCCCCTTGCAGGCGGAAATTGCCCACAGTGCGCCGCCTAATTTACGCGGACCACTGGCCCTCGATGCGGCGGAATTGCCCTGGCCGCTGAATCCAGCGGACGGCATCGACCTGATCTACAGTGCCAACAGCCTGCACATCATGGGCTGGCCCGCGGTGCAGGGTTTCTTTGCCGGGGCCGGGCGACTGCTCGGCGCAGGCGACCATTTGCTGGTCTACGGCCCATTCAAATACGCCGATGCCTTCACCGCACCGTCCAACGCCGAATTTGACCGCTGGCTACGGCAGCGCGACCCGGCCAGCGGGGTACGCGATTTCGAAGCGGTGGACGGGCTGGCTCAGCAAGCCGGATTCCACTTGCGCGAAGATCGCGCCATGCCAGCCAACAACCAATGCCTAATCTGGCAACGCAGCGACTGAATCCGCCGCCCGCTCAGCCGCCAGAAGCTCAATCAACTGCCGCACCGCCCGCCCACGGTGGCTAACCTGATTTTTGCGCTGCGGTGGCAGGCATGCGGCCACACAGCCCTGTTCCAGCGCAAAAAACAGCGGGTCGTACCCAAAGCCGCCACTGCCAGCCGGCGCACTGAGAATGCGCCCCTCCCAGCTCCCCTGGCAAATGAGCGGCACCGGGTCGGCAGCACAGCGCAAATACACCAAGGCGCAGTGAAAGCGAGCACCGCGCTGTGGCCCGGCCACCCCGTGCAGGCGTTCCAGCAACAGGCGATTATTGGCGGCATCATCGGCGTTGTCCCCGGCGTAACGCGCCGAATAGAGGCCGGGCGCACCGTCCAACGCATCCACCATCAGACCGGAATCATCGGCCAGGGCCGGCAGCCCCGTTTGTGCGGCGGCAGCACGGGCTTTCAGCAAAGCATTTTCGACAAAGGTCAGGCCAGTCTCCGCCGCCGCCCGCACCCCCAATTCGGTCTGCGGCACCAGCGCAAAATGCGGCGCAAGCAACGCCTGAAACTCAGCCAGCTTGCCGCGATTGCCGGAAGCCAGCACCGCCCTAATTGACACGGCGGCTAATCGCGGTAGAGGGTGCGGGTGAAGCGCACCGAGCGGGCGCGGGACTCCTCCGGCAGCCGCACTTGCAGGTGAAAATGCAAAATCTCACGGTCGGCAAACTTGAAAGGCGCAAGGTAATAGGTGGCCCCCGCCTCGCGAATCTCGATAAAATCCAGCCGGGTAACCTGCTGCATCAAATTCCGCGCCTCGCCCGCAACCGCCACCGGCAAACCATAACGACCACCCCCGCCCTCTCCACCGCCCTCACCATCGCCGCGGACCCGAGTCACCGCCACATTGACCAGAGCCCGGTTCGCCCCACGAATCAGCCCATGGGCGGCGGCGATCTCCGGTTTAAGAAAACCGCTATTGAAAACACTGTGATGGATCAAATAGCCCCCCGCCGCGGTCGAATTGCGTTCCGCCGCGCTTAAAACACTGGTCAGGGCAGCGGCCCACAGCAGCGCAACGCAGGTCGCTAAAATTTGCACTAGGCGGCGCATGGTTTCCTCCGGGCTAGTTCGACAGATGATAGACGGCAGTCTCGGCAAACAAATTCGGCCACAGATCTTTTAGCGGTGCCGAGAACCCACGACTGAGCATAGCGCGATTGCGGATGCGGTACCCCTTAGCGCGGCACAGGGCCTCAAAATCCGCCACCGTACAAAAATGGATATTGGGCGTGTCGTACCACTGATACGTCAAGCGGCGGGTGACCGGCATGCGCCCCCTAAACAGCAGAGCCAAGCGCACCGGCAGGTGACCGAAATTGGGGAAGGTGATAATGCACTCGCGCCCCACGCGCAGCATTTCCGCCAGCATAATGTCCGGGTGCTTCATCACCTGCAAGGCGAAGGTCATCAGCACCGTATCAAAGCTGTTATCGCCGAAGTCGTCCAGCTCCCGCTCTAGGCTTTTTTCGATCACATTGATGCCACGCTCCACGCAACCGCGAATAGCCTCCGCCGAATTTTCCAGCCCGTAGCCGCTCGCATTGCGAGTCTCGCGCAGATGGGCGAGCAGGGCCCCGTCACCGCAGCCCAGGTCCAACACCCGGCTCCCCGGTGCCACCCAAGGGGCGATGATCCGATGGTCGATGCGCATGGGTATGGCTCGCGAATTAGCGGGCGATCTACTGGCTAATCTCATCGCCCACATTCCGCATATAGGCGGCGAAGGCATCGATATAGCGCGGCAGCGGCAGCAAAAAGGCATCGTGCCCGCGGTCGGTGGCAATTTCCAGATGGCTGACATCGCGCCCGGCGGCGATCAGCGCCCGGGTAATTTCCCGCGAGCGTTCCGGCAAAAAACGCCAATCGCTACTGAAAGAGATCACCAGAAACTTGCAAAGCGCGTGGGAAAAAGCCGCCACCGGGTCATCATCGTACTCCCGCGCAAGGTCGAAAAAATCCAGCATGCGCAAAATCAGCAAATAACTGTTGGCATCGAAGTCGGCAGAAAACTGCTTGCCCTTGTAATCCAAATAACTTTCCACCTCAAACTGCAATTCCGACACCTGCCCACGGGCGAAACTGCCCTGCCGCAACGCCCGCCCAAAACGCTGCGCAAACGCACTATCAGATAAATAGGTCACCTGCGCCGTCATACGCGCCAAAGCCAGCCCAACATCGGGCCGCGCCCCGCCCTGGTCCAAATAGCGGCCGCCGCAAAAAGCCGGGTCGGCGGTGATCGCCTGCCGCGCCAGCGCATTGAAGGCGATATTCAGCGGGGTCAACGCCATCGCCGAGGCGATCACCACCGCATGCCTCAGCCGCTCTGGATATTCCAAGGCCCAGCGCATCGCCTGCATGCCGCCCAAACTACCGCCGACAATCGCCGCCCAACAATCGATGCCGAGCCGGTCAGCCAGCTGCCGCTGCGACTGCACCCAATCGCGAAACCGCAGCGGCGGAAAGTCCGGCCCCCAATATCTGCCAGTCGCCGGGTTGCGGGTATTAGGGCCGCTGCTACCGTGGCACCCGCCAATATTATTCGGCACCACCACATAAAACCGCCGGGTATCGAGCGGCTTGCCGGGACCGATGCAGGCTTCCCACCAGCCCGGCTTTTCGCGCGGATCATCGCTGTGATAACCGGCCGCGTGATGATGACCGCTAAGCGCATGGCAAACGAGCACCGCGTTAGTTTTATCGGCATTGAGCCGCCCGTAAGTCTCATAGACCAGCCGATAGCCATCCATCTGCTGCCCGCATGCCAGCTGCAGAGGTTGCTCGATCTGCATGGTTTGGGGTTTGACCAAGCCCACCGAATCGGCGGGAAACACACGCGGCACCGCTCTACCCCGCCTAGAAACCGACGACCAACTGCGACTCGATTCCCACCCCCCCCGCCAGACCGTCCAGCAAAATGCGCCCCATCCCAATCCCCATAAACAGCAAAATGGGCGACAGGTCCAGCCCCCCCATCGGCGGCAAAATGCGCTGCAACGGCACACTGACCGGGGCCATCAGCTGCTCCAACAGATCGAGCACCGGGTGGCGCAGCGGCCCGCCGCCGAGCAGCGTGGTAAAGCTCAGCACGATCAGAATCAGCATGCCCCAAAACAGCATATCCAACAGCAAGTTCAGGCTGCCGATCGCCGCCCACGCCAGCGCAGTGAACAGATCGATAACGCCGACCCCGCTCGCCAATGCCAGAGCCTCAATCAAAATCACCTGCACAATCAAAACCCAAAAAATCGCCGCCAGATCAATGCGCCCCCAAGCCGGCACCAACCGCGCCAGCCCCTGCACCGGCCCCTGCGTCAAGCGCACCACCAGCTGACTGATCGGGTTGTAATAATCAGCGCGACCGACCTGCAACCACACCCGCAGCAACGCCACGAAAACATAGATCCCACCCAGCGTTTGCAGCAGGTACAGGCTAAGCTGGCGCAGGGTGTCGTCCATGGCTAATCACCGCCGTATTCCGCCGCCAATTCCGCCGCCCGGCCCGCGCAATCCTGCATAGCACGGCGCACCAATTCCGCCAAGCCCCCGTCCGCAAAGCGTTGCAACGCCGCCGCCGTAGTACCGCCCGGCGAGGTCACTTGCCGCCGCAATTCCGCCAGCGATTGACCGCTGTCCCGCGCCAAAACCCCAGCCCCAAGACAGGTTTGCACACTCAATGCCGCCGCCAACTCAGCCGGTAACCCCATCTGCGCCCCGCTCGCCGCCACCAATTCCGCCAACCGAAAAAAATACGCCGGACCGGACCCAGAGACGGCGGTAACCAGATCCAGCAGATCCTCCGACTCCACCCAACAAGCCAACCCCACGCTGCCCAAAATAGCCCCCGCCCGCTGCCGTTGCGCCGCGTCGCACTGCGCATTGGCAAACAACCCCGCCGCCCCATGCCCCACCAGCGCGGCAGTATTCGGCATACAGCGCACAATGGGCCGCGGCCCCAGCCAGCGTTCCAGCGCGGCGATGGGAATGCCGGCAGCGATGGAAATAACCAAAGCCTGCGCCGCCAAATAGGGGCGCAAATCGACAGCCACCTGACGCAAAATCTGCGGCTTGACCGCCAACACCACCACCTCCGCCGCCGCCATCTGACTACTGTCCGAATGCAGCCGCAACTGCTCGCCAGTGGAGAACTGCGCACGCAACATATCGCGCTGGGCAGCAACCGGCTCGGCAACCAAAATCTGTGCGGCGGCAACCCCCTGCTTTACTAGCCCGCCGATCAAGGCAGACGCCATCCCCCCGCCACCGACAAAGCCGATGGAAGCCATCGCCAGGTCGCCAATCGATTGCTCGTCGGCGGCTACGCTAGGATTGGGAGTGCGGCTCATACCGCTAGTTTAGCAACTTTGTCGTTGCCGCTTGCGCCACTAACCCGAGCGCGCCCCAAACAGCGCAGTGCCGATACGCAGCATGCTGGATCCAGCCTGCACCGCCGCTTCCAAATCCGCACTCATCCCCAGCGACAGCGTATCCACCGCCGGATACTGCGCCCGCAATTCGGCAAAAAGTGCCGCAGCACGCTGACAGCCCCGCACCTGCCCGGCCATATCAGCAGCAGGCCGCGGAATAAACATCAGCCCGCGCAGGCGCACCCGCGGCAATTCCGCAATCAGTGCCGCCAATTCCGCCACCCCCGCCGGCTCCACACCAGCCTTGCCCGGCTCGCCGTCCATATTCACCTGAATACACAGATTCAGCGGCGGATAGTCGGGCGGACGCTGCGCCGCCAAGCGGCGGGCAATTTTGCCGCGCTCCACCGACTGCACCCAAGCAAAATGCCGCGCAATGGCGGCGGTCTTATTGCTTTGAATGGCCCCGATATAGTGCCAGCAAAGCCCCGCCGCCCCCTCAAGCACCGCGATATTGCCGAGTGCCTCCTGCAAATAATTTTCACCAAAATCGCGCTGGCCCGCCGCATGCAACGCCCGTATCGCCGCTGCTGGCTGCCCCTTGCTCACCGCCACCAGCCGCAAATCCGCCGGGTCGCGCCCACCCGCATGCGCCGCCCGCGCCATCCGGGCTTTTACTAACGCCAAGTTTTCGGCTAGTCTGTCCACAGTTTTTTGCGCTTATGAGGGCGACCGATTTTTTCGGCGGCGAGCCTATGGCTTTGGATATTACCGAAATTCTAACTTTTGCGATCAAGCAGAACGCCTCGGACGTGCAGATCTCCGCCGGGCTACCGCCCATGGTGCGGGTCGATGGCGACCTACGGCGGCTAAAAGCCCCGCCGCTGGAACCAAACCAAGCCTTGCAAATGGTCCACAGCATCATGAACGATCGCCAACGCAAGCATTACGAAGAATTTATGGAGGTCGATTTCTCCTTCGAAATCGCCGATCTAGCCCGCTTCCGCGTCAACGCCTTCAACCAGAGCCGCGGCCCCAGCTGCGCCATCCGCATCGTGCCAACCCAAGTCGCCTCGCTGCAAGACCTCGGCTTCGGCCCCATTTTCCAAACCCTCAGTATGCAGCCCAACGGCCTAGTCCTAGTGGTGGGCCCCGCCGGCACCGGCAAAAGCACCACGCTGGCCGCCATGGTCGACCACATCAACAGCAACCGCCACGAACACATTCTCACCGTCGAAGACCCGATCGAATTTGTCCACCCCAACAAAAAATGCCTGATCAGCCAACGCGAAGTGCATCGCGACACCCTCAGCTTTAACAACGCGCTCCGCTCCGGCATCCGCGCCAATGTCGATGTCATGGTGGTCGGCGAAATGCGCGACCTAGAAACCATCCGCCTAGCGATCACCGCGGCGGAAACCGGTGCCCTAGTCTTCGCCACCCTGCACACCAACTCGGCTTCCAAAACGGTAGACCGCATCATCGGTGCCTTCCCCGCCGACGAACAAAACCTCGTCCAAACCATGCTCTCCGAATCCCTACGCGCCGTAATCGCTCAAGTCTTACTGAAAAGACAGGGCGAGGGCGGCGGACGAGTGGCGGCGCATGAAATCATGGTCGGCACCCCGGCGGTGCGCAACCTGATTCGCGAAGGCAAAGTGGCACAAATGTATTCCGCCATTCAAACCGGCCAGCAGGCCGGCATGCAAACCCTCGACCAAGCCCTGCTAGAACTGTGCCAGCGGCAAATAATCAGCCGCCAAGTGGCGCGCGCCAAAGCCAAACTGCCGGAAAACTTCTAAACCCGCCACCACCACCGCTCGAGACCCGCCCCATGGAATTGCAACCCCTCCTAGACCTATTGGTCGAGCGCGATGGCTCAGACCTCTTTATCGCCGTAGGTCGCCCGCCGTCCGTCAAATTGCAGGGCCAAGTGCGCTCGGTGGGCCAAACCGCCCTCGATGAAGCGACGGCGCGGGAGATGGTGCTGGCCACCATGGAAGCCCCACAGCGCGAGAAATTCATGCAAGAAAAAGAGCTCAACTACGCCCTAGTCTGCCAACGGGAAGAACGCTTCCGCGTCAACGCCTTTTTCCAAATGGGCTGCATCGGCATGGTAGTGCGGCGCATTAAAACCATCATCCCCACCCACGCCGACCTATTCCTACCGCCAGTTTTACTCGACCTGTGCATGGAAAAGCGCGGCATTGTGATCCTAGTCGGCGGCACCGGCACCGGCAAATCTACCAGCCTAGCCGCCTTGATCTCCCACCGCAACCAACACAGCAGCGGCCACATCGTCACCGTCGAAGACCCGATCGAATACATCCACCGCCACGACCGCTGCATCGTCACCCAACGCGAGATCGGCGTCGACACCCTAAGCTGGGAAAATGCCCTAGAAAACGCCCTGCGCCAAGCCCCGGACGTCATCCTAATCGGCGAGATTCGTGACCAGCAAAGCATGCGGCAGGCGATCGGCATGAGCAACACCGGCCACCTAGTGCTGGCCAGCCTGCACGCCAACAACGCCAACCAGGCGATGAATCGGGTGATCAACTTCTTCCCACCCCACCAGCGCAACTACCTACTGCACGAGCTCTCCCTCAACCTACGCGGCTTCGTAGCCCAACAGCTAGTCCCCACCGTGAACGGCGACCACCGCGCCGCGGTAGAAGTAATGATAAACACCCCGCGAGTCGCCGACCTAATCCGCCAAGGCGAGGTGGACGAAATCAAAGAGATAATGGGCAAATCCCGCAAAGAGGGCATGCAAACCTTCGATCAGGCATTGCACGATCTGTACCGCGAGGGGGTGATCAGCTACGACAGCGCCATCGCCTTCGCCGAATCAAAAAACGACCTGCGACTGCTGATCAAACTAGGCAAAGGAGCCGCCGACTCCGCCGCCGCAGGATTGGAATTGCAACCCGCCAAACCACCGTCCACCGGCTGGCAAGCCTAAACCCCGCCAAAAATCTCAGGCAACCTCAACAATCTGCTCCGCAGCAATGCGCTGCCCATCCGCAGCACTGCGCTGAAAAGCTTCGATCTGATCAAAATTCAAATAACGGTAAATATCCGCCGCCATAGAATCCAAATCCTGCGCGAATTCCATATATTCCGCCGCACTCGGCAACCGCCCCAAAATCGCCCCCACCGCCGCCAATTCCGCCGAACACAAATACACATTGGCCCCATCGCCCAACCGATTGGGAAAATTGCGCGTGGAAGTCGACAGCACAGTGCAGCCCGGCGCCACCCGCGCCTGATTGCCCATGCACAGCGAACAGCCCGGCATCTCCGTACGCGCCCCAACGCGGCCAAAGATATTGTAATAGCCCTCCTCCATCAGCTGATGCTCGTCCATCTTAGTCGGCGGCGCCAACCACAAACGGGTCGCAATGCCGCCGCCCGCATGCTTTTCCAACATACGACCCGCCGCCCGAAAATGCCCAATATTGGTCATACAAGAGCCAATAAACACCTCATCCACCGCATCGCCCGCCACCTCCGACAAAAACCGCGCATCGTCCGGGTCATTCGGGCAGCAAACGATCGGCTCGCGAATCTCCGCCAGATCAATATCCAAAATGGCGGCATATTCGGCATCGGCATCGCGTTTCAGCAGCCGCGGATCCGCCAAAAAATCCTCCATCTTACGAGCGCGGCGTTCCAAAGTGCGGGCATCGCCGTACCCATCGGCGATCATCGAGCGCAACAGCACGATGTTAGACCGCAGATACTCTGCCAAAGGCGCATCGTCCAATTCGATGGTACAGCCAGCCGCCGACCGCTCCGCCGACGCATCGGACAGCTCAAACGCCTGCTCCACGGTCAGATCCCGCAAGCCCTCAATCTCCAAAATCCGCCCGGAAAAAACGTTCTTCTTGCCCTGCTTCGCCACCGTCAGCAGCCCCGCTTTAATGGCATAGAGCGGAATGGCATGCACCAGATCCCGCAGCGTAATCCCCGGCTGCATCTCCCCGCGAAACCGCACCAGCACCGATTCCGGCATATCCAGCGGCATAACCCCCGTCGCCGCCGCAAAAGCCACCAGCCCAGAGCCGGCCGGAAAGGAAATCCCTAACGGAAACCGCGTATGCGAATCGCCGCCCGTGCCCACAGTGTCCGGCAACAACATGCGATTCAACCACGAATGAATAATCCCATCCCCCGGCCGCAACGACACCCCGCCACGGGTCCGAATAAAATCCGGCAAACTATGCTGCGTATCGATATCCACCGGCTTCGGGTACGCCGCCGTGTGGCAAAACGACTGCATAGTCAGGTCCGCCGAAAACCCCAAACAAGCCAAATCCTTCAGCTCATCGCGGGTCATAGGCCCAGTCGTATCCTGCGACCCCACCGTGGTCATACGCGGCTCGCAATAAGTCCCCGGGCGAATGCCTTCCCCTTCCGGCAACCCACAAGCGCGCCCCACCATTTTCTGCGCCAGCGTAAAACCCTTGCCCGTATCCGCCGGCGCGACCGGCACCCGAAACAGGTCAGAAGCCGGCAGCCCCAGCGATTCCCGCGCCTTAGCCGTCAGCCCACGCCCAATAATCAAATTGATGCGCCCGCCCGCCCGCACTTCATCCAGCAGCACCTCCGACTTCAGCCGAAACTCACTCAGCACCGCCCCATCCGCCCCCAAAATCTGCCCGTCATAGGGACGAATCTCGATCACATCGCCCATATTCAGCCGCTCGACCGGGGCCTCAAAAACCAACGCCCCGGCATCCTGCATAGTGTTGTAAAAAATCGGCGCCACCTTGCCGCCAATGCACACCCCGCCGCCACGCTTATTCGGCACCCCCGGCAGATCCTCACCAAAAAACCACAGCAGCGAATTAGTCGCCGACTTCCGCGACGACCCCGTCCCCACCACATCCCCCACAAACGCCACCGGCAACCCCTGCCCCTTAATCTGCTCGATCTGCCGCATAGGCCCGGTCACCCCCGGCTCATCCGGCTCCAACCCCTCCCGCGCCATCTTAAAACAAGCCCGCGCATGCAACGGAATGTCCGGCCGGCTCCAAGCATCCGGTGCCGGCGATAAATCATCGGTATTGATCTCCCCGGTCACCTTAAACACCACAACCCGAATCGACTCCGCCACCGCCGCCCGCCGGGTGAACCACTCCCCCGCCGCCCAAGATTCCATCACCGCCTGCGCCGCCGCATTCCCCGCCCGCGCCTTTTCCTCCACATCATGGAAGGCATCAAACATCAACAAAGTCCGCTTTAATTGCTCCCCCGCCGCCCCAGCCAGTTTTTCGTCATCCAACAATTCCACCAAAGTGGCAATGTTATAGCCGCCATGCATGCCGCCCAACCACTCCACCGCCTGCGCCGCACTAATCAGCGCACATTTCTCTTCCCCTTTGGCAATGGCCGACAAAAACCCCGCCTTCACATAGGCCGCCTCATCCACCCCCGGCGGCACCCGCTCGGCCAACAACGCAAGCAACTCCTCCGCCTCCCCCGCTGGCGGATCGGGCAACAGTTCCAGTAGTCCCGCGACCTGCTCCGGGTTCAACGGCTTCGGCGGCACCCCCGCAGCAGCGCGCTCCTCAACATGACGGCGATAAGAATCCAACACAGGCATATCCTCTTAAAAACAGGCAGCTATAATGGCCCAAGACAGCGCGACAAAACAGCAAGAACCACAGCCAAGCAGACCGCCGATTCTACCCGAAAATCGCCCCACCGTTGACAGCCACCGCCTCACCCCTTTACTACCACAAAACTGGAATTTTGATTCTGCGATCGCCGCCCGCCAAAAACGCTGCACCCCTCGCCGCCTAAACGCAGTCCGCACCCATAGTCGCCCCATTACGCCCCTACCCGCCTAAACCCCAAACCCAAATTCATCAAAAGTGCGATTACGATCTCAGGCAAACTCTACCGCCCCGCCCAGGACCTAAGCCCATGGACCCCCAAAAGCACCTCCAACCCATCTTAGACTTCCTCCCCTGCCGCACCCCACAAGCCTGGGCCAAAGCCGCCGCCGCCGACCTCCCCACGCTACTCATCGACCACGCCAACTGCGAAAAAAAAGCCGCCGCCACCGCCCTCGCCCTAATCCACCGCTACCCGCAAGACCCAAAATTACTCCACCAAATGTCCCGCCTAGTCCGCGAAGAACTCCGCCACTTCGAACAAGTCCTCAGCCTACTCCAAGAACGCCAAATCCCCTACGCCCCCCTATCCGCCTCCCGCTACGCCGCCGCCCTCCACCGCCACATCCGCTCCAAAGACCCCGCCCGCCTCATCGACCACCTAATCATCGGCGCCATCATCGAAGCCCGTTCCTGCGAACGTTTCTTCACCCTACTAGACCACCTAGACCCCAAACTCCGCACTTTCTACCAATCTCTACTAACCTCCGAAGCCCGCCACTTCCAAACCTACCTAAAACTAGCCCAACAAACCGCCACCAACACCCCAAACCCAAAGCAAACCATAACCACCCGAACCACCCACTTCCTAACCCAAGAAAAAGAACTAATCGAAACCCCCGACAACCAACTAAGATTCCACAGCGGCCCACCCGCCTAAGCCCACCCCCGCAGCCAGCAAAAACAGTGCAAGAATAGCTAGACACAGTCCGCACAAGCCTCCACACTATCCCAAGCGAAGAAAGCAGCATTCAAGATGGCGGAAGAAACCACAATTTCCCTATTCTGCGGCGCAGGCGGCATGTCTCTAGGCTTCGCACAAGCCGGGTTGAAACCGCTGATCGCAGCGGATCACGATCAGGATGCCTGTTTGACCTACGAACAAAACATCGGCTTAAAACCTTTTCACACCGACTTGAACGAACCATCGGCAGATTTTCTAGCCGCCATCGACGCGGCGCACGACCCTCTCGCCCTAATCGGCGGACCGCCCTGCCAAGGCTTCAGCAGTGCCGGGCAAAAGAATGCCGACGATAAAAGAAACCGGCTAATTTTTGCGTATCTCGGACTAGTTGAACGGCTTAAACCAAAATGGTTCCTATTTGAAAATGTCGAAGGTTTATTGACTTCCAACCGCGGTAAAAGCGTTTTCCTACTGGCAAAAAAATTCATCGAGCTCGGCTACCTTATCCGCATCGAGAAAGTCAACTTTGCCAGCTTCGGTCTCCCACAAGGAAGAAAAAGAGTCATTATCCTAGGCAACCGTTTAGGCGTAGCCTTTCAATTTCCGATTCCCCAATTCTCCTTTAATTCGGGCAAACATAAAAATATCAACAGCCTCCCTCCCGGCCCAACCCTCGCCGATGCCATTTTCCCACTTGGGCAAGCCAGCGATAAAATGGAAGACGCGGTTCCATACAGATCACCCGCGCCAGAAAACGACTACGATGCCCGAATGCGCGCCGGCAGCAGCACATTCCGCCAGCATACGACAACGCCCACGCAAACCCAAGCCGCCGCGATCGCCGCACTAAAACCGGGCCAAACCATGCAACACTTACCCGAAGCATATTGGCCAAAAAGTTTTAAGCGCAGAGCATATCGCCGAGTAAAAGATGGCACACCCACGGAAAAACGCGGCGGTGCCCCCAGCGGCTTAAAGCGACTGCAAGGCCAGCTTGCATCCTTAACCATAACCAGTGCCGCGGCAAGAGAGTTTATCCACCCAGTTTTTAACCGGCCATTGACCTATCGAGAATGCGCCAGATTGCAATCTTTCCCCGACCATTTCAATTTTGCCGGCAGCAACCAAAGCATCGCCACCCAAATTGGCAACGCCTTCCCCGCAATGGCAGCCCAAGTTTTCGCCGAACACATCGCCCGCATCGATTCTTCCTTTGGCGCAGACCGCAATGTGACTCGGTCCGGACTAATCGACTACGAACTAACCAGGGCAACGGCAATGAGTCCGCCCCTAGCACAAACAGACACCCTGTTAGCATCGCTCAGCGATAAGCAGATAGGCTTTTCACTCCTTACAGCTTAGGAGAGCGATGCTCAGTTTCCTCGATCTTCACTTAGTCTGTTATCGACTATGAATCTAAGAAAATTACGACCAGTCTCGGTTATATAGTACTCGGATTCATGTTGCTCAATTAGTTTCCAATGAATTAAATACCTTAAGTAGCTGTCGATGTTCCAAGAGGTAAAAACTGGAAACTCCATCTTAAGGGCTCCGAAATATTTTGATGCTTCAGCAGTACTAATAGGTCCAGAATTTAGCGTTCTTAGTGCCCTGATCTGGCTTCCAAATATATTGGAATAAATTAACATAAAATCTTTGTTTATTTGGGAAAGAGTTAAGGCTCGGATAAGCCTTGCTTCTCTTTCATCTTCTGGTATTTCTTTAAGAATTTTCCGAGTGGAATCTTCAATTTGAATAGCTACGGGATCTTTCAGGTCTTCTAATTTTAATTTTGAAATTTTTTCTCCCGTAATTTTATCTGAATCCGCCTCGCTCTGAACGGAAGGAGCAATTCGCATTCCCTTTGGCCCGACTTCCCGAATCTGTAGAATCAGAGTTTTGATTTCTCGATGAAACAAAGTGGCTATCCAAATTATGGCGACCGGCCAAGCCACGCCCCTAAGGAGATCAGAAACTACCATGATGTACGGAATCCACGTACCCGGTTCATAGTCTGTGTGAAACAATGTTATTTCCCCTTTCTGTCTTCATCCGAAGACAGCTCATTCGATGTAGAAGTGATAATATATGCTGCCGACGACAACTTCAAGCCAAAATCTCAGCGGCGAGCCCGAATCGTGGTAGTGGCGCAACAATGGCTTGCCGGCGGTCCATGTCGCCCCCGTTTTTGATAGACTGTGCATGGTCAACACCGTAACAACCGCCGGCAAACTAACGAACATTTCAAAAGGCCCCACAATGCCCCAAACCAACCAAACTCCCACCGATCGCACCAAACGCATCGAAAACGCCCTGCGCGAAATTGCGGAGCAAGGCCCGCAGCAAACGGACGGCAAATGGCTGGAGCAAATGACTGCCGACTTTGCCCCGATACTTGCCGACTGGGACATCGACCAAGCCTGGCTCTGGCACGACTGGCCCGCACGGCACCGACACTACCCAAACACTAGGGATATCGGCATCGACGTAGTAGCTCAGCGTAGCGACGGCAAACTCATCGCCATCCAATGCAAATCCAGAAAACTGGATGAAAACGGGCGCGGCGCGGACATCACCAAAGCTGAATTCGACAGCTTTCTCGCCACCTCCGCCGACCAACTTTGGGCAGAACGCTGGCTAATCGTCATCGGCGACACCCGACTCAGCACCAACGCCGAAAACACCGCAGGCAGCAAACCCGTAACCCTAGTCAACATCGAAACCGACCTACGCACCCAACTAGCCGCACTCCAACCCACCGAGCCACCCACCCCCGACACCTCCGACCCCCAAGACACCCCACCCCAAACCCGCAACCAAATGCAAGCCGAAGCGATCGAAACAAGCGTTACCCTGCTAAAACAACACGCCCAAGCAAACAAAAACGCCCAAGCCCGCGGTCGCCTAATCCTCCCCTGCGGCACCGGCAAATCCCGCATCGCCCTGCGCATTATTGAAAGACTCACAAAACCCGGCCAAATAGCCGCCGTCCTCTGCCCCTCAATCGCCCTAGTCGCCCAACTCCGCAGCGAATTCCTCACCCACTGCAACAAAAAACTAACCGCCCTAGCCGTCTGCTCCGACGCCGGCGTCGCCCGCGGCAAACCCAAAGACCTCCAATCCGACCCCACCGCCGACCTCGGCTTCACCTCCGCATCCGAAGTAAAAGGCCCCGTAACCACCAAACCCACCGAAATCGCCCAATGGATGGACGGCATCGCCAAAACCGCCGACCGCATCGGCATCATTTTCGGCACCTACCAATCCAGCCACCAAATCGCCACCGCCCTAAAACAAAACAAACACCAAATCCAAATCCTAATCGCCGACGAAGCCCACCGCACCGCCGGCCTCCGCCGCCCACCCAAACCGAAAACAGACCCAAAACCGAAAAAAGACCAAGAACCGAAAACAGATCCAGAAGCAAAACTCCGCGACTTCACCATCTGCTACGACAACGCCCGCTTCCCCGCCAAATACCGCCTCTATCAAACCGCCACCCCAAAAGTCTACGCCGCCGAAGCCAAAAACCGCGCCCAAAAACGCGATGACTGGATAATCCGCGATATGGACGATGAATCCGTATTCGGCCCCGAACTCTACCGCCGCACCTACGCAGACGCAGTAAAAAACGGCTGGCTCACCGACTACCGCATCATCGCCCTCGGCGTCAATGACGATGCCGCCTATAAAACCGCCAACGATTTAGCCGGCAAACACGGCGATAAACTCTCCACCGCCCACTTCTTAAAAGGACTAGTCCTCGCCCTACTAATGGGCGGTTCCCTCCGCCGCGATAACACCGACATCCGCTCCTCAATAAACTTTATGAACGAAGTAAAAAAATCCAAAGAAATGACCGCCGCGCTCCAATCTAAAGCAGTCCGCGATTGGGTGCAACAACGCCTAAACACCGAAGACAAAAACCAAACCGCCGCCCGCTACCGCATAGAACACCTCGATGCCAGCAGCAAAGTCGCCCAACGCGAAAACGCCAAAGCGCAACTAATGGGTGCCACCGCCGAAAAACCCCACGCCGTCCTCAATGTCGGCCTATTCGGCGAAGGCGTCGACGTCCCCGGCCTCTCCGCCGTCGGCTTCCTCGAACCACGCAAATCCCCGGTCGAAGTCATCCAAGCCGTTGGCCGCGTAATGCGCCGAGCGCAGCATAAAAAAATGGGCTACATCCTCTGCCCGATAATCATCCCGCCCAAAACCGATGCCGAACAATGGCTCAGCAGCAGCAACGCCGAAGACGGCTGGCAAGAACTCGGCCAAATATTAGTAGCCCTCCGCGCCCACGACCGCCGCATCGAAGACGAATTAGCCAACCTAATCCAAATCTACCTACCCCCACCCCCCACCGAAGAAATCGCCACCCTAGTCGCCCTCGGCACCGAAGATAACCGCGTCGAACTTTACAAACACCAAGGCCAACCCGGCACGGCAGAAGCGGACACCAAGAAAGTATTAACCGGCCAAGCCCAAATCAAAGACCTACCTTATGTGCTGGAAGACCCCACCGACCAACCCATCCAAACCGCCGAACAGCGGATCTATCAATTAATCGAAAACGCCGCCGACCCCGAACCCGCCCAAATAATCAGCGGCAAGAAAAATGCAGACGGCAGCCTAGAATTGCGCACCGATGCCCCAATCCGATTAAAAACAAAAGACACCATGCCCGGCCCCATCGATATTGAAAAAACCAAAAAGCACGGTCGCAAAATGCTCAACGGCGAAGCCGGCCAGCCAATCAAACCCCGCCCGCAATCGCCCCGCGAAGACATCGCCACCCTAATCGCCCTCGGCGGCAAAAACCGAATTAGCTACCACGTCCACATCGGCAAACCCGGCACCGCCCAACGCGCCCTAGAAAAAGTCCTCGCCAACCACGCCACCCCCAAAAACCAATTCCGCCCACTAAGCGATCTCACCGCAGCCAACCCACCCGCCGAAACCCCCGAACAAATCCTCAGCGGCAAACTCACCGCAGACGGCAACCTAGAACTGCGCAAAGCCAAAACAATCCGCCTAAAACCCCCCGCAGAAAACACCCCCGCCCCGCTTGACCTCGCCAAATCCAAAAAACTAGGCCGCCAAATGCTCGCTGGCAAAGCCGGCGAACCCATCGACCGCAACAAACTAGAAACCCAAATCCGCGGCCTCTTCGATCAAGTCGAAGCCGACAAAATCGGTATCACCGCCAACCTACTCGCCAAATCCGGCCTCGCCACCAACCGCCCCCAGCGCGATACCAACATCCTCGAACACAGCATCACCGAAGCCAAACGCCGCCTAGCAGAAGACGAACTAGCCCCCCTCCTAGACCGCCACTTCCGTCTCGACCAGCTGGCCGCAGAAAAACGCAAACAGCAAGCCGACGGCCCCACCATCGCCGCCCTACTCCTAATGAACGCCTGCCTATTACACCAAAGAATTGCCGCAGGCGGCTGGCTACCCAATATCGCCGCCCTAGACCAGATCAAAAACGCCCCCGACGCAATAATGGAAGTATTCAGCCAATGGAATCGAATAACCCGCCACGACTTTTTGCCAATCGTCGAACCAGCGATTGAAATAATCGAAGCCATTCAAACCACCGGCAAACGCAGCGGCTTAAACAGCGCCCTCCGCCACCTAGCCGCCCAAGCCGAACAAATCGCCGCCAGCTACGCCGACCTCGGTGCCGACCACGCCGGCCCACTCTTCAATAAGGTCATGGGCAACCAAGCCTCCGACGGCGCGTATTTTACCCGCCCGCCCGCCGCAGCATTGTTAGCCGCACTAACTCTCGATGCCGCCGATAAAAACGCCGACTGGACTAAAGACTCAACATGGAAAGAATACCGCACCGTCGATCTAGCATGCGGCTCTGGCACCCTATTAGCCGCCCTGTTAACGGAAATGAAACGTCGCGCTCGTGTTCAGGGCGCGACCGATGAGCGCCTTGCCGAATTACAAAAACTAGCGGTGGAAGAAACCCTAGCAGGACTCGATTTTAATCCGGTCTCTTTACAGCTTGCCGCCGCCCAATTAACGGCAGGCAATCAAGATGTCGCCTACCGCCGAATGCAGCTATACCAAATGCCCTACGGCCCCGAAGCCGGCCGCGCCCGCGTCGGCACCCCTGAATTACTAGGGCAACGCAAAATCCTCCGCCGCGCCGGCTTCGACTTTGCCGATGAAAAGGTCGGCCAGCAAGTGCAATTAGATCGCGATGACCCGCTACTAGAAGATGCCGTCGATGCCGCCAGCAATGTCCGAACCGTCATTATGAATCCGCCTTTTACAAATCGTAAAAAAATGGGGGAGAAGTTCGCAAAAGAAATACAGCAAGAAATGCGCCTGCGGATTGACAGCTATGAAAAAATGCTGGTCGCCGCTGATCCGGAAATGGAAAACCTCAGCGGTCAAAACTCCATCGCCCCCATGTTTGTTGCGCTGGCTGATAAATGCGCAGACCAGAAACAAGGCATTATGGCAATGATCCACCCCACAATCGCACTAACCAATATAGCCGGGCAAAACGAACTCAGGATTTTGGCAAAACGCTTTCATGTTCATTCTTTAATCACCTGCCACGACCCCAAGCAAATAAACCTAAGCCAAAACACCTCGATAAATGAAAGCCTAATTATCCTACGCCGCCACCACGGATTAAAACCCCCCACCCGAATAATTGCCCTAGACCGATTCCCCGCAAATGAAACCGAAGCCACTGAATTACACAAGCATATTGAAAACACCAAAACCGGATTACTCCCCGACGGCTGGGGAGAAATATCGGAATGGCCCGCCGAGCGGATTGAAAAAGGCGATTATTCTGCGGTCGCCTTCCGTTCGCCGGAATTGGCGGATGCAGCCGCGAAAATTGCGGGGGATAAACGGTTGCCTTTAATGCCGGATCAATCCGTCTTCCCGCAGCTTGCAGGTGCGGTTCCGTCTTCAGGTTTTGAAAAATGCCCAGCAAATACCGAAAATAGCTTCCCTGTTTTATATTCTAAAAGCGCCGACGGGCAAAAAAAGATCGAATCTACTCCAGATGCCCATATGGTTTTTGCCAAGAAAATAAACGCTGGCCGGGGGGGGGGGGGGCGATCACCAAAAGAAACCTTTGGAAAAGTTATCCCATTTGCTCGTCACCTGGGGCCAAGACACCAGCACCGCCCGCCTAACCGCCGTCGCCAGCGAGAAAAAATATATCGGCGTCGGCTGGATGCCAGCCCCCAATGTCACCCTAGATCAAGCAAAAGCAATCGCCGTCTTCCTAAACTCCACCGCCGGTCGCCTCCAACTACTCCGCAATCCGGGTCGCAAAATGGCTTTCCCTCAATACAACCCCGGCACCTATAAAAACATCCGCATTCCCACCCTCACCGACACCGCCACCATCCAAGCCCTCGCCCAAACCTACGACCAAACCCGCCATCTAAAAGTCCCCCAATACCGAGACGGCGAATGCGAAATCCGCCAAATCTGGGATGCCGCCGTCTGCAAAGCCCTAGGATGGGATGAAGCCTGGTTATCGGGCATCCGAAACGGACTCCACCAAGAACCCCACATCCGCGGCAAAGGCAAAAACCAATACAGCGACTAGCGCAAGCTATATACGCCGGGCGTATGGCTATGCTACGCCCTGCGACTAACCCCCTTGATAGCCCCACGGCATTGCGCTAGGATGCCCCCCAACAACCCCGCCACAAGCAGGCGGCGCAAGGTCTAGACGGTCGCCAGCAACGAGAGGAGGTCTGTCATGGCGGTAAATGTTCTAGGGGCGGCAGCCTTTCTGGTGAAGGCATCCGACCGTAGCCTGTCCAACCTTGAGTTGCAAAAGCTCCTCTATATCGCCCACATGTTCTACCTTGGGCGGCACAATGCCCCGCTAGTCCACGGTCATTTTCAGGCGTGGTACTATGGCCCGGTGCATCCCGACCTCTACCGCGAAGCCAGAATCTACGGAGCCAGACCCGTGCGGATGGTCTACCGCGCCCCAGAAATGGACGACCAAAGCCGCGAAGCGGCACTGTTGCAAAAGACCTACGAAGGTCTTGGCGATGCCACCCCAGGCACACTGGTCAGCATCACCCACCGAAAAGACGGCGCATGGGATAAGCATTACACCCCCGGCAAACGGGGGGTGATTATCCCGAATGAAGACATTTTGCAGGAGTACCGTGATTGTGGCTACGACTAGCTCGCCGACCGAAAACGAAAAGGAGGTGTCCCCATCGCCCCCAGCGATCGATCAAATTCGCTCAACAGAAGAGTTAAAGAAAGAACTCGCAGCGGAGAAAGATGCCCGGCGCGAAGATCGCTTTATCTTTATTGTGGTTAGCATAATCCTTCTTGATGTGATATTTTTCACCTTCATGCCGAATTTCGGTGGCCCCTTGGCCATTCTGGTCTTGCAGATATTGATTTTGATTCCAATAGCACGGCGGCTAGGGATGGAAGAAATCATCGAGATCCTCAACGGCGTGATTACTCGAATTGGCAATGAAGTAAAACGATGAACCCCACATCCGCGACTGCAACCAGTACAGTGACTAATCCATGCGCCCTGCGCATAGCCCCGCCCCAATGCGCCCCCTAGCCCCCATTTAGAGGGGTTGCCATACGCAAGGTTTCGTTTGACTTTGTCGCCCCAATGCGGCATGGTGCGTCGCAGGCACCCCAACCGGATGCCAGCACAAGCCCGCACGGGCAGAGACGCAATCTCAACACTACGGAGGTCAATCATGGAAGCCACCACCGCAACGTCGGACAGCGCAACCGAAGTCAAACGAAACTTCGCAGCGTTCCAAAAACTGCTGCCAGAGGCAATGAAACTACACGCCGGCAAGTTCGCCCTGATGCACGATGCCGAGCTAGTGGAAATCTACGATTCTTGGCAGGATGCGTTCAGGACCGGTCGCAAGTTCTACGGCGAAAACCGATTCTCCGTGCAACAAATTGAGACGCGCCCGATCGACCTAGGGTTTCATTCCCATGCCATCATTTAGCGGGACATTTCATCCGGATGTGGGACCACTGATTGAGGTCGCAATCGTACCGTTCACCGAATCGAAAGGCTCTAAGAACGCTAAGAAAAACAACGATGTGCAGCTGTTTAAGGCCCTGATCGATACCGGCGCAACTTCAACCTGTTTGTCCGGGACGGTTATTGATGCTCTAGATCTGAAGCCAGTTGGACAAACACCTGTGATTGGGGTGACTGGCCGGAAAATTGTCAATCAATTCGTATTTTCGGTCGGCTTCTTTCAGCCACAAAGACAACACTCTGATGGCAGATTAGATGGCCGTTTTGCATGGTTCCCGATTCGCGGGTTACAATTTGACCAAGAATCCACCGCGACTTATCAAGTTCTTCTTGGTCGGGATATCCTGTGTAAAGGCGTATTTTCCATGTCTTTTGACGGACACTGGTTATTCAGTTTCTAATTCCAGAAAACCGCATGAATGAGGAATGAAAAAACCCAACACCGCAAACTCCAGCATGCTATTCTCCCACCCACCCAAATCCTGCGGGCACCCAACTTCGGAGAAGATCAAAATGAGTTTCGGCAAAGAATTGATACAAAGCGCAAAAGAAGCTCTAGCCATCGCAAAGGGCAAGGTGAACCCCGCCGGTATCTTTCCTCACGACACACCAAATACCGCCAACCCCCCCGCTAAAACCAAGGCAATAAACCACCGGACCCAACCAATAAATCGCCAAAAAATCCTTGACCTGCTAACTCAAAGCAAACCAAAACTGCAAGCCCGATTCGGCATCAAGCAGCTGGCCGTATTTGGCTCCACAGCAAGAAACGAACTACACCCCAACAGCGACATCGACATTTTAGTAACTTTCTCCGGCCCCGCCACCTCCAAGCAATACTTCGGCACCCAATTCTACCTAGAAGACCTACTAGACCACCCCGTAGACCTAATAACAGAAAAAGCCCTAAGACCAGAACTACGCCCCTACATTGAAAGAGAAAAGATCAATGTCTGAATTTGGAGATAATCGATCTTATCTAATCAAAATACAATATAGCGCAGTCCAAACATTTTTATTCTAGTTCAGAAGGTGCGTTTCGCTTTGGAAAGGAGGTGGCTTGAAACGGTCAAACCATTACTTTTTTCTCAGCTAAACGGATCTGGAAAATCATCAGGGATCTCTATTGAGTGTATTTCAGGGTCTGCAGAAAGGTAATTCCAAATTTCTTGGCGAACTGTATACAAACGTTTAAGGGGAATACCGGTGTATCGTTCATCTATAAATCCCTCAGATACTAAAATTGATAAGCTTGGCTCGCTACATCCAGCCCAGAATTTTTGACGGTTTGAAGCTACCAGATAAATCAAAATATTTTTTCTTCATCTAGCAAAGCCTCAAAATCACGTATAAGTTTCTTACGATATTTCCTTTTAATTTTATACTGCTTGAGTTCTTTGATTATGAGAGCACTGAATGAAAATACTCCGACCAACACTATAATCGTCAAAATAAAGTCGGGAATTAAATCGAGATAAGGGACATGGAGATGATTTCCCCAGATAATAATTAAGCAGCCAAAAAAATGCTACCAAGGCGGGAAACCACCCAGCCTGAAGCGCGGCAACAAAATTTTTTAACAAACGCATGGCTTCCACCCAAAAAAAGTTTTAATTCTATTAAGTCCAATCATACGCGCCGTTAGTTTTAAATTCAAACCCCTAAGAAATCCATGAAATAGTTATCTCATTGTGCCTGATATTTAATCGACGGGTAATTGATAGAGTCTCGATATAGCTAAAACCATTATACGCTAACCCACAGTCTCTTCGCGATTACTCGAGTCTTCAGCCGATTTCGACATAAAGTCACGTAAATTTTTCATAGTATCACCCATCACCTCAGTTAGCCCTGAGACTTAATCCTGTTTAAGTAACGCTGATTGATACTAGCATCAAAAAAGTGCTTGCGCTTTTTCCAAACTAATCCCTCATTTTTGGTAATGATCGCGACATCCACCGGCCCACCGACAGTCTCGGTGGGCTGGGTCATTCTTTCTTTCAGCGATTGTAGGTCAACCATGGTTTCAGCTAATTCCGCCATCTCTTCCGCCGGGAGCATCGAGATTACTCGCGCCAAAGGTGTCCAATGCTTTTCTCTGGACTCCGCGAAGATCTTGCCTTCTACTGGCGATAATGCTTCATCTAGCATGGCTGCAAAATTTTCCTCGTCTACCAACACTTTCCCCTCAGCATTTTTTAGTAATGCGTTTTCTCCGTCTCTCTCAATCGTGCCACCTAATTTTTTTAAAAAAGGCTCGAGTACAACGGGAAGCTCCTGTCGCCGCTTTCGATTGATATCGGTGTAAGCATCCCGGTCAAATCCGACAATAAAGGCATCTGTCATTGAGGATTGCGCAAACCCAGAGAGGTACGAGTTCTTTTCTCGGGTAATCTTTCTTGATCGGGCATTTGCCATGATAAGTTTCCCCGCAATGAAACCGACATCTTCCACAGCATACATTTCGGGGAAGATGGAAGAGTTTCCAAAACCCGCAAACACTAGTCCCGTGGGATTATTGAACTGTTTAGCATTTCGTGTAATTACGACATGGATTATTTTAAACAACTGATCGTCGGTTCTTTCGCCTAAATAGGAGTGATAGTCCGAAAAATACTCCGACCTCAGCTGAGCTAAAATTGCATAGGGCCATTTCTCTATAAGATGTTTCAAAAATTTATCATCCTGATTATTACTAAACTCCAACGCATCAATTTTTTTAGCGAGACTCGAGAATGCGACTGTTTCATTGAGTCCCGAATTTTCTTCAATCTCTGAATCGAGATATTGGCATGCATGTATGGTTTCGAATGCGATCATGTGAAAAAACTTTCTTCCCGTGCTTGGTCGGGGAAAAATTGTTGATTTTCAACCAGATACTTCTGAAAATGCTTAGCATAGCCCTCGATCGAATCGAAAGATCTGTTTTTTAAATGCTTGCGAAATTCCTTGATCACCAACTCCCACGGGACTCCTAAAATCTCCGCATTCCCATGGATCATCAAGCCAACAGGATGGTTTTCAGAGATCTGAAATATTTTGTGCGCCCCTTTAAAGTACTTCCGCACATGGTGGCCCTCTTCATCGTGGTATGACAGCGTGGACGCACTATCCGCCGCAAGGACAGCACTCATCTGATTCATCACGCATATTTCCGATGTCATTTTGACTTCTCATGATAGAAAGATTTTGCGGGGCCAATCCTATACACCATCGGTTGCAACGTCAAGCACAAAATCCACCACCACACCGCCGCAGTTCTAAGGCGCAGCCTGCGCTGCCGCTTTTAGCGCCGCCGAATGTAGTGTGAAGCCGGTTGTGGAAGCCTCTGCCCACCATAGGCGTGGGCCCCAGTCGCCTAGCACCATGCGTTGTTTGCCATCGGGCAGGCTGTGGGTGGCGGGGCGGTGGGTGTGACCGTGAATTAGGGTGCTCACCCCCGCTTCGCGCATGCACTGTGCCACCGCCTCAGGGGTTACATCCATGATATTTTCCGGCTTGTTGGCGGATAATTCTTGGCTCTGGCGGCGCCAGCGGCGGGCGATTTTCTGGCGCACTGTGAAAGGTAGATTGCGCAGTGCTAGGCGACCGAGTGGGCTTTGGACGCGGCGGCGGAAGCGTTGATAGGCGCGGTCGCCGGTGCAAAGCAGGTCGCCGTGCATCAGCAGGGCGCGTTGCCCGTGGCTGCTGAATAAATGGCGGTTGGCCAGCAATTCGGCCCCTGTCTCACGGCAGAAACGGGGGCCTAGCAGAAAGTCGCGGTTGCCGCGTTGGATGTGCAGGCGGATGCGGTGCTCAGGCAGGCTGCGCAGGCAGGCTTTGATCTGCTGCGCAAAGCCCGATGGGTCGTCATCGCCGAGCCAAGCATCGAAAAGGTCGCCCAAAACATACAGGGCTTCCACCTCGTCTGACAGGCCGCACACGAACTGCTCGAAGGCGTGGTGCAAATCGAGTCGCTCAGCACTCAAGTGCAGATCAGAGATAAAAATGGTTTTCATAGACACGGCGGGTAAATGGCAGGGCGGCGATTGAGCGATTGAGCGGCGAAGGGTGAAAAACGGACAAAATGGCCCCATTGCGCGATGGTCTGGTATAGTCCGTCCCGGCAGAGGCGATCTAGGCGGATTGTACCCGACAGGTCCGCCCTCCGCCGTCCATCAAGTTCGAGGAGGAACCAGCGATGAACAAGGCAAAAACAGGTGTGATTATCAGTGCCGCCATTGCGGCGGGGGTGTTGTTGGCGAGTGCGCAAGGCGCGTTGGCCGGCCCCAAATACAAGGCCGAGAAATGCTTCGGCGTGGCCAAGGCGGGCAAGAACGACTGCGCCGCCGGGCCGGGCACCAGCTGTGCCGGCAGCAGCACCAGCGATGCCCAGGCGGATGCTTGGATCTACGTCCCCAAAGGCACCTGCAAACGCCTCGTCGGCGGCAGCTTGCAGGCCAAAGAAGCCAAAGGCGCGGCCAGCGACAGTTAACTGCGCATCCCACTGGCCGCATCGCCCGCCCGGTGTCCATTGCGGTCGCCGGGCTGGCCTGCCGACTAGGGTTAGCCGGGATTAACCGGGCGCATTGCTCGGCGCAAAGATTGCGACCATGTTGCCCGCTGGCATCGGCCTTGGCTTGAAACCGCCCCATTACGAATCGGTATTGCGCGGCGGGCACGGCATCGAATGGTTTGAGGTCCACCCAGAAAACTACATGGACGCGGGCGGGTTGCCGCACCGTTATTTGCAGGCGATCGCCGCCGACTATCCACTATCGCTGCACGGTTTAGGGCTGTCGCTCGGCAGTGCGGACGGTGTGGACCGCGCCCATTTGCGGCGGCTGCAAAATCTAGTTTCCCGCTATCGCCCCGCGCAAATCTCCGAACACATCGCCTGGAGCCGCACGGGCGGTATTTTTCACCATGACCTGCTGCCGCTGCCTTATTGCCAGCAGAGCCTGGCGGTGCTGTGCCGCAATGTCGATGCGGTGCAAACCGCGCTTGGGTGCCGCATTTTTCTGGAAAACCCCGCCGCCTATCTGAGCTTTGCCGACAATGACATGGCGGAACCCGAATTCATCGCCGAGCTGCAGCGGCGCACTGGCTGCGGGCTGCTGCTGGATCTGAATAATCTGCATGTTTCCGCGACCAACAACGGCTTTGATGCGCATGCGTATCTGCAGGCTTACCCGTTGCATGCGGTCGGCGAGATCCATTTAGCTGGCCACAGTGTGGAACAGCTTGGCACTGAGCAGCTGCTGATCGATGACCACGGCTCGCCGCCGCCGGAGGTGGTCTGGCAGCTTTATGCGGACGTGCTGGTGCGGCTGGACCATCCGCCGCCGGTCCTGCTGGAATGGGACACCGATGTGCCGCCCTTTGCCACCCTCTGCGCGGAGGCCGCCCGTGCCGCGCAGATTTTGCAGCATCGGCAGGCCGCCTAAATGGCCACTTTGGCTGCCCGACAGGGGCAATTCTCCGACCTGATTTTTGCTGCCACGCCGCCGCCGGCAGCGGAATGTGCCGCCGCTGGTTTGCGGGCCACCGCGGCACTCGCCCAGCGCGTGGCGGTCTATCGCAATAATGTGCATCACGCCCTGTTGCAGGCGTTGCGCGATACTTATCCGGCGGCGCAGCGTTTAGTGGGTGCCGAATTTTTTGCCGCCAGCGTCCGCGCTTATGTGCGTACCGCGCCGCCGACTGCGCCGCTATTGTTGGAATGCGCCGCCGGTTTTGCCGATTTTCTGCGCGATTTTGCGCCCGCCCGCCCGCTGCCCTATTTGCCGGATGTGGCGCGGTTGGAATATCTCTGGCAGCAGTCCTATCATGCGGCGGAGGCGGATAGCTTGGACCCGCAGCAGCTATTATCTACGGCGGATTCCGCGCAGTTGGCGGATGCGCACTGTATTTGCCATCCGAGCGTGCAAACCCTGCACTCGGATTATGCGGTCGGCAGCATTTGGCAGGCCAATCAGGCGGATGTGCCGGACACCGAACCGGAACAGCCGATCGATGTCGATCGTCCCGAGTGGCTGGCCCTGTTGCGCACCGGTCTCGGATTAGAGGCGCAGGTGCAGCTATTCTTTCTCGATGCGCCGACTTTGGCATTGTTAAACCAACTCGGTGCCGGGGCCCGCCTCGGTGCGGCCATGGCGGATACTTTGGCGGAATATCCGGATTGGGATGCGGCGGCGGGCTTTGGGTTTTTATTGAAAAACGGCTTTTTTAGCCAGCTTGTGAAATAGGTGAAACCATGAAATTAATCAAACGCTGCTTTGCGCTGGGGGAGGCCCTTGGCGCGGCGATTCCGCAATGGCTATTGTTGCTCGGCATTCGGCTGGTGCTGTTCCGGGTGTTTTGGCTTTCGGTGCAAACTAAAATATCCGGGGTGACCGTCGGCGGGCAGCACTTTGCTTTTTGGAGCCTGAATGACAGCGTCTTTTTTCAATTTTGGGAATACCCGGCACCGCTCGATTCCGTGCCCATGATCTACGCCGCCACCTTCGCCGAGTTTTTTCTCTCGCTGGCCATCCTGGCCGGCCTCGGCACCCGCTTCGCCGCCCTCGGTTTGTTAGTGTTAATTGCGGTCATCCAATTTGTGCAGCCGACCGGTTGGTGGTCGGCGCATGTTTATTGGCTGCTGCTGACCCTGATTCTGGTGCGGCAAGGCGGCGGGCGGGTGTCGCTGGATTATTTATTTTGGCGCAAATAGCTAGTCGGTTTTCTTTTTGGCTTTTTTATCCGTTTCCTGATTGGATTTTGGTTTGGGCTTTGGGCTGGGCTTTGCGTCCGCGACAATCCGACATTCTTTAATTCGCACCGGCTCCAGTGGCACATTCTGGTGCATGCCGCGATTGCCGGTTTTGACCGCCTTGATGGCATCGACCACGTCCATGCCCGCCACCACCTCGCCGAACACGGCGTAGCCCCAGCCGTTGGCATCCTTGCTGCGGTGGTCGAGAAAGCCGTTATCGGAGACATTGATAAAAAATTGCGAGCTGGCCGAATGCGGGTCGCTGGTGCGCGCCATGGCGAGGGTGCCGCGTACGTTTTTACGCCCGTTGTCGGCCTCGTTTTGGATGGGCGCACGGGTGGGTTTTTTCTCCACCATATCGGCGCGCATGCCGCCGCCCTGAATCATGAAGCCGTCGATCACCCGGTGGAACACGGTGTCGGCGTAGAAGCCGTCCGCGCAGTATTGCTGGAAATTTTCCGCCGATTTCGGCGCGTTTTCGAAGTCGAGGGCGAGGCCGATGAGGCCGAGGCTGGTGATGAGCTGAATCATTTGATTGTTCCTGAAAGTGGATAAAAAGTGGCGATAAGCGGCGGTCCGTGCGCAACATCCGGTGGGGTGCGGCGCAGGCGGCTATAATACGCCGTTTTTGCCAGCACACCAAAGTAGCGGGCGGCTTGAGCGCAAAATTATGTCGAACACGGAGCCGAACAGCGGCCCAACTGCTGCCCCAATCCGCGCACCAACCGATGGCGGCTCGGCAGACAGCGGCACGGAAAAAGCCCATTTTTTGCGCCATCTCATCCGCGAGGATCTGGCGGCGGGGCGGTGCGCCGGGCTGGTCACCCGCTTTCCGCCGGAGCCGAATGGCTATTTGCACATCGGCCATGCCAAATCCATTTGCCTGAATTTCGGGCTGGCGGCGGAGTTTGGCGGCGCCTGCCACCTGCGCTTTGATGACACCAACCCGGCCACTGAGGCGCAGGAATACGTCGATGCCATTCAGCGCGATCTGGCTTGGCTAGGGTTTGAATGGGCCGGGGGGGTGCGTTTTACGTCCGCGTATTTTGGGCAGCTTTACGAGTGGGCGGTGCATCTGGTCCGCCAGGGCTTGGCCTATGTTTGTGAATTGCCGCTGAAAGCGGTGCGCGATTATCGCGGCACTCTGACTGAGCCGGGGCGCGACAGCCCTTACCGTGAACGCTCGGTGGCAGACAACCTGCGCCTGTTTGCCGCCATGCGCGATGGTGAATTTGCTGCGGGTACGGCATGCCTGCGCGCCAAGATCGATATGGCGCACCCGAATATCAGCATGCGCGACCCGGTGCTGTATCGCATTCGCCAGCAGGCGCACCAGCGCACCGGGCGCGACTGGTGCATTTACCCGTCTTACGATTTTGCGCACGGGCAGGCCGATGCCATCGAGGGGGTGACGCATTCCCTCTGCACTCTGGAATTTCAAGACCATCGCCCGCTTTACGACTGGTTTATCGAGCATTTGCCGGTGCCGGCGCGCCCCCGCCAATACGAATTTGCGCGGCTGAACCTGAGCCACACGGTCACCTCCAAACGCACCCTGCGGCGGCTGGTGGAAGAAGGCTGCGTGGCCGACTGGGACGACCCGCGCATGCCGACCCTGGCCGGTATGCGGCGGCGCGGGGTCCGGCCCGCGGCCATTCGCCGCTTTTGTGCGGATGTCGGCGTGGCTCGTGCCGATTCACGGGTCGATATTGACATGCTGGAACATGCGGTGCGCGATGATCTGAATCGCCATGCGCCGCGCGCCATGTGTGTGCTGCGCCCCCTGCGGCTGATTATCGATAATTATGCGGCGGTGGCCGGGGAACTGCACGCGCTGCGCCTACCGCGCCACCCGGAGTACCCGGAATGGGGCGAGCGATCGGTGCCATTTGGCGCGGAATTGTTTATCGAGCGCGATGATTTCAGCACCGATGCCAGTCTGTCGCGCAAGCGGTTCAAGCGGCTGGTGCTGGGCGATTATGTACGCCTGCGCGGGACTTTTGTGATCCGCGCCGAGCAAGTCCGCCACGATGCCGCGGGCCAGATTTGCGCGGTGCATGCCAGTCTGGTGCCCGGCACCCTCGGGGCCAACCCACCGCCTGAGATGCGCCCGCGCGGGGTGATTCACTGGGTCAGCGCGGTGGACCATTTGCCGTGTCGAGTGAATCTGTACGAGCGTTTATTTACGGTGGCGGTGCCGGACACCGGCGCAGCATCCCTGTTGCCGCAGCTAAATCCGGACTCGCTGATCGAACTCGCCGATTGCCGCGCCGAGGCCAGCCTGCGGCAAGCGCGGGCGGGTGAGAGTTACCAGTTTGAACGCCAGGGCTATTTTTGCCTCGACCAAGCTGGCGATGGTGCGGATAGCGATGCCGATGCCCCCGCTGCCGATTCCAATAAAAAACCGCCGCTCTTCAACCGCACTATTGGTTTGAAAGACAGTGCCCCAAAAGGCAGCGGTCCGAAAGATATCGGGGCGGGCAAGCCCTGATGACCGAACTCGTCCTGTACAACACGGCCAGCCGCCGCAAGGAGGTATTCACGCCGCTGGATGCGCAGCATGTGGGCATGTACGTCTGCGGGCCGACCGTCTACGACCTGATTCACATCGGCAACGCCCGCCCGGCCGTGGTCTTTGACCTGCTATTCCGCCTGCTGCAAGACTGCTATCCGCGAGTCACCTACGCCCGCAACATCACCGATATTGACGACAAGATCATCGCCGCCGCCGCACGGGCCGGCGAGCCGATCGACCAATTCACCCACCGCTACGCCGAGGAATACCGCCGCGACACCCAAGCCCTCGGCGTGTTGGAGCCGACCCTCGCCCCCCGCGCCACCGAGCACATTGCGCCCATGCTGGCGATGATCGAGCGATTATTGCAGCGCGACCATGCCTATGTCGCCGCAGGCCATGTGCTGTTTGCCGTGCAGTCGATGGCCGACTACGGCGCGCTCTCCGGTCGCTCGCTGGCCGACATGCTGGATGGAGCGCGGGTGGAGGTGGCCCCCTACAAACGCTACGCCGGCGATTTTGTGCTCTGGAAGCCCTCCAGCGCGGCGGAACCTGGCTGGGATAGCCCCTGGGGGCGCGGGCGACCGGGCTGGCATTTGGAATGCTCGGCCATGGTGCAGGCGCATCTGGGCGCGACCATCGACATCCACGGCGGCGGGCGCGACCTGATTTTCCCGCACCACGAAAACGAGCGGGCGCAAAGTTGCTGTGCGCAGGATGGGCGCGAATACGTGCGCTATTGGCTGCACAATGGGCATGTCAATATCGATGGTGAGAAAATGGCCAAATCGCAGGGCAATTTCCGCACCGTGCGGGATCTGTGTGCGCAGTATCCGGGCGAGGTGATTCGCTTCGCCCTGCTGTCGGCGCAGTACCGTTCCGAGTTGGATTTTTCCGCCGCGCTGCTGGAACAATCGAAAGCCAGCCTAGATCGGCTCTACGGCCTGTTGCGCCCGCATGCCGAATTGCCCACCGACCCAGTGCCCGCCGAAAAAATGCAGCAACAGCCGGTCTACCGCGCCCTGCTGGATGATTTGAATACGCCGCTCGCCATCGGCGAATTACACGCCCTGTGCAAATCGCTGGGCACCGCCCCGGTTGCCGAGCGAGCGGCCCGGGTGGCGATCATTCGGCAGGCCGGCCGGCTACTCGGTCTGTTGCAGCAGGATCCGCAACAGTGGTTTCAGCAGGCGCGAGCGGCGACCGATGCGGGGCTGGATGAGGCGCAGATCGCCGCCCTGCTCGCCGAGCGCCAGCAGGCCCGCCAGGCCAAAGATTTCGCCCGCGCCGATGCCATTCGCGACCAGTTGCAGGCGCAGGGGGTACTGCTGGAAGATGCCCGCAGTGCCACCAGTTGGAAGCGCGCTTAATCGCTGTTTGGGAGGCTATGGTGAGTGAGACGGACGAACATCTAGGGCGGCTGGTTATCGCCATTTCATCGAGTGCGCTGTTTGATCTGACCGAGTGCAATCGCATTTTTGAAGAGCAAGGGGTGGACGCCTATTCCGCCTATCAGGTGGCGCATGAAAATGCGGTGTTGCAACCGGGCGAAGCCTTTTCACTGGTAAAAAAACTGCTGGCGGTCAATCAGCGCATTGAAGAGTCGCTGGTGGAGGTTATTTTGCTGTCGCGCAATAATGCCGATTCCGGATTGCGGGTTTTTAATTCCATCGAACATCACGAGCTTGCCATCAGCCGGGCGGCTTTTTGCGGCGGGCTGGATCCTTGGCGGTATATCCGCGCTTTTAATTGCGACCTGTTTTTATCGGCCAACGGCGAGGATGTCCGCGCCGCTTTAGAGCAAGGCGTGGCGGCGGCCACTATGCTCGCCTCCGCCGCGGCCACCGCCCGCGATGATGACATGCTGCGTTTTGCTTTTGACGGCGATGCGGTGTTATTTTCCGACGAATCCGAGCGCATTTACAAATCCGCCGGGCTGGCCGCCTTTGCGGAAAATGAACAACGCGCCGCCGAACAACCATTAAGCGGCGGTCCTTTCCGCAACTTTTTAGGCTCCCTACAACGCTTGCAAGCGCGCTTCGACCCCCGCGACTGCCCCCTGCGCACCGCGCTAGTCACGGCGCGCTCGGCCCCGGCGCACGAGCGAGTCATAAAAACCCTGCGCGATTGGAATGTACGCCTAGATGAATCGCTATTTTTAGGCGGCATGCCGAAGGGCGAATTCCTAAAAGCCTACGGGGCTGATGTATTCTTCGACGACCAACGCATCCACTGCGACTCCGCCAGCCAATTCGTCGCCACCGGCCACGTGCCTTCGGGGGTGGCGAATGGGGAATAAAACCGGGTTTTAATTGTCCGGATTATGCGAGTCAGCTTGATATTGCTCGGCGACTTCCGCCACCACGGGCAAAATTGCTTCTTTAAGCTTGAGAAGCTTTTCGATGTGCCAGTTGCGTAGTTTTGCTAGTTCCTCGTCCGAGGAATGAATTGACACATTTCTTCTTTCAAATCCTATACTAGTTAATTTGGCAGTTTCTTCAGGCCAAAGGATTAGCCTTTCATCGCCTTGCATTGCGAAGTACTGTTTTAGTTTATCATGATTTGCAAGCTCATTCAAAACAGCTGTATTTTTATCAGCATCAGGGAACTTGATGTTGAGAGAAACTTGGGCGGTCTGAGTCAAATTAAACCAGAATTGAATGCTGGGCACTTCGGATGGAAAGACACAGTTTGTTTTTTAATCTGTGCTTGCTTAAGGTTAGCAAAGATGGGTTTTTTGTTTAATTCGTCGATGATTCTTCGAAAATAGTATTGATTTTTTCGGATTTCTGGGTCTTTTTGCCAACCTTGCGGGGTAACCACAAACTTAAATTGGGGTGCTTCTTTTGATTCATTGATTCGCAAAACTTCAATAACGACACCGAAGATATCGATGCAAGAATCCGTATTTTGATTGAGCCAATCGAGTGCTTGGCGGTGCTCTTCGCAGATTGATTCGGCAATCCATATGATTACCGAGCCATTGTATCCGGCGGCATAGGTGAGCAGCTTTCCAAAGTGATCGTGGTCGGTTTCCCCATACTGGTTTTCGATAACGACTGCCTGACCCGTAGCGGTGTCTTTAGCGAGAATATCCAGCCGGCATTCGCCGACTGCCGCATCGTGCTCGACAAGCTCCAGATGCATGCCGAGTTCGGCACCGAGCATCTCCAGATTATCGGCAAGCCACGGGGTAAAATCGCTTGCCTCATTCGGCCAGATTTCGCGCAGATCCACCTTGTTGATTTTACCGGGCATGACCATGACTCTTTGCCGCATAGCAGCATCTAGGGTTGTTTGAGCGGGCATCCTAGCACCGTCGTCTCTCTAATACAACGCCGGCTTCTAGATGCGGGGTGTTGGGGAATTGGTCGAAGGCGGCGAGTGCTTGGATGCGGTGGCTGACGGCGAGTTGGGCGATGTTGGCGGCTAGGCTGGCGGGGTTGCAGGAAAAATAGAAGATGCGGTCGAATTGGGCGGCGAATTGCACGGTGTGCGAGTCCAGCCCGGCACGGGGTGGGTCGACAAAAAGGCTGCTGAAATGGTAGCGGTCTAAATCGATGTCGCGCAGTCGGCGGAAGGGGCGGGTGCGGGCCAGTGCTGCGGCGGTTTCCGCTGCCGACAGGCGCGCTAGGGCGATGTTTTTTACTGCATTGGCTTTTTTATTCCAGCGCAGAGCGGTGATGGATGCCTTGCTGACCTCGGTCGCCAGCACCTGATTAAAATGCGCCGCTAGAGGCAGGGTGAAGTTGCCGTTGCCGCAGTAAAGTTCCAGCATGTCGCCGCCGCATTTGTCTGCTTGTTTGCAGGCCCAAGCGACCATCTTTTCATTTACCATTGCATTGGGTTGGGTAAAACTGCCTTCAATTTGGCGCAGTTGATAATGGCGATTATTGGCCGCTAATCGTTCGGTCACATAATCGGCACCGAGCACGATTTTTTGTTTGCGGGCGCGACCAATTAAATTGATACTCAGATTCTGCCGCAGTGCTTCTGCCGCCGCCTGCCAAGTCTTATCGAGAGGGCAGTGATAGATCAGGCTAACCAATATTTCCCCCGTGGTGGTGGCGAGAAAATCGGCGCGGAATAGCCGCTTTTGCAATACGTCCGATTTATTGATCTGCGCCAGCAGCCGCGGCATCAGAGCGCGAATGGGCGCGGCGGCTAGGGCGCAATTATTGACCGGGCGCAGGCGTTTGCTGCCCGCTTCATAGACGGCGTAGTGCCCCTGCCAGATGCGCCGCTCAATGCGCATGCGGTAACCGTGCGGCGGCGAGGGATACAGGGCCGCGGCGAGATCGGTGAAGGGGGCAAGCAATATGCGCAGCTGGCGGGCTTTTGCGGCCAGCGAGTGCTTGGGGTCCGGGGGTGGCGGGGTGGGATTTTCCAATTCAGATCGGTGCCGATTGGCGGCAACTAGAGGGCGGAGACTTGGCGGCGCATTATCCGACATTCGCCGCGGCAATGTTGTAGGATGGTGCGCCCCGCACGCTGGGTGCAACCGCTATGCTATTCACCGTCCGCCTGTTTGCCCTGTTCGGGGTGGCTGTTGCGCTGTCCGCCGGTGCTGAGTCGCCGGCTGAGGCCGGTCCCTCTGAAGCCGGTCTAGCCGCCGAGCCACGCGATGGACGGGCGGTGATGGCAGCGGTGCGCGAGCAGAGTCGCATTCATCCCGATCAGCGTGCCGCGGTGGACCTGATCATCCGCAATGCCAAGGGCGAGGAGCGGGTGCGGCGTTTTCGTTTGCTGCACAAGGCATTGCCGGAACACAGCAAAAGTTTGGTAAAGTTTTTCCGCCCGGCCAGCATTTCCGGCACCGCGCTATTGAGCGAATCGCGGGATCTAGAAGAAAAAACCCTGCAATGGATTTACCTGCCCGCCCTGCGCGACTTTCGCCAGCTGAGCACTGAAGCACGCCACGACAGTTTTATGGGCTCGGATTTTAGCAACGCCGATATTGCCGGTCGGCGGCTGGACCAAGATACGCATCGAATTATTAAGGAAGACGAGAACTATATTTACATTGAAAGCACCCCTAAAGATTCCGCCGACCCCTATTCCAGAATGGAAATAAAAATTGGCCGGGCTATTCAAGTGCCGGTGAAGATCGATTTTTACGACCGCACCGGGCAATTATTGAAAACATTGGAAAACAAGAAAATTGCTCGGGTTAAAGGCATGTACACTCCGGTGGAAGCGCAGATGGCCAATATCTTGAGTGGGGGGGCGACTATTATGCGCAAGAGCGATATCCGGGTGGACCGCCCCATCGCCGATACCGAAGTTGGGTTTAAGGGGTTGCGTAAATAAATATGGAGGGTGCCGAAATGAAACTCAAGATAATGTCGGGAAAAGTGCCAGTCGGTGCAGGGGGCGATAACAGGGCGGCCCGGTTTGCTTGCGGGCGGGCGTTATGCGGTGTTTTTATCGCCCTAGCTTGCTGGACCGGGCCGGCCAAGACGCAGGAAATTATTATTCAGGACGAACCTGCCGCCACGGGGGCCCGCTGGGACGACTGGTTTTTTGGCAGCGTCGGTGGTTTTTTTGCTAGCTCCAGTTCTGTCGATCGGCGTTATGCCTCGGTGCGGCTTGGGCTGGATGTGCCGCTGCAAAATGGACAGGTTTTTATGGAGGGGCTGCTGGTCAATCGCGAAGTATCGATTGAGCAGAAATTGGAAGGTTTTTTCGATCCGGACGACGACTCTATTGAGCGCACCCGTGAAATTAGCGTCGATGACAGTTACGCCGAGCTGGGCGATTTTTATGGCCGCTATTCGTTGCTGTCCAATTTGGAAGTGGTAGGCGGGCGCCAGCGGGTAATTTGGGGACAGCTGGATATTGCCTCGCCGGTCAATTTTCTATTGCCGCTGCAATTCCAGAATCGTGAATTGATCCTGGGCAAAGCCAGCCAGCGGGTGCCGCAGGATCACTTGAGTCTGTTCTGGTATCCGAGCGAGCGTTGGGAGGTGCAGGCGGTGCATTTTTTCGCCACCCGCATCGACGACCTGTTGGTTGAGACGGTCACCGAAGTAGCCGATCGAACCCGGTTTCAGTTTGATGATGAAATGGCCGAAGATATTACCGCTACCGATTTTCGAATTGAACGCGGGCAGGATGATCCCGAGTCACTCGACATCTCTACTCTCAAAGCAACGGGTCTAGTCTCAAGAACCGAAGACATTGCCGGCCCCGATCTAGAAGATCACAGCCAAAACGCATTGCGCATTCTTTATCGCCCGGACTGGGGCACTGTCGGGCTGACCTATAAGACCGGTCGTTACAATTTGTATTTTGAAGATTTTGCCCGCTTGACCGGACGGCGTTATTCTTACGACAACACCGACCCCGACCGCCCCGCTATTATCGAAGCCTACGACACCGAAATGGCTCCGGACTTGGGTGAAAGCGACGCTTTCGGTTTAGAAATCGCTATTCCCCGCAATCGCTGGACGTACAAGTTTGAATTGGTCTATCAGGATGCCTGGTACGATGATCTGCTCGGTTATGGCGGTCAGGAATTTCTCTATGAGCGGGTCGGTGATAGCGATACCTACGCCCTGACGGAGACGGGCGGTATCCCGCAAGCCGAATGGGAAGCTCGCGCTCGTCTTTACGATCGGGTGCTAAACGAGAACGATGGCGCACTTTATTTTCCGCTAAAACAAACGCTTATGGCGGTGGGGGCCGATGCCGATCTGGATAAATGGCGGTTTAATCTTTCGCTGCTGGCGATCATGGATGATTTTGACAGTGCGCTGGGCGAGGAATTGTACCGGCTGGCGGAGGAGGCGGGGCTGGAGGAGGACTTTGATGTTGATGATCTGTTGGTTATACCGGTCATTAATGTCGCCCGTTATTTGGAGCCGGATAAAAACCGTTATATTGGCGGTGCCCTAGGATTTTTTGGTTCTTTCGCCGGTGTTTCGGTGTTTTACAACCAGCGCATCGGCGATAACTTTCGTTGGCAGGCGGGTTTGGAGTTTATTCAGGACGGCGGTTCAGACCTAATAAGCGATGCGAATGACGAAGGTGGGCGTTATGACTTGGCCGACGAGGCCGCTGGCGGCTTCCACATCGGTTTTGTCTACGATTTCTAAATTGCCCGGCGGCTTGCGGTGCGGCGGATAAAACGGAAATTGCCCCATTTTCAATCGCCCTGCTACGTTCGCCGTTGCCGCCCTGCTCGGTTGGGGGGTGGTGCTTTGTTTGCTGGCCGCCCCGGTTGCAAAGCTCACTTACGATAATGATCGCTGGTTGGCAGCGGATGATCCGCGCCAGCAGGCCCTCGATTATTTGGATGCGGAGTTTAATTCGCATGAAACGCTGTTGGTGATTCTGAATCTGCCAACCGCGTTTTTCTCCGCCAGCGGAATGGAACCGGTGCGCGCTCTGGAAGCGGCTCTCGAAGTGCTCGATGGGGTGGCGACGAGCCGCTCGCCGCTGAGTGCGACGACGATTATCGATACCGGCGAGCGGTTGGAAATCCGCAGTTTTGCCAGTGCGCGTGAACTTGGGATTTTGCCGGATGACGCGGCCTACGCCGCCGCTTTCTCTCGCAGCCCCTATGCCGGTCGGTTGCTGTCGGCGGACCAGCGGGTGGCGGTGATCCAACTTGGGCTGGATAGCCATCACAAACCGCTGCGCCGCTTACAAACGCTCGAGCGGGTGCGGGCGGCGATCGCGGCTCTCGATGGGCAGGCGGGCGATGGACAGGTGACAGCGCAGCTGGCTGGCGATGCCGCGCTCAAGGAAGCCCTGGACCGCAGTGTGCGGCAGGAAATGGGGCGCCTGCTGGGTATTGCCGCGCTGGTTTTGACGCTGTTTTTGCAGGGGTTGTTGGGACGAATCGAGCGCACTTTGCTGCTGGTCTGCACCGCGCTCGGCTGTGTGCTGGCTGCGCTCGGCTGGGTGGCGCGGCTGGGGCAACCGATGACGGCGGTGGGGTTGGTGTTGCCGGTCATGGTCGCGGTCATTGCGCTCGCCGATGGCCTGCATATTTTGGCGCGCTGGGATGCGCTGCGCGGGTTGCCCTATCCGCAACGCTGGCGGCGTACCGTGGCGGCCAGCTGGCTGCCCTGCTTGGCGGCGAGCCTGACCTCGGCCCTGGGGTTTGGGGCCTTTGCGTCCAGTGAACTGCTGCCGCTGCATTGGTTCGGCTGGCAATCGCTGCTTGCCATCGGCGGCACTTGGCCGCTGATCGTGGTGCCCTGCTGGGCCATGCTGGCCCTGTTCCCCGCCCGGTTTGACCGCCCGCCGCCGAGCGCTTTCTGGCTCACCGGGTTTTTGCCGCGCTTGCTGCAAGGCTGCATGGAGTGCTGTATTCGGGCGGTAGAGCGGTGCCCGAAAACCATTCTTTGCGGCGTTGCGCTCGGTTGTCTATTATTGGGCGCGGGGGTGGCGCGGCTGACCACCGAGAGCAATTTTTTGACCCTGTTTTTCAAGCCGGACAGTGACCTGCGGCGGGCCTTTGCTACGGTCGATAAGCAACTTGGCGGTTCCGGCAGTATCGATTTGATTTTGCAGGCGGAAGACGCGGAACACTTTCGCACCCTGGCCGGGTTAGAGGCGGTGGAGAAGCTTGGTCATTCGTTAAAAAAACAATCGCCGGTGGCGGCGGTGGATTCCTATTTGGTGCCTTTGCAAACGGTGCATCAAACGCTGCAACCGCGGGGCCCGCCGCTGCCTGTGGATGCGGCCACGCTCAGCCAAGAATTGCTGTTTTTAGAGTTATCGCGCAGTGAAAGCGAGCGCGACCTGCTGTCCGACTACGTGGATTTTAGTTACCGCAACGCCCGCCTGCATTTGCAAACGCCGAATTTGCGCTCAGCGGAATTGGCCGCGCTCATTGCCGAATCCCGCCAGCGGGTCGCGGAGTCTGGGTGGGAATCGCCAGTTTTATTCACCGGCTTTGGCGTGTTTATTCAGCAGCTGGGGGAATTGGTTCTGCAAACGCAGGTTGCCAGTTTTCTGCTTGGCTTTGGGTTAATCGCCGCGCTTTTATTGTTGCAATTTGGCTGGCTGGCCGGGCTGGCCGCAATTCTTGCTAATTTGCTGCCGCTGGGGGCTACGGCGGGACTTATTTGCTGGTTAGGTGTGCCGTTTGATTTTGCCACTATTTTGATCGCCAATATCACCCTGGGGCTGGCGGTGGATGACAGTATTCACCTGCTGCACGATTATCGCGGGCAGCGACCGGGCCCGGCGGGGGCCCGGCGTAGTTTGCGGGTGGTCGGCTCGCCGATTATGGCGGTGGGGGTGCTGTTTTGTTTGGGGCTGGCGGTGTTGAGTCAGGCGGAATTGGTGGTGCTGGCACGCTTCGGGGCTTTTGCGATCTTTGGCATCGGTTTGTCGGTGTTCGCCACTGTGTTGTTTTTGCCGGCCCTGTTGGGGGCATTGCACGGGCGGCGTTCATCCGCTGAGGCCGTCCCAGATTAGCTTGCCCCCGGCCACGGCTAGAAAGCCGTACAAAATTCGGTAGATCAAGGATTCGCTGCATAGTCGTAATAGGCGATGGCCGAGTAATACGCCGAGCGGGAGCGGGGCCAGCGGCAATAGCAGCAGCGAGGTGCCCAGATTGGTGCGGTCAAACTGGCCAAGCAGGCTATAGGGCAGCAGTTTAAGGAGATTGACCGTCGCAAAAAATAGCGCATTGGTGCCCATCAGCCGCATTTTATCGAGCCGTTGCGGCAACAGATAAATGCTGGCCGGCACCTCGCCCGCGTGAATTTGGGTGCTGGTAAAACCGGCGACCATGCCCCAAAAATAGCCCGCCCGGCGACCTGGTTTGCCGCCGCGTCCGCCGGACCAAGAATTCCAAAACCAATGATGCAGGCAAAAAAACAATGCCAGCCCACCGAGCAACACCCGCATGGCATCGACTGGCAACTGCCCCATCAGCAATGCGGCGGCGGCGATGCCGGGCAAGGCGGCGGGCAGCATGATGGCGAGATGTTGGCGACTCCAGCTGCGGCGGAATTTCCACACCGCCACGGCATCCATCAGCAGTAGCACCGGCAGGGCGATGGCCGCCGCCGTCAAGGGGTCGGCCACTAGGGCCATCATCGGCACCGCCAAAGCACCTGCGCTGCCGCCGAAACCGCCCTTGCTCATGCCCATAATCAGCATGGCGGGCACGGCCACTAGGTAAAATATGGGGTCGGTAATCATGGGCAAGGCGGGGTTCCCTTTTATGGGTCGGGTCGGCGACAAGGATAACGGTGCGGGGGCCAGCATACAGCCGCCCGGCGGGCATGTTAAAATCGTCTGCCCGCCCTCACTTAGGAAGATCGCCATGCCGCAGCTATCGATATTGGTCTTTGCCTCGCTGTTGGCGGGGTGTGCCAAGCTGCAAAATCGGCTGCCGCCTTCCCGAGAAAAACGCAACGAAGGCTTCAGGGAGACGCGGGGATATCTAAATCTGGCCGCGGTGGCGCGAATACGGCTTTTACACGGCGGCAAAATTACCGAGATGACGGATCTTTATGGCGAGCCGGCTTCAGTAAAAAAATTGCCAGACAGTGAAAATACCGCTTACACTTGGGGGGTTAAAACAATTAGTACGGATACGAAATACGGCACCTTAAAAGAGACCGACACAAAATACGCCGTCACTAATAAAGAGGGCCAAATAATTGGTTTAACCATCGTCCATGAATGGCTTCCGCCGGTGGATGGTTTGAATAAACTTAACCCGACATTGATGAGTGCCTACCCGATTCGCTACACCTGCAATATACAGGGCTGGGTACCGGAGTTTTTATTCGATAATGAAATTACTCGGGCCATGCAAAAGATTGAAGATCTAGAGGCAAAAAATGCAGCGCGACCGTTGCAAGAAAAAATCGCCAGAGAAAATGCCTTTATGGCCCGCATGGATAAAAGAAAGCGTACAGAAGTATGGGCGGACCTGTTGGAAATCGCTAGGCTCCGCGAGCAGCTGGCCGAGGCAGGGCGGAAAAAAGCCATTGAAATCTATACTAGGGATGCAGCGATTGAGAAGCTGGATGTTGCCCGCTAAGGCGCGGACTGGGGGCGGCTGTGCCCCGCTCATAACCTAGCTTGGGGCGATCCGATCCAAAAATATCTTGAATCCCCCTGCCCACTTGCTAGAATTGTCATCGAATTTACCCACTGAGGATATCGCCATGCGTTCCATCACTCGTTTTACTGCTTCCCTCATCGCCGTCGCTGCTTTGCTGTTGGCTGCATCGGTTGCTTTGCATGCTGGGGCTTACGCTAAGGGTGCGCAAGCCGATCGGGCCCCAAATGAAGCCATGGCCGATAGTGCCGAGGGGGTTTCCCATTTGCTTAATATCAATACGGCTACAGCGGAGGAGCTGGCTGCGACGCTTAGTGGGGTGGGTATGTCTCGGGCGGAGGCCATCGTTGCTTATCGTACAGAGCATGGGCACTTCTCCAGCTTGGATGGCCTTACTGCCGTCAAGGGGATTGGGCCTAAGACTCTTAAACAAAACCGGCATTTGTTGACTGTGAGTG
>JACONM010000037.1 GCA_014323765.1 Cellvibrionales bacterium | reverse complement strand
CTGTTTAGGGTTAGGGGGCCGTCGGTGGCTTGGTTGCCTTGGGGGGTGGCGGTTAGTTGGACGCAGAGGGCGATGTCGGTGTTGCAGGCGGCGGCGGTGATTTCGTAGTGGCCTTTTTCGGTGGTGGCGGGGCTGGTGGCATAGCCTAAGGCGGTTAGGTCGGCGGTGTAGGTGGGGGGGAAGTTGTTGTTGTAGTGGCGTTCTTGGCGGGCCATGGTGTCGAGCAGGGCGGCCATGCCTTCAGAGCGGCGGGATTCGGTGGTGAAGCCTTGGTAGGCGGGGATGGCGACGGCGGTTAGGATGGCTAGGATGGCGAGGGCTATCATTAGTTCTATTAGGGTGAAGGCGGCTTGGGTTTTGGGTGGTTTGGGGCTGCTCTGTGCCGGCAAACTCTCTAACCTTAGCAAACCCCCCAAACCCCCCTTGTCAGGGGGGCTTCGATCGGTGCCCTTGTTGGGGGGGCTTTCAGTTCCTTCCAGACCAACCCCCCAAACCCCCCTTGTCAGGGGGGCTTCGATCGTTTCCCTTGTCAGGGGGGTGAGGTTTGTTTGGTGAGTGGGGTGCTGCATGGTCTAGTCTTCCTCTTCCCGCCAGAAGGTTCGGCGGGCGGTGCCTAGGGGGTAGTGGGGGAGGAGGTTGGTGCGGTCTAGGGCGTTGTTTTCTATGCTGGTGTCTTTGCTGCGGGCGGTGCAGAGGGTGCCGATGCAGAGGCCGATGCCGTCTTTTAGGGGCAGGAAGCTGAATTGGGGGGGGATGCCGGGGGTTTCTAATACGATGCCGTCGTTTATTAGGCTTTCGCCGTTGGCTAGGTTGAAGCGGTAGGCTTTGCCGCTGCCGATGTCTAGGCCGCCGCAGGCGGTCTGGGGGGTGGCGGATTGGGTTTGGGATTCGGGGACGTAGGTGGAGACTAGGACGTGGCCGGCGAAGGTGGCGGATTCTTGCAGGACTTTTTCGCCTTGGGGGAAGGAGTGGTAGAAGCCGTAGTCGCCGTCGACTCCTTTGGTGAAGGTTTGGGTGTTGCTGAGGGATACTAGGTCTCTTGCGCGGAGGTGTTTGCGGGTGGTGATGTCGCCGTCGGCGTTGCGGGTGATGCGGTATTGGTAGAACTTGGGGTCTTCTAGGGTGCCGTCGGCTTTTCTTGGAGGGACATTGAGGTTTTCATCGATGAGGACGTGGAAGCGGTTTTGGAAGGGTTCTTCTTGTTTGGGGGCGGCGCGGTAGCCGGAGCCTACGGAGAGGGTCAGATACGGGGGGGTGCCGGGTGGGCTGAGGTAGGCGACGTCTAAGCCGTTGTAGAAGCGGCGTTTGCCGCCGTCGCGTAAGCTGGCGATCATGCCGCCGGTGGCGTAGTTTTTGTCGGTGATCTTTTTGGTCTGGTCGAAGTCGAAGCGGAAGATTTTGCCGCTGATGTCGATGACGAAGAGCATGTCCATGTCGCCATCGCCATCGATGTCGACGACGGCCGGATCGGCGGGGATGCTGTCGTACATGGGGAGGGTGGCACCGGTGGGGTCTTCGTTTAGTTCGTGGGCGGAGCGGGGGCCGGCGGACCAGACCTTTTTGCCGTTGTCGGCATCGACGATGAAGACAGCGTTGCCGGCGATGTGGTTGCTGGGGGCTAGGAGGAAGGGGTTGCTGGGGGTGTCGTAGTAGCCGTGGTAGCCGCCGGTGAAGACTAAGGCATCGCGGGTTTCTAAGCAGCCGGTGTTAGTGCGGGCATCCTCGCAGCGGCCGCGGATTTGGGTGCGGACCATTTTCGACCAGGTGAAGCCGAGGTCTTTGAATTTGCCGCTATTGCCTTTGATGGTCCAGAGGGGTTTTACGGGGATGCCGCTGGTGCGGTCGGCGCGGGTGACATCGAAGGCGAAGTAGTTGCGGCCGCCGCGGCGTTGGCCTTGGAAGAGGTAGGCTTTGAAGGGATTGGTTTGGACCCAGGCGGTGGCGGGGCCATCGAGGCCGTAGGCATCCCATTTGCGTTTGGCGGGGGGGTTGTCGCGGTAGGTTTTGGCGCGATTGATGAGGGGTTTGGGGATGTGGACCCAGAGTTCTTGGCCGGAGTCGTCGGCGGCATCGATGGCGTGGAGGCTGCCTTTGTTGGTGGCGATGAAGAGGACTTGGCCGCGGTCGTTGGGGTAGGTGATGAGGGTGGGGCGGCTGTGGAGGGAGTCGGGGGCGTAGTGGTGGGGGTCGGTGGTGGTGCCGTCCTCATCGGAGTCGTGGACATCGATGCCTAAGAGCCAGTCGCGGAGGTTGGCGGCATCGGTGGCATCGGTGGCGCCGACGGGGCCGGGTTTGAGGATTGAGTTGGCGCGGACTTGGGTTAGGGTGCCGGCGGTGCCGCCTTGGATTAGGCTGCCGTCTAGATAGAGTTTGCGTTCGGCGGTTAGGTGTTCGCGGTAGCCGCCTTTGGTGACTTGGTTGCCGTCGGGGGTGGTGGACCAGTAGCTTTGGGCGGTGGCGCGGAAGAAGCCGTTGGCATCGAGGGCGGGGGTGGTGGGGCCGGCTTGGCCGTGGACGATGCCGGTGTCGCTGAGGCCGTATTTTTTGACATTGCCTTGCCATGCGGGGGATGGTTGGGGGGTGAAGGTGCTGTAATAGAGGCGGTTGTCGTGGCGGAGGGGGGTGAAGGCATCGATAGTTAATGCCGGGGCGGTTAGGGTTAGGGATTGGTCTAGGTTTATTTGGGTGAGGATTCCTTGGAGTGCTTCTTTGATGCCCTCGTAGCTCTCGACGGTGTAATGTTTGCCGCCGCCTGCCGTGGCTATGGCCTGTAGTGGCTTCCTTTCCGATTCGAAGCCGATGGTGTGGGTGGTTACTTTGCCTTTGAGGCCGGCGTGGTTTCTGATGCCTCTGGTGGCCATGTGTTTGGCTAGTGCCGCCACGCAGTTTCTGGAACCGCGTGGGCAGGTTCCGCCGCCGGTGACGGATTCAACGTCAGGGGCAAGTGCCCTATGAGTGGGCTGGGGGGCGCGGCCGGCGTAGACGATGTGGTTGGCTTGGCATTCATGCTGGTAGGGGGAGCGATAGCGGCCGCCAGCTTGACTGGCTGGATCCGCCTGCACTCTGGTGGGATTTTCGGAGGGATCGAAGCCGAATTTTTTGGTTGTGCCGGTCCAATAGCGATACGCCTCGTAGAAGGTTGCAATTCGTGGGTTGATCCGGGGTCCGAAACAACCGGAGGCTTCGCTGGGGATTTCGTCTTCGATTCCGACTTTATTTTTTAAGTCGGCGATCTGCTCTTGCAGGCGAGTGCGGGCTGGCGAGGTGGGGCCGCCTACATCCTGCACATGGTGGACGACAGAGCCGCCCCAACCAAGGAAATTCTCCCTAGGATAGAAACGAGTCGTATTATAGTAGGGCCAGACACACTGGAGCCTGGGGGGGCGAAACCCTGTATTCAATGCCGTCTTTACCGGGTTGAAGTGCATTAGGCCGATATTGATGCCGCTGGAGGTTCTGACTAGGTCTTCAAAGGCATCGATTACGGCATCGACGCGGTTTTCGCACCGATAGATCGGGCCGTCTTCTGTGTTTCTGACGTAGGGGGCCGACGGGTTGCGGCAGAATTGTGCGACGACCCAGTCTTCGCAGTAGGGATCATTGCTCCTATATTCACGACGTGGATATGCTTGTTGCGCACCAATCTGCAGTCTGGTGCCGCAGGTATTAACGGGTTCCGGTACGCCGTGCTTGGTTGCGAGCCGGGATGAGTCCGCGAGGACTGCGGGCGGTTTGGTGCGCAGGGATTGCAGGAAATGGTGGTAGTGGGCGGGGTAGAAGTGATAGATCCCATGATTGACTTTGCGGTGGGGGTTCTTAATTTTAGAGTAAAAGCTTGTTGCGAAATCGTCTGCCCCCCAGTTGACGGCAGCACCGACAAGATTGGATCTGTTTTCGCTTTTATCAAGGAGAGTCCGTTCGTTGAGAGGGTTGTCGGTGTAGCTGGGGGTGGCGCATAATTGATCCTCGGACTCGCCCCGGCATGCCTGCTCAATAACATCTGAACGATCGCAGCCGCCGTCACTGCGGGGTAGGGTGCATTCGCGATAGTCACATCTCAGGCCGTGGTTATCGCAGTGGGCCGGGTATTTTTCTTCGGATGTGTCGTTGATGCCGTGGCGACCGAAATCGGCTTCGCATTCGAGGATCGCGTGCGGTTCGGTGCGGGTTTCTAGTTGGTCGGACCATCTGCCGTCGGGTCCCTCTTCGGTCAGGTCCGGGCCGGTGACGCACTTTTCTACCTCGCGCTCGGCGGTGGAGCCGTAGGTGAGTTCGCCATCGTTTAAGCGCATGCCGGGTCGCCCGGTGATGTCGATTTGCAGTTGGTAATTTTCGAAGGGGATGGTGGCGAGGTTGGGGGCATCGCATTTCAGCGTAATGTAATTGGTGCCGCCGGAGGGGCGCGGGGGGTAGGTTTGTTCGCACACTAGGTGGGATGGGGGGCCGAACCCACCGATGCCGGTGACTGTCCGACCCCTTTTGTTCAACTGGATGGCCGAGATGGTGGCGGTGATGGGTTGGTCGCAGACTCGGCCACCTAGGGCAGTGCAGCGGAATTTGAAGGTAAGAGAGCTACGTGTATGAAAACCATCCTTCTTTAGTGGCTTGGGGTTGCGGCGGTCTGAGTCCGGCGGATAAAAACCCTTGAAAGGTTGGGTGCCCTCTGGTGGTATATCAACGTAGTTGTAACCGGTTCTACCGAATACGTTGGTGGTCGTTTCTCCCACCGGCTCGAGTACGGTGTGGCAGGTCTCTTCGCCCGGGGCGATTACTCTGGTGGAGGTTTGGGGGTGCCACTGTATTGCCCGGCCGACAAATCGAGGGTGCTTGGGGTTGGCTTGGTGTTCGTCTTTCATTGCTTGGCAACGGTTTTGCTCAGGAGTGATGGTGACGCCGCTGAAATGGTCGGGGCCGTTGTAGACGTAGATGCGATCATCGTCTGGATCGCCGTAGTCGGCGTTGGGGTCGTAGGACTTCCAGGGCACTGGGTAGCCGCCGCGCATGTCGAGGCTCGTGTCGGCGATTAGTAGCAGGTTGGGCTGGGTTCTGGATGTGCCGTCTTTCCAGCTGGGGTCGGTGGAGGCGTAGATTTCTAGGTCGCCTTCGTTGGGTTGGGCGAATAGGGGGGGGGTGGTTAGGGTTAGGGCTATCGCTGAAGTGAGGGCGGCGGCGAGGTGGGAAACCCGCCCTGCCCTGCGTCGCAAACCCCCCAAACCCCCCTTGTCAGGGGGGCTTATGGTTGATCCCTTGTCGGGGGGGGTTCCGATTCTTTCCATACCAACCCCCCAAACCCCCCTTGTCAGGGGGGCTTCGATCTGGGGTCCTCTTGTCAGGGGGGCTTCGATCTGGGGGCCCCTTGTTAGGGGGGCTTTGATACTCGCCTTGTCGGGGGGGGTTAGGGGTTGTTTTGGCTTGTTCATGATATTTGCCTCTTAGTTGGGGGCCATGTAGGTGAAGGCTTGGACTTGGCGGGAGCGGATTTGGGTGTTTTCTATTTGGGCTTGGCTGGTGAATTGGAGGGCGTGGAAGCGGAAGGGGGCGTCTGCTTCTATGGTGAAGCCGGGGGATTTGGGGCTGGCGTTGGGGTTGGGTTGTTCTAGGCTTATGTTGATGCTGTAGGCGTTGGCGGGGAGGTTGGCTAGGGTGGTGAGGGTGAAGCCGTTGGTGGTTTCGCCGCCTTGTATTTGGCGGGTGCCGTTTTGGATGGGTTGATTGAGGAGGGCGGTGATGATGGGGTCTTCTTGGCCTTCGGGGTTGCTGTTTATGGCGTCGATTTGGGCGTTTAGTTCGGTTAGGGCGGCGGTGTGGGCGCTGTGGTGGAGTTGGCTGCTGCGGGCTAGGGCCATTTGTAGGCTGCTGTCGGAGGCGGCGCCTAGTCCTAGGAAGGTCATGGCGGTGAGTAGGACCATTACTACTATTAGGGCGGTGCCTTTTTGGTTTTGGGGTGGGGAAACTCCCTTTGTCGGAGGGGGAAAATTGCAAACCCCCCCTGCCCCCCTTGTCAGGGGGGTGTTGGAGGGGTCCCTTGTCAGGGGGGTGATTTGGCCCCTTTTGTTGTTGGGGGTTGGGGTTTGAGCGTGGGGGGTGGGCATTTTTATTCCCTCCAGTTGTTTAGGGCTATTAGGGCGGTGTAGGTGCGTTGGATTTCGGCGGTGTGTTCGGTATCGGGGCTGACTACGAGCTCTAGGCGGATGGCGCGGACGTTGGCCCAGTTGGCGGGGCCTAGGGATTCGACTTGGTCGGCGTCTAGGTAGCGGTCGACGTGGCCGGTGGTGCGGTCGACTAGGCCGTATTTGACTTGCAGTTCGTCGATGCCGCTGAGGATTCGGTGGTCGGTGCCGCCGGTGAATTGGCCGTCTTGGCCGGCGTCGATGTTGTAGGCGCGGCAGGATAGGGTGCCGCTTTTGCGACCGCTGGCGGGGGGCTGGACCCAGAATACGTTGGCGAAGCGGGTGCCGGGGGGGGCGTCGGGGGCTTCGGTGCCGTCGGCGGGGCTGGCTGATTTGAGCTCGAAGCCGCGGCAGTCGCGTTGGCCGGGGCGGGAGAGCATGGCGATGGCTAGGACGTCGCCGGCGATTTTGGCGGTGGCGGTGTATTCGTTTTCGGCGGAGCATTGGGGGAGGTCTTGGCCGTTGATGGGGCCGCAGGGGCCGCGGTAGATGTAGCCGGGGTGGAGGGTGGTTTGTTCGCTGTAGCCGGCGAGGGGGACGTGGCGGCGGAGGATGTCTAGGGCGAGGCGGGCGTTTTCTTGCATGCGGTTGTGGTTGTCTTGGTCGTGCCAGGTTTTTTGGGCGGTGACTAGGGAACCTAGGGCGACGGTTAGGAAGGCTATGCCTAGGGCTAGGGAGACCATTACTTCTATTAGGGTTAGGCCGGATTGCCTATGTAATTTTTGGTGTGATGGCGGGCTTTTTGGGGGATTTAAGCCTCCCATACCAACCCCCCAAACCCCCCTTGTCAGGGGGGCTTCAAGACCAACCCCCCGTTCCCCCCTTGTCAGGGGGGCTTTGATCTGGGGCCCCTTTGTCAGGGGGGCTTCGATTGGGTTTTTGGTGTTCATGGGATGAAGGTTAGGGAGTGGGTCATTTGGGCCATGGGGTCGGTGCAGTCGGCGTTGGCGGCGCGGGCGCACCAGGTGGTTTTTAGGGTTAGGTTTTGGGTGCCGGTGAGGTCGATTTGGAGGGCGTTGGTGGCTTGGGTGCCTTGGTATTGGTTGCGGCAGTAGATGTCCCAGACGTCGAAGGTGGCCATTTGGGCGGGGGAGCAGGAGGTGGAGGCGGAGAAGTCGCATTTTGGGGTGGGGGTGGTGCAGCTGGTGGCGGTGAAGCTGGAGAGGAGGCTGGTGTAGCGGGCGATGGCGGCGGGGTTGATGCGGATGCGGTCGATGAGGTCTTGCGAGAGCCAGACGACTTGGGCGCGTTGGCTGGTGTCGAAGGTGGTTTGCATGGCGCGCGTTTGGAGGGAGGCGAGGCCGAGGACGCCGATGGCGAAGATGAAGGCGGCTACCATTAGTTCTATTAGGGAGGTGCCGCGGTGGGTTTTGGGGGGGGGGAGGCTTCTTGTCCTTGGCGGGGAGGGCAATCCCCCCGAACCAACCCCCCAAACCCCCCTTATCAGGGGGGCTTCGATTCCTTCCGAATCAACCCCCCAACCCCCCTTGTCAGGGGGGCTTTTCGATCTTTCCTTCGATTGGCGCATTGGACTGTGAGATGCGAGAGTTGTTGGGGGCATATTGGTGGGGTGAAGGCGGGGGTGCCAATGTTTTTTGGGGTGAGCGGTGCGATTTGGGGGGTGGGTGGTTTTTTTTGGGCTTCAATCTGGGGGCTTGTCAGGGGGTGGGGCAGCCGATGTCGGGGTCGATGCGGGTGCGGGCGGTGGAGGCGATTACTAGGCGGAAGTCGTGGCGGGGGTTGGTGCTGTCGCAGTAGCGGAGGGAGCCGGATCGGGCGGTGCCGGTGGGGGTGAAAGAGATGAGGTCGCCTGAGTTCCAAGTGAGGCTGATGCGGTCGGGGAGGTTTAGGTGGATGACGCGGGTTAGTTTTTCGTCGTTGTCGAGCTGGTCGTTTGCGTTGGTGTCGATGAAGAGGGAGAGGGGGGGGGCGAAGGGGGTGGCGCAGCTGTTGGATTCGAGGCGGCAGATGACGGCGCGTTGGGCGTTTTGGAGGGCGAGTTGGCGGGCTTCGCCGACTAGGGCTTGGAGCTGTTGGCGGGCGGCTTTGGCGCGGCTGTTGTCGGTCCAGCTGGACATGGCGGGGGCGGCTAGGGCGGCTAGGAGGGAGAGGATGGCTAGGGTTATTACTATTTCTAGTAGGGTGAAGGCGGCTTGGGGGCGTGATCGGCGTTGGGTTGTCGCGGCGGCTGTCGCGCTTGGGTTTGGGGGGCTGTTCATTTGGTTGGCCATTTTGGGGTTGGGCTTGCGGGGTTTTCGCTTGTTTTGCTTGCTGTTGGGGTGGGTGGACAATAGCATGTTTTTGGGTTTGGGAGATAAGCCTTTAACCTTGCAAAACCTTAGCTCTGCAAACCCCAACCCCCCAAACCCGCCTTCTCAGGAGATTCCAATCCATCCCAAACCAACCCCCCAAACCCCCCTTGTCAGGGGGGCTTCGATCTAGGCTGAGTTAATCATTTTGGCGAAGGTGGTGAAGTCGTTGGCGGCTTCGGTTAGTTTATTTTGCCTTAAGAGGGTTAGGTATTCGGCGAAGGCGCGGGCTTGGCAATTTACTTGCTTGGCGGGGTTGAATTCGATGTCGGTGAAGGCTTCGTAGTGGACATTGCGGCGGATCCAGTCGGCGTGATCTTTTAGGGCGCGGATGTAGAGCCAGTCGTAGAAGGCGTTTTTGGGGGATAGGGGGTAGGGTTTGCCGGATAGTTCGAAACGTATTAGTTTGTTTGCGCCGTCTGAGGTTTTTGCGCGGATGAACCGCTTGGCTTCGGTTGGGCTTAGGTGGAAAATTTCGGGGAAGGGGCCGGTGTTTTCGGGGGGTTCTTCTGCGGGGCTTGGCCCGGGGCTTGATGGGGGAGGTTCGGCGATGTTTGAGGTGGGAGAGGGGATGTTGGCGAAAACTTTTGCGCCTTGGTAGACGCTTTCTAGGGGGAAAGTTTGGCCGTCTATGGCTATTTTTAGGCTGAATGCGCTGAGTTTTCGGCCTAGTTTTTCTAGGGATTTGGAGGAGATTTCTAGGATGTTTTGGATGCCGTTTTGGCGGGCGGCGGTGTGTAGGGCTTGGATGTTTTTCTTTTTTTGGGTGGCGGAGAAGCCTGGGGCCCAGGGGAAGTCGAAGGATTTTTCTTGGACTAGGTGGGTGTCCGGGCTGGGGGAGAAGATTGGGCGGGTTGCCATTTTGTTCGTTGCTGGTTGGGTTGGGTGGACAATAACATGTTTGGGATGGTAGGGAGAAAACCCCCCCAAACCCCCCTTGTCAGGGGGGCTTCGATTTTGGGGTTAGGTGGGTTAGGGCGGTTTTTAGGGTTTTTAGGGTGGCTTTGGGGTGGGGGGCTTGTTCGCTTAGGTGGCGGCGGGCTTGGCGGGCGCCGGGGGTGGCGCGGAATAGTCCTAGCATGTGGCGGGTGATGGCGTGGAGGCGGGTGCCTTGGGTGAGCTCGCTTTCGATGTAGGGGAACATGGCTTCGGCGGCTTGGCGGGGGGTGGTGGGGAGCGGTTGGTTTTG
>JACONM010000036.1 GCA_014323765.1 Cellvibrionales bacterium | reverse complement strand
CGGACCCGCCACAGGTCACCGCCGGCCAGCTGCGCCACTTCCCCCAATTCCCCTCCCAACACGTCCCCCCTCGCGACATCCGCGTCTGGCTCCCCACCAGCTACGCCGAATTACGCCAGCAAGGCCACAAATTGCCGGTCCTCTACCTGCAAGACGGCCAAATGCTGTTCGATGCCCGCACCACATGGAACGGCCAAGAATGGGGCATAGATGAGGTCGCCGCCAAACTAATCGCCGCCGGCCAAGTGCCGCCCTTCATCGCCGTCGGCATAGACAACGGCGGCCCCACCCGCCGCAATGCCGAATACTTCCCGCAAAAACCCTTCGTCGCCCTACCCGCCACCCTGCAAGCCGCCAGCCACCCACCCCAATCCGCCGCCTACCTGCGCTTCCTAACCGAAGAACTCATGCCCTTCATCGAGCGCGAATTTGCCATCCAGCGCGACTCCGCATGGCTAATGGGTTCCAGCATGGGCGCATTGATTTCCCTCTACGCACTCACCGAATACCCCCACCTCTTCGCCGGTGCCGCCTGCCTATCGACCCACTGGCCCGCCAGCTTAGCCCCGCCACAAGAATCGCAAACCCTCGCCGCGATCCTCGCCTACCTAACCGCCCATCTCCCCCCCGCCGGCCACCACCGCCTATATTTTGACCACGGCGATCAAGACCTAGATGCCAACTACGCCCCCTACCAAAAACAAGTCGACCAACTACTGCAAACCAAAGGCTACACCGCCGCCGACTCCCTCTCGCTAGTCTTCCCCGGCCAAACCCACGATGAGCAGGCTTGGCAAGATCGCCTCCACATTCCCCTAACATTTTTACTAGGAGCCAACCATGACAGCTAACGCCCCCGCCCTCCGCCAGACCCTGCACGCAATCTGCGCCGCCGCCCTGCTAATCGCCCTCCCCGCCACCGCCGACCCCCAACGCATCGACCCCCCAAACTGGTGGGCCGGCATGCAAAATCCAAACTTGCAGCTCATGGTGCAAGGCGAAGGCATCGCCAACCTCCGCGTCGAGCTCGATCACCCCGCCGCAAGCCTCCGCAGCACCACCCGCCTAGAAAGCCCGGATTACCTCTTTCTCGGCCTCCATATAGACCCTGCCACCACGCAGGCCAACCTCCCGCTGCGCTTCTACCGCGGCGACCAACTCATCGCCCAATGGGACTACCCCCTCAAAACCCGCCAACCCGGCTCAGCAAACCGCCAAGGCTTCACCACGGCAGATGTCATCTACCTAATCACCCCAGACCGCTTCGCCAACGCCGACCCCAGCAACGATGCCCCGCCCGGCTTTCTCGATAAACCCGACCGCACCGCCCCCCAAGGCCGCCACGGCGGCGACCTGCAAGGCATCACTGCAAACCTAGACTACCTCGCCGACCTCGGTTTCACCCAGCTATGGCTAAACCCCGTACTCCAAAAAAACCGACTGGACTTTTCCTACCACGGCTACGCCGCCACCGACCTCTATGAAGTAGACGCCCGCTTCGGCGGCACCGCCGCCTATCTAGAATTGTCCGCCGCCGCCCGCCAACGCGGCATCGGGCTAATCAAAGACCTGGTCCCAAATTTCGTCGACTCCAACCACCCCTGGGTGCGCAACCCCCCCGCATCCGACTGGCTCAACCCCAAAGAACAAAACGGCAAATTCCAAGTCACCAACCACAGCCGCGAAAGCATCCAAGACCCCCACGCCGCCGAAGTCGACCGCGAACTAATGAAGCGCGGCTGGTTCCACGAATCCATGCCCGACCTCAACCACGACCACCCCCAGCTCGCCACCTACCTCCTGCAAAACGCCATCTGGTGGATCGAGACCGCCAACCTCAGCGGCCTGCGCGTCGACACCTGGCCCTACGGCGACAAACATTTCATGGCCTGGTGGACCGCCGGCATCCTGCGCGAATACCCCAACCTCAACATCGTCGGCGAAGAATGGTCCCTAAACCCCGCCCTCCTCGCCTACTGGCAACGCGGCGGACAAAACGCCGACGGCTACCGCTCCACCCTCCCCACCCTGTTCGACTTCCCCCTGCAACAAGCGGTCATAGACGCGCTCAACGCCGAAAAAGAAACCTGGGACGGCGGCCTAATCCGCATCTACCAAACCCTCGCCAGCGACTTCCTCTACCCCGACCCCTTCGGCCTCGTCACCAAGGGCGACAACCACGACATGAGCCGCCTCTTCACCCAACTCGGCGAACGTCCAGATCGACTCCGCATGGCCCTCACCCTGCTCTTCACCACCCGCGGCATCCCGCAAATTCTCTACGGCACCGAAATCCTCATGTCCAACGCCGGCAGCGACGACCACGGCGTCATCCGCAGCGACTACCCCGGCGGCTGGCGCGGCGACCAGATAAACGCCTTCACCGGCCGCGGCTTAACCGCCGAACAAAAACAAATGCAAAAATTCTTCCGCCAACTACTCGGCTGGCGCAAAACCGCAAAAGCCATCCACCACGGCACCCTAACCCAATACGCCCCCGTCGACGGGGTCTACGTCTACTTCCGCGAAACCGCCGAACAGCGCATCCTAGTCGCCCTAAACAACACCTCTGAACCGCGCCAGCTGGACACCGACCGCCTCAAAGCCAACCTCGCCGGCACCACCCGCGCCCGCAATGTTCTGGCAGACAAAAAAGTCACCCTAGCCACCCTAAAACTGCCCCCCAAAAGCGCCCAGATCCTCGAACTGCTGGACACCAGGTGAGCCGCCCCACCCGCGCATTCCCCGCCCCGCTGCCCCGCTTAGCCGCCTATTGGGCCGCACTTTTTGCCGCCCTATTCACCGCCCCCGCCCTCCCCGCCGCCGACTATCTCAGCCACCGCCTAGACGACCAATCCCTCCACCTGCGCACCACTGAATTCGAAGTCCGCCTCACCGCCCGCCACCAAAACGCCTTCGAGGTCCACTACCAAACCGACCGCATTCGCCAAATGCCTTCCTTCGCCATCGGCGAACCACTCGAACCCACCAAAGTCACCCTGCGCGAGGAAAAAGACCGCCTAATTTTCACCACCAAAAGCCTCACCGCCGAAATCCAAAAATCCCCCTTCCGTCTATCCTACGCCCACAACGACCAACCCCTCCTCCGCGAAGAAACCGGCTTTTTTGCCCTAGAACACAAACGCGGTTTCCGCTTCCACCTCAGCCAAGATGAAAAACTCATGGGCGGCGGCCAGCGCGTACTCGGCATGGACCGCCGCGGCCACCGCCTCCCCCTCTACAACCGCCCCCACTATGGCTACAACACCGAATCCGACCAAATGTACTACGGCCTACCCGCCGTCCTATCCAGCAAAAAATACATCCTATTGTTCGACAACAGTGCCAAAGGCGCACTAGATCTAGGCAAAACCGACCCCGACATCCTGCAGTTCGAAGCCGTCGCCGGGCGCACCGCTTACCTAGTCATCGCCGCCCCCACCTACCCGCAGCTCATCGAAAACTACGTAAAAATCACCGGCAAACAACCCCTACCACCGCGCTGGGCCCTCGGCAATTACGCCTCCCGCTTCGGCTACCGCAACGCCAAACAAGTCCGCGCGGTCGCCGCCAAATTCCGCCAAGCGCAGATACCGTTAGACGCGCTGGTCATCGACATCTACTGGTTCGGTCCCGACATCCAAGGCCACATGGGCAATCTCGACTGGGACCGCCGCGCCTTCCCACAACCCGAGAAAATGATCGCCGACCTCCGCAAACAAGGCATCAAAACCCTGCTAGTCACCGAACCCTTCATCCTCACCAGCTCCAAAAACTGGCAACCCGCAGTCGCCGCCGGAGTCCTAGCCCGCAACCTGCAAGGCACCCCCAAAACCTTCGATTTCTACTTCGGCAACACCGGCCTGCTGGATCTTTTTGACGACAAAGCCGCCGACTGGTTCTGGCAATTCTACCGCCAGCAATTCGCGCAAGGAGTCGCCGGCGTTTGGGGCGACCTCGGCGAGCCAGAAGTCCACCCTTGGGATGCCCTCCACACCGCCGGCCCCGCCGATGCCGTCCACAACGCCTACGGCCACCGCTGGGCGGAGCTGATCTTCCAACGCCACACCCGCGACTACCCCGCCCGCCGCCCGCTAATTCTGATGCGCTCCGGCTTCGCCGGCTCCCAACGCTACGGCATGATCCCCTGGACCGGCGATGTCGACCGCTCCTGGGGCGGGCTGCAATCGCAGGTCGAACTAAATCTCCAGATGGGCCTGCTAGGATTGGCCTACACCCACTCCGATCTAGGCGGCTTCGCTGGCGGCGAGACCTTCGACCGGGAACTTTACCTCCGCTGGCTCCAATTCGGCATATTCCAACCGATCTTCCGCCCCCACGCCCAAGAACATATCCCGCCCGAACCCGTATTCCACGACCCCGACACCCTAGCCCGAGCGCGCAACATCATCGAGCTCCGCTACCGCCTAACCCCCTACCTCTACACTCTCGCCTGGCAAAACAGCACCACCGGCATGCCGCTCGCCCGCCCCCTATTTTTCGAAGACGAGAACGACCCCAATCTCATCGACCGCACCGATTCCTTCCTCTGGGGCGACGCCCTCCTAGTCCGCCCGGTCACCGCACCGGGAGTCACCGCCGTCGACACCTATTTCCCCAAAGGCATCTGGTTCGATTTCCAAACCAAAAAACGCTACAGCGGCGGGCGCACCCACCGCACCCCCACCAATCTGGACAGCCTGCCGGTATTCGTCCGCGCTGGCACTTTCATCCCCCTAGTGCCAGTGTTCCAATCGCTGGACGACTACAGCAGCGAACAGCTCAGCCTGCACTACTACGCCGACCGCAAAGCCGGCCCCACCACCGCCCAAATGTTCGAAGACGATGGCCACAGCCGCACCAGCATCGCGGACGGGGCCTTTGAATTACTACGGTTCCACGCCACGCCTAAAGATCGCTCGCTAACTCTACGCCTAGAACGCACCGGCAAAGGCTACCCCGGCACCCCAAAAAGCCGCCAGCTAAACCTCCAGATCCACAACTGGCCCCGCCGCCCCAAATCCGTCCTAGTCGACGGCCAACCGCTCCCGCCCGCCGACCTGCACTTCGACCGCCGCGCAAAAACACTGCAGCTCGCCCTAACTTGGCAGCAGCCAGAGATGGAACTAGTCATTCGCTAAATGGAGGAACTCCCATGAACCACGCAATGCCCAGCACCAAGCCCCACCGATTGACCACCGCCCTGCTACTGGCAACCCTAGCCGGCTGCACCCCCGCCCCCAAGGGCCCCGACCAGCAAGCTGCGCCAGCCACCCCAGCCGCCGCACCGCCCACCGCCGCACCGCCCACCGCCCCAACCCCAGATGCCAACTTCCGCAGCCGCGCCGTAATCTACGAAGTCAACGTGCGCCAATTCTCCGACTCCGGCACCCTAGCGGCCGTCACCCAAGATCTGCCACGCATCCGTGATCTAGGCGTCAACGTCCTCTGGCTAATGCCCATCCACCCCATCGGAATAAAAAACCGCAAGGGCGAGCTCGGCAGCTACTACTCAGTGCGCGACTACCGCGCAATAAACCCCGAATTCGGCACCCTAGACGACCTCCGCCAACTAGTACGCCGCGCCCACGAACTAGAAATGCTGGTCATCCTCGACTGGGTCGCCAACCACACCGCCTGGGACCACGCCTGGATCACCGAACACCCCGACCGCTACACCCGCAACGCCGCCGGCAAAATCATCGACCCGATCGGCAAAGACGGCAAAAGCTGGGGCTGGACCGATGTCGCCGACCTCAACTACGAAAACCGCGCCCTCTGGGAAGCCATGACCGCAGAGATGGCTTTCTGGATCCAAGAAGCCAACATCGATGGCTTCCGCTGCGATGTGGCCTCGGAAGTGCCCGCCGCTTTCTGGGAATTCGCCCTCCCCCGCCTGCGCCAAATCAAACCGCTTTTCATGCTCGCCGAAGCGGAAGAGACCGAACTGCAAGCCAGCTTCGACCTGTCCTACGGCTGGCACTTCCACCACCTAACCAACGAAGTCGCCCAAGGCCGCCAACCCGCCACCGTTTTCGACTCCTACATGCAAGAGCGACAAACCCAATTCAACGCCGACCACCCGCTACTAATGTTCACCACCAACCACGATGAAAATTCCTGGAACGGCACCGTGTTCGAACGCTACGGCGCAGCGCACAAAGCCTGGGCCGTGCTCGCCTTCACCCTAGACGGAGTGCCCCTGCTGTATTCCGGGCAGGAAGCCGGCCTAGACCGCCGCCTACGCTTTTTTGAGCGCGACCCGATCGACTGGGGCGACTACCGGCTGGCAGATTTTTATCGCGACCTGCTAACCCTACGAGCGCAAACCCCCGCTCTTTTAGCCGGCGCAACAGGCGGCAGGTTTGCCCCCATCGACCACCGCAGCGATAACGAACGCGCCTACGCCTTCACCCGCACCGCGGCAGACGGCAGCGGCGTACTGGTCGCACTGAACTTTTCCGCCGCACCCGCCAATCTGGACTTTGCACAAGGGCTAGAGACATACCCAAAAACCCTACACGGCACCGCCGAACGGACCACCGCCAGCCTAACCCTCGCCCCCCACCAATGGGTCATTTTGGAGAAGCAAAAATGAAACCACCCCCCAGCACCCCCCCAACTGCAGCCCAACCCATGGAGCGCGGCCGCCCCAACCTAAGCGTCTTTCACATCCTGAACATGTGCGTCGGTTTCATGGGCATCCAATTCGGCTTCGCCCTGCAAAGTGCCAACGTCAGCCGCATTTTCCAAACCCTAGGAGCCGATTACAGCAACATGACCCTGCTCTGGGTCGCCGCGCCCATCACCGGGCTGATCGTCCAGCCGATCGTCGGCTATTTCAGCGACCGCACTTGGTGGGGCTGGCTAGGCCGTCGCCGCCCATATTTTCTGATCGGCGCAGTCTGTGCCAGCTTGGCCCTGTTCGTCATGCCCAACTCCCCCACCCTGTGGATCGCCGCCGGCATGCTCTGGATAATGGATGCCTCCATCAACCTGTCCATGGAACCCATGCGCGCCTTCGTCGGTGACATGCTACCGCGCACCCAACGCTCGCTGGGCTACGCCTGCCAGAGCCTGTTTATCGGCATCGGCGCAGTGGTCGCCTCGGCCCTGCCCTGGTTGATGGCCAACTGGTTCGGCGTAGCGAACACCGCCGCCCCCGGCACCGTCCCCGATTCGGTCAAGGTCGCCTTCTACTGCGGCGGCGCGATCTTCTTTCTGGCAGTGCTTTGGACCGTGCTATCGGTGCGCGAATACCCGCCCGCCCAGCTCCGCGCCTTCGCCGCCGCCGACGGCGAAGAGGTCGACCCCGCCCCAAACGCCGGCCAACGCCCGGCCCGCACCTATTTCACTATCGGCGGAGTCTCGCTAGTTCTAGGACTCGCCGCCAGCGCACTAATCCACCGTTTTATCGAACACCTAGACAAAAACCTCTTCCTACTCGGCGGTTTAGGGATATTTTTCGGGCTGCTGATGCTGCTCGCCGGCGGATTGCAACAGTGCAACCGCCGCGATAACGGGCTACTGATCGTCATGGCAGATCTATTAAACATGCCCACCCAAATGCGCAAACTGGCAGTGGTGCAATTCTTCAGCTGGTTCCCCTTCTTCTGCCTGTGGACCTCCGCCACCATCGCCATCACGGCCCACCACTACGGCACCAGCGACCCCAGCAGCGAGATTTACAACCAAGGAGCCGACTGGGTCGGCGTGCTCTTCTCAGTCTACAACCTCGCCGCAGTCGCCGCCGCCTGCGCCCTGCCGGTGCTAGTACGCCTACTCAAGACTCACCGCGCCCACGGCCTAAACCTCGCCCTCGGCGGCCTGGCTTTCCTCTCTTTCCTATTCATCCGCGACCCTGCTTGGCTGGTCGCGCCCATGCTCGCCATCGGGATTGCCTGGGCCTCAATTCTGGCCCTACCCTACGCGCTACTCGCCAATGCCCTGCCCTACGACAAAATGGGGCTATACATGGGCATCTTTAATTTCTTCATCGTGCTACCGCAAATTCTAGCAGCCAGCATCCTAGGCTTTTTAATAAGCACTTTTTTCGGCGGCCAAACCATCTACGCCTTCATAATCGCCGGCCTAAGCATGCTACTAGCCGCCACACTCAGCCTACGCCTGCCAGAACAGACTTAAGCGACCCAGGGGCGAACCCGCACCCCCGCCCCATAGTAGCGGCTTAGCAGTTGCTTTTACCGTCGCCCACAGACACAATCCACCCCCGCCGACCGCCAGCGGAACCCGCCAGTGCCCGCACTCCATTACCAACCCACCAGCCCAGCCCAATGTTAACCCTCGCACTAACCAAAGGGCGGATCCTGGATGAAACCTTGCCGCTGTTGGCCGAGGCCGGCATTGTGCCCGCCGAAGACATCCGCGCCAGCCGCAAGCTGATTTTTGCCAGCAACCTGCCCGCCCTACGCCTGCTCGTCCTACGCGGCGTGGACGTACCCACCTACGTCCGCTACGGGGCCGCAGACCTCGGCGTGGCGGGTAAAGATTGCTTGCTGGAATACGCCAGCGATGCCTACTACGAATGGCTGGACTTGCGGCTGGCCCGCTGCCGCCTGATGACCGCCGCCGCCAAGGGCCGTACACCGATAACCGGACGCCTGCGGGTGGCCACCAAATATGTACGCCTAGCCCGCCAGCACTACGCCGCCAAGGGGCAACAGGCCGACATCATCCAGCTATACGGCGGCATGGAATTGGCCGCGGTGATGAACCTAGCCGATGAAATTGTCGATATCGTCGACACCGGCAACACCCTCGAAGCCAACGGGCTGGAACCGCTCGACCTGCTGGCGGACATCTCCTCCCGCCTGATTGTGGGCCGCGCCTCGCTCAAGCTCAAACACGCCGAACTCAGCACCTTGCTTGAGCGCATCGAACAGGCTCTAAAAGACCGCGCCGACTCATGACCTGACCCATGACTATGCCCCCGACCCCGCCCAAACTCCAGATCGCCAGGCTCGACAGCCGCAACCCCCACTTCGCCCGCGACCTGCAAGCCCTGCGCAGCCAAGACGCGCTCGCCCCGCCAGAAGTGGCGCAAACAGTCGCCGAAATTCTGCACCAAGTCCGCCAGCGCGGCGATGCGGCCCTGCTGGAATACAGCCGCCAGCACGACCGCCACACTGCCGCCAGCATCGCCGAACTGGAAGTGCCGCCCGACCAGCTGGCCGCGGCAGCCGCCCAATTAGATCCCGACCTGCGCCGCGCCCTGCAACAGGCCACCCAGCGCATCGAGGATTTTCACCGCCGCCAATTACAGCAATCCTGGAGCTATCGCGATAACAGCGGCAACCGACTCGGCCAGCAGGTGCGGGCACTGGCACGGGTCGGCATCTACGTGCCCGGCGGCAAAGCCAGCTACCCCTCCTCAGTGCTGATGAACGCTATTCCGGCGCGGGTAGCCGGGGTGGACGAAATCATCATGGTCAGCCCAGCCCCAAATGGCACTCCCAATCCGGCGGTTCTCGCCGCGGCGCATTTGGTGGGGGTGGACCGGGTGTTCCAGATCGGCGGGGCCCAGGCGGTGGCCGCCCTCGCCTACGGCACCGCCAGCCTGCCCGCGGTGGACAAAATTGTGGGGCCCGGCAATATCTACGTGGCCACCGCCAAACAGCTGCTGTACGGCACCGTGGGCATCGACATGCTGGCCGGCCCCTCGGAAATCCTGATTATTTGCGACGGCCACACTCCGCCGGATTGGATCGCCCTAGACCTGTTTTCCCAAGCCGAGCACGATGAGCAAGCGCAAGCGATTTTGATAAGCCCGGACGCGCCCTTCCTCGATCAGGTGGCAGCAGCCATGCAAGACCTGCTGCCGAAAATGCACCGCGCCGCCATCATTCGCCAGAGTTTGCAGGCGCACGGCGCGCTAATTCGCAGCGAAAATTTGGACGAAGCCATCGCCCTCGCCAACCGCCTAGCCCCCGAGCATTTAGAGCTATCGCTGGCCAATGCCGAGTCCTACCTGCCGCAAGTGCAAAACGCCGGGGCAATCTTTTTAGGCCCGCACACGCCCGAGGCATTCGGCGATTACTGCGCCGGCCCCAACCATGTGCTACCGACTGCAGGCACCGCCCGCTTCGCCTCGCCGCTGGGAGTGGACGATTTTCAGAAACGCTCATCAATCATCGGCTGCTCACCGAGCGGCGCACAGGAACTGGCAAAAATAGCGGCCACTTTGGCACACGCCGAAGGATTACAAGCCCACGCACTCGCCGCCGAGCGGCGGTCTGCCTCGAGTTAGAAGAAGGCCGAAAAGAAAACTAAAGCGGCTGCTCAGGCTCGGGACGCGCATCCAGTTCGGCAATCACCGTCAGCGGCTGGCCAGCGCGCAGAATGGCAACATTCAGCCGCGCCCCGGGCGCACTGTTGGCGATGCGATTGATCAGCTGACGGGGGTCGCGCACCTCACGCTCGTTCACCCGCAGGATCAGATCGCCCACCTCCAGTCCCGCCCGGTGCGCCGGGCCGGACGGGTGCAGGCCGGTGATCAGCATCCCCGCCGCCGTATCCAGCCCCAGTTCGCTGGCCGCCTGCGCCGAGATCGGCTGCGCCTCCACCCCCAGCCAGCCGCGCACCACCGCACCAAGATCGACCAGATCACGCACCACTTTCAGCGCAATGTCGGCGGGAATGGCGAAGCCCAAACCCACCCCGCCGTCGCTTTGCAACTTGCGCGAATTGATGCCGAGCAGGTTGCCGTAGGCATCGATCAGCGCGCCGCCGGAGCTGCCATCGTTAATCGCCGCATCGGTCTGCAAAAAGCTGACCAGGCTGCTGAGGTCCACCAGATCCCGCCCGGTGGCACTGATAATGCCCTGCGTCACCGTCTGCCCGAAGCCGAAAGGGTTGCCGATGGCCAGCACCGCATCCCCCACCTGCGCCCTATTGGGGTCGCCGATGGGAATGGCCTGCAGACCGTCCAATTCGATGCTCAGCACCGCCAGATCCGTTTCCCGATCCACCCCCACCAACTGCGCCACCGCCTGCCGCCCATCGGCCAGCAAAACCAAAATCTGCTCGGCCCCGGCGATGACATGCGCATTAGTAAGGATCTGCCCGGCCGCGCTGATAATCACCCCCGAACCCAGCGAGCGTTGCTGACGGGTGTGCGCCTGTGGCGAGCGGTCGAAAAAGCGGCGGAAGAACGGGTCCTCCAACAACGGATTAGGGGTGCCAGCCACCGTTTTAGTGGTATAGACATTGACCACCGAAGGTGCCGCCCGCCGCACCGCCGCCGCGTAGGAAACCGGGCCGACCGGGGCCTCCAACCGCGGCCCCGCCGCCGCATCATTCGCCCGTTTATTCCCCGCCAGCCAGTCGGGTGCCAGCAAACTCACCAAAACGGCAACCAACAGCCCGCAAAGGCTCGGCCAAAAATAATCCATCGCAACGCGCCGCCAGCGCATCCCTCGTGTTTTTTTCATACCGTATACCACCCGCCGCGCTTTTGTATAATCGCCCGCCCGCAACCAGCGCGATATTACCCGATACCTTGCGGGCAGACTCATCTACAGAGACTGCGATAATGGGTGTACCCGGCCATCACTGCCCCTCCCCCTTTTCCATGCCCGATTTCGCCCCCCTGCCCAAGCCGCCCTATTACGCCGTGATTTTCACGACGCAGCGCACCAGCGGCGATCAGGGCTACGGCGCGATGGCCGCGACCGCATGCTCGATCTGGCCGCCCAGCAGCCCGGCTATATCGGCATCGAATCCGCCCGCGCTGCTACCGGGCTAGGGATCACGGTCAGCTATTGGGCGGATGAAGCCGCAGTCAAGGCATGGAAGCAGGCAGCCGAACACCTGCTGGCGCAAAAATTGGGCAAGGAACGCTGGTACCGCCAGTACAGCCTGCGCATAGCGAAAGTCGAGCGTCAGTACGCTGGCCCGGCAGGGCGGTAGACTCCGCTCAAGCCGTCAAATCCCCCCATAGCTCAGAGCTCTGAACCGTGTAGCGTATCAAGAGTACTCGCCCGCAAACGCCATGACCTTCGATCTCTCACCCACTCAACCAAGCCGCCGCGGAGCCTAATTTGTCCGCCCCCATCGACCGCTACCGCGCCGAGCTGGCCCGCGCCGATTTCTTGCCCGACCCGGCGCAACAACGCGCCATCGAGCAGCTGCAAGCCCTGTACGAGCGGCTCCTCAGTGCCCCCAAACCCCGCTGGCCCGCCCGGCTATTCGGGCGGAATCGGACGCGGGTTCCAGTGCGCGGTCTCTACCTGCACGGCGGAGTAGGGCGCGGCAAAACCCATCTGATGGACATGTTTTTCGCCAGCCTACCCAGCGGCAACAAGCTCCGCCTGCACTTCCACCGCTTCATGCGCCGCATGCATGCGGACCTGAAACGCTGCCGCGGGGCAAAAAACCCACTGGACAAGGTCGCCGCCCGCCTCGCGGCCCAGGCGCGAGTGCTTTGCTTCGATGAGTTTTTTGTCAGCGATATCGCCGATGCCATGATTCTCGCCAACACCCTGCAGGCCCTTTTCGCCCGCGGCGTCACCCTAGTCGCCACCTCTAATATCCCCCCGGCAGAACTCTACCGCGATGGCCTGCAACGCGCCCGCTTTCTGCCCGCCATCGACCTGCTACAAACCCACACCCAAACCATCGACCTCGGCCAGGGCACCGACTACCGCCTGCGCGCCCTAGAACAGGTGGAGATCTACCACCACCCCTGGGATGCGGCGGCACGGCGGGCGATGGCGGCAAATTTCCGCCGCCTAGTGGGCGATGGCCAAGTGTTATGCGGTCGCTCGCTGCGGATCGCCGAACGGCGCATCCCCCTGCGGGCCCAGGCTGAGGGCGTGGCATGGTTCGATTTTGACGCGCTCTGCGGCGGCCCCCGCAACCAAAACGACTACATCGAAATAGCCCATGAATTCCACTCGGTGCTGGTCGGCGGGGTGCCAGCTTTCGACCGGCAGGATGACCTAGCGCGGCGTTTCATCCACCTGATCGATGAGTTTTACGACCGCAATGTCAATTTAATTTTGGGCGCAGCGGTGCCCCTAGAGGACCTCTACGTGGCCGGGCGGCTGCAGTTTGAATTTGCCCGCGCCCGCAGCCGCCTGCTGGAAATGCGCTCCGCCGACTACCTCACCCGCCCCCATCGCCCCTGAATTTTCAGAGCGTCCCCATGCTTGCTTTCCCCCGCAAAGACTTTTAGAATCGCGTCCCTCTCGCGGCCCCCGTTTCCACCAAGCTCGCCACAGGACAAAATGAAAACCTTCAGCGCCAACCCGGCTACCGTCAAGCGCGACTGGTTTGTCGTCGATGCAGCCGGCCAAACTCTAGGCCGCCTAGCGGCGCAGATCGCCAGCCGCCTGCGCGGCAAACACAAACCCGAATACACCCCGCATGTCGACACCGGCGACTACATCGTAGTGGTCAATGCCGGCCAGGTACAGGTCACCGGTGCCAAGGCAACCAAGAAAACCTACTACCGGCACAGCGGCTACCCCGGCGGACTAAAATCCACCCACTTCGCCAAAATGCTCGCCGAGCACCCCGACCGCCCCCTGCGCCTAGCCGTGAAGGGCATGCTGCCACGCGGTCCGCTCGGTCGGGCCATGCTGCGCAAGCTGAAAATCTACGCGGACAGCGAGCACCCCCACGCGGCCCAGCAACCGCAACCGCTACCACTCTAAGGGCTAAAAACGATGAACGCGATCCACTACGGCACCGGGCGCCGCAAAACCGCCACCGCACGGGTGTTTCTACGCCCCGGCTCCGGGCAAATCGAGATCAATGGCCGCCCCCTCGATGCCTATTTTGGCCGCGAAGTCGCCCGCATGATCGTCCGCCAGGCGTTAGAAGTGGCGGAAGCCACCGACCGCTTCGACATCCGCGCCACCGTCAAAGGCGGCGGCAGCTTCGGGCAGGCCGGGGCCCTGCGCCACGGCATCACCCGCGCCCTGTTAAAGCAGGATGAGGGGTTACGTCGCCCGCTGCGCGAGGCCGGCTTCGTCACCCGCGATGCCCGCGAGGTTGAGCGCAAAAAAGTCGGCCTGCACAAAGCCCGCAAACGCCCGCAATACTCCAAACGCTAGGTCCCCAGCGGGCCGCGTGGCGACCAAACCAAGTCGACTCCATCCCGCACTCGGCAGACTTTTAGGATACCGAGCAACCCCTCATCGAGCGTTTCATCAATGCAAGGTCTGTCGAAGCTGAAATCCGCCGATTCTATTGAGCAGCTAACCCAGCCTACCCCCGGAGGCGCAACATGAAACAGCACCAAACCCGCGCTTTCCTACCAGGCGCACTTGCCATCGCAGCAGGCACAACCGCCGCCCCAATAGCATTTGTGGCGATTTGGCTGTTTATCATCGTATCCATAACCCCTGCGCGAGCCGAGGCCAGCTCGCAGGAATCGGGCGATCGCTGGCAGGTGCATACCTCTAAAGACCGCATGACGGGCGAGGTGACGGGCGCACTTGCGTATTCACCCACAGCGGCTGACCCGACTGCTGGGCGGTTTGGCAAGGCTTCAGCAAAACTGTCTGCGATTTGCGATACAGGCGAGGATAAACCAAGGTTTGGCCTAACGTTGTCCGGTATGCGCTTTGATACGGATGTGACAGATGGGGAGGGTAGATATGGGGAGTTAGTATTTTTTGAGTTGCGCACCAAAGTGGACGAGAAGCTGTTCTCTACTAGATGGGCGGGCAGATACAACTTTGGAATTGCTCACCTGCGCTACATCAGTCCAGAGCTTACGAATGCATTCTTAATGGGTAACACCGCACTCATTGAAGTGCCTGACGACAGTGGAGGCAACGCTTATTTTGAGTTCAACTTAGCAGGCTCCCGCGCAGCCGTGTCGCAGGCGACGGCTATTTGCAGGGAGCCCTAATTTTTATCAACCCACCCACGGGGGGCGAAATGCGACCCGCTAGATTAGTCATGAGGCACATAACATGCCGCCAACGCGAACGGCGGCTTGCTTATCTAGGTGCCCTTCACTAGAATGGCACCCGCTTTGCTTGCCGCCGCCCTGTCTAGCCCTAGCCTGTCTCGTCACTGTGATATTTTCCAACCGCTCCATATTGCGCCGCCATCTACCTCCTTTCCCGGTCGCAACGACAGTGCCCGAAATCATGCGGAGTTCTAAATGGCTGATACTGTGAACCGCGGGCGCCGCAAATTTTTGACTGGTGCCACCAGTGTGGTGGGCGCACTCGGCGTGGCCGGGGCGGCGGTGCCCTTCGTCAAATCTTGGGTGCCGAGTGCCAAAGCCCGCGCCGCTGGGGCCCCAGTGCAGGCCAACATCGGCAAAATTGAACCCGGCCAAATGATTACCGTCGAATGGCGCGGCAAGCCGGTCTACATCGTCCGCCGCACGCCGGAAGCCCTAGAGCAGCTCGCCACCCGCATGCGCGCCCTAGTCGCCGATCCGGACTCGAAAGACGACATCCGCCCGGCCTACGTGGGCGGCGATGCCCGCGCCATTGCCGGGCACGAAGAATTTCTGGTCACAGTCGGCCTTTGCACCCATCTGGGTTGCGCCCCCAAATATCGCCCGGATGTCGGTGCCCGGGATCTGGGCGGTGCCGAATGGCTCGGCGGTTTTTTCTGCCCTTGCCATGGCTCCAAATTCGACCTGTCCGGGCGGGTCTATAAAAGCGTCCCCGCACCGTCCAACTTGGAGGTGCCGCCCTACCGTTTCGTATCCGATACCCTGATTGTCATCGGCGAAGATCAGGAGACCGCCTAATGAATGCGCTCAAATCCCTCTGGGGCTGGTTCGATGCCCGCATGCCGGGCCTAAAGCACCAGTGGAAGTACCACATGGCGGAGTACTATGCGCCGAAAAACTTCAACTTCTGGTATTTCTTCGGGGTGCTCTCGCTGCTGGTGCTGGTGATTCAGCTGGGCACTGGCATCTGGCTGCTGATGAGCTACGAGGCTTCCGCCGAGCGCGCCTTTGCCTCGGTCGAATACATCATGCGCGATGTGGAGATGGGCTGGCTGATCCGCTACATGCACTCCACCGGTGCCTCGGCGTTCTTTTTTGTGGTCTACATGCACATGTTCCGCGGGCTGATTTACGGCTCCTACCGTGCGCCGCGGGAGCTAGTATGGATCTTCGGCATGACCATCTATGTGGTGCTCATGGCCGAGGCGTTTTTGGGCTATGTGTTGCCTTGGGGGCAAATGTCCTACTGGGGTGCGCAGGTGATCATCTCGCTGTTCGGGGCTATTCCGTTCTGGGGCGAGGGGATTGTCGAATGGATTCGCGGCGATTATTTGATTTCCGGTATCACCCTGAACCGCTTTATGTCGCTGCATGTGGTCGCCCTGCCGATCATTCTGCTGGCCCTGGTGGTGTTACACATTCTGGCGTTGCACGAGGTCGGCTCCAACAACCCCGATGGGGTGGAAATCAAAGCCACTAAGGACGAGCGCGGGGTGCCGCTCGATGGGGTGCCCTTCTTCCCCTATTACCTGCCGGTTCACGATCTGCTGCCCATCATCGTGTTCCTGTTTGTGTTTTGCGCCATCATGTTTTTCGCCCCTGAGATGGGCGGCTATTTTCTGGAATACGCCAATTTTGAGGAAGCCAACCCGCTAAAAACGCCAGAACACATCGCCCCGGTCTGGTATTTCACGCCTTTTTATTCCATGTTGCGGGCGGTGACCTTTGATGTCGGCCCCATCAGTTCCAAGCTCGGCGGCTTTATCGTCATGGCGGCGGCCATCGCCATCCTGTTTGTACTGCCCTGGCTGGATAAAAGCCCGGTGCGCTCTATTCGCTACAAAGGCAATATTTGGCACACCATGATCCTGCTGTTCGCCGCCTCTTTTATTATTTTGGGGATTTTGGGGGTCAAGGCACCGACCCCGGCGCGCACCCTGCTGGCGCAAATCGCCACCCTGTTTTATTTTGTGTTCTTTTTGGGGATGCCCTTCTGGTCGAAACTCGATAAATACAAAACCCCACCGCAGCGCGTCACCACGGCGGGCGGCTTGGGACTTTGGCCTTTCTGCAAAGGGCTGGCGGTGGTCTTACTGCTGACCTTTATTCCGATTCAGGTGGTCGGAGCCGAGGGCAAATACGATTGCGGGCAGATTCCCTGTGCAAAATTCAAGGCGGACATCGGCGACAAGGCATCGCTACAGCGCGGAGCCAAGTGGTATATGAATTATTGCTACGGCTGCCATTCCACCAAGTACGCCCGTTTCGAGCGGGTGGCGGATGACCTTGGCATTCCGCACCAGATCGCGCTGGAAAACCTGGTGTTCACCGAGCAAAAAATCGGCGATCTGATGACCATCGCCTACCCGGAAGACAGTGCCAAAGCCGCTTTCGGGGTCGCGCCGCCGGACCTGACGCTGGTCGCCCGCGCTCGCAAACCCGAATGGGTCTATACCTATTTGCGCAGTTTTTACGCCGATGATGCGCGCCCGCTTGGGGTCAATAATCTGGTCTTCAAAGATGTCGGCATGCCGCATGCGCTGCTCGACCTGCAAGGGCTGCCGACCTGTGCGTCCGATGTCTCCAGTGTGGCGGGGGCGGGGCATGGCGACCAGGGCGACCATTGCGAATTGCAAATCCTGCCCGCCGATGCGGGCGCATTGTCGCCGGCCGAGTTCGACCAAGCCGCCTACGATCTGACCAATTTTCTGGTCTACATGGGCGAGCCTTACGCCGAACAGCGGGTGCAGATTGGCACCGGGGTGCTGATTTTTCTGGGTATCTTTTTTGTATTCGCATGGCTGCTCAACCGCGAGTACTGGCGCGATATTCACTGATTCCCGCCGCTACGCTACTCCGCCCCCGCCCTCTACCTTGAATCGGTTGCCATGAAACCGCTGAACCGCGCCCAACTTACGCTGTTCTCCGACCCCTGCTGCCATTATTCGCACTGGGTGCGCATAGTGCTGGCGGAAAAGGGCGTTACCTGCACGGTGGAAGAATACACACCGCAAACGGTGCCCGCCGAGCTGGCCGAGGTCAACCCTAATGGCTCGCTGCCCACGTTGCTCGACCAGGATCTGGTGCTGTACGACTCGCGGGTGGTGATGGAATACCTCGATGAGCGCTTCCCCCACCCGCCGCTGTTGCCGGTCTACCCGGTGGTGCGCGCCCAAGCGCGACTGTGGATGCAGCGCATCGAGCGCGATTGGGGGCCGTTGATCGATCGTCTGATGCAGGGGCAGGACAGCGGCGACGATGCCAAGGCGATGACCGAAAACCTGCTCAGCCTCGCGCAGGTTTTTGCCGAGCAGGACTATTTTCTGAGCACCGAGTTGACTCTAGTCGACTGCTGTCTAGCCGCCATCCTCTGGCGCCATAAGCGGATGGGGCTGAAGCTGCCCAAAACCCGCCAGGGCAAGGTGCTGATCGCCTACATGAAAAGGCTGGTCCAGCGCGAGTCCTTCCAGCGCAGCCTGTCGCTCTGCGAGCAAGAGATGGCGGCGGGTTAGGGCGGGTTGCGCCTTAAGCCGGATTGTTGGCAGCCGCGCAAGTGAACCCCATGACTCCAAGCCGCCCCTATCTGTTGCGCGCCGTCCACGAGTGGATTCTCGACAACCGCGCCACCCCGCACATTTTGGTCAACGCCCTGCACCCGGAAGTGCGTGTGCCTCAAGATTACGTCACGGACGGGCAAATCATCCTGAACATTGCGCCCGATGCGGTCGCCGACCTGTCACTGGGCAACGATTGGCTGTGCTTCAGTGCCCGCTTTCGCGGCATCCCCACAGATATTAGCGTGCCGCTGGAGGCGGTGCTCGGCATCTACGCCAAAGAAAACGGCCGCGGCATGATGTTCGCCGGAGAAGAAAACCAGCCCGACCCAACCCCGCCGCCCCCCAAACCCGTCGATTCCAAACCCGCCCCGGGCAGCGCAACCAAGCCCACAAAACCCCGCCGCCCAACCCTACGGGTGGTCAAATAGCCACCACAAACGCCCCGCAAAAAAACGCCCGTAGGCTTTTGTGTTGCGGGCAAACCTTCGCTGTGCTGGGAGCCCTCAAGCCTCTTTTCCATATCCAACCCCCCAAACCCCCCTTGTCAGGGGGGCTTCAGAACCCCCTTGTCGGGGGGGGCTTTTTTATTCGTCGTCGTCGAAGGTGATGGTGTAGCGATTCGGGTTTCGGTCATAGTTGCGGGCGGCGTCGTTGCGGGGGCGGATTGCGATTCTGATGGCTTCATCATCGTCGTCGGCATCTTGGTGTACGCCGGTTTCGGTCGGGGCAATGATGCGTAGCAGTTGGCAGGGGTTGCAGTCGCTGTCAGAGGGAATTGTGAAGTCGACGTAGGCGTTGTCTTTGTCTACGGTTAGGGCGGTTGCTGACAAATCGTCGGGATTGATGGCGGCACCGCCCCAGTTGTCGTCGGTGGGGGTGCCGGCGACGAAGGTTACGCCTTCGCCGCTGAAGAAGGCGCGGAAGATGGCTGGCGTGGCCGGGCGGGTGCTGCTGGTGAGGAATAGGTTGGTTTGGTTGGAACCGGCGGCGGCTTCGTCCACTGTGGCGGCGTTGTTGTTGCCGTCGTCGTCGGCGGTGACGGTGCGAGATTCATTGCCGCTGCCTTCGACGCGGGTTAGGGTGAGCGTGGGTTGGCGGAGGGTTCGGGTGGTGATGTTGTTCTCAGATGAGTCTTGGATCGCTTCCGCACGGACGGTGGCGGTGTTGGCTAGGTCGTGGTGGCCGCGGAGGGCGGCGTAGGTCTGGCTGCCATCGGCACTTTGGAGGATGGTGCTGCGGGTTCTTTTCCTTGCGGGGCGGGTTTGGAAGTAGCTGACTTCGGTGACACCATCGGGGAGGACTAGGACATCGTCGGCAGGTCTAAAGTCGTTGACGCGGTCGGCATCGGCGGCATTCGCTTCTGGGTCGAGCAGGTGAAATTGGTCATTGCCCTCGTCACCGACTAAGGTGTCTTTGTCTTCGCCGCCGTTGAGAATGTCGTCGCCCTTGCCGCCCTTCAGGCGGTCGTCGCCGGAGCCACCCATTAGGCGGTCGTTGCCTCGCCAGCCCTTAAGGATGTCGTCGTCTTCATCGCCGAACAGGCGGTCGTGGCCGGGGCCGCCGACTAGGCGGTCGTCGCCGGTGCCACCGTACAAGGCATCGTTGTGCGTGCCGCCGCGCAGGGTGTCGTCGCCGGCACCGCCCCAGAGGAAATCGTTTTGAGCACCACCGTACAACATGTCGTCGCCCGGCCCGCCGCGGAGTTTATCTTTGGCCCTATCACCGCGCAGGGTGTCGTTGCCCCGATTGCCGCGGAGGCGGTCTTGGCCCTTGCCGCCGCTAATGGTGTCGTCACCGCCACGACCGTTTATGAGATCGTTGTTTGTGGTGCCATTGAGGGTGTCGGCAGTATCAGTGCCTTCCATGGGGCCGCCGTCCGCGCGCTTTGCTAGGGCGACCGGGGTGAGGGCTAGGCTGAGGGTTAGGCAGAGAGTGGCGGGTAGCCAGTGTAGGATTGATTTAGACATGATTGTGTCCTCTGTGATGGCTCGATGGGCGAGCAGTGGGGGGACAATACGCCGTCGGGGGGGGGGGTCAAGCGGATTTTTGAGTTTTTTTAAGGGGGAGGAGGGCGGGACAGTCGGTAGATGGCGCCGCGGCTTTCGGATAGGAACCAGATGGCACCGTCTGGGGCTTCGCGTAGGTCGCGGATGCGGGCGGTGACTGCTGATTTGATGATTTCGGCTGGGGTGACTTGGGTGCCGTTCACTTCTAGCCGCTCGATCTGGCCGAATTTTAGGGAGCCGATGAAGATGTCGCCCTGCCATTCGGGGAACATTTTGCCTTGGTAGATGAGCATGCCGGAGGGGGCGATGGAGGGGTCCCAATAGTGGTTGGGTTGTTCCATCCCCGGTTTGGCGGTGCCTTCGCCGATTTTGCGGCCGGAATAGTGGCGGCCGTAGCTGATGATGGGCCAGCCGTAGTTGGCGCCGCGTTTAATGAGGTTGATCTCATCGCCGCCGCGGGCGCCGTGTTCGGATATCCAGAGTCGTCCGTGGCGGTCGAGGGCGGCACCTTGTGGGTTGCGGTGGCCGTAGGACCAGATTTCTGGGCGGGCGCCGGGGGTGGTGCGGAAGGGGGCGTCGGGGTGCAGGCCGCCGTCGCGAGTTAGGCGGATTATTGCGCCGTTGTGGTTGCTGAGGTCTTGGGCACTGGGGCGGTCGGCGCGGTCGCCGAGGGTGAGGTAGAGGGAGCCGTCGGGGGCTTCTAGTACGCGGGAGCCGAAGTGGCGGCCGCCGCTGGAGCCGGGGGCCATTTCGAAAAGTATGCGCAGGTCGGTTAGTTGGGTGTTGTCGGCGGAGAGTTTGGCGCGGGCTAGGGCGGTGCCGGCGCCGCCGTTTTCTTGTGGTTTGGCGAAGGTGAAGAAGAGGTCGCGGGTGGTGGCGAAGTCTTGTGCCGCTTGGATGTCCAGAAGTCCGCCTTGGCCGTGGGCGGCTACTGTGGGGATGCCGGCGACGGGGGACCGGCGTGGCGGGATTTGAAGAAGGTCATTTGGGGCATCGACTGACGAGCTGTCGAGGCGCCCGTCGAAGTGCCAGAGGGTGCCGCCGCGTTCGGTGACTAGGAAGGTGCCGTCGGGGAGGAAGGTTAGGGCCCAGGGGGTTTTTAGGTCGCGGACTGCTGGTTCTATTTGGACTGGGCCGGCGGAGGTCGGTAGGTCTGGGGGGACTACGGTCGATATGTCGGCTTGGGTTAGGGTGGCGGTTAGGAGTAGGGCTAGGGTTAGGGGTAGTGGGTGGCGCATTTTTTTGGGTTCTCCGGGTTGGGGTGGGGTTGAGAGTTGGGGCTATCATAGAGGTTTTGGGGGACTCCAATCAGAAAACCTTCGAGCTCCCCTTTCTCCACTTCCGACTCCCCCCACTTCCAACCCCCCAAACCCCCCTTGTCAGGGGGGCTTCGATCTCTCCCTCTTGTTAGGGGGGCTTAGTCGGCCTTTTCTGCTTTTTTGACAATCTGGGCTTGGGTGTAGTTTTCTAGGCCCATTTTGGTGATTAGGCCGAGTTGGGTTTCTAGCCAGTCGACGTGTTCTTCTTCTGCCTCTAGGATCTGCTGTAGCAGGTCGCGGCTGACGAAGTCTTGCTGTTGTTCGCAGTGGGCGATGCCGGTGCGGAGGTCGGGGATGGCGTCCATTTCTAGGGCGAGGTCGCAGCGGAGCATTTCTTCGGTGTTTTCGCCGATGCGGAGGGTGCCGAGGTCTTGGAGGTTGGGTAGCCCTTCGAGGAACAGGATGCGTTCGATCAGCTGGTCGGCGTGCTGCATTTCCTCGATCGATTCGCGGTATTCGTAGTCGGCGATGTTTTGCATGCCCCAGTCTTTGTACATGCGCGCATGGAGGAAGTACTGGTTGATGGCGATGAGCTCGTTGCCGAGCACTTTGTTGAGGTGCTCGATGATTTTGGCGTTCCCTTTCATGGTGGGCTCCGGCGGTGGTTGCGGTTGCGGGTGGGGAGTATGCCCTTGTTGGGGGCGCGGTGCAAGCCTAAGTTATTGATATTAAAAGGGAATGATAATGATAATTGGAATGAGAAAGGCTTTTGTTTGCGTTGGGGGGTGGGGCGTTTAAGTTAAGGGGTGAGGGGCGGATTTGGTGGGCGGGTGGATTTTTGGTGGGTGGCGCGGGGGGATGTCGGCGGCGATTGGAGATTAGGCGCAGGCGGTGGCTTCGTAAAACTCGGCGGGGGGCGGCTCTTGTAAGGCGGCTTGGATGCGCCATTGGCACTTGCCGCAGCAGGTGCCGGCGCCGGTGCAGTCGATGACTTCTTCGAGGGTGCAGGGGTGCCGCTCGGCCAGTTCGGCGATTTGGGCGGCGTTGATGTTGTGGCAGATGCAGACGATCATGGGCGGGCGGGGCGGTGGCATGCGGGCATGCGGTGGAGAGGTGGGAATGATAATGCTTTTCATCTTCATTTCAACTGGTTTTTTTGCGGGGCGGCGGTGGGGGGTTTAGGCGGTGAGGATGTGGGGTTCTATTTTTAGGTCGATGCCGTAGGCGGTGCGGACGGCGGCGGCGATCTGCGCGGCGAATTCCAGCACTTGGGGGCCGCGGCGGTGGCCGGGGTTGGTGAGGATGAGGGCGTGGCGGGCGTGGATGCCGATGCCGTTTTGCTGGCGGCCTTTCCAGCCGAGTTGGTCGATGAGCCAGGCGGCGGGGATTTTTATCGTGCCGTCCGTTTGCGGGAAGCCGGGGAGGTCGGGGTGGTGTTGGCGTAGTTGGTCGTAGTGGGGGCGGAGGATCTGCGGGTTTTGGAAGAAGCTGCCGGCGTTGGGGGTTGTGGCCGGATCGGGGAGTTTGCGGCGGCGGATCGTGCAGACGGCTTGGAAAACTTGGCGGGCGGAGGGTGGCGTGGGTAGGTCGGCTAGGAATTCGGCTAGGGCTGGGTAGTGGGTTTGCGGTTGGAAGCGTTTTTGCAGGCGCAGGGCGAGGCGGGTGATGGCGACTTTGCCTGCTAGGTCGCCTTTGAAGAGGCTGTCGCGGTAGCTGAATTGGCAGTCGGCGGCGGGGCGGCGCGTGGTTTGGCCGGAAGCGATCTCGATATATTCCACCCAGCGCACTCGTGGGGCGAGTTCCACCCCGTAGGCGCCGATATTTTGCACTGGGGCGGCGCCGCAGCTGCCGGGGATTAGGGCTAGGTTTTCCAGCCCGTGGAGATTCTGTTCGAGAGTCCAGCGCACGAATTTATGCCAGTTTTCGCCGGCTCCGATGGCAAGATCGACGGTGTTTGCCGTTTCTGCCAGTCTCTCGATGCCGCCGATGCGGGGGCGGAGTACTAGGCCGGGGTAGTCGGCGGCGATGACGAGGTTGGTGCCGTCGCCGAGCACGAAAATGGGCAGGTTTTGGGTGTGGGCGTGGGCGCATGCTGCGCGTATCTGGGTTGGGGTGTGCGCTTCGACGTAGGTGTGGCAGCGGGCCGGTATGCCTAGGCTGTTGTGCGCTAGGAGGGGGTGGTTGGGTTGGTAGTGGAGGGGCATGGTGGGCGGGCACTGTCAGCGTAGTTGGGCGGCGATTTCGCGGAGTAGGTTGCGGGCGGCCTGCTCGACTAGGTCTAGCACTTGCTCGAAGCCGTCTGCGCCGCCGTAGTAGGGGTCGGGCACTTCGCGCTGGTGTTTTGGTTTTTTGCCGGCGTTTTCGGGGTTTAGATAGTCGAGAAAGAGGGCGAGGGTGCCGGCGTAGGTGGGCGGGCGCATGGCTTGCAGGTCGCGCAGGTTTTGGCGGTCCATGGCGAGGATGTAATCGAATTCGCGGAAGTCGGCGGGGCGGACTTGGCGGGCGCGCAGGGCGGATAGGTCGATGTTGCGCTGCTGGGCGTGGTGTTGGGTGCGGCGGTCTGGCGGTTCGCCGAGGTGCCAGTCGCCAGTGCCGGCGGAGTCTGTTCGGATGGCGTGGCTTAGGCCCGCGGCGGCGACCTGTTGGGTGAATACCCCGTGCGCGGTGGGCGAGCGGCAGATGTTGCCGAGGCAGACGAATAGGACGGCGGTTTTTGGTGGGGCGTCCGGCCGGTGGGGGATTTGCTGGTTTTGCTGATTTTGCGGCATGGGTCGATCTGTTGAGTTATTGATTTGCTGGGTTGGCGGCCTGAGCGGTGGCGGCTTGACCGCTGGTGAATAGGCGGCGGATGCGTTCTAGGTCTTCTGCCGTGTCCACCCCGGCGGGTGCTGGCAGTGCGGCTTGCGCCACATGGATGCGCCCGCCGTGGGCTAGGATGCGTAGCTGTTCTAGCGATTCGGTGCGTTCAGATGTCGCTGGCGGCCAGGCGGTGAAGCGGCGCAGCAGGGCCACGCGGTAGGCGTAGAGGCCGATGTGCCGGTAGGCGGTTAGGCCCGGCGGCAGGGGGGCATCGTCGGCTAGGGTGGTTAGCTGTGGCATTTGGTCGCGGGGGAAGGGGATGGGGGCGCGGCTGAAATAGAGGGCTTCGGCGGATTCGGTGCGGGTTACTTTTACCGCCGCGGGGTCGAAGAAAGTGCCCTTGGTGCGGATTGGGGTGCAGAGGGTGGCGCAGTCGCAGTGTGGGTTGCGGTGTAGGGCTTGGGCGACTTGGTCGATGAGTGGCGGCGGCATTAGGGGCTCGTCGCCTTGCAGATTCACCAGAATGGCGTGGTCGTCTAGGTTTTTGAGGTCGGCTACTTCGGCTAGGCGGTCGGTGCCGGAGCGGTGTTTGCTGGAGGTCATCAGAGCTACGCCGCCGGCTGCGGTTACCACGCGGTGGATTTCGGGGCAGTCGGTGGCGACTAGGACTTCGGTGGCGGTCGATTGGCGGGCGCGTTGGACAGTGCGCCAGATCATGGGCTGGCCGGCAATATCGGCGAGGGGTTTGTGCGCTAGGCGGGTGGAGCCGCGGCGGGCGGGGATAATGACGCGAAAGTTCATGGGTTTTGGGTTTGCGGTGGGGCGGTGGTGGTGGGCTAGGCGGGCGGTCAAGTGCCGCGGCGGGTGGTCAAGGTTGCCTTGATGGCGGCCAGTAGGCGGTTTTCTAGCTCTGCCTGCATGGTCACGCCGACCTCCAGTGCCCAGCAGTTGCGCCAGTCATGCGCGGCGATGGTTTGGCGGCATTTTACGGCATCTTTGGTGGTCATTAGGATTTGGGTGGCCGGGTCGTTTGCCCCTAGGCGGCGCAGGTGTTCCGCCGAGATGGGGGCGTGGTCGGCGAGCGGGTGGCAGTGGTGGGGGCGCAATCCTAGACTGGCGAGGGTGGCGAAAAACCGCTGCGGGTTGCCGATGGCGGCGATGGCATGCACGGTGCGGGCGGCGGGCAGGGCATCGATTGCGATCTGGGTATTGGGTGCCAGCTGTAGCCAGTGGCGCGGCTGTAGATGGAAGTGGCCATCTAGGGCGCGGGCTAATTCTGGGTGTAGGGGGTTATCGTTTTCATCGCCAGCACCAGAATTATCGCCAGAATCATCATTATCGGGAGCCCCGTTCAGCAGGCAAAAATCCACCTGATGCAGGCGTGCCAGTGGCTCGCGCAGTGGGCCGGCCGGTAGCAGCATGCCATTGCCGAACTGACGCTGGCCGTCCACCACTAGGATTTCCAGAGCGCGGGGCAGGGCGTGGTGTTGCAGGCCGTCATCGCTGAGGATGAGGTCCACAGATGTCTGGCACAACAGATGTTTCGCCGCCGCGTAGCGATCGGGGTCGATCACTATCGGCAGACCATATTGGGCGATTAAGAGCGGCTCGTCGCCGACTGTTTGCGGGGAGTCGGCTGCGCAAACCCGATGCGGATAATGCCGTGCGCGACCGCCGTAGCCACGCGCTATGGCCCCCACGCGAATGCCAGCGGACCGCAAGCGGGCGGCCAGATGCAGCAGTAGCGGTGTTTTGCCGGTGCCACCGGCGGTGATGTTGCCGATCACCACCACGGGCGCGGCTAGGCGACCGTGCCGCTTGATCTGCGCCTGGGCCTGCACTTGCCCGCGGCGGCGATGTTGGCGCAGGGCACCTCGATAGGCGAGTGTTAGCGGCCAGAGGGCACGGATCCAAGTCCGGTCGCCATACCAAGCGGCGGCGATGCATTGCGACCAGCGCATGGACCGCTACGGGGGTGCGGGCGGGGTTTGGGTCGCTAGGCGGACCTGCCCCAACCCCAGCTGCGCGGCGGCATCGAGGGCACTGACCACCGCCTGATGGCGGGCTTCCGAGTCGGCGATGATCAGCAGCGGTTGTTCTAGGTCGCCGCCCGCTTCCTGCCGCAACGCCTTGAGCAGGGTTTGCGGGCGGGCATTACTCAGCACCCGCCCGTTGAGCGCGTAGCTGCCGTCTTGGTGGATGCTCAGCGACAGGCCCGGTGCGGGGGCGGGGGCGGCTTCGGTGCTGCTGGTCGGCAGGTTTATCTGTAATTGGTTTTCGCGGCTGAAGCTGGTCGATACCATAAAGAAAATCAATAGCAGAAAGACCACATCGATCAGTGGGGTCAAATTGACCGGCAGGGCCTCGCGGCGGCGTTGGCGGAACCTCACCGGCGGTCCGCCGCGGGGGTGGCCAGCACTGGTGCCGCCGCCGGGTCGGTCTCCGTGTCATTGATGTCGGAGGGGGCAGAATCGGTCTCTGCTTCGACTTCTGCATCGGGCGCATCGAGGCTCTCATGCAATGCCTTGCCACTGAACAGGGCATCGAGCAGGCGCGAGCTTTGGTGTTGCAAATGGGCGGCTAGGTCGTCGACTTGGCGTTCAAAGTAGCGGTGAAAAATCATGGAGGGAATCGCCACCACTAATCCGGCGGCGGTAGTGATCAGCGCAGTGGAAATGCCCCCCGCGAGGCGAGCGGTGTCGCCGGTGCCGCTCAGCATGATCTCGCTAAATACTTCGATCATGCCGAGCACGGTGCCGAGCAAACCCAGCAAGGGTGCGACCGCCGCGATGGTGCCGAGTGCTGGCAGGAAGCATTCCATGTCGTGGACGACCTTGCTGCCGGCTTCTTCCATGGCATCTTTCATGGTCTCGCGCCCGTGCGCTTGGTTGACAAGCCCCGCCGCAAAGACCTCGCCGAGCGGGCTCTGATTGCGCAACGCGGCAATGCGTTCCGGGCTGAGCGGGCCGGCTTGGTGCATCTCCCAAGCGTTTTTGAGCAGCCCGGCGGGCAGGATTTTACGGCGGTTCAGCGACCAAAACCGCTCGATAACAATGGCGACCGACACCAGCGAACAAAGCAAAATCGGCAGCATCAACCAGCCCCCGGCCACCACTAGGTCATACACGGTTCGCGCCTCTCTTCATACCAGTTAGAAACCTGTGAGGGTACCGCAATGCGCACCAAATTTCATGGCAAGCCCTGGACAGCGCAAGACAAAATACGGAGCAACCGGGCTATGCATCACCCTCACCTCTGCCACCAAAAAACCCGGCGGGAATCTTCGGTAAAAATTCCCTCTAGCTCGGCATCTTGCGCCCAGCGCAGGCGGACCATGCCATGTTGATCTGTGCGGTAAAACTGCGCCCCCTGATTACGGTAGCGGGCCACCACTTGCGGGTGCGGATGACCGAACTGATTGAAATAGCCAGCACTGGCGATGGCGTACTCCGGCGCAGTGGCGCGCACAAAAGGCGCGGTCGATGAAAAACGGCTGCCGTGGTGCGGCACCAAGACCAGCGTAGCCCGCAGATCGCGCCCAAATTGCGCCACCAAGTCGCGTTCCACAGTATGGCTGATGTCGCCCGGGATCAGCAGATGCTGGTCGCCAAAGCGGATGCTCAGCACACAGGATCTCTCGTTGTCCGGCTGCCGCCGCTCGCCCGGGTCCACCATGCGCGGGTGCAAAAAGGCATAGCGGACCGCGCCTTGCCGCCAACTAACGCCAGCGTGACAGGGGCGCGGCCCGTGCTCGGCCCAAGCGGAGTCGATGCGCCCCGCCCACAACCGCCGCACCTCAATCCGCCGAAGCAGCCCCGCAAAACCACCAGCATGGTCAATGTCCGGGTGGCTAATAATCAGGTCATCGATAGCCCGCACCCGTAGCCGCCGCAGGCTAGGCGCGAGGATATCCGCCCCGGCATCAAACTGCTCGCTAAACCGCGGCCCGGTGTCGTACAGCATGCTGTAGCCCGGCTGCCGCACCAGCACTGCCAGCCCCTGGCCGACATCAAACACCCGCACCTCCAACAGATAATCGCCCCGCCCCGGGCTAATAAACAGCGGCAACACCAAGAGCGCGGCGACCGCCCGCATCCATAGCCGGACGGGGCTGATCAAAACAAACCCAGCGGTGACCGAAACCAGCGCGACCCAAGTCGGCACCGCCGCCATAACCAATTCCAACGCCCGCTGCTGCGCCAACCAGGCCAACACCCACACCTCAAAATCCAACAGCCTGCCGACCAACCGCCAGACTCCCAAACCCGCCTGCTCATACACCGCAAAGACCAGCAGCCCAAAAAATTCCAGCGGCACAACCACCAAAGTAGTCAGCGGCACGGCAAACAAATTGGCCACGAAACTCAGCGGGTTAAAACTGCCCTGAAACAACGCCAACATAGCGGCAAAGCCAAACAAAAACAGCATCTGCGTGCGCACCAGCGCCACCACCCAGCCATGATTTTGCACGGCGCGACCCGTCAGCCCCAGAAAGATCACCGCCACCGCCCCAAAAGAAAGCCAGAAACCCTGAGTCAACACCGCCCGCGGCTCAAACAGCGCCACCGCCGCCAACGCCAAACAAAAACTCCACCAAGGCCAGACCCGCAGAAAAAACAGCCGCGGCAACAACACCGCCGCCAGCATGAGCAGAGCACGCAAGGTCGGCAAGGAAAACCCCCCCGCCGCCGCATAGGCCCCCGCCAATGCCAAGGCCGCAAAATTGGCCCAGCGCACCGCATTGAGTCCGCTAACTGGCGAGACCAACGACAGCAACCAACGCCCGGCCACCCAACCAAGCAGCGCAATCAAGCCGACATGCAAGCCGGAAATCACCAACAAATGCACAGTGCCGGTGGCGACAAACACCTCGCGGGTCTGCTCATCCAGCCCCGCCAACACCCCCACCAACAGGGCCGCCTGCATGGACGCCCGCGGCACATCGGCCCCGTATAACCGCTCCGCCAACCCGGCTCGCCAGCGGTCAATGCGCCCCTGAATCCCGCCGCCAAGCTTCCCCACCCGCTCCAATTTTCGAACCGACCCGCCGGCACCGTACCCCTTGCCAATCATCCAGCGCTGATAGTCGAACAGCCCCGGGTTCATCAGCCCGTGCGGACGGCGCAACCGAGCCACCAATACCAATTCCTGCCCCGGCTGCACCACCGGCAACCCCGCCAACCCATCCGCACGATCGTGCCCGTAATAAGCCAACCGCACCCGCCGCGGCAACCCCGGTTCCGCCCCGGCCACAGTCGAATCCAGCGCAACCATCCGCGTCGGCACAAAATCAAACCGCCAACTCCGCTCACGCTGTCGCACCACGCCGGCCACCCGCCCTTCCATCCGATACGCCGCGCCATTCAGCCGCTCCGGCCACAGACCATCGGCAAATTGTTGCGCACTGTGCAGGCCAACCCCCAACCCCACCACCAACCCCAGCAACCAAAACCAACGCCGCCAGCCAGCCACCACCGCCAGCGGAATCCCAACGCCAAGAAAATAGGCAAAATCCGGCAGCGCAGGGAAAAAATTGGGACAAAAAACGCCGACCGCAAAAGCCAACAAGATCGCGCTCTGCTTCATCGCCCGCCTCTCCCGCCCGCCGCCATCGCTGCCCGACCCACCCCCGCTGCCTGAACCCGCCCACCGAACACCGCAACGGGCCACAGCTCACCCATCCCGGCCCCGCGGGCAGACGGACACGGAAACGCGCAACGGCACACCGGCCGCTCAATATTCGTAGCGCAACACCTGCGCCGGGGCCAACCGCGCCACCCGCCCCGCCGGATAAAGCGCCGCCAGCCCGCTCAACACCACGGCAACCCCCACGATCGCCGCCGCCTGCCCCCAATGCAAATCGGCGGGCAAATAGTCGATGGGATAGACGGCAGAATCCAACAGCTGCACCCCAGCCCACGCCTGCACCGCCGCCGCCAGTTCGCGCAAATTGAGGGCCAAAATCACCCCCAAAACCCCGCCGGCCACCCCACCCGCCAGCCCAGTCAACAACCCCTGCAGAGCAAAAACCCGCGCCAGACTCGCAGGCCCAGCCCCCAATGCTTTCAGCATCGCCACCTCGCCCTGCCGGTCCGCCGCCGCAATCATCAGGGTAGCGACCAAATTAAACGCCGCGATGGCCAAGATCAACAGCACGATCAAGCTAACCAAAGAGCGCGACATCTCAATCGCCTCGTACAAATTGCCGTACCGCTGCTGCCAAGTCTCCAGCGCAAAACCCGCCGGCAACCCCGCCCGCAATTCCCGCCCCACCGCCCGCGCCGCGAAGACCTCATCCACCTGCACCCGCAGCCCCGCCGGGCCAGTCGCCTGCCGTGGAATCGCCGCCAACCCGGCAAAATGAACCAGCCCCAAACTCTGGTCCAGCTCGGTGCCAGAGCGCAACAGCCCCAAAATCGGAAAACTCGCCCCCCGCAACGCCCCCCGCCCTTCGCCAAACACCAACACCCGCACCCGCTCGCCGACCGCCAGCCCCAACCGCTCCGCCAGCCCCCGCCCCAAGATCACCCCACCGCCCGGCGCCCGATGCAAACGCGCCAGCAATTCCCCCCCAACCGCCCGCGCAAAAGCGGTTTGCTGCCCAGCTTCATGCTCAGAATCCAGCGCAAACAATATCCCCGGCTCAACCCGCCCACGATGCCGATACAGCACCGTAAGCTCGCGATAAGGGCTCACTGAGCGAACCTGCGGATGGGCACTAATCTGCCGCATCCACCCACGCCACTCGGCACCAATGCCGCCGTCCCCCGCCACCAACTCGCCCGGCCCGACCCTCGCAGCCCCCGCAACCTCAAGGCGAATATGCGGCACCAACGCCAAAATACGCTCGCGCATCTCCCGCTCAAAACCGTTCATCACCGCAAACACCGCAATCAGCAACGCCGTGCCCAACACCAGCCCCAACACCGCCAGCATGGTAATAAAACGACCCCCCCGGCTACGCTGCTGGCCCAGGCTATAACGCACCGCCAGAGTGAATTCCAACGCCAGATTCATCGCGCCGCTAAACCCCTATTCGCGCCATTATTCACAAAAATATCAAGACATTAGAGCGGATGCAGGCGCCCATCGCGCAGACCCAACCGCCGCCCCATCCGCGCCGCAATCTCGGCATCGTGAGTCACCAACACCAAAGCCGCCCCACCCTGCCGATTGAGCCGCTCGATCAGCTCCAAAATGCGCCAAGCATTGGCCTTGTCCAGGTTGCCAGTCGGCTCGTCCATCAGCAGCAACGCCGGCTCCCCAGCCAAAGCGCGGGCAATCGCCACCCGCTGCCGCTCACCGCCGGACAATTCCGCCGGTCGATGCGCCGCCCGCTCCGCCAAGCCGACCTGTTCCAACACCGCCGCCGCCCGCACCCGTGCCTGCCGACCGCCCAACCCCCGCAACCAAAGCGGCATGCTGACATTTTCCAAAGCACTGAATTCCGGCAGCAAATGGTGAAATTGAAAGACAAACCCCAGCATCCGGTTGCGCAGAGTCGCCCGCGCCGCCTCACTCAGCCCCTCCAACGTCCGCCCCGCAATACAGATCTCCCCCGCGTCCGCCACATCCAGCAGCCCAAGCAGGTGCAACAGGGTCGATTTACCGGACCCAGAAGCCCCCATAATCGCGATACTCTCGCCGGCCCGCACCGTCAAATCCACGCCCTTAAGAATCTCCAGCCGCTCCGGGCCAAGCTGATAGGCACGCCGCAGCCCGCGGCATTCCAGCGCAGGACAGGCGGCATCGGCGGGCGTTGGCATAAGCGGGATTCTAGCGCAGTCCCGCCCCGCACCATTTGCCATGCTATTTGCCATCAAGGGCCTCGCTCGGCACGATCTGTGCCGCCTGCCAGGCCGGCCCCAAAGTCGCCAAAAAGGTCAGCATCAAAGCGGCACCCACCACCCGCAAAAAATCGCCTAACCGCCACTCGGCAGGCACCGAGCGCACATAAAACACCTGCGGGTCGAACACATTGCCGCCAAACAACGCCTCAAAAAAAGCCACCATTTCCGGCAAATACACCGCCACCAGCGACCCCCCCACGCCCCCGATAACAATGCCCGCCACCCCCAGCACCAAGCCCTGAATCATAAAAATGCGCACCACAGTGCCACGCCCAGCCCCCAAAGCGCACATCACCGCCATCGCCGCCCGCTTATCGGCCACAATCATCACCAGCCCGCTGACGATATTAAAAGCGGCGACCAAAATAATGACCCCCAACAACACCGCCACCGTAACCTTTTCCATCCGCATAGCGCGAAACAGCGACTCGTAATTGGCTCTCCAATCGTACACCTGCCAGCCACCCTGCGCCGCCAACCGCCCCCCCACCGCCGCGACCGAATCGACCGAATCCAGCCGCAATCGCCACCCATTATCCGCCGCCCCAGCCCGCAACAGGGTGCGCGCATCCTCAAAGTGGACGAAAGCCAACTCCGCATCCTTTTGCGACCCGCTCTGAAACACCCCAGCCACAGTCACGGTTTTCTGCCGCGGATAGATCCCCGCCGGGGTCACCTGCACCTGCGGCAACGCCAGCTGCAAAGACTCCCCCGGCGCAACTTCCAACTGCCGCGCCAACTGCGCCCCCAGCAACAGCGCAAAACGCCCCGGCTGCAACTCCGCAGGTCGCCCATAAAGCATGGTGGCAGGCAGGTCCACCACCGCCGCATCCAAAGCCGGCTCAATGCCCTGCAAACGCACCGGCACCTGCGCCCGCCCCCCAATCAGCAGGGCATGACTTTCCAAAAAAGGGGCCCAAGCGCGCACTTGCGGATAGTCCGCCCAATCCAGATCCGCCGCCCCAGTCGCCCCCAAATCGCCCGCAACGGGCAACAGACTCAAGTGCGGCGTCACCCGCAAAAACCGCTGCGCGATCTCCCGCTCAAAACCATTCATCACCGCCAGCACGATAATCAACGCCGCCACGCCCACCGCCATCCCAGCCAGCGCAAAGGCGGACACCAGCCCACCAAACCGGCTGCGCTGCTTGCCGCAGGCATAGCGCACCCCCAACCGCAGCGCGACGGAATTCATCGCCAGCCCCGCAACCGTCGGCGAATCTGCCGCTCGCACTCGCGATTCGCGTACAGATGGCGGTCAAATAGCCGACAGATCTCCGCCGCCCGCACCAGCCCCGCCCGCTCACTCAACACCGCCAGCCGCGCCGGGGAATGCCCCGGACGCACCACCAACCCACGCCGCACCAGCCCCCGCCGCAACCGCAAAAATAACCGCTCAATCCGCGACCGTCGCCGCCGCGGCCCGCGCCAACAGAGCACCGCCAAAACCAGAACCAACCCCGACCCCAGCAGCACCAACCACAACCACGGATAAGCAAAAAACACCCCAAACACCCGCCCAAAAAACGCCGTCTGCCGCCCGCTGTCATAGCCCAAAACCCAGCTCAACCACAAATAATTCAAATTGTCCATATTCAGCCGTAACCAATTCAACACCGCCACATGCCGCACCTGATTCAACGAAAAAAACTCATCCGCCAAAAACGCCGGCTCATCCACCAACAGCGGCCGCGCCCCGTATTCGATGCGCTCCGGAGCCACCGCCGCCGTCGGGTCGATCCGCACCCAGCCGCGCCTATCCTCCCAGTATTCGCCCCAAGCATGCGCATCGTATTGATGCACCAGCAAATAATTGCCCTCCGGGTTCAACTCGCCGCCCTGATAACCCACCACCACCCGCGCCGGCACCCCCGCCGCCCGCAACAGCAACACCGTCGCCGCCGCAAAATGCTCGCAAAACCCCCGCTTGCCCACCAACAAAAATTCATCCACCGCATGCCGCCCGTACTCGCCCGGGCTCAGCGTATAGCGATACTCGCGCCCAAATTGCGCAAACAGCCGCGCAACGATCGCCGCCGCCCCCAACCCTTCAGCCCGCCAGGAGGCCGCCAAGGCGCGAGTCTGCGGATTCGACCCCGCCGGCAAATAAAGATTACGCGCCCGCGCGGCGGCGCCGAGCCGCACCGGGTCCAGCCGATAATCCGGGTAACTCCGCACCTGATACATCACCCGCTGCGTCACCGGCTGCCGACTCACCAACCGCAACCCAGCCGTATGACCGATGCCAAACTCGTCGCTAACCGGCGCGGCAATCGCAAACAACCAATGCTGGCCGCTCGGCTCTTGATAAACCCGATAGCGCAGCGGCTCACCCCGATAGCGAACTTGCCGCCTCCAATCCGGCGCCGGGCGGCGCGGCCCCGCCCAATGAATGGGTGCCCCGTCCTGCAAAATAGCCGTTCCACGCTGCCCCCAAGTCGCCCCATCAAAATCGCTCAGCACCAAAGCCCGCCAATACAGCTCACGAGCCGGCGGCACCGGCCCTTCAAAGCCGACGCGAAACGCCAACTTGCCAGAGCGGGTCAGGGCACTAATCGACCCCGGATTCAGGCGGTCCGACACCCCACTCTGCGCCTGCCGCTCATCCGGCAACGGAATGGTCCAGAAAGACGGCAGACGCGGCGCAAACACAAAAATCAGCAAAGTCAGAGGGATGGAAAGCACCGCCAGCCGCCCCACCGAGCGCAGCGGGGCCAGCGAAAACCCACGCAGCGAATACTGCCGCCAAGGGTCGCGCTCGGCCATATTTTGCGCCGCCAACGTCACCAACACCGCCGCCACCGCCAGGCAAAAATCCAGCACCCGCTGCTCAAAAATAAGCCCGACCGCAGCGATGAAATAACCCAAAAACAGCACCGTCCGCGCCTCGCGAATGCGCCGCATCTCCAAACACTTAAAAGCGCAGCACCCCAGCAGCAAGGCGATCATCGGCTCCAACCGGGCGGGATTGCCCCACTGCGCCACCAAGCCAAAACACAGCCCGCCGAGCAGCCCCACCGTCAGCCAGCGCGACACCCGCATCCTGCCGCTCCAAAGCATCCACGCCCGCCAGCCCAGCGCCCCCAAACAAACCAGCGTCACCCAAAACGGTAACCGCCACCACAGCGGCACCGCCGCCACCGCCTGCGCCAACAACAACCAACATTGCTGCACCCGCGAGAGCGGCAACCCCGCCGCCAACCGCCCCACCGTTAGTCCTCCAACCCAAAAGTAGCCAACGCCGTCAACAGCCGGTGCCTATGCGCCTCGCCCTGCGCCGGCGCAAAAACCCGCCCTGGCAAACGCAGCCCGTAACACTGCCCCAGGCCCTGCATCTCGATAATTTTGGCGCACAAAGCACTCAACCGCGCCTCGACCCCCAACCCCGGATAATGCTGCCAATCCAGCCACTCCGGGTTCATGCTCTGCGCCTCGAAGGTTTTCTCCAACAACCCCCGCCCGGCCGAATAAGGCTTCCAAGCGATGCGCTGCGGCGCGGTGCCGGGCCGCCATTCATCCAACCCAGCAAAATCATCCATCCCCCGCTGCGGCGACTGCCCGGCCCCGCCATCCGCCAGCGCACCACCGCCAGCCTCCGCCGGGACCGGACGCGGATAAACCAACGCCCGCACCCGCAGCCGCGGACAGCTCCAAGCCCGCAACAGCCCCAGCGGATAGCGAGTTTCGATCAACAGCCGCCCCGGCCGCAGCCAGCCGCGCTTTTCAGTCGGCAATGCCATCTGCACCGCCAGCGTCGCCCCCGCCGCCACATCCACCCGCTGCACCGCCCCACCCCACTTCAAAACCAAGGCAAAGCGGTCGGTCGCCGAGGGATTTTCCAGATGCAAATGAACGCTAAGCGGCTCCCCCGCAAACGCCGACTCACCCCCCCGCACCGCAATACGCAGGCCAGAAAGATTGGCATGGGTGGCAAAGATCGCGCTGACAAACACCGCCAACAGCAAAAACGCCAAAGCCAAAATCAAATTATTTTCATAATTCGTGCCCGCCAGCCACATCAACCCCAGCACAGTCGCAAAGCCAGCAAATTGACCGGCCGGCAGAATATAAAGATTGCGGCGCGACAACGTCTCCCGCGCCGTTTCCGGCTGGCGGCGGTCCAGCCAGCGGCCCGCCCACCGCCGCCACGGCGACCCGCCCGCAGCCGCGCTAGTCGGCCAAAACATCGATGGACTCGACCCACTGCTGCAACGCATCCACGCCCGCCTGCGCCCCGCTACTACGGTGGCAAAGCCGATGGCTAAACACCGGTGCCGCCACCGCCTGCACATCATCCGGGCTCAGATAATCGCGCCCGCCCAGCAAGGCCCAAGCGCGCGCCGCCTGCAACAGAGCCAACCCCCCACGCGGCGAAATGCCATGCACAAAATCGCCGCCCTCGCGAGTGGCCCGCAACAGCCGCTGCACATAATCGAGCACCGCAGCACTGGCGCGAACCTGTTCCGCCCGCGCCTGCAAAGCCAGCAAACTCGCCGCATCCAACGCGGGTTCGATCTCCGCCAACCGCGCCCGCGGGTTGCTGCCAGCCAACAGATCGCGTTCCGCCCCCGCATCCGGATAACCCAGAGAGATGCGCAGTAAAAACCGATCGAGCTGCGATTCCGGCAAGGGAAAAGTGCCCGCCAAACTGTGCGGATTTTGCGTGGCGATCACAAAAAACGGCACCGGCAACGCATGCGAGACCCCATCGACCGACACCTGCCGCTCTTCCATCGCCTCCAACAACGCCGACTGCGTCTTCGGGCTACACCGATTGATCTCATCGGCCAGCAAAAACTGGCAAAACAGCGGCCCCCGCTGAAACTCAAACCGCCCCGCCGCCTTGTCAAACATGGCAAACCCAGTCAAATCCGCCGGCAACATATCGCTGGTGAACTGCACCCGCCGATACGCCAATCCCGTCACCTGCGCCAACGCCTGCGCCAGCGTGGTTTTCCCCAACCCCGGCAAATCCTCGATCAACAAATGCCCCCGCGCCACCAAACAAGTAACCGCCAAGCGCACCGCATGGGCCTTGCCCAGCAACACCCGTCCAACCTGCCGGACGGCCCCCTCAAGCGGATTAGAATCGGCAGGCAAATCAACAGGCGAATCAGTCATCGCACTAACGGCAGCAAAAACGGCAAAGCAAAGCCGGCAGTCTAGCAGTCAAACCCGCCGCCCGCCCATCAGATCTCCGGTCACCACCGCACCCACCCCCCCAAACCGATCCCCAAAACCTAACCGCCCCACTTGCACCAAACGCCAACCAGTGCCACCATGGGCGCATGGCCATGATTACCACCCCGCCCCTCGAGCCCGGTCGCCCCGCCCCGGACTTCCAACTGCGCGGCATCGACGACCGCACCTGGAGCCTCGAGCAAGCCCAAGGCCCCAAAGGGGTCGTGGTCCTCTTCATCTGCAACCACTGCCCCTTCGTCAAAGCCGTCGCCCCCACTCTCGAAGCCGACGCCCGCCGCCTCGCCACCGCCGGAGTCGGCCTCGTCGCCATAATGCCCAACGACACCGCCGCCTACCCCGCCGACTCCTTCGAAAACATGCGCACCTTCGCCGCCGACCACGGCTTCACCTTCCCCTACCTGATCGACGAAACCCAAGAAGTCGCCCGCGCCTACGGTGCCGTCTGCACCCCCGACGTTTTCGGCTTCGCAGCTGGCCCCGGCGGCCTCCAATACCGCGGCCAAATAGACGCCACCCGCCCCAACTCCCCCGCCCCCCCAAACGCCCCCCGCGACATGGCCCAAGCCATGCTACAAATAGCCAAAACCGGCAAAGGCCCCACCACCCAAAAACACGCCGCAGGCTGCTCCATAAAATGGCGCCCAAAATAACCCCCTAAAAACCTCCCTTCATGCCCGTCAAATCCACACCCAGCATCCGGCCCGCTCGCCCGCTGCCAGTCGCCGGCCCGCTGCTCGCCCTGCTACTCAGCCTAGCCCTAACCCCGCCCGCACTCGCCCACCGCCCCGACATGCATGCGCCGATCCGCCTGATGGGCGACCACGCACACCACAAAGGCAAATGGATGCTTTCCTACCGGGCAATGCACATGGCAATGGACGAAAACCTAGACGGCAACCGCCCTCTCAGCCCCGCCCAAATCCTCGACCCCGCCCAAAGCAACTACCTAGTCGCGCCGCAGAAAATGACCATGCAAATGCACATGCTGGGCCTGATGTACGCCCCCACCGAGCGGCTGACGCTCATGGGGATGGCCAATTATCAGGACATGTCCATGGACCACCAAGCCCGCAACGGGCTGCGCTTCACCACCGGCTCCAGCGGTCTAGGCGATACCCGCATCGGCGGCACCTACCGGCTGCACCAGCAAGGCGGAGCGCAATGGCTGCTAAATCTAGGGTTGAGCCTGCCGACCGGCTCCATCGACAAAACCGACACAGTGCCGCCAATCAACCCGGAGTCACCCGCACAACTGCCCTTCCCCATGCAACTCGGTTCCGGCACCCACGACCTGCTACCCGGCCTAACCTATCGCCGCATGCACCCCACCCGCTCCTGGGGCGCACAAGCCAGTGCCCGCCTCCGTCTCGACAGCAACTCCAACGGCTACCGCCCAGGCCATCGCTACCAGCTCACCGCCTGGCATGCCTGGCCACTCCGCCCCAACCTCAGCCTATCCGCCCGCTTAGGGCTGCAACGCTGGGGCAACTACAGCGACCGCGATCGCCGCCAGCCGCTACCGCTATTCAACGTCACAGCAAACGCCAACACAGTCCCCACGGTCAACCCCTCCTTGCGCGCCGGCAAACAAGCCGACATCGCCCTCGGCACCAACATCGTCTGGGGCACCCACCGCCTAGCCGCCGAACTCAGCCACCCCTTCTGGCATGACCTGCAAGGCCCGCAGCTGGCCGAGAACCTAAATTTCACCCTAGGCTATCAGCACTCGTTCTAGCATCGGCGCACAGGCTAAAATACCCCGTCTCCGCCCCGCCCAAACCGCCCACAAAACCATGGCCGACCCCCCGCGCTACCTAGTCTGCGCCCTCTACAAATTCACCCCCCTCGCCGACCCCGCCGCCATGCGCGGCCCGCTACTCGCCACGCTGCGCCAAAACCACGTCCGCGGCACCCTAATCCTCGCCCCCGAAGGCATAAACGGCACCCTCGCCGGCCCGCCCAAGCACCTAGAACAGGTCCTCGCCCAATTAAACGCCGACCCCCGTCTCGCCCCCATCGACTGCCAACGCGCCTGGTGCGAAACCCCCCCCTTCAACCGCGCCCGCGTCAAGCTCCGCCGCGAAATCGTCACCATGGGCATCGCCAATATCGACCCGCAGCAGGCCACCGGCACCCACATCGACCCCGCCGACTGGAACGCCCTATTAGCCGACCCCGACCTCACCCTCATCGACACCCGCAACCACTACGAAGTCGCCATCGGCAGCTTCAAAGGTGCCATCAACCCGCGCACCAAAAATTTCCGCGATTTTCCCGCCTTCGTCGCCGCCCACCTCGACCCCCGCAAACACCGCAAAATCGCCATGTTTTGCACCGGCGGCATCCGCTGTGAAAAATCCACCGCCTACTTAAAACAGCAAGGCTTCCCCACAGTCCACCAACTCCGCGGCGGCATATTAAATTACCTCGCCCGCGTCCCCGCAAAAGAATCCAAATGGCAAGGCGAATGCTTCGTTTTTGACGAGCGCGTCGCCGTCAACCACCGCCTAGAACCCGGCACCCACACCCAATGCCACGCCTGCCGCCACCCGCTCACAGAAAACGACCGCCAAAACCCCCTTTACCGCCGCGGCATAAGCTGCCCGCACTGCCACGGTCTCCACCCCCCCGCCCGGCAAGCCAGCTTCGCCGAACGCGCCAAACAAATCCGCCTCGCCCGCCAGCGCAACGAATCGCACCTCGGCGAAGAAGCAGCAAATATCATGACAGAACGGCGCAATAAAAAGCGCCAACGCGCAACAAATTAAAAACCAATAACCCGGCCACCCGCCAACAACAGGATCGGCAGCCCCACAAAAACCCCGGCCAAATACCCCGCCACATACATTTTATTACGCTCCGCCAACCCAGCCAACCAATCCGCCGCCCCCAACGGCAAACCACGCAACACCGGCAGGCTATAAATAAGACCCACCGCCAAACTATTGTAAAGCAAATGAATCAACGCAATTTGCAGCGCAAAAATGGCGTTATCACCGCTAATCGCCGTCGCCGCCAACAGCCCCGTAATACAGGTCCCGATATTGGCGCCAAGCGTAAAAGGATAAACCTGCCGCAAACTAAACACCCCGGTCCCGGCCAGCGGCACAATTAAACTAGTGGTGGTCGACGACGACTGCACCAGCACAGTAACCAAAGTGCCAGAGGCAATGCCCGCCAGCGGCCCGCGCCCCACCGCCGTATGCAAAATCCGCCGCGCCCGCCCGACCATCAGCACCCGTAATAACCGCCCAATCCCCGCAATGGCGATAAAAATAAAAACAACCCCCAGCGCAATCATAAGTACCCCAGCCCCCCCCTCCGGCACACCGCCCAGCACGCTTTTCAATAAATCCACCGGCGGACTCACCGCAGCTTTCATAAAATTAAATCCCGCCACCGACACCGACTCGCCCCCCGCCAGCAAATGCGAAAGCCACACCCCGGCCCGCTCCAACAGATCAAACGCAATTTCCAACGGCAAAAACACCAACACCGCCAGCAAATTGAAAAAATCATGCACAGTCGCCGCCGCAAAAGCCCGCCGAAACTCCTCCCCGCGGCGAATATGTCCAAGGCTAACGATGGTATTGGTAACCGTAGTCCCAATATTCGCCCCCATCACCATAGGCACCGCCAAACTCACCGGCAACCCGCCCGCCACCAGCCCGACAATAATCGAAGTCACCGTGCTAGAAGACTGAATAAGCGCAGTCGCCAACATCCCCACCACCACCCCCGCAATAGGGTTCCCCGCAAACCCAAACAACTCCGCCGCCGCCCCGCCCGCCGCCAACTTAAACCCCCCCCCAATAACCGCCACCGCCACCAACAGCAAATAAACCAACCCAAGCACCACCAGCCAGCTACGCAGGGAATTAAAAAAAGACTGCATAATATTTCCGTGCCCTAAACAAGCCATTTATTTCCAAATGTCATTCTTATTTTCCCAATAAGTACGAACGTCCTTAAAACGCTGTAATCGTTCGCCTATTTTTTCTATTTCTTTTGGATAAAAAACTTCCATTCTATCGCAAAACTCAAGCATCCAATCTTTACGTGAATACCCTTGATTTATATGAATATTATTTGAATTAGATATTTGTATTTGCCCCCAACCAAGCGCGCCAATAGTCAAACAAGACCAGTCGAAAAACTCTATGGGAGCGAACAGAATATCCGTAACTTTTATACAATGATTTTTGTCGATACGATATTTAAGTATAATTATTGAAAAAATATCTTTATCTGATTCGTAAAGCCTTGAGAGTCTTTCCACGGAAGTAAGGTTAGGCATATTGAAACCGGTGTTTTCTCGATGTGTTTTTACATCAACCAGAAAACAAACACCCTCTTTATCGATAAAAGAAAGATCAGCCATTGCGCGTCTTGCAAAATCACTGGAAAAATCCTTGCACCAATCACCTAGAAGAGAGCAAAGGCTACCAGATACTAAATTTTCCAGTGCATCTCCAGCCGCCCGCGGGCTATTGGATACGGACGGTGGCAAAACATTCTCCTGACTGTTCAGAATATCTTTTAGACCTGTCGCGATGCGCCGGCAGGCATTGCTGTAGTAAAAATTGGATTTCATCTAAACATTTCCTCTTGATGCTTGTTGCGTTGTCCTGGCAGTCTCTGCGGTTGCGTGTTGCGCTCCCAGAATACGCCGCCCGTATAGCCCTGAATAGTACCATCAGTTGCCGCCGAATGTAGACGCTTTTTTGCCCAGCAACAATAGGTTTTATCCCGCTCTACGCCGCAGTGCCGACGACCTAGCTTAGCTGCAACTACAGAGCTTGTACCGCTTCCCAAAAATGGGTCAAATACCAAGCCACCTTCGGGGCAGCTTGCTAAGATCAGCTTAGCAATGAGCTTTTCTGGTTTTTGGGTCGGGTGGTCCGTATTTTCCGGCATCGACCAAAAAGGTACGGATATATCGGTCCACAAATTTGCAGGGTGAGTCAGTCTGAAATTTCCGCCCGTCTCTGCCGCCCAATCTTTAGGTGCGCCATTTTCTTTATAGGGGGCGATAACCCGGCGTTTGATCTTTACTTTATTCATATCAAAATAATAGGAATTGTTCAGCGTGCAAAACCAAATATCCTCACAATTATTTTTCCAGTTACGCTTTGCCCCCCGGCCTTTTTCCCGCTCCCAAGTAATGCGATTCTGTACCTTAAAAAATTCCGTCAAAACCGGCGCGATGATGCAAGATGTTTGCCAGTCGGAACAAATATAAGCGGATGCATCCGGTTTTAATAAAGGCATGAGACGTTTCAATAGATCAGCAAACCAGATCGCGTATTTTTCACCTCGTTTTTGCCGAAATTTTGTACCGTTATATTCCTTATTTAAGTTGTAAGGCGGATCTAAGATTAGCAGATCAACAAAGTTACGCGGTAGAAAGCGGGCAATCTCCAGACTATCGCCGCAGATAACTTGATTGGTAATTACCTTCGTATTCGTACGCTTCTTCAAGCATAAAAGCTGATCGGAAAAAAGAGCGATCTCTGCATCCGAGCAATCCAGCGTCCGGTTCCTCGGCGCACGATTCTGCTGCATATTGCTACCCATCGCCTGCTTACACCCCAACATCAACTAAACCAACCCATGATAACGAGCATACCCCCAAGACAACACCCCCAAAGCGGTGACGATCACCCAAAGAATCCCCAGCAGGCGCAGGGGGCGGAAGGGCTTGCGCTCGGTGCGGTTATAGCCGCTGTGCAGGACCTGCTCGACGCGGGCCTGATCTTCGGCGGAAAGGCGGTTGGCTGGCATGGCACACACCTAGCAAATGAAAATTGCCGCTACTATATAGCAAGGGGCGAGCGCAGTTGCCGACCGCGATCCCCGCCCTCGCCCGCCCGCCGGTGCAAAAAGCACCGGTGCCAATCCTAATCTCAATCCGCCCACCACAATCCACACCATGCCCCGCCCGATCCTCGAAAAAATCGCCACTCTACTCGCCAAATGGGTGGCGCAGGATTGCCTGCTGTGCCGGCGGGCGTTGCGTCACAACGAAGGCGACACTGGCCTATGCGCCGCTTGCCGCAGCCAATGCAAACCGCTGCGGGCCGGCTGCCGGCGTTGCGCACTGCCGTTGGCGGCGGCCAGCGACCTGTGCGGCGACTGTCTAAAAAACCGCCCCGCCTTTGCCCGCAGTCACAGCGCATTGCCCTACCAAACGCCGATCAGCGAACTGATTCTGAGTCTCAAACGCGGCAAAAACCTACCGCCCATTCGCGCCCTAAGCCAGCTGTTCGTCGACCACCTGCAAACCCAATGGCAGGCACACCCCGAGCCTCCGCCCGACGCCCTAGTGCCCATCCCGCTACATTGGCGGCGACAGTTACGGCGCGGCTTCAACCAAAGCCTAGCCTTAGCGCACCCCATCGGCCAGCACCTCGGCCTACCGGTGTGCCCGCAATGGCTCGCCAGAACCCACCCCACCCGCTCGCAACAGGGGCTATCGCGGCGCGAGCGCATCGCCAATATCCGCGCCGACTGCTTCCAGGCCGCGCCCGCAGTGCAAGGCAAACGCATCGCCCTCTTTGACGATGTGATGACCACCGGTGCCACCATGAACGCCGCCGCCAAAGCCCTGTTAGCCGCCGGTGCCAGCGAGGTGCAAGCATGGAGCCTAGCCCGCGCCAAGGGCTGACCCTAGCAAACCCTCGCCCGCCCCCGGTCTCTGGAACCACACACCGCCTCGGCAGCTGAAGGATGGACGGCGGTTGCCCCCAAACAAGGGCGGATCTCCGGCAGCCCCCGCGCAACAAAGCCCGTTACGGCGATAGGGCGAGAAAATTGCAGCCAATACACCGTCGCCTAGCCCACCCCAGCATTCCACCTAAAGCCGATCCCAAGCAAACAGCAGATCATCGGCAATATCCGCCGCCCCCCCCTCACGCAACAGCCCAAGCAGCCGATCGACCCCCAATGCAACCCCAGCACAGGCAGGCAGACCCGCTTCCAGCGCAGCCAAGAATTTTTCATCCACGGGCATTTCCGCCAGCCCCCGCGCCCGCCGCTCGCGATTATCCGCCTGAAAACGCGCCCGCTGTTCGGCGGCATCGGTCAACTCCAAATACCCGTTAGCCAATTCCACCCCCTCCAAATAAAACTCAAACCGCTCCGCCACCGCGACCCCATCGCGCTCCACCAACTGCGCCATCGCCGCCTGACCCGCCGGGTAATCGACCACAAAAAACCCACCCGCCCCCAAATGCGGCTCGACCAACTCGGCAAACAGCAGACTAAGGGCCGCATCGCGATTTAGTTGCCCCCGGTAACGAGTGCGCTCGGCGACAAGCGCATCCAATTCCGCATCCGAACACCGATGCGGATCCACCCCGCAATGCTCGGCAAACAACTCCGCATAGGGGCGACTAGCCATCGCCAAGCCAGGCACCAACCGCTGCATAAGTGCCGCCACATCGGCCATCAGCCGCTCCAAACAAAAACCGGGCCGATACCATTCCAGCATGCTGAATTCGGGATTGTGCCGCCCCCCCTGTTCGCCACCGCGAAAGCATTTGCCTAGATAAAAAATCGGCCCACTGCCCGCCGCCAACAGCCGCTTCATAAACAGCTCCGGCGAAGGCTGCAAATAAAGCCGCTCATCGCCGCCCGCCGCCACGACCTCCATCAGGGCGATTTGCAAGTCCGTCCCCCCCGCCCGCCCCAACAGCGGCACCTCCACCTCCAAAACCCCCTGCGCCGCAAAATACGCCCGCAACTGCCGATAAAGATCCGCCCGGCGACAAATAGAATCCAGCGGTAAATCCTCAGCCATCGCGTCTACCACTCAAGTCCCAACCGGAAATCGACCGCTGCGGCACTAAACCACGCGACCAGCCAGCGGGCCGCCGTCGAATTTATAAAAATCGAAATGGAAATTAGCCCGCACTTTGCACCCGGCCAGCAGAATCGGCGACACCCACAACTGTCTTCTCCGACACCGCACCCCCGCCCATTCGGCGAGCCTCCGGAACCGGAAAATATCGCGCCCGCCCCGGCAACCCCCTTCAATCCCGCGCCCGCCCCAAATATTCCCCAGTGCGCGTATCCACGCGGATCACCTCCCCCTGTTCCAAAAACAGCGGCACCTTGACCACCGCCCCAGTCGCCAAGGTCGCTGGTTTAGTGCCGCCCGTCGCCGTATCGCCGCGCACCCCGGGGTCGGTCTCCGTAATCGCCAATTCGACGTGATTGGGCGGCGCGACCCCCAGCGGCACCCCGTTATACAGCGTCACCACGCAAGTATCCTGCTCGCGCAACCACTGCGCCGCATCGCCCACCGCACGGGCATCCGCCTGCTGCTGCTCGAAGGTGACCGGGTCCATAAAGTGCCAGTACTCGCCATCGTTGTAGAGATACTGCATGCTGGTGTCCAGCACATCCGCCGCCTCGATGCTCTCACCGGATTTAAAGGTGCGCTCCCAGATGCGCCCGGTTTTCAGGTTTTTCAGCTTGACGCGGTTGAACGCCTGCCCCTTGCCGGGCTTGACGAACTCATTTTCGACAATGGCGCACGGGTCGCCATCCAGCATGACCTTTAGCCCGCCGCGAAATTCATTGGTAGAATAGCTTGCCACAGGGTTGGTTCTCCCGATACTGCAAAGGGGCGCAATGATACCGCAGACCGACCGCCCCGGAGCCGACCCGATCGACCCCCAAATCGCCCCCCAGATAGAACCAAGCTGGCAGGCGCAACTGCGCGATGCGGTGCGCAGCGGGGCCGAGCTATGCCAGCTGCTGGAATTGCGCCCGCAACAGGTCGCGCTCTCCGCGCAGGCGGCGCAGCAGTTTCCGGTGCAGGTGCCCCGCGCCTTCGTCGGGCTGATGGCCAAGCGCGACCCCGCCGACCCGCTACTGTTACAAGTGCTCAATTCCGCACTGGAAGACCGCCATCAAGACGGCTACGGCCCCGACCCCCTCGATGAAGCCGCCTACAACCCGCTGCCCGGCCTGCTGCACAAATACCCCGGCCGCGCCCTGCTGATCGTCAGCGGCAAATGCGCCATTCACTGCCGCTATTGCTTCCGCCGCCATTTCCCCTACGCCGCCAACAACCCCGGCCGCCAGAACTGGCAGCCCGCATTGGATTATCTGGCCGCGGATTCCAGCCTGCACGAGGTAATTTTTAGCGGCGGCGACCCACTAAGCGCCCCGGACACCCAGCTACGCTGGCTGTGCGAGCGACTGGAGCAAATCCCGCACCTGCAAAGGCTGCGCATCCACACCCGCCTGCCGGTGGTGATTCCGCAACGCATCGATGCCGCGCTGCTCGCCTGGCTAACCGCAACCCGCCTGCAAATCCAAATGGTGTTACACATCAACCACCCGAATGAAATAAGCCCAGCCCTAGCCCGCGCCCTGCAACGGTTGCGGGCGATCGGCCCCTGCCTGAATCAATCGGTACTACTGGCCGGGGTGAACGATGATCTGGACACCCTCGCCAATCTGCAAGAGCGCGCCTACGCGGCCGGGGTGCTACCCTATTACCTGTTTTGCCTAGACCGGGTGCAGGGCGCAGCACACTACGCCGTGCCGCGCCATCGCGCCCTAGAATTGGTGCGGGGCCTGCGCCAGCGTCTGCCCGGCTATCTGGTCCCGCGCCTAGCGATCGAGGAGGCCGGGCAGCAAAGCAAAACCCTGCTGGGCTAAGAATGCCCGCCCGCCTGCTATACTGCCCACTGCGCCGCAAAAATCCAACAAATCGCCCGCACTCTTAACCATGGCCAAAAAACCCACCAAAAACAAACTATCGGTGCTGATCGCCAGCGAGCGAGCGGACGAAGCCGAGCGGCTCGGCAGCGTGCTCAACGGCAGCGGCTTTACCGCCAAAGTACGGCACCTAGACTCGCGCAAAGCGTTGGATGAACGGCTGAAAAGCGGCGCGGACATCGACCTAATTCTGGCGCAACGCGATGGCAATGGCACCCCAACTGCGGCGCAAGTGCTACGCGCACTCGGCGGACAGCGACAAGCGGTGCCGGTGATTCTGTTGCAGCAGAATGCGCCCAGCGGGGCGGAGGTGGCGGCGGGCATCCGCATGGGGGCCCGCGATCTATTGGCCATGGATGAGGATCAGCACCTAATCGCCGTGGTCGGGCGCGAGCTAGAAACCAGTGCCGAGCGGCGCGCCGGACAGGACCTAGCGCAACGCCTAGCCGTCGCCGAAGACCACTGCCAACAGCTGCTACGCGATGCACCGCTATCGGCCATCGTCCACGATTCCATGTTTGTCATGGCGGGCGAGGCGTTCTGCGAACTGTTCGGCATAGACCCGGAAGAAGCTGCCGCCCTGTCGGTCAAAGACATCCTCGATACCACAGCGCAGGCGGACTACGAGGCCCTCCATCGGCAGTTTGCCAGTGCCCCGCAGCAATTCTCCGCCACCGTGCTCAGCACCCGCCTGGCCGCCAGCGATGCCCGGGCGGAGATGGACTGCGCGGCAGTGCGCTACAACGGGGCGCACTGCTTGCAGCTGCGCGTCCGCCCCCAGCCAGAAGAGCCGCCCCCGCCCCCGCCTGCCGAGAGCGCGACCAGCTCGCGCCGCGGGCTGTTGGAGCGGCTGGCCGAGTGCCTCCGCAGCGCACAGGCCGGCGGCGGCTCTAGCTGCCTGCTGTGCATCGAGGTCGATGACTTTGCCGCCTTGCAACGCAATCTAGGGCTGACCGCGACCGAAGACTTTGCGGCCCAATTTGCCGATTTTATCGCCCAACATTTCGCCGGCCAGCCGCTCAGCGACTTCGAATCCAACCGCGTATTGGTGCTACTGGCCGACACTGAAGCGGCGGCGGCCCTGGCGCATGCCGAGCAACTAGGCCGCGCCATTGACGGCCAGCTTTTCGAGTTCGGCGAGCACAGCCAGCAGGTAACTGCCACCATCGGCGTGGCCCCCATCGATGCAGCCAGCACCCACAGCGACAGCGTCCTGCAGCAAAGCATGCGCGCCTGCGAGCAGTGCCGCGAGTCCCGCACCCGCAGCGGAGAAAGCAGCAAGGCAGGCGGCGAAAAAAGCACCGCCCAGCTGTACCAGCCGGAACAGGTCAGCACGAACACCGATACAGCCAGCCTGTTGCGCCAAGCCTTCAAGAACGCCCACCTGCAGCCGCTGTTTCAACCGCTAATGCGCCTGCAGGGCGGCCCGGATAAAAATTACGAACTGCTAATCGGCATCGCTCCGGCCCATCGCGAGCACTACCCGGCCAGCTTCACCGCCGGGCCGCTGGCGGTCGGCGACCAGCCAGACATCGACCGCTGCGCCATCCTGACCAGCCTGCAAAAGCTGGCAAAAAAGACCGATTGCACAGGCGATGAACGCCTGCATGTGCCGCTCGGTCGCCAATCACTGCAAAATTCCGAGTGCGCCGCATGGCTGGCATCGGCATGCAAAAAAGCCGCAGTGAACCCAGCGCAGATCTGTGTCCAGTTACGCGAACAAGATGCCGCCACCAGCATCAAAGCCGCCGCAACCCTAGTCAAGCATCTGCGGGCCTGCGGTTGCGGCGCGGTCCTCACCGGGTTCGGCACCCGTGCGCAGTCGCCGAAACTGCTGCAACAGATCCCCTTCGATCACGTCAGATTGGATGAATCCTTCGCCGCCAAAGCGCAGCAAGACAAGGGCGCAGCCCTGCAAAAACTATTGAGGCAGCTGGCCGCCCAAAAAATCGTGGCATTGGTACCGGGGGTGGACGATGTCGCCATCCTGCCAGTGCTCTGGGAATCCGGTGCCGCCTATATTCAGGGCGGTTACGTGGGCGGGCCGAGCGCGAAAATGGACCATCAGTTTTAGTTCCGCCCCAGAATCAGGATTCAAAAAACACCTTGAGGCGGGCGAGCCCCGCTTCAATATCCGGCAGATCCAGCCCCGAGAAGGCCAGCCGAATATGGGGGTCGGCGGGCCCGGGCAGGTCCGGGCCATAATGCTTACTGGTGCAAAAAGACACATCCGCCTGCTGTAAGGCGCGTTCCATCAGCTGGTTGACATCGGTCAGCCCCTTGCGCTCAAGTATCGCGCTCACCTTAGGATAGAGGTAAAACGCACTGTCGGGGGGCGTCACCGCAATGCCATCGATGGCGTTTAAGCCGGCCACGGCGGCATCGCGGCGGCGGCGCAACTCCGCCAAAATCTGCCACGCCCCCGCGTCCCCGCCCTGCAAGGCTTCCAGCGCAGCATGCTGCACAAAGTGGTTGGTGCAGGATTCGCTGTTGACATTCAGCTTGTCGAAAATGGCGATGATCGAGGCCGGCCCAATGGCCGCCCCCACCCGCCAGCCGGTCATAGCGAAGCGTTTGGAATAGGTGTACAAAATGACCGTGCGCTCCGGCATACCGGCCAAGCTGACGATAGAGCGCGGTGTGCCGCCGTATTGAATATCGAAATAGGCTTCATCCGCCAGCACCCACAGATTGTGCGTCACCGCCAATTCCGCCAATTCCGCCATCTCCGCGGGCGTGGCGGCAGCCCCGGTGGGGTTGTGGTAATTGTTGTAAATAAGGATGCGGGTGCGGCGGGTAATACTGTTTTTTAGCGCATCCAGATCCAGCACAAATTTGCCGTCCGCCGCCTCCACATACCGATAAGCCACCGGCACCCCGCCCTGAAAACCGATTTGCGACTCGTAAATGGGAAAGCCCGGATGGGGATACAGCACCTCATCGCCCGGATTCATGACCGCCTGCAAAAACTTCGGGATCACCGGCTTGCCGCCCGGCTGCACCGACACATTATCCGCGCCGTAATCCACCCCCCGCGCCGCACCGAGGTGGGCCGCTAGGGCCTCGCGCAATGCAGCGATGCCATTGGGCGGGCAGTAACCAGTGTGCCCCTGCGCCATCGCCCGCTCGGCAGCAGCAACGATGTTGGCCGGGGTCGGCAGATTCAGGTCGCCGAGGTGAAAGGGATAGACCTTATGGCCAGCCGCCGCATGCGCCGATGCCGCTGCCGAGACCGCAAAGACCGTCTCAGTACCAAGGTTTTTTAGTTGATGGGCCAGCTGCACGGACGGCTCCACAGAGTTAGCGGACAATGGTTAAGAATCGCGCACATGATAGCCGATAATGGCCAGCTTCCCCCAAAATAATTAGCCATCTGCCCTCGATAATTTTTATATATTGCATGCAGTGTCTCGATCTATTATCTGCCTAACACCCCGAATAAAAACCTTAAAACTGTGGGAACAGTTTCCATCCAGCAACATATGGCCGCCAATTTCCCGTGAACCCGCTATCGGCTGATAACGATTTTTCGTCAGTTTCTTTAATTCTTGTTTAGCGTTACGTAGCCGGTCCGGATCTCGAAATTTTCTTTTCCGTTGCTAGTCGGATAACCTCTTTATTTGCAATCCTTTTTCAACGGCCTGAAGGTCACCTAGATACCAGCTTTCCAGCTCCCGGCAGATAATACGCACCACTGTGTCTGGTTTGCCGGCTTGCCGGCAAATATCCATCAGTTTCTCCTTCACTGCAATACAGTCCGCACTATCTTGATCCCGCAACACCACAAAACAAGCATGGGGATTGCATCAGCTGCGCAAACGCTTTGGTAGTTGCTGTTCAAGATGCTGTTTCCCTTCAAAAGAGATGCAGCGATGGTATATATTTTTGTCGAGCAGTTTCGGCAATAGCCGATCTAGCATTTCTTTTGCCGAGCGTTCTTCCAGAAAAAGACTAACTCCCGTGTTTCCGCTTTCATGGATCCGCCCCGGTAAAAAAGCCCTGCTTCCACAGGTAGCCCATTTGATCGCCGTTTTCCATAAATGCCTTGACCTACTCATTATCGCGAGCCCGCTTGATGGCGGTGTAACCCTTTGACTTAACCAGCCAGAAGACTTCATCCAGTTCCGCAGCATTGAGAAAATCAGGGGAATGGGTAGAGACAAAGACCTGGCTATCTTTACCCGTTTGCGTATAGCGGCGAAACTCCTCGGCCAGATGCTCTTGAAGCATAGGATAAAGCTGGTTTTCCGGCTCTTCCACACAGAGTAACGGGTGCGGCTCCGGGTCGTAAAGCAACACTAAATAGGCAAACATTTTGATGGTGCCGTCCGAGACATATTTATCGATAAAGGGATCTTTAAAACTTCCGTCCTGAAAGCTCAGCAATAGGCGTCCGTCCTGAGTGGCAATCGGTTCAATTTTGCTAATGCCGGGCACCCGCCGTTGCATGGCATCGACAATTTTATTAAAAATATCCCGATGGTTTTCATAGATATTACGGGCGACCAGTTGCAGGTTATCCCCGGTTACTGAAAGGTGCTCATCAAACCCGGCGGCATCCTTGCTACCCCTAGCCAGATTGATATGAAAATCGGACACATGCCAGTTTTCAATAAGCTCTCGGAAGGCACTGGCGGCCTTGAATCGTTCAAACTGTCCCAAGCCTTTGATTGCCAGAACGTCACGACCAACGGTTTGTTCCTCTCGGTCGAGTTCCTCGTCCGGCCGATTAAAATCCTCTTCATTGGTAATGGCGTAGCCGCGGCCATCGGCAAAATTCAGAAAGTGATAGGGGGAACCATACCGGCTCCGCTTGTAGCGCAATATCTCTTTAGTCACCACGGGTTTGTTGTGTTTTTTACCGATATTCACAATATAGGTTACCCGTCGATTGGCGTTGGCAATTTCCATGCGAAATTTTATTTCAATCGATATCACGGCATCCTTGGCGGCCCCGCGAGTAATTACTTCGGTAAAGCCCCCTCTGGTTTGCAACGCCCGCTGCACATTGTAGGTCAGGCAATCTTTAAGAAACCCAAAGACATCAAAAAGGGTGCTCTTGCCGCTGCCATTGACCCCGACCACTACGCAGTAATCGGGAATATCTTTCATCGTGACATCCTTGAAACTCTTAAAGTTTTGTAAGCGTATGAATTCTATTCTCATAGCAGGTGCCTTAAATAGTGGCTACACGTAATTGATCGGCAATTATACCGAATCGCGGTTAAGAGTCGCGGTCATGATAGCCGAGCAAATAAAGGATGGCATCTAGCCCTAGAGTGTCGAGTGCGTAGTCGGCGGATTCGCGCACTAGGGGGCGGGCGTGGAAGGCGACCCCCATGCCGGCGATGCTGAGCATTTGCAGGTCGTTGGCGCCGTCGCCCACCGCGATGGTCTGTTGCAGGGTTAGCCCCTGTTGTTTAGCCAGCATGCGCAGCAGGGTGGCCTTGCGCTCGGCATCGATAATCTCGCCTTGTAGGCGACCGGTTAGCTTGTCATCCATTATTTCCAGCTGGTTGGCATAAACATGGTCGATGTTTAACCGCTCGCTGAGGTAATTGCCAAAATAATCGAAGCCGCCGGACAGAATGGCAGTTTTACAGCCTAGCTCGCGCAGCCGACTCACCAGCCGACCGGCCCCTTCATTCAGAGTAAGCCGCTGGGCGACCTGTTCCAACACCGCGGCGGGCAATCCCTTGAGTAGCCCGACCCGCCGCCGCAGGCTCTGCGCAAAGTCCAGTTCACCGCGCATGGCCGCGGCAGTAATCTGCGCCACCTCGCCCCCCACGCCAGCCTCTGCCGCCAGCTCATCGATGACCTCTTCGCGGATCAAAGTCGAATCCATATCGAACGCCACCAAGCGGCGGTTGCGGCGGTAGGCGTTGTCCTCCTGATAGGCTAGGTCCACCTGCAATTTGGAGCCGAGTGACATAAGCTCAGTTTTCAATGCCAGCAAAGAGGCCACCTCACCGCGGGCGATAAACTCCACCGAGGCTTGCGTCTGCGCGGCGATGCGGTCGATGGGGATGCGCCCAGTCAAGCGGGTGATGTGGTAAATGTCCAGCCCGTGCCGCGCCAACACCGCGCTGACCGCGGCGATGGTGCAGGCCGAGAGGGTGCGGCCAATCAGGGTGATGATGTGTTTGGGCTGTCCGTGCCCCGCCACCCAATCGCTGTAATCGGCGGCACTCACGGGCGCGGTTTTCATGCGGATGTCGCAATCGGCCAGGGCGGATTCGATCGCACCGGCTAATTCTTCCATGCAGGCCCCGGCGGGCAGGCTGACCATCAACCCGAGCGAAAGGGTGTTGTGGATGACCGCCTGGCCGATGTCGAGCACCGAGGCACCGCGCTCGGCCAGCTCTGCGGCAATCCGCGTACACATGCCGGGGCGGTTGTCGCCGGCGATGGTCAGCAGAAAAATTTGCGCGCTCATGGGCTTCAATTATAGCCCGCCGCCCCGCCGCCCCGAATTGGGATAGCACGGCCCCGCCCCACCGACCCGCCCGCCACGGGCGCATTGAGCAGCGCATCAAAAGCGGATTGCAGCCAGCTTGCGCCGCCGGATAAAAGGGCCGAATAACCGAATAAAGCATGCGCCAGCGCGACCGATTGCTCTACAATTTTTGCGTATTTTTCGCCCATTGACCGCCCCATGCCGCCGCCATTGCGCCACTTGCTGCCCACTACCCGGGCCCATGCTCTAACTGCCGCCGCAGTTTGGAGCGGCATTTTTATCTTGCTGATCAGTGCACAGTTACTGGGGCATTTGGGGACACTGGCGGCGGATGACGCGGTGGACCCCTCGCAAAAAAGCCAGATCCGCCTGATCCACAATGCGGCGATGCCCATCTTTTTGGCCCGCGAGCCCCGCGATCGCCAAGCAGCAGCCCGCCGTTTGGAAAGCCTGATCCAAGGCTCGCGCATCCGCCAAGTGGCCATCGTCGACATCGACCAGCAACCGCTCGCCCGCGCCATGAATCACGCCGCCAGTGCCACGCCGGCGGCGACTCGCGCCGATTTTCCGGTGCGATTTCAAGGTGCGCTGGCCGGCACAGTGCAGGTCGAGATGCTGGCCGCTGCCCGCACACCGCCGCCCGGTCGCTGGCAGATGTGGCTCCTAATGATGCGCAATGCCGCCGCCCTAACCGTATTCGGCGGGTTGCTCTGGAGTATCGGCGGGTGGGCCGCACGGCGATGGGGTCGCCAGCGGACGAGCGAGTTAGCACTGCCGCCCGCCATGACAGGAACGACGGAAGACGGCACCGAAGAGGCACTGCTGCTCTACCTCTACCCCTGCGCCGATGCCTCCCTACGCGACGAACCTGAACTATTGCGCCAGTGCCTCGACCGCCTCTATCAAAAAATAGAGGGCCACCTGCGCTTTTACGGCGGCCAGACGCTCAGCCTATCCAGCGAGTGCCAGCTGTGCCGCCTGCCGCTCGGCAAAGACCCGGCCAGTGCCCGCGCCAGCCTGCGCCAAGCCCTGACCTTCACCTGGGGCAGCGGGCACCGCCTGCTATTTCCCCACGGGCAGCGGCAATATCGAATCGATCTAAAAACCCTGCTCCACCACAGCCGGCTACCGCCGGGCAGCTATCCGCATCGCGCCCTGAACGCCATCGCCCCCGACCAGCAAGCCGCTATTCGCACCAGCCGCTGGCATGCGCACCTCAGCGAGCCGACCGCCGCCCTGCTTGCGCCCAGCGGCATACAGGTGCGGCACAAACCCTTAGCGGATGCGCCCGCCCTCCACGCCATGGTGGCGGTGGACCGGACGACCCGTTTGTTATGGCAAAAACAGGAAGAGATCGCCTTACAGCGGGCCCAAGATCCCGCGGGCGACGGATAAAACGAAGGATGAAGATAGGGCGATGCGGCGGGCACCGCCGCCGATGGAAGAGCGGTGTGGCGCAGCAGACCGCACCCTCTAAAGTGCCTCCTCGCCAGTCTCGCCAGTGCGGATGCGCACCACCTGCTCAAGGTCGGTGACAAACACCTTGCCATCGCCAATTTTGCCAGTGCTGGCGGCTTTGCTGATGGCCTCGATCACAGCCTGAGTCTGCTCATCGGCCACGGCAATTTCCAGCTTCAGTTTGGGCAGAAAATCGACGATGTATTCGGCCCCGCGGTAGAGCTCGGTGTGGCCCTTCTGCCGCCCGAAGCCCTTGACCTCGGTGGCGGTTACCCCCTGCACCCCTACTTCGCCGAGTGCCTCGCGCACCTCGTCGATTTTGAACGGTTTAATGATCGCGGTGATAAGTTTCATAGCTGCTCGACTCCTAGTGCGGTGCGATAAGGGTGAGATGCCGCATGGTTTCACAGAAAAGCGGGCGGTGCAATGCGCATTCCGGCCTAGCCCGCCCGTTATTTCCCCCGCGCAAATTCGGGGTAGGCTTCCATGCCGCATTCGAACAGGTCCAGACCCGCGTATTCCGCCTCACGCTCCACGCGAATCCCAATGCTCACCTTGAGTGCCAGCCAAACCAGACCGCTGGCCGCAAACACCCAACCAAAAATGGTCGCCGCACCGATAAGTTGCCCCGTGAAAGTGGCGGAATCGTTGGTCACCGGCACCAGCAATAGGCCCAGCAGCCCCACCACCCCGTGTACCGAAATCGCCCCCACCGGGTCATCGATGCGCAGCCGGTCCAGCCCCAGAATGCTGAACACCACCAGCCCGCCGCCGAGCGCACCAAACAAGGTCGCCTGCAAGGGCGAGGGCGTGGACGGCTCGGCGGTAATGGCGACCAAACCAGCCAACGCCCCGTTCAACGCCATAGTCAAATCCGCCTTGCCGAACCGCAAACATGCCACCCCCAGCGCAGCCAACAGCCCTCCAGCCGCCGCAGCGTTGGTGTTCATAAAAACCACCGCCACGCTGTTGGCCGATTCCACGCTGGCCGTCGCCAGCACCGACCCGCCGTTAAACCCAAACCAGCCCATCCACAGGATAAAAGTGCCAAGCGTAGCCAGCGGCAGGTTAGCCCCGGGGATGGCATGCACCGCCCCATCCGCCCCATATTTACCCAAGCGCGGTCCCAGCAGCAACACCCCAGCCAAAGCCGCCGCCGCGCCGGCCATGTGGACGATGCCGGAACCAGCAAAGTCAGAAAAACCTAGATCGCCCAAACTGTAAAGGCCAAACACCGCCTGCTCGCCCCAAGTCCAGCGCCCCTCCAGCGGGTAAATAAAACCCGTCATCACCACCGCAAACAGCAAAAAGGCCCAGAGCTTCATACGCTCCGCCACCGCCCCGGAAACGATCGACATAGCCGTCGCCACAAACACCACCTGAAAGAAAAAGTCCGCCGCTGGCGCATAGGTTTTCTCATCCGCCAAACCATCGCCAGTGATACCGCCCAAAAACGGCTCGCCCCCATACATAATGGCGTAGCCGCAAACCATATACATGCTGCATGCCACCGCATAGAGCGCGACATTTTTGGTGAGAATTTCCGTGCTGTTTTTGGCGCGCACCAAGCCCGCCTCCAGCATGGCAAAGCCCGCCGCCATCCACATGACCAGCGCGCCGCAGATCAGGAAATAAAAAGTATCGAGCGCGTATCCATACGCAAACATATTGGCATCCATCAGGGGTCTCCAGAAAAGTAAAAACGGTTAAAAGACAGCTAAGCGAGATTGCCAACGAGCGGCTAGATAGCCTCCGCGCCGCTCTCGCCGGTGCGAATGCGCAGGACCTGCGTTAGGGGACTGACAAAAATCTTGCCGTCGCCAATTTTGCCGGTGGCCGCCGCTTTGGCGATCGCCTCCAGCGCGGTATCCAGCAATTCATCGGTAACGGCGATCTCCATCTTTATCTTGGGCAGAAAATCCACCGCGTACTCGGCCCCGCGATAAAGCTCGGTGTGCCCCTTCTGCCGCCCAAAGCCCTTAACTTCGGTCACCGTCAAGCCCGACACGCCGATGGCACTGAGCGCATCACGCACCTCATCCAGCTTAAACGGCTTGATAATCGCGGTGATTAGCTTCATCACAGGCTCCTAAATTGCGGGCGTTGCAGGAATAGCGGCGGCGGACCGGCTCAGAAACTTAAACCCCAAGAAACCACCGCCCGCGGGTCGTCATCGTCCTGATCGGTATCTGACAGAGTGAAAGTAAAATCGCCCATCTCGGTGGTTTTGGTGAAGTCGATGGCGTAGTGCAAATAGTCGATATCTACGGTGAGTGATTCCGTATCCGTCGCATTTGCTTTGTATGCCTTGCCATCGGCATCAAAGGCATAGGCACCAAGAGTTAGTCCCAGACTCCAGTCATCCTCCAACTCTGCGGCGTAGCCGAGATGGGCGTAAAGGTCGCCCGATTCGAAACCGGCACCGCCACCCACTTCGGCAAAATCATTGCCCTCGGCATTGTTAACGGTATAAGCCACCCCAGCGGTAAAATCGCCCCAGCCCAAACTGGCGTAGATCTCACCGAAGTCGATATCATCATTGGAGGGATAGGCGTAATAGATATAACCCAAGTCATAGCTAAGTTCGGCGACCTCGCCCGCAAACCCCAAATAGAGATCCACTTCCGAGCCATTGAAATCCTCCTCCCCATTGTCAAGCGACCCCACCCAAGTCCCGGCGTAAAAACCGCCCTCGCTCGAATAGTCGATCCCGCCGGACACCGAGGCAGATTCGCCGCTTTGCGACACCCCGCGCCAGATATAATCCGAGGTCACCCCAATATTGGCGGCCAGTTCCGCCCGCACCGGGGCGATGGCGGCAAGCAGGGCAGCGACGAGCAGGGTTTTGTACAAGGCAGGCATGGCAATTCTCCAAATTGGCAGTGAATAGGTTGCGGTGCGGGCGTGAAGCCGACACCTGCCAAGAAACAAAGCACAGACTGTGCCAAAACAAAATTATTCTTTTTAATACAATGATTTAAGAATAAATCTCCGGTCTCTGGTCGCCCCGCCCACCGCCCTACATCGCGCCCGACCGGGTGTTTTTGCACCAATCTGGTGCATCGCCACCGCCAAAAACACCGCCGCTAAGCAGTAAAATAGCCGCCCGCCATGCAGGAAATGCCCCATGTCCGCCGACCGTCTCAGCGATCAACTCGCCGACATTTTGCAACAAAGCTCCCCGCTCTTTGCCAGCCTCAAGACGGAAGCGCGAGACCAGCTACGCACCCTGCTGGATGCGCAGATCGAACAAATGGGGCTAATCACCCGCGCCGAATTCGATGCCCTGCGCGCCTCGCTAGACCGCGCCAACGACCGCCTAGCAAAGCTGGAAGCCCAGCTCGCCGCCGCTCCAAAACCGACCGCAGTGCCGCCGCCTGCGCCCCCAACGCTACCGAAAGCCCCTAAACGCCGCCGATGAAACTTTCCTCCGTCAGCAGCTACGCCATCACCGGCATCGAAGCCCGCCCCATCCAGATCGAAGTCCACATCGCCAACGGCCTGCCCAGCCTGTCCATCGTCGGCTTGCCAGAGGCCAGCGTCAAAGAGAGCAAAGACCGGGTGCGCAGCGCCATCCTCAACAGCGGCTTCGAATACCCCGCCCGACGCATTACCGTCAACCTCGCCCCGGCCGATCTGCCCAAGCAGGGCGCGGGCTTCGACCTACCGATCGCCATCGGCATCCTGCACGCCAGCGGCCAAATGAACTGCGAGCGGCTCGAAAGTTTTGCGCTGGCCGGCGAGTTGTCCCTCTCCGGGCAGATCCGCCCCATTTCCGGCGCGCTACCCATGGCCATTCAAAGCCAGCGCGAGCATCGGCAGCTCATTTTACCGGCGGAAAATTGCGCGGAACTGGCCGTCCTGCCCCAGCAAAACTGCTGCGCCGCCAGACTGCTGACCGAAACCTGCGCCCACCTGAGCGGCGACAATCCCCTGCCCAGCCCACAACCGACCGACCCGCCGCCCGCCGCCCAGGCCCCCTGCATCTCCCAAGTGCGCGGCCAGCCGCAGGCCCGCCGGGCGCTGGAACTGGCCGCCGCCGGGGGTCATAGCCTGCTGTTCGAAGGCCCGCCCGGGGTGGGCAAAACCATGCTGGCAGCGCGCATTCCGGGCATCCTGCCGCCGCTCACCACCGAGCAAGCCATCGATGTAGCGCGCATCTATTCGGTCGCCAAACTCGAGCGACCCGACTTTTACAGTGCCCCCTTTCGCGCCCCGCACCACACCTCATCCTCGGTGGCCCTAGTCGGCGGCGGCAGCCACCCGGCCCCGGGCGAGATCAGCCTGGCACACTGCGGCGTGCTATTTTTGGATGAATTGCCGGAATTTCCGGTCAAAGTGCTGGAAGTGCTCCGCCAGCCGATCGAAAGCGGCGAGATTTTAATTTCTCGGGCGGCCTTCAAATCGCGCTTCCCCTGCCGCTTTCAGCTGATCGCCGCCATGAACCCCTGCCCCTGCGGCTACGCCGGCGAGTCGCGCTGCGGCTGTTCCCCGGACCGCATCCTGCGCTACCGCAACCGCATCTCCGGCCCGGTGCTAGACCGCATCGATATGTACCTAAAAATCCGCCGCGCCAAACCCGACATGCTGCTCGGCACCCCTCAGCAGGCAGACGAAGAGGGCAGCACCCAGATCCGCCAACGAGTGGTCGCCTGCCGCAACCGCCAGCTAGAACGCCAAGGGGTGCTAAACAGTGCCCTCGATGCGGCACAGCTAAGCAAATTGCTGGCAGAAGAGGGCGAACTCACCGCACTGGCCGAGCGGGCCCTGCGCAATTTCAAACTCAGCGTACGCGCCCTACACCGCACCCTACGCACCGCCCACACCATCGCCGACCTAGCCGAGCAACCCCTAACCGCCAACCACTTCAAAGAAGCCCTAGGCTACCGCTTCCCCGACCCCGACGACAACGCATTGTCGATATAAAGCAGGCAAAAGGCGGCGGCAACCCGCCTGACCTCTACCCAGACTTTTCCAAAATATAGTCAATCGTAGCCTGAATATCCGCCTCGCTACAGTCCATGCACAGCCCCTTGGCCGGCATGGCCCCAATGCCGTTGATGGCATTTTGATAAAGGCTATCCAGCCCCTTTTCCAAGCGCACCGCCCAAGCATCCGCATCGCCGAGCACCGGTGAACCAGCGGCCCCGGTGGTGTGGCAGGCCATGCAATAGGTGTCGTAGATCTGCTGCGGCTCCCGAGCCTCGCCTGCCGCGACCGCCCCCGGTGCCGCGGCGGCGCAAGGCTCGCCCGCCATGCAAAGGGCACCGACCGGGGCCAGACGGGCGGCGATCTGCGCCTCGCGTTTTTGCTGATTGGCCAGCACCGTCGCCGACAGTCCAATCAGTGCGGCTAACAGGAGCGGCTTCCAGAGAATAGGCAGTTTTCGGTTCATAGCGGTTAGCCTTCAGCGGTCAGTGGCGGGGGCGAGCGGGTCGGCACCAAAGCGATTGGGCCCGCGGGTACCGGGCCAGAGCGGCGCAACCAGAACCAACGCACCGCTACCGATCGCTAGGGCGATAAAACCCCAAGTGAGGGGGCTGTCCATACTAGCAAAAACATAGACCGCGGGGAAGGCGAGCCAAAACACCGCCAGCCAGTAACCGCCAAGCCCAACATCGTGCAAACGGCGCACCATGACCGCCAAATAAGGCAGCAACACCCCCAGCCACACTGCGATGGACAGCACCCCTAAGTCATCGATGTTTGGAAAACCAATCGCAGCCAGAATCTCCGGAAAAATCAGAAACAGCCCCCGCTCGAGCAAAACAGCCGCCGCCAACAGCAACGCGCAAAACAGCTTAAACCACCAATATTCCGAACGCGCCGCCCGCCCGCCAAAGCGCACATAGCCCGCCCCGCAACAAAAGCGCACCGCCCGCCCAAATGAAACCATCCGCCCCTGCCCCCTCCGCACTCTTTCTGCCCGCTCGCACCGCTTCCCAACCCTAGCGACGAACAGCGACGACTCAAATTTTTACCCGCCAGCGGTTGCAACCGCCGCATTCAGCCTCAATAATAGCCGCTCCCCTGCGCCTGTGCGCCCCTTCCCTTTACAGCGGCTTTTCCACCGCCCCATCCGCCGGAGACTGGCATGAGCGACCCCATAACGCATCTGACCGATGCCGATTTTCAGCACACCCTAGACACCGCCGAAGTACCGGTGCTGGTCGACTTCTGGGCCGATTGGTGCGGCCCCTGCAAGATGATCGCCCCCATCCTCGCCGAGCTGGCCACCGAATACGCCGGCAAACTCAAGATCTGCAAGATGGACGTCGATGCCAACCGCGAAACCCCCATGAAGTACCAAGTGCGCGGCATCCCAACCCTCATCATCTTCAAGGACGGCAAGGTAGAATCCATGAAAGTCGGTGCCCTATCGCGCAAGCAGCTGGCCGCCTTCATCGACAGTGCCATCTAGCCGCAAAACCGCGCAAATAACCGCTTGCAGTCGTGGCAAATAGCCCTATACTTCACGCGCTGGCACTCGCCAGAGCTCTCAATTTCTAAGCCAACCTCTAAGGCAACCTTCAAACATTCCTGCCCGCCGTACCGACCGTGCGGCTGAACGTTCCTAGCCAATTTCAATCCTGCCCGCCTGCGCCCATTGCGGCGGGCCTCCCCCGCCACCCTGCAACCCCAAAAGAACTCTCCGCTTATGAACCTCACCGACCTAAAACGCAAGCCGATCGGCGAGCTGCTCGCCATCGCAGCCTCCATGGGGCTGGAAAATGTCGCCCGCAACCGCAAGCAAGACATCATTTTCTCCATCCTCAAACGTCACGCCAAAAGCGGCGAAGACATCCGCGGCGACGGGGTGCTGGAAATCATGTCCGACGGCTTCGGCTTCCTGCGCTCGGCAGACAGCTCCTACCTAGCCGGCCCCGACGATATTTACGTCTCGCCCAGCCAGATCCGTCGCTTCAACCTGCGCCGCGGCGACAGCATCGCCTGCACCATCCGCCCACCGCGCGACAACGAGCGCTACTTCGCCACCCTGAAGGTCGACACCATCAACTACGATGCGCCGGAAAACTCCAAGAACAAAATCCTGTTCGAAAACCTCACCCCGCTATTCCCCGATGAACGCCTCAAGCTCGAATCCGGCAACGGCAGCTCGGAAGATCTGACCGGGCGCATCATCGACCTAGTCTCCCCAGTCGGCAAAGGCCAGCGCGGGCTGATTGTCGCCCCGCCCAAGGCCGGCAAAACCATAATGATGCAGCACATCGCCCAAGCCATGGTGCGCAACAACCCCGAAATCTACCTCATCGTCCTACTTATCGACGAACGCCCCGAGGAAGTCACCGAGATGCAGCGCACCGTGCGCGGCGAGGTGGTCGCCTCCACCTTCGATGAACCGCCCTCCCGCCACGTGCAAGTGGCCGATATGGTGATCGAAAAAGCCAAGCGGCTGGTCGAACACAAAAAAGATGTGGTCATCCTGCTCGACTCCATCACCCGCCTAGCCCGCGCTTTCAACACGGTGCAGCCGTCCTCCGGCAAAGTGCTCACTGGCGGTGTCGACGCCCACGCCCTAGAACGCCCCAAGCGTTTCTTCGGCGCAGCCCGCAATCTGGAGGAAAGCGGCTCGCTGACCATCGTCGCCACCGCCCTGGTCAACACCGGCTCCAAAATGGATGAGGTCATCTACGAGGAGTTCAAAGGCACCGGCAATCTAGAATTGCACCTCGACCGCAAAATCGCCGAAAAATACGTCTTCCCCGCCATCAACGTCCGCCAATCCGGCACCCGCCGCGAAGACCTGCTAATGACCGACGGCGAAATGCAGCGCGTCCTAATCCTACGCCGCCTACTCCACGACATGGAAGACCTCCCCGCCGCCGAATTCCTCCTAGAAAAACTCAAAGACTTCAAAACCAACGACGAATTCTTCGTCGCCATGCGCCGCAAATAAAAAACGGGGCTGTCCTAGATAACTAGCCTCATACTCTCCCTAACCCATTGTGATAACTGCGATAGATGGCGTTTTGGGTCAGAGTGGTTGAATCGCCACTCGCATTCTTTGAAATAGAGTGGGAATCGGTGCTTGGAGATACCGTTGATACGGTTGCGGGTGTGTGCGAATCACTGTGAATAGTTGGCGCACAAGTGCTTGAATGCGAAAGAATCAAGGGCATTGCAACCTCCCATCTGTCGCTATAGATGATGTTGTCCGGGATGACCTTGACATAGACCTTGCCGCCCCGTTTGAGCAAGACAAACACGGGGCTTGCCCGCCACGCCCCGTCCGCGCTTACCCTTCCTGTGTCCGCCGAAGTAACTCTCATCGACCTCTACTTCACCACTGAACATCGCCGCACTTTCGGCCTCGGCTTCCAATGCAATAATCTGGTGCGGGCGACTCTGTTTGTGCCAACTAAGGTGACTCTTTCTCACGCTTTCTAATAGCACCTTGGGGGTTGTCTGGTGCGGCCCCTTTATTTTTTACGATTTTTATGTCTTTCAATACTCGACTTCGATGGCGGGGGGTATCTGGTTTGCGGAGAAGTTATTGGCCGGGGATGAAGATGTACGGCGGGCTTTTATCGATGCGCTGAAGGCGGGCGGGTCGGATTACGCTTACCGTATTTTATTGGAGGCTGGATTGGATATGGCGAGCCCGGAGCCTTATCGGGCGACGGTGCGGCGGATGAATGATATTATGGATCGGATTGAGGGGTTGTTGGGGGATGAGGGATAGAGAGCCTATTCGGTCGGGTTATCGGATTATCTGTCTTTCTAACTCATTCAGATTTTATCCTGCCATTGTAGAATACCTAGTATTTAGATTACATAAAAACCGAGATAAGGCCATTACTCAACTTCCGTGATCTCGGATTCTTCGATTGCCGCTAGTATTTTCCTGGCTATTTCACCTTTCGCTTTGCTGTTGGTATTAGAAATGTATTTGTTAAACTGAGAGATAATAGTC
>JACONM010000035.1 GCA_014323765.1 Cellvibrionales bacterium | reverse complement strand
CAAACCTCCCAAATCCAAATCCAACCCCCTTGTCAGGGGGCTTCTGGGTTTAGTCTTTTCCCCAAATCTGGACATTCAACCCTTCTCTAAAACCCTAACTTCCCAAATCCCAACCCCCCAATCCGAACATCCAACCCCCCAAACCCCCCTTATCAGGGGGGGGCTTTGGATCTGGGCTTCTTTTCAAACCTTCCAGACCAACCCCCCCTACCCCCCTTGTCAGGGGGGCTTTGATTATAGGTTCCAGATTGGGGCTTTGGTTTTTGCTGGGGTGAATTCTATTTCGGTTAGTAGGGGGGCGTTGGTGCGGGCTTGGATGGCTTTTACTTGGGGGCGGGATTTGGTGGCGGGGGCTTGGTGGTGGTTGGCGACCCAGCCTTTTAGGGGGGTGCCGGTGCGGGCGATTTCGCGTAGGCTTAGTAGGGCGTGGTTGATGCAGCCGAGGCGCATTCCGACTACTAGGATTACCGGGAACCCTAGTAGCTGTGCTAGGTCGGCCATGGTTTCGCGTTCGGTGAGCGGGACTAGCCAGCCGCCGGCGCCTTCGACCACTAGGCAGTCGGCTTGGGCGGCGACTTGGTCGGCGTCGCGTTTGATGGCTTGTAAATCGATGCGTACCCCGGCTTGTTTTGCGGCGATGTGGGGGGCGATGGGTGGGGCGAAGAGGTAGCGGTTTGTGGGAGGGGAATCCAGCTTTAGGTTGGCGGCGGCTTGGAGTTGCTGGGCGTCGGGGCTGGCTGGGCCGGTGGCGGTTTGGATGCTGCCGCTGGCGACGGGTTTTAGGGCGCTGACGCGCAATCCTTGTTTTTTTAGGTGGTGGATCAATGCTACGGCGACATGGGTTTTGCCGACTTCGGTGTCGGTGCCGGTGATGAAATAGCCGCGGTCGGGGGGGTGGTTCATTTTGCGTTTTCTTTTTAGTCGCCTTGGCGTTTGCGGGCGATGAAGAATAGGGCTTGGTAGCTTAGCTGCGGGGGGTTGGCGCGGTCTAGGTGGTCTAGGAATTGGCGGTAGCGGTGGCGACCGAGTAGGCCGCGGCGGCGGTTGGGGGCGGCTTGGGTGGCGCCGGTTTTTTTGATGGAATCTAGCAGGGCGCGGGCGTTGGGGAAGGTGGCGCGGATCAGTTGTTCGGTGTTTTTTAGTAGCTGGAAGCCGCCGTTTTCTAGGGCGTTGCGATAGGTGGCGGCGGTGGGCAGGGTTAGGCGGGGGTCGGCGCTGGTGGATTGGTCGGCGGGGGCTGTGGCGGCCCAGGCTTGGGCGAGTTCGCGGTGGGTTTGGGGGCCGAAGCTGGAGAAGGCGAAGGTGCCATGCGGGGCGAGGGCTTGGTGGGCGGCGCGGATGACGGGGCAGTGGTCGCACCATTGGATGCTGGCGTTGGCAAACAGCAGGTCTTGGGGGGTGTCTGGGTGCCAGTCTTCGATATCGGCGCGGCGGTAGTGGGCGGTGGGTTCGGTTTGGGTGGCCAGTTTTAGCATTTGAGTGGAAATATCCAGCCCGTTGAGTTGGGCGTGGGGGAAGCGGCGGCGTAGGGCGGCGAGGCTGGTGCCGGTGCCGCAGCCGAGATCGGTGATGCGGGCGGGGGGGCTTGGTAGGTGGGGGGTTAGCAGGGCGAGCAGCTGGGCGGACATGCGGTGTTGGATGTTGGCGGCGGCGGTGTAGCCGGGGGCGGCGCGGCTGAATTGGCGTTGCACTTGGCGTTTGTCGACGCGGTTGTGAGACATGGCGGTTTAGGGCGGTGTGGGGGTGAATTGCCGTAGCTGGCGGGCGAGGTCTTGGGGGTGTGAGAGCATGGGGGCGTGGCCGCTGTTTAGGGTGGCGAGTTGGGCGGCGGGGAGTAGGCGGTGTAGGGCGTGGCCGGCGGCGGGGTGGGTGATGCGGTCGCGCTGGGCGATGATGATTTGGGTGGGCAGGTGTAATTTTGGCAGGGCGGGGCGGAGGTCGGCGGTGCGTAGGATGGTTAGGCCGGCGGCTAGGGTGGCGGGGCTGGGGGCGGGGTGTTGGGCGAGCAGTTTTAGGGTTTGTTGGGTTAAGCGGCGGGCTTCGCGGGTGGGGCCGGCTTGCAGTAGGAGGAATTTGCGGAGGCCGCCGCGGTAGTTGCGCTGCAGTTCGGCGGCGAATTGGGCGAAGCGGTCGAGCGCGGTGCCGTGCGGCCAGTCGGTGGTTTGGGTGAAGCGCGGGGTGGTACAGAGTAGGCGCAGGCTGATAAATCGCTGTGGGGCTTGCTGGGCGGCTTGGAGGGCTGCCATGCCGCCGAGCGAGTGGCCGAGCCAGTGGGCGGGGTGTTTGGGGGCGGTGTCTAGTATTTGGGCGGCGAGGGCTTCGATGGTGGTGGGGCAGGTCTCGGCGGCGCGTTTGCCGTGGCCGGGGAGGTCGAGCGGATGGCAGTGGAAATGGTCGGCGAGTAGATCGATGAGTGGTTGCCAGATGGCGCGGTTTAGGGCCCAGCCGTGGGCTAGGATTAGGGGGGGGGGATTCACTTTGGGGTGGGCAACCGTTAGTTTTCGTCGAAAGAGACTTCCTTGGCGATGATGACCTTAGGTGCGACAACTACTGTGCCGGCCAGTTTGTCGTGCCAGCCTTGTTTGCGCGGGTCAAAGGCCACCCAAATAATGCCTAAGCCGAGCGGGAGCGTTGCGGGGATGTATGCGAAGTAGCGACCGATGCATTGGGCGGTGGAGGGGGCTTGCCCGGTGCGAGCATCAGCGATTTTGGCGTGGATGGCCATTTTGCCGGGGGTGGCTTGTTTGACGGACCAGAACAGAATAACGGCAAGGGCCGGGAATGCATAAGACAGGATGAAGTCTAGGGGTCCGGCTAGACCAAACTCCTCACGCACCCAATACGATTCGCCGTAGTGGAAAGTGAGGATGGGCGCAGTTAAAACACCGAGGATAGCTAAATCAATTAGCGAGGCTCCTACACGCGGCCAGAAACCGATGTAATTTAGATTGCTGCTTTCCATGGGGGTGTCCTCTCTCTGGTTAATGTGAAATTGAAAACCAGCGGTTTTGTGCTGTCAATCGGTTTGGGTCGCTGATTTTGCGAGTGGGCTGTGGTTGGGCGGTGGCGGGCGCAAGGCGAGGTCAAGTGGCGCGGGCACGACTAGCTTTCGGCGAAGGAGACTTCTTTGGCGGTGACAATCTGGGGGGCGATGATTGTTTTGGGGGAGACGACTACTGTGCGGGCTAGTTTGTCGTGCCAGCCTTGTTTGCGTGAATCGAAGGAGATCCAGAGTAGTCCTAGGCCGAGTGGGAGTGTTGCAGGGATGTACGCGAGGTAGCGGCCTATGCATTGGGCTGTGGAGGGGGGTTGCCCGGTGCGGGCATTCACGATTTTGGCTTGGATGGCCATTTTGCCGGGGGTGGCTTGTTTTGCTCGCCAGAACCAAATAACGGCGATTGTCGGGAGTACGTAGGAAACCATGAAATCTAAGGGGCCAAGGACGGTAACGGTTTCGCGGGTCCAATGTGCCTCGCCGTATTGGAGATGTAGGGGGACAGCGGTTAGGGCGAAGACGATGGCGTTGTCGATCAAGGTGGAGCCGGTGCGCTGCCAAAGGCCGACGAACTTTAGGTCGTTGGG
>JACONM010000034.1:98488-129618 GCA_014323765.1 Cellvibrionales bacterium | reverse complement strand
CCTGCGGCATTGTAGGTCGCCGTGGCAATGCCGCGGACTGCGGTGACCGGGCTGTCGATGGTCGCCGTGCCCGCTCTGGTGCAGTCGCTTTCAAAGTTGATGGTCAAGGGCGTGTCGGCACCCTGCGTCTCGGCATCTGCCGCTACGGCCACCACCCGCAGCAGGGTGGTGCCGGCGGCGGCGAGCTCGGCACCGGTGGCGAGACCGGTGTCGATTTCTCCCTCCGCGAAGTCGATGTCGCCGGCATTGGCAAAGCCGTTGTTATCGCGGCCCAATTTCAGGTCTAGGCTGCCGACTGTAAAATTGAGTTCTGCCTGCACTTCGGTGCCCGCCACGGTCGCGCTCAGGGTGCCCACCTCGCGGGCATCGGCGGCTTCGGCGCGGAGCTCTACAAAGGCGATGCCAGCCGCATTGGTGAGCGCGCGGCCACTGGCGGGGGTCACGGTCACTATGTCTTCCGGTATCTCGACCGCGATGACTAGATCTGCCACCGGGTCATCGCTGCTGCTGGTTACTGTGACCACCGCAAAGGTGGGGCGCAGGAGATCGACCGCCGCCACCTTGGTCGAATCGTCGAGGGTCGTGCTGCTGCTGTGCAGGGCAACGGCAATTTGATAGCCTGCGGTGCTGACCGCGCCCCGCTCGACTATCGCAAAGTTTAGCTGCTGGGGGTCTAGCCGCCAGTCGGGTTCTTCCCCCTCCCCGCTGCTTCTGCCTTGCACGGTGACTGTGACTGTGCCGGCCGAGCCCGGCGTGTCCATGCCCACTTCCAGCCGCGCCGTGGCGCGGCCATCGGCATCGCTCAGGGCCCGCCCATTGCCCTGCACTGTGCCGGTGTCGGTCTCCATCGTGACGATCTGATCGTTCACCGGGACATTTTGATAGTCGCGCATGCGGGCTACCACAAAGCCTGGGTTGTCCGTGCTGATGGAGGTGATATCCGAATCGCTACGGAGCGCATCCCGCAACAGGTCCAGATCAAAGCTGACCGGAATGCCCGATTGTTGCGCCACGGTAAAAGGTTGTGGCGGGGCGGCGCGGGAGGCGGATCCTTCGATCGTGAACCGCACTTGCAACTGGCCGGTGCCGCCGACTGTGGGGTCGTCTAGCGACAGCGAGCCGATGCTGACCTCGCCCGACTCATCGGCGGTGAAGGTGCCGTCAAATAGCTGCCTGCCGCCGGCTGGCACCTGAATGGAATAGCGGCCGCTGGCCCCACCCACTGGATCGCCCTGTGCATCCACCGCCGTGAAAGATAGGGTGACCGGGTTTCGGAGGACGCTGAGGCTGTTGGTCGTACTGCCAGTGCTATCGCGCAGCCTGAAAGGGGTGATGTTGCGGGGGGTGGTGTCGCGGGCTGCGCCGGTCTCTCCGTCTTCATCGGTATTGATGCCGGGGGCCGGGGTGCCGTCGCCGCAGGCGGTTAGTAGGGTGGCGGCTAGTAGGGCGACTGGCAGTGGTTTGAATCTATTTGGCATGGGCGTTGTTATTGCGCAGTCGGGGTGAACCGCTGGGGAGGGGAGCGGGGGCGGGTTAGGGGGCGCATAGTGGCGTTTGATTATAGTGCCGTTTTGTGCCGCTGTGCCAACGCCGGGGCTTAGGTATTCGATGCTTGGTAAATCGCCTCGATGGCGGCATCGAGTACGGAGTCGAACTCTGGGTCGCGCTGGGCGATGGACAGCCGCTCGGTCAGGGCGCGGGAGAAGCTGGCGATGACTCCGGGGTTTTGGCTGAGGCGGATGATGGCGTTTTCCTGCGGGTAGCCGCCGGACAGGGCCAGCACTCGTAGCACGGCGGGGTGCTTTACTAGGGGCGCGTGGAAGCCCGGCGTTTGCGGCAGGGTCAGCTTCAACATGACCTGCTGCGCTTTTGGCCCGCTGTGTAGCGCATCGAGGGCTTTCAGCAGGTGTTTGCGCAGGAGTTTTTCGGCGCGTTTTTTGTACGGGCTGTAGATGTCCACCTCTGGTTCGATGATGGGGGTGAGGCCCGCGGCCAGAATTTTGCGGGCGACTTCAAATTGCTGGTCGACCACGGCGGCGATGGCGGCTTCGTTGGGTTCCGTGCTCGCCTTGATCACCGAGCGCATCTTGGTGCCGAACATGCCGTGTTTGCGGGCTTGTTTTAGCAGGTCTTTGAGATCCGGCATGGGGCGCATGAGCTGCACGCCATCGGCTTCCTCGGCCAGCCCTTGGTCGACTTTTAAGAAGGGCACCACCTGTTTGACCTGCCACAGAAACTGCGCCGATGGTTTGCCCTGAATTTCCCGATTCATGGTGTCGCGGAATAGGATGGCCCCCAAGATGCGGTGATCGAAGGCGGGGCTGGCGACGATGCGGATGCGCATGTGGTGGGCCATGATGAACATGACCGCGTCCTCGCCCTGCGAGATGCGTTGGATGCCGTAGCGTTCTAGGGCCGCGCGGGTGCTGCCGCCGCTCTGATCAAGGGCGGCGATGAAGCCTTGGCCGCTGGCTATTCTTTCGCGCTGTTGTTCGCGGTCTTCGGTTTGTTGGTTCATGGCGTTTCTCCTGATTGCGTTGGTTAGTTTCTGGGGTTAGTTGCTGGCTCGCTGGGCGAGTGCCTGCACCGCCGGCAGGGGGCGGCCTTCCACGTATTCCAGAAAGGCTCCGCCGCCGGTGCTGATGTAAGAGATCTGCGGGGCGATGCCGAACTGGTCGATGGCCGCTAGAGTATCGCCTCCGCCGGCGATAGAAAAGCCCGAACTGGCGGCGATCGCCCGCGCCAGCGATTCGGTGCCGGCGGCGAATTGCGGCAATTCGAAGACACCGAGTGGGCCGTTCCAGAGGATGGTTTTGGCTTTGGCGACTATCTGGGCAAAAGCGGTGCGTGTTTGTGGGCCCATGTCGAGGATCCTGTCAGTGGGGGCGACGGCGGCGATTGGTTTGACTGTGGCCGGGGCATCGGCGGTGAGATCGGTGCCTACCACCACGTCGGTCGGCAGGGGAATAGTACAACGTTGTAGCAGACTGTGCGCTTGTTCGAGCATGGCGGTCTCGCAGAGGGAGCGGCCCACCGGGTGGCCAGCGGCGGCGAGGAGGGTGTTGGCGATGCCGCCGCCGACGATTAGCTGGTCGACTTGGTTCGCTAGGCTTTCCAATACGCCGAGTTTGGTGGAAACCTTGGCCCCGCCGACGATCGCCAGCATGGGGCGGGCGGGCTGGTGCAGGGCGCGATCTAGGGCCTTCAGTTCGGCGGCGAGGAGTGGCCCGGCGCAGGCGAGCGGGGCATGTTGCGCTATTCCGCAGGTGGAGGCGTGGGCGCGGTGTGCGGACCCGAAGGCATCCATGGCAAAAATATCGCCGAGGCGGGCGTAGGCTTGGCTGAGGGCGGTATCGTTGGCGGACTCGCCGCGATTAAAGCGGACATTTTCTAACAGTATTAGGGGCGCGTCTGGGGTGCCGTTTTGCCAGTCGGCGACGAGGGGCACGGGCATTTTGAGGGCGGCGGCCAGATAGTCGGCGACCGGGCGCAGGGAAAATTCGGGGGCGTATTGGCCTTCCGTGGGGCGACCGAGGTGGGACAGTAGGATCACTTTTGCGCCGCCGTCTAAGGCTTGGCGGATGCTGGGCAGGGCGGCGCGTAGGCGGGCGTCGGAGGTGATTTGGCCGGCGGTTAGCGGCACATTGAGGTCTTGGCGCAGCAGGATTCGCTGGCCGGCGATATTTAGGTCGGTGAGGTGGCGCATTTTTATTTGGCGGGTGGGGGGTGCGGGGCACTTGGAAACCCCCCAACCCCCCTTGTCAGGGGGGCTTTTTGGGGGTTTTTAGCGGTGGCTAACCAGAGGGTGGCAACATCGATTAGGCGGCAGGCGTAGCCCCATTCGTTGTCGAACCAGATTAGCAGTTTTGCCAGCCGCCCGTTGACCACTGTGGTTTGGCTGGCATCGACGGTGCCGGAGTGCGGGTCGTGGATGAAGTCGCAGGAGGCCAGTGGCTCTTCGGTGTAGCCGAGCAGGCCGGGGTACTGTTCCGCCGCGGCCTGTTGCAGGATTTGGTTTAGGTCGGCGGCGGTGGTTGTGCGGCGTAGTTGGAGGGTGGCATCCATGGCGGACACATTGGCGAGCGGCACTCGGATGGCGCGGGCGGCGAGGCGTCCGTCCAGTTCCGGCAGGATGCGCCCGATGCCGGCGGCTAAGGCGGTGTCGACTGGAATCATAGATTCAAAGGCGGCGCGGGTTTTGCGCAGGTCGGTGTGGTGGTAGGCATCGATGACCGGCTGGTCGTGCATGGCCGCATGCAGGGTGCAGAGTAGCCCGGATTCTATACCGAGAGTGCGGTGCAGGGTTTGTAATACCGGGGTGATGGCGTTGGTGGTGCAGGAGGCGGCGGAGACGATGCGGTGGTGCGGCTTGAGGGTGCCCGGGTTGACGCCGGCGACCACTGTGGCATCGAGGTCGCGGTCGGCGGGCTGGGAAAATAGCACTCGCTGCGCGCCCTGTGCGAGGTGTTGGGCGGCGGTTTTGCGGTCGGTGAAGCTGCCGCTGCATTCGAACACCATCTCCACCCCTAGTTCGCGCCAGGGTAAGGCGGCGACCTGCGGCTGATTTAGCAGGCGGATGGTGTGGTCGTTGACTCGGAGTGCGTGGCCTGTCGGCGTGGCTGGTTCCAGATCTACGGGGCCGGGGAAACGCCCGTGGGTGGAGTCGTATTGGGTTAGGTGGCGGATGGTGGCCGGATCTGCCAGTTCGTTGATCGCCCGCACTTCTAGATCGCGGCGATTGGATTCGACTAGGGCGCGGAGCAGGCAGCGTCCGATGCGCCCGAAGCCGTTGATGGCGACTGGGGTGGTTGCGGGGGTTTCGGTGGGGGTTGCGGCGGCGGGCACTGTTAGCGGGCTATTTGGCGACTGTTTGAACATCTAGGCATTCGTGCGCCAGCGCGACTAGGTTAGCGGCGGTGAAGCCGAATTGGTCGAATAGCTGGGGGCCGGGGGCCGAGGCTCCGAAGCTCGCCAGCCCTAGTACCCGGCCATCGAGCCCGATGTGGCGGTGCCAGTAGTCTGGGTGCGCCGCTTCAATGGCGACCCGGGCGCGGATGGCGTTTGGTAGCACCGATTCGCGGTAGGCGGCATCTTGGGCGGCGAAAACTTCTGCGCAGGGCATGCTGACCACGCGCACGACGATGGATTGCGCGGTCAATGTTTGCGCCGCTTGTACGGCGATTTCGACCTCGGAGCCGGTGGCGAGCAGGATCAGCTGTGGATCTGCCGCATCGACCAGCACATAGCCGCCGCGCTCGATCGCTGCCAGCTGTTGCAGGTTGCGGGGCTGGGGCGGTAGGGATTGGCGGCTGAGCACCAATGCGCTGGGGCCGGTATAAGTTAGCGCGGCGCGCCAGGCAACGGCTGTTTCCGTTGCATCGCAGGGGCGCCAGGTTTGCATGTTGGGGGTGGCGCGGAGGGTGGCGAGTTGTTCGACCGGCTGGTGGGTGGGGCCGTCCTCGCCGAGGCCGATGGAATCGTGGGTGAAGACGAAAATGCTGCGCTGGCGCATGAGCGCGGCTAAGCGGGTGGCGTTGCGGCAGTAGTCCATAAAAACTAGGAAGGTGCCGCCGTAGGGGATGAAGCCGCCGTGCAATGCCAGCCCGTTCATGATGGCGGTCATGGCGTGTTCGCGCACCCCGTAATAGAGGTAGTTGCCGGCGGGGGTGGCGGTGGAGATGGGGACGGATGCGGACCAGAGCGTTAGGTTGGAGCCAGTTAGATCTGCCGAGCCGCCGAGTAATTCTGGCAGCAGGGGGGCGTAGGCGTTGAGCGCGTTTTGCGAGGCTTTGCGGGTGGCGATTTTCTCGCCTGCTTCTTGGCATTGGGCGATGTAGTCGGCGGCTTTTTGCGCGAAGTCGGCGGGCAGTTCGCCTTTGAGGCGGCGTTGTAATTCGGCGGCGAGTACGGGGTATTGCGCGGCGTAGGCTTTGCGGCGGGCTTGCCAATCGGCTTCCAGCTGGGTGCCGCGCTCGGTGGCGTTCCAGCCGGCGTAGATCTCAGCGGGGATCACAAAGGGCGGGTGGGGCCAGCCGAGGGCGGCGCGGGCGGCGGCGATTTCTTGGTCGCCTAAGGGGGCACCGTGGCAGTCGGCGGTGCCCTGTTTGTTGGGTGCGCCGTAGCCGATGGTGGTGCGGCAGCAGAGCAAGCTGGGGCGGGTGGGGTCGGCTAGGGCGGCTTCGATGGCGCGGTTTATGGCCGTCGGGTCGTGGCCGTCGACATTGGGCAGAACCTGCCAGCCGTAGGCGGCAAAGCGGGCGGCGGTGTCATCGGTGAACCAGCCGCTGACCTCGCCATCGATGGAAATGCGGTTGTCATCGTAGAAGACCAGCAATTTGCCGAGGGCTAGGGTGCCGGCCAGTGAGCAGGCTTCGTGCGAGATGCCTTCCATCAGGCAGCCGTCGCCGGCGAATACGAAGGTGCGGTGGTCGATGAGCGGGGCGTTGTCTGATGCGCCTTCGAGCGGGCGGTTGAATTGCGCGGCGAGGGTTTTTTCCGCCAGCGCAAAGCCGACCGCATTGGCCAGCCCTTGGCCGAGCGGCCCGGTGGTGGTTTCTACGCCCGGCGTGTCGCCGTATTCCGGGTGGCCGGGCGTTTGCGAGCCCAGCTGGCGGAACTGGCGAATTTGGGCCATGGGCAGGCCGTAGCCGCTCAAATGCAGCAGCGCGTAGAGCAGCATGGAGCCGTGCCCGTTGGACAGTACAAAACGGTCGCGATTGGGCCAGGCGGGGTGTTGCGGGCTATGGCGGAGGTGGTCGTTCCAGAGCACCTCGGCGATGTCGGCCATACCCATGGGGGCACCCGGGTGGCCGCTGTTGGCGGCTTGCACGGCATCCATGGACAGGGCGCGAATGGCGTTCGCTAGGGTTTTGCGGGGGGCGGGCATGGTAGGTTTCAGGGGGATTCAAAGCGCGAGGACAGGCGGCGCATTCTCGCCTAGCGGCGGCGGCGAGTAAAGGGAATTGCGCACGGTTCCCTCATTTCTCCCATTGGCAATTTCAGTAGGTATTGCATCGCGGATCTGCTGAAGAAGGTGCTGGCGTGGCGGTCGGCTTGCTGGCGTTGATCGTTCCGGTTGCCTTGGCGGGGGGTTTGTTTTATTCTGTTGGTCTGGTGAGGCATGGTGTGTGGGTGGGGCCATCCGACTGCTTGGCGGACGGATTCCACAACCGAAGACTGGTGCAGAGCCGTACAGGCGGATGCGCAATCTCAACAACTTGGAGAGTCAATCATGGAAAACGCGGTTAAAATCGATTCGGGCGCATTCGCCCGGGGTGTTGACGAGGTGCTGCAACTCAAGCCGCTGCGCCGAGTCGCCAGCAAAATACTCGATTCCAAGGCGGCAAAGCTCAGGATATCCACCCCCTCTTCTTCACCAGCCGAACAAAGCGGTAGCGGTGGTGTCCAGCGTTCCCAGTAAGTCGTTGGGCAATGATGGCCCTCAGAATGGCAATCGCGCACCAAACCGTTTGAACCTGAACGTAAAGGGCGACCTCCATCTTCAACCGAATGACATCGCCGAACTAAGAAAACTGGCTGATAGCCACCCTGAGCTTGCGCAACAAATAGCCAATGACAGGCGAGATCAAACGGTGCTTGAGAACAACACCGAGCGGTTGGGAATGCTTTTTGCGGCGGTTCTTGGTATTGTTTTAATAGTGGGCACGTCCCTGACACTCATTAGCCTAGGGTGGTGGCAATCCATCATGTTCGTTGCGGCACTGTTGGGTATCTCTCACATTTTGCGAACACTGTTGAAAGGCGAGTTTTCAGACACATCTTGGTTTGGTCAAGTTATGAAAGGCACCGCAAAGCCGGGAGACGGTGCCGAGTCCTAGAAAACGAGAGAATCAGTGCCGACAGGTTGAATGAGTATTGCAGCGAAGAGGCTTAAAGTGTTCATGTTTTCTACCCCAACTCAAAGTAGGTCCGCCATTGCTTCCGCCGACTTAATGTCACGAGGCGGTGGTCGCTCAACGCATGCGCAGGCGAGAAGCAACGCCAGACACCTCGTAGGCGTAGGTCAGCGGTCGCTCAACGCATGCGCAGGCGAGAATTGAGGAGGCACGGCAAAGATATAACCTAGCATTCCACAGCGCGGCCCGGGCTAGTCTTCGCGAAGCTATTGCTGAGTTACTTAAGGCTCGCCAACAGCATGCGCTAAGTGATGAAGCCTTCGGAAAGCTCATTGAGATTTTGTTGGCAGGTTACGTCGAAAGCGAGGTGAGTGCTCAGGTTGAGGGCTTGCTAGGTTCCCTACCTACGGATGCTGGCCCCATTCACCCTAAATGAGATATCCGATCTGAGGTTGCGCCTAGACTACTCGTTGCCTATTATCCCAACCAGAATTTTGCTTTATTCTGCCGTCTGAAAAGGCCCACTGCGCTCCGAATCGAGTGGGTGGGGCATTGGTGAAAGTGATGCTTTTTTTATCGAAGAATTTTGACATATCACTCATGCGCTTATTAACCAGCTTATGCGCGCCTTTCCATATATCTATTCCGACCCATTGCCGTTGCAATCCTTCGGCGGCAACAAGAGTAGTCGCACAGCCGCAAAATGGGTCTAGCACTATGTCCCCCCGGTTGGAGGAAGTTTTGATAAATCGTTCGTAAAGGGCTAGGGGTTTTTGTGTGGGGAAGCCGGTGCGTTCTTTGTCCATGGTGTTTAGGGATGGCAGCGTAATTACATCGTCTGGGGTTTTGCCTTTTGGCATTTCTTTGCCCGACTGGCCGCCGCGTTTATATCGCCAGGCGGTCATTCCGCTGGTAAATGGAGCCAAAATGTCGGCTCGATTAAATACATATTGGTTGGTTTTTGTGTACCAAAAAATTACATCGTGGGATTTTGCTAATTTTTTCTTGCCGCGGGATGCGTTTTTGTAATACCAAACAATTTCATTTCTAAATTGCTTCCATCCAAAAATGGCATCCAGCGCGGTTTTTAGGTAATGGCTGGCGGTGGGGTCGCAGTGCAAATAAATGGAGCCGGTCGGTGATAATAGGCGTTGCATTTCTAATAGCCGTACCGCCATGAAGCAAATATAGGCCCCCATGCTGTCGCTGTGGGCGTTACGGGCACTTGCAATGGCTTCCATCAGGCGGGGATGGTCGTCCGTTATCTGGTCCACCCAATCTTGGTGAACGTCTTTTTCCCATGACCAGCGGTCTTGAAACTTCGCGCCTGCTGCTAGACTGTCGGGGGTGGCGTGGAAGTCTTTGCCTTTGTTGAAGGGTGGGTCGGTGGCGATTAGGTCCACCGATTCCGAATTCATTGCTCTTAAGAAGGGGAGGTTGTCGCCGTGATATAGGGTGCGGTTGGCCCAGTTTTGTTTAGCTGGCTTGGTTTTTGGGTTTGGCATTATTTATTCTGTCTCTGGTTGTAAAACCGCTGGCTTGCTGGTCGGCGTGGTAGGAAGAGCGTACTAGGGGGCCGGCGGCTACCTGGGTAAAGCCGAGGGCGCGGGCTTCTGCGGCGTATTGGGCGAACTCGTCGGGGTGCAGGTAGCGTTGCACCGGGTAATGCGCTTTGGATGGCTGCAGATACTGGCCGAGGGTGAGCATTTCCACTCCGTGGGCGCGCAGGTCGGCGAAAGTGCGCAGTAATTCTTCGCGAGTCTCGCCGAGGCCCGCCATGAGGCCGGATTTGGTGGGCACCGCTGGGTTGCGTTGCTTGTATTGTTGCAATAGGGCGAGTGATTCGGCGTAGTTGGCGCCGGGGCGGGCTTGGCGGTAGAGGCGGGGCACGGTTTCTAAATTGTGGTTGAACAGGTCCGGCGGGGTGCGGCTGAGAATCTCTAGGGCGGGGGGCTGCCTGCCGCGGAAGTCGGGGGTGAGGATTTCGATTTGGATGCCCGGCACTTGGGCGCGGATGGCGCGAATGCAGGCGGCAAAGTGCGCCGCGCCGCCATCGCGCAGGTCGTCGCGGTCGACCGAGGTGATGACCACGTAGTTGAGTTGCAGTTCGGCGATGGCGGCGGCGAGCTGGGTCGGTTCGTTGGGGTCGAGCGGCAGGGGTTTGCCGTGGCCGACATCGCAAAAGGGGCAGCGGCGGGTGCAGATCTCGCCCATTATCATGAAGGTGGCGGTGCCACCGCTGAAGCATTCGGTCAGATTCGGGCAGCTGGCTTCTTCGCACACGGTGTGCAGCCGATGGGCGCGTAGGATCGATTTGATGCGCGCCACCTTGGCGTTGCCGCCAGCGCGGATGCGGAGCCAATCCGGTTTGCGTAGCGGCGTGGATTCTTCGGGGCGCAGCGGGATGAAGCGCAGTTTGTCGGCATCGCGCAATTTGACCCCCGCTGGCGGGCGCGTGGAGCGGCGGGGCGGGGCGGGGACGCTGGCGGGGTGGCTTGATTCGGTCATGGCTTGGGATCTGAGGGATTTGGATGGTCTGAATGGAGGGGCAGCCGCGCCGCACCCGTGCGCACCGCAGTATAGCCCAGCCGTTGCACTAGCTGAGCGAGCAGCGCGGCGGCTATCTCACTGAGCGGGGGGGGGCGGTCTAGGTGTTCGGCCATTTGCGTTACCGCCACCCCTAGGCCGCAGGCGTTGATGCCGGCCCAGGGGGCCATGTCCATATTCACATTCAGGCTGAGACCGTGCGAGCAGCATCCGCGGCGGATTCGCAGTCCCAGTGCGGCAATTTTTGCTTGGCCGACGTAGACGCCGGGGGCATCGCGGCGGGCGGTGGCGGGGATGCCCCAGGCGGCGAGGGTGGCGATGAGCGCGGCTTCGATCAGGCTGACTAGCCCGCGTACCCCTAGCGATAAGCGTTGGATGTCGAGCAGCAAATAGCAGACCAGCTGGCCGGGGCCGTGGTAGGTGATTTGTCCGCCGCGCTCGCTCGGTAGCACCGGTATGGAGCCGGCATTGAAAAGGTGTTCGGCGCGACCGGCGCGGCCTTGGGTGTAGACCGGCGGGTGTTCCAGCAGCCAGATTTCGTCCGTGGTGGTGGCGGTGCGCTGGGCGCTGAAGGCTTGCATGGCTTGTTGCGCCGGGGCGTAGGCGCAGAGCCCTAAATGGCGGACGCAAAGCGGGTGGACACCCGGTCCGGCCATGGGTTAGAGCACCATTTTGACCAGATCGCTGGCTTGCAGGGCGCGGTGCAGGGCGCGTAGCTGTGGTTCGCCGGTGGCGGTGATGCGCACTCGCAGTGCCTGATATTTGCCACCGCGGGAGGGCTGGATGCGCAGGTTGGCTGCGTCAAAGCCGGGCGCATGTACGGCGAGGGTTGCCAACACATGGTCGCGGAGAGCGGCCCCGCTGCGCCCCATGATGCTGATTGGGTAATCCGGGCAGGGGAAGGCGATGCGCGGGGGCGAGTCGTCCACGGTGGGGGCTAACCGAATAATCGCAGCAGGAACAGCTTGAGGCCGTCCCACAGGCGACCGAAGAAGCCCGCCTGCGGCACTGCGGTCATGACCACTAGCGGCTCCGCTAGGATTTGCTCGCCCTGATAGTCGATGCCGAGGGTGCCGATCTGTTCGCCTGCGGCTAGGGGGGCTTTGAGCACTGGCGGCACCGCGATGCTGGCGGTGAGCAGGTCTGCCGCGCCACGCGGAATGGTCAGGTAGAGCTCGCGCCCGAGGCCTAACGGCACTTCGCGTTGCCGCCCCTGCCAGACCCGCTCGCGGGCGAGGATCTCTTCGGCACCGTACAGACGATGGGTTACGTAATAGCGAAACCCCCAAGCCAGCAGTTTTTGTGAGGCGGCGGCCCGCGCCTGTTCGCTGCGGGTGCCCAATACCACGGAGATCAGCCGCATGCCATCGCGCTCGCCGGAGGCCACTAGGCTGTAGCCGGCTTCCTCGGTGTGGCCGGTTTTTAGGCCGTCGATCGATGCGTCGCGCCACAGCAGGCTGTTGCGGTTCGGCTGGCTGATGCCGTTGTATTTGAACTCGCGCTCGGCGTAGAGGGCGTAGTGTTTTGGGTGGTCGGCGATCACCGCCTGCGCTAGGCGCGCCAGATCCCGGGCGGTGCTGCGGTGGGCGGGGGCGGGCAGGCCGGTGGCGTTGGTGAAGTGAGTCGCCCGCATGCCGAGCCGTGCGGCTTGTTGGTTCATTTGCTTGGCGAAGGTGTCTTCGTCGCCGCTGATCTGCTCGGCCAGCGCGATGGCGGCATCGTTGCCGGATTGGATGATCACCCCGCGCAACAGGTCGATGACTAGGGCATCTTCCTCTGGCGGCAGGAACATGGTGGAGCCGCCGCTGCTGCTGCCGCCCTTGCGCCAGGCGTTGACGCTGACCCGCACGGGCTGTTGTTCGGTTAGGCGACCGGCGGCGATCTCGCTGGAGGCGATGTAGGTGGTCATCATTTTGGTTAGGCTGGCGGGCGGCAGAGGGATGTCGGCGTTGTGTTCCGCCAGTACGGTGCCGGTGGTGGCATCCATCAGGAACCATGCCTCGGCGGCCAGCTTGGGGGCGGCGGGGATCAGTGGTTGCGCCAGCGCGATCTGGGCGAACAGGGCGAGGGGCAGGGCGGCTAACCGCCCAATGTTGGGCAGCGTTGCGCTGGCCGGCTTAAATCTGGCGAGGCGGAAAAGCATGGGCGGGGCGGCGTTATGGGGGTTGCGCGGCAAGGGGCCAATGGTAGCAGAATGCGCCTGCTAATCTGCGGCGGGGGCGAGGGGTTCGGCGGGGGGTGGGTCTGTGGGGAGCTGCACGATGAAGCCGGGCGCGATGCCGGCAAACTTCAGCCGCAGGGCCAGCGCATGGGCATCGTCCGCGGCGGTCAGCGGGCCGGCCAGCACCCGGAAGCGGGCGGCGGAGTCATCGTCCGCTTCGTTCAGCTGCACTGGGAATTTGGTGAAGTGTTCCAGATCGGCGACGAAGGCGGCGGCATTGGCATGCTCGGCGAAGGCGGCTATCTGATAGTACTTTTGCCCGGCGGCAGGTTCGGCGGCGGTTGCGGGCGGTGGGTCTGCCGCTCGGGCGGTCGGTGTGGCGGGTGCTGAGTCGTTGCGCAATGCGGCGAGGGTAATTTGCGGGTTGTCTTTATCGAGGGCCACCACCCGCACCCGCGCCGTGCCCTGCCCGGCAAAGCCCAGCTTGGCGGCGGCGGCCCAGGACAGGTCGATGATGCGCTCGGCGTGGAAGGGGCCGCGGTCGTTGATGCGCACCACTTCGGACTGGCCATTTTCTAGGTTGGTCACCAGCGCATAGGTGGGCAGCGGCAGGGTGCGGTGGGCGGCGGTCAGGGCATGCATATCGAAGGGTTCGCCAGTGGCGGTCGGTCGCCCGTGGAATTTGCGCCCATACCAAGAGGCCAGCCCTTCCTGCACAAAGCCGTCGCTGGCGGGTAGGACTTCGTAGGTTTGGCCGAACAGACTGTAGGGGCTGGAATTGCCGGCGCGAGTGCGGGTGACCGGGTGCGGTTGGCGTGATTCGATGGCGGCAAGATCGACCGGGGTGTGCGGCGCGCCGTCCTGTACGGGCACCGCTTGGCTCGCACAGCCGCCGAGCAGCCAGGCGATCAACAGTGCTGCGGTAGTGCGGGCCCCCGCCATGGGTTAGCGGCGGTCGGCGTAGGCGGTGCGCACCGCGGCGGCCAGATCGTGGACGGCCATGGCGTACAGCTGGCTGTGGTTGTAGCGGGTGAGCGCGTAAAAATTGTGCAACCCCAGCCAGTATTCGGGGCCATTGTGGCCGTTCAGAAGTATGGGCGTGGCTAGGGCGCGGTCATCGGGCACTTTGACCGTGGCGGCGATGCCGAGAGTGCGCAATGCCGCTAGGCTGAGCTCTGGCTTGAGTTTGCCGTTAAACAGGGCCGCCTGCGCCGCGTCTGTGAGGGGCCCGGTGAGCCGCGCCGGCAGGGCAATCTGTTGCCCCCGGCGCCAGTCGTGCTCGGGGGCGGTCAGATAATTGGCGACGCTCCAAATGGCATCCTGCGGGTCCCAGAGGTCAATAAAGCCATCATCGCGATAATTGGCCGCGTAGTTGCGATAGGATCTCGGGATAAATTGCCCCAGCCCCATGGCTCCGGCGTAGGAGCCTTTGAAGGCCAGCGGGTCTTTATTTTGCTCCCGCACCAGCAGTAGAAAATGCTTGAGCTGGGAGCGGAAAAATTTGGCGCGTGGCGGGTAGTCGAAGGCGAGGGTGGCGAGCGCATCCAGCACCCGAAAATTGCCGGTGATGCGCCCGTAGAAAGTTTCCACCCCGATGATGGCGACCACAATTTCTGGCGGCACCCCGTAGTGCGCCTCCATTTCGCGCAACACCGCTCGGTGGGTGTGCCAAAACTGTGCGCCAGCCTGAATGCGATCGGGCTGTACGAAAATGTCGCGATAGGGGCCCCAGGTCAAGGTCTTTTCCGCCGGGCGGCTCATTAGATCGATAACGGTTTGCTGACGCTTGGCTTGCGCTAGGAGGGCCTGCACTGCCGTGCGGTCGAGGCCCTCTTTTTCCACCATTTCCGCGATGAACGCCTGCGCCTGCGGGTGGGTGGAATAGTCGGCCTGCGCGAGCGAGCAGCCGGCCAACAGGGTGACCAGCAGCCCGCACCAGAGGGACGGGCGGGGGCGGAATGCGTTGCGGATGAAGGGACAGTTCATGGGTTTAAGGCTATTTGGCGTACAGATCTTCGCGCTCGCGGGCAATCGCCACAAGCATACCAAAAGTAATGAAGGTTGCGATCAGCGAGGTGCCGCCGTAACTGACCAGCGGCAGGGGCACGCCCACCACCGGCAGGATGCCCGACACCATGCCCATGTTCACAAAAACATAGGCGAACAGGGCGAAGGTCAGGGCCGCGGCCAGCAGGCGGCTGAAGCTGTTTTTGGCGTGGTAGCTGATCCACATGCCGCGTGCAAACAGCAGGCTATAGCCGGCCAATAACAACAACACCCCGCGCAGGCCGAACTCTTCGGCCAGCACGGCGATGATGAAGTCGGTGTGGCTCTCAGGCAGAAAATCCAGCCGCGCTTGGGTGCCCGCCAGCCAGCCCTTGCCCGTCCAGCCGCCGGAACCAATCGCGATGTTCGACTGAATGATGTTCCAGCCTGCGCCCAGCTTGTCTTCCTGCGGGTTGAGCAGGGTGAGCACCCGCTGTTTTTGATAGTCGTGCAGCAGGCGCAACCAAGCGAACCCGGCCAGAATGGGCAGCGTCAGCGCGGCGGCCAAAATATACCGCCAGCCCAACCCGGCCAGAAAGAGCACCGCCAGCCCGATGCAGGCCACCAGAATGGCGGTGCCGAGGTCCGGCTGCAACAGAATCAGCCCGACCGGCAGGGCAAGCAGCGCAAGGGCCGCCAGCAGATGATGGAAGCGCACCGGCATGGCGCGGTCGCCCAAGTAAGCGGCCAGCATCAATGGCAGGGCCAGCTTGACCACCTCCGCTGGCTGAAAGCGCAAGTACACCAAATCCAGCCAGCGCTGTGCGCCCTTGGCACTGACCCCGACTAACAACACCACCACCAATAGCCCCAAGCTGCCGAAATACGCCAGCGGGGCCCAGCGGCGCAGCAGGTCCGGCGGCAGCTGCGCCACCACCAACATGCTGACCAGCCCCAGCCCCAAAAATACGAATTGCTGCCGCAGGTAGCCGCCACCGGCATCGACGCTGTAGAGCACCGTTGCGCCGCCGGCGAAGAGGACCAAACCGATCAGTAGCAGGGGCAGGTCTAGGTGCAGACGCTGCACCAGCCAAGCGCGGCGCGAGCTGTCCCCGGGGGTGGCCCACTCCGACAGGCGGCGGTAAAAATCAGAGTCCACCGCGGGCCTCCAAATTCAGATTGGGCGGCGCGTGGCCCAGCCAAATATCGGTCAGGCGACGCGCCACCGGGGCGGCCAGCGCGGCGGCGACCTCGCCGTTTTCGACAATCACGGCGATGGCGATCTGCGGGGCCTCCGCCGGCGCAAAAGAGACGAACAGGGCGTGGTCGCGTTGGAATTCGGTCAGCTGCGCCGAATCGTACTCGCCATCTTGGGCGATGCCCACCACCTGCGCGGTGCCGGTTTTGCCGGCCATGCGGTACGCCATGCCACGCCCCAGAGAGGCGGCCGTGCCGCGCCGGGCATGCACCACCGCCTGCATGGCCCCCCACACCAGATCCCAGTGCGCCGGATCTAGGTCCACCAGCTGCTCGCGCACCGCTGCCGTCCCCGGTGGCGGCAGGCGCAACGCCGGGCGGATGCTGTGCCCGCGACGGGCTAGGTTGGCGGTCATTTGCGCCAGCTGCATGGGGGTGGCTAGGCTGAAACCCTGACCGATGACCGCGTTGATGGTGTCGCCCGGAAACCAGGGCAACTGCCGCGCCGTCTGCTTCCAAGCGCGAGTCGGCATTAGGCCGGCCTCCTCGGCGGGCATATCCAAGCCGGTTTTGACCCCCAGCCCGAAGCGGCGCCCGTAGTCGCTGAGCAGATCGATGCCGCCTTGATGGCCGAGGTGATAAAAATAGGTGTCGCAGGATTGTTCGATGGCGGTGTGCAAGTTGACTCGCCCGTGGCCGTCGCGCTTCCAGTCGCGGTAGATGCGTAGCTCGCCGGGCAGCTGAAACTTGCCGCGGTCGTCGATCTCGGTCGCGGCATCCACCACCCCGCCGGCCAGCCCGGCCAGCGCAAACAGCGGCTTGATGGTGGAGCCGGGCGGGTACTGCCCAAGCAGGGCGCGGTCGAACAGTGGGCGGTCGGGGTGGGCGAGCAGCGCATCGTAGTCGGCGTGGCTGATGCCAGTGACGAACAGGTTGGCATCGTAGCTCGGCACACTGACCAGGGCCAGCACCTCGCCAGTGGCGACCCTGAGGGCCACCAAGGCGGCGCGGCGACCGGCCAGTAAGCGGTGTGCCTCGCGCTGCAAGCGGCTGTCGATGCTCAGCTGGATGTCGCTGCCCGGGGTGGCATCTTGACGCTGCAACACCCGCAGGCGGTTGCCGTGCGCATCAGCTTCCACAAATTCGTAGCCGGGGCGACCGAGCAGCTGGTCTTCGTACTGTTTTTCGATGCCGCTTTTGCCGATCACATGGGTGCCCTGATAGCGGGCGGCGGCGATACGCGCTTGCTCGGCGGTGCCGATCCGCCCCACGTAGCCGACGCTGTGGGCAAATTGCGCCGCGAAGGGGTAATGGCGCAGCAGCTTGACCTGCACCCGGATGCCGGGCAGGCGGTGCTCATTGACGGCCAGCAGGGCGACCTCACGCTCGCTCAGGCGGAAACGCAGCGGGATGCTTTCGTGCAAGCGGCGCGGGCGGCGGCGTTGTTCGGCGAACTGTGCCAATTCCGCCGCGCTGAGGCCCAATAACTCATCCAGCGCGACGAGCAAGGCCGGCATGTCGCGCACTTGCGTGGGCACCACCGAGAGGCCGTAGCTGGGGCGGTTCTCAGCCAGCGTCACCCCGTTGCGGTCGAGGATGCGCCCGCGCACCGGGGCCACCGGGCGCACCTGCACCCGGTTCTCGTGGGCTAGGGTGGCAAACTTTTCATGCTGGCCGATTTGCAGGCTGTAAAAACGCGCCGCCAAGCCGCCCAGCATGATGGCTAGGACGCTGGCCAGCATCCACAGGCGGCGGCGCACTAGGGCCTGTTGGTGGCCGAGGCGTTGGATTTTTTGGCGGTCGCTCATGGTATTTCTGACCGCGGCGGGGGGATTGGGTTCAAGCGGCGCATGGGTGGGGTCTCAGGCGCGGTGATAGGGGTGGCCGGCGGCCAGCGTCAGGGCGCGGTACAGCTGCTCGACCAAGACTAGGCGGGCTAAGGCGTGAGGCAGGGTGAGTGCTGACAGGCTTAGCGTTTGCGAGCGGTGGGCCAGAAAACGCGGGTCTAGGCCATCCGGGCCGCCGAGCAATAGGGCGGTGTCGCGCCCGGCCATTTGCCAAGCGGCCAGAGTCGCGGCTAGGTCCGCGCTGCTGCAAGCTCGCCCATCTACCGCCAGCGCGATGCGCTGCTCTTGGCCTTTCAGGTGGCGTTCTATGGCGTCGGCTTCCGCCGCCAGCAGCGGGGCGAGTGCCGTGTTTTTGCTGCGCTTAGCCACTGGCACTTCGATCATTTCCATCGCCTGCAGGGGCTGAATGCGGCGCATAAAGTGGTCGATGCCGGCTTGCACCCAAGCCGGCAGGCGGGTGCCAACCGCGATGATTTTTAGTTTCACGGGGGGGCTGCCGCGGGGTCGGCGGCGGTCTGTGGGGGCGTCCAGAGACGCTCTAGGTCGTAAAAGGCGCGGGCGGTCGGCTGCATCAGGTGGACGGTGGTGACGCCAAAATCGAGCAGCACCCAGTCGCCCGCCTCCCAGCCCTCGGTCGACAGCGGGCGGTGGCCGGCGGCGCGGGCTTGCTCCATGCACCGCTCGGCCAGGGCCGCGACCTGCCGGCGGGAGGTACCGGTGGCGATGATCATATGATCGAACTCCATGGTCAGTCCGCGCACATCTAGGGTGCGGATGTCGCTGCCTTTGGTGGCTTCTAGGGCGGCGAGCAAAATTTGGTTTAGGGCGGGCGGCATTAGCGGTACAGGCGGTGGGCGGCGATGTAATCGAGCACGGCGGCGGGTAGCCAGGCGCGCAGCTGGTCGGCGTTTTTTGCTGGGTCTTTGAGGGCGGCGCGGATCGCGGTGGCGGAGATGGCGAGCGGGGGGCCGCTTAAAAACTGCGCCGGGGGGCCGGCGACGGGTTTTTTGTCGGCGTGGTGTTCGTGGCCTGCGGTTGCGGCGCGGTCGAGCACCACTAGCTGTGCTATGTCGAGAATATCCGCCCAGCGGTGCCAGCGGCGGAAACTGCGCCATGCATCGCCGCCGAGCAGTAAAAATAGCGTGGCGGTGGGGTGGCGGGCGGCGAGGTGCGCTAGGGTGTCGATGCTGTGCGTTGGCCCGCGGCGGGTCAGCTCGCAAGGGGAGATGGCGAATTGGGGTTCATCGGCGATCGCCAATTCCAGCATGGCTTGGCGGTGGGCGGCGTTGGCGTGCGGCGGGGGGCGGTGTGGCGGGTAGCCGGCGGGCACAAACAGCAGCTGGTCGAGCCCGCACTGTTCGAAGGCGTGGCGGGCGAGGGTGAGGTGGCCGCGATGCACCGGGTCAAAAGTGCCGCCGAAAATGCCGAGGTTCATCGCCCGCACAGGCGGCGCGACCGGCACAGGCGCGGAGCCAACCCGATCCAAAGAGTGCTCAGGGGCGTAGGTTGCCGTCGCCAAAGACCACCCATTTTTGCGATGTTAGCCCTTCCAGCCCGACCGGGCCGCGGGCATGGATGCGGTCGGTGGAGATGCCGATTTCTGCGCCTAGGCCGTATTCAAAGCCATCGGCGAACTGGGTCGAGGCGTTGACCATGACCGAGCTGGAGTCCACCTCGCGCAGAAACTGCATGGCGCGGGAGTGGTTTTCGGTGAGGATCGCGTCCGTGTGGCCGGAGCCGTATTGGGCGATGTGGGCCATGGCGGTTTGCATATCGTCCACCACCCGGATGGCGATGATCGGCAGAAGGTATTCGGTGGCCCAGTCCTCTGCCGTGGCGGGTATCACTTCGATGAGGGCGGCGGTGGCCGGGCAGCCGCGCATTTCCACCCCTTCGCGGCTGTATTCGGCGGCGATGCGCGGTAGGAATTCGGCGGCGATGGGGCGTGCCACCAGCAGGGTTTCCATGGCCCCGCAGATGCCGTAGCGGCGGCATTTGGCGTTGTGCGCGACGGCGACGGCTTTGTCCAGATCCGCCTGATCATCTACGTAGACGTGGCAGATGCCTTCCAGATGCTTGATCACCGGCACTTTTGCGTCCGCCGCCACCCGCTTGATCAGCCCTGGGCCGCCGCGGGGGACAATGACATCGATATATTCCGGCATGCTGACCATCTCGCTTACCGCCTGCCGGTCGGGGGTGGCGATGAGCGCGACCGCTTGTTCCGGTAAGCCCGCTTCGGCGAGGCCCGCGGCGATGCAGCGACCGATCATCTGGTTGGAATGCATCGCTTCCTTACCGCCGCGCAACATGGCGGCGTTGCCGGCTTTCAGGCACAAGCTGGCGGCATCGATGGTCACATTGGGGCGCGATTCGTAGATGATGCCGACCACCCCCAGCGGCACCCGCATTTTGCCCACCTGAATGCCGCTGGGGCGGCGGCGAATGGCGGTCATCTCGCCGACTGGGTCGGGCAGGGCGGCGACCTGCTGGAGGCCGGCGATCATTGCATCGATGCGCGGCGCGTTGAGTTCCAGCCGGTCGAGCAGTGCCGGGGTGAGGTTTTGCTCGCGACCGGTGCGCATGTCCTGTTCGTTGGCGGCGGCAATGTCGGCGCGGCGGGTATCGATCTGCTCGGCGATCGCCAGCAGGGCCGCGTTTTTCTGCGCCGTGTCTGCCGCCGCCATGACCCGTGCTGCGCTGCGCACCGCTTGGCCGGTCTCGCGCATATAGGCTTTGATGTCCATGGTTGCTGTCCGGTGCGGATCTAAGGGAGTTGCGGGCCGGCGGGGACTAGGGCTGCGCCTTCGGGGCGGTCGGTGAACTGGCGGAAGTTGTCGATGAAGAGGGCGGCTAGTTTTTCGGCTTTTGTCTGCCATTCGGCGGGGTCGGCGTAGCTGGAGCGTGGGTCGAGAATGGCACTGTCCAGCCCCGGCAAGGTGCTGGGGACGCTGAGGTTGAAAATGGGGATCTGTGCTTTGGGGGCGGATTCGATGGCCCCGTCCAAAATGGCATCGATGATGGCGCGGGTGTCTGCCAGCGCGATGCGTTTGCCGGTGCCGTTCCAGCCGGTGTTGACCAGATAGGCGGTGGCCCCGGCGGTGCGCATGCGTTGGGCTAATAGTTCGGCGTAGCGGGTGGGGTGCAGGGTGAGGAAGGCGGCACCGAAGCAGGCGGAGAAGACTGGCACGGGGTCGGTGATGCCGCGCTCGGTGCCGGCCAGTTTAGCGGTGAAGCCGGAGAGGAAGTGATATTGCGCCTGCGCTTCATCCAAGCATGCCACCGGCGGTAGCACCCCGAAGGCATCGGCGGCGAGAAAAATGACCTTTTGCGCGTGGCCGGCTTTGGAATGGGGGCGGGCGATGTTGTCGATGTGGTGGATCGGGTAGGAGACGCGGGTGTTCTCGGTGCGCGAGCGGTCGCTGAAATCGGGGACCCCGGCGGCATCCAGCGGCACATTTTCCAGCAGTGCATCGCGGCGGATGGCGGCGTGGATGGCGGGCTCCGCCGCCGGGTCGAGGTCGATGGTTTTGGCGTAGCAGCCGCCTTCAAAATTGAACACCCCGGCATCGTCCCAGCCGTGTTCGTCATCGCCGATCAGGGCGCGTTTGGGGTCGGTGGATAAGGTGGTTTTGCCGGTGCCGGACAGGCCGAAGAAAATGGCGACATCGCCCGCCTCGCCCGCATTGGCCGAGCAGTGCATGGCGGCGATACCCTGCAGCGGCAGCAGGTAATTCATCACCGCGAACATGCCTTTTTTCATCTCGCCGCCGTACCAGGTACCGCCGATCAGCTGGATGCGCTCGGTGAAGTTGAAGGCCACGAAGGTGGGCGAGTTCAGCCCCTGTTGCTGCCAGTCGGGGTTTTGGGTCTTGGAGCCGTTGATGACCACGAAGTCGGGTTCGAAGTCCGTCAGGTCCTGCTCGCTGGGGCGGATGAACATGTTTTTGACGAAATGCGCCTGCCAAGCGACCTCCATCACAAAGCGCACTTTGAGGGCGGTGTCGCGGTTGGCCCCGCAGAAGCCGTCTACCACGTAGAGTTTTTGCCCGGACAGGCGGCGGGCTACGCATTGTTTCAGCGATTGCCAGACTTCAGGGGTGATCGGCTTGTTGTCGTTGGGCGCGGCGGGGCTGTTCCACCAGAGGCTGTCACGGGTGGTCGCGTCCATGACGATGTATTTGTCTTTCGGCGAGCGACCGGTGTATTCGCCGGTCTGCACACAGACGGCCCCGAGCGTCGAGACCTGACCGCGCTCGTAGCCCTCTAGATGGGCGGCGGTCTCATCGTTGTAAAGCTGCTCGTAGGAGGGGTTGTAAATCAGGGTGGCGGGGGTGCGGATGCCGAGCGATTCCAGATGGTCGAGGATGCGCTGGTCGGACATGGCGATGCGGCGGCGGGCGCGGAATAGAGTGCGGCATTATACAGCAAGACGACTGCGGCGGGCTTTCTGTGTGGCGGGCTCTCGGCTAGTATGTGCGCTTTAATTTGCGGTAGGTAAATTGCGCGATGGGCGGCAGGCTGTTCACCCTCTCCGCGCCCTCTGGGGCGGGCAAAACCAGCTTGGTGCAGGCTCTGGTGGAGCGGCTGCCCGGCCTGTGTATTTCGGTCTCGCACACCACCCGCGGCAGGCGCAGTGGCGAGCGCGATGGGCGGGATTATCACTTTGTCGATCGCGCCACTTTTCAACAGATGGCGGCGGCGGGGAATTTTTTGGAACACGCCGAGGTGTTCGGCAACTGCTACGGCACTTCAAATGGCTGGGTGCAGGAGAAGCTCGCCAGCGGCTGTAATCTCATTTTGGAAATCGACTGGCAGGGTGCGGCTCAAGTGCGGCGCAAATTGCCGCAAACCTGCGGCATTTTTATCCTGCCGCCATCGCGGGCCGCCCTGCGCGAACGCCTGACCCGCCGCGGCCAGGATCGACCGGAGGTTATCGAGGCGCGTATGGCCCAGGCTCGCGCCGAGATTCAGCACTGCCGCGAGGCGGATTATTTGGTCGTGAACGACGACTTCGAGCAAGCATTGCAGCAGCTGGCGGCGATTGTTGGCGGAGAGGCGGCCGTCGCGGAACCGGGCCGCGCCCAACCGCCGGCCGCGGTGCGCAATCTGTTGCGCGAGTTACTGGGTGACTCTAGCGGCGGCTAATGCCTGTGTCTGTGTTTGTGTCTGTGCCTGCGCCCGCAATGCCCGCTTGTGCGGTCCGCACAGCTTGCTCCCGCCGCTATCTTCACTCCGATCTTGTCTTGCGGCAGGCGACGGGCTAGAATGATGCACTCTTTTCTTTCCCGCTAGTCGCCACCCTCGATTATCATTGGGGCGGCTGGTCTCACTTCCTCTGGAATAGTAAAAATGGCTCGAATTACCGTTGAAGATTGCCTCGACAAGGTCGCTAACCGCTTTGAATTGGTGCTGGTGAGTAGCAAACGCGCCCGCCAGCTTATGCTCGGCACCAAGGAGGCCGGGCTGGATTGGGAAAACGACAAGTCGACCGTGGTGGCACTGCGCGAGATTGCCGAGGGATTGGTCGATGCCAGCATCCTAGAGCAGGAAGATCACGATCAATACTTCGAGGATGTGCCCACGGCAGACTTCGACGACCCGATTTTGGATCAGGATGCCGAGCTGGCCGCGCTCATGGGCGAGGTGGTCGCCGCCGCCAGCGAAGCGCCCCCCCTCGGTGAGGCCGACGGCGAGGGGGCCGAGGACTAGCCCCCCTTGCCGGGCATCGATGACCTGGCCGAGCGGCTCACCACCTATCTGAACGACAGGCAGGTAGCCCAAGTTCGCCGCGCCTATAAATTCGCCGCCGCGGCCCATCAGGGGCAGTATCGACTCAGCGGCGAACCCTATGTAACTCATCCCCTAGCCGCCGCGCATATTCTGGCGGATATGCACATGGACCACCATTGCCTGATAGGGGCCCTGCTGCACGATGTGATCGAGGACACCGCGGTCAGCAAGGCGGACCTGAAGAAAAAGTTCGGGGCCACGGTCGCGGATTTGGTCGATGGGGTGAGCAAGCTGGGGCGTTTGGAGGGCGGCTCCGCCGAGCAGCAGCAGGCGGAAAATTTCATGAAAATGATCCTGGCCATGTCACGCGACATCCGCGTCATTCTGGTCAAGCTGGCCGACCGTCTGCACAATATGCGCACTCTGGGTGTGCTGGATGCCAAAAAACGCCGCCGCATCGCCCGCGAAACGCTAGAAATCTACGCCCCGATCGCCCAGCGTTTGGGCATTAACGACATGCGCATGGAGTTTGAGGACCTCGGCTTTCATGCCATGTACCCCATGCGCGCCGAGCGGCTGACTGCCGCGCTGGAGCAGGCGCGAGGGGGGCGCAAGGGCCTGGCCGATGAGATTCAGGAGGCCATCGAGCACCGTCTAGAGCGTGAAAACTTCGCCGCCGAGGTGCAGGGGCGGGAAAAGCACCTGTACAGCATCTATCAGAAAATGCGCTATCGCGGGCTGGCGTTTAAGGACATTTTGGATGTGTTCGCCTTTCGCATCTGCGTAACGCAGGTGGACGAATGCTACCAAGCTCTCGGCATCATGCACAATCTGTTCAAGCCGGTGGCCGGTACCTTCAAGGATTACATCGCCATCCCCAAAGCCAACGGCTATCAATCGCTGCACACGGTGCTGATCGGCATGCACGGGGTGCCCATCGAGGTGCAGATTCGCACCCGCGCCATGGACGACATGGCCAACTTCGGCATCGCCGCGCACTGGTTTTACAAGGACAACCGCAATGCTGCGGTGTCCACCCGCGCCGATGAATGGGTGCGGCGGCTGCTGGAATTGCAGCAGCAGGCCGGCGACCCGCTGGAATTTATCGAGCATGTCAAAACCGACCTGTTTCCCGATGAGGTCTATGTGTTCACCCCGCAGGGCAAAATTATCGAGTTGCCGTCTGGTGCGACCGCGGTGGATTTTGCCTACGCGCTGCACACTGACATCGGCGACAGCACGGTCGGCTGCAAGATCAACAACCAGCCTGCGCCCTTGTCACAGAAACTCGAAAGCGGGCAGATGGTCGAAATGCTGCGCGCCGCCAAGGCGCAACCACACCCAGGCTGGCTGGATTTTGCGACCACCGCACGGGCGCGCATCGCCATCCGTTACAGCCTGAAACATCGCCAGCATGAGGAGTCGGTCGCGCTCGGACGGCGGCTGCTGAACCGCACCCTAGCCGATTTGAATATGACCGTCGAGCAGCTGGACCCGCAGCGCATTGAGCAGCTATTGTGCGACGGCGGCCAGCAATCCTTCGATGAGGTTTTGCAACAGATCGGCCTCGGCAATCTTGTCCCCCAGGCGGTGGCCAAGTTGCTGGTCGGCGAAGCGGCGGCGGGTGCGCTGAAAACGCAGATTCTCTCGCCCATAGTGATCGATTCCCCGGAGGGCCAGGTGGTCCACTTTGGCCGCTGCTGCTACCCGATTCCGGGCGATATTATCCGCGGCCATCTGAACCCGGAGCGCGGGCTGGTGGTGCATCGCGAGGAATGCCACAACATCGGCCGCTTCCGCAACGACCCGGCGGTCTGTGTGCCGATCGCTTGGTCCGCCGAGGTCAGTGGTGAATTTCAGGTGGAACTGCGGGTGGAAGTGGACATGTTCCGCGGTCTAGTGGCGCAGCTGGCGACGCGCATCGCCAACGAAGATGCCAGCATCGACAACATCAGCATCGAAGAGCGCGGGGCCACCCTCAGCGTACTAAAACTTATGCTGCGGGTCACCGACCGCGTCCATCTGGCCAATATAATGCGCCGCATCCGCCTGGAACCGTATGTCAAAACCCTGCGCCGCGGGGCGAATTCCTAGATTTACAAAATATCTTATTTTTTCTTTAGGGAGATGTCAGGAATAGTATTAGTTCGATCACTCTTAAATGACTGGTATCTCTGTCGCAATATCCCAAAGCCCTTAATCTGCGCTTGAAGCACATCACTTTAAATTCCTTGCTCAGTTTGCGCAATTTTTTGGTATAGAAAATAAAGCAATTTATTCTGTTTGGTGTGTATGTACTATTTTTGCGTATAATTGATTGATACACGCGAGAATCCCAGATGGCATATTCATCTGGATTTATAAAATGCAAAAATTTACTCGCTCCTATAATTGAATCGTTGATGCATTTTGATATTTTCGATAAAAATTCATCATCCGTTGAAGCCGATGCTATTTTTTTCCAAAGAAAAGAAGCTTCTTCATTCTTAAAATCTGATTTAATTATCGTCGGCATCCATCCATAGGCGACATGTGCGATCAAAAGCAGAGATTCGAGATCACGATGCTTTCTGCATCTTCTAATTCGACGAACAGCCTTGATCAGAGAAGGGTATGATCTTGTATAATGATCATTTTTAGGCTTCAGGTTTTCATTTCTTACTTTACTTTCTATTTCTTGAAGTTTTATTTCAAGGAAGGTAAGGTCTACACATTCAATAGCTTTCTCTGTCCTCATGATAATTTTCACCTAAATATGTAATTAACTAGTTTCTATTGTATGATATTCGAGATTCAAGTCAAGGTCCCCCTTGATTCTCACATGTTACACGAGGAAACCCCATCATGCCTAATCGCGCCACCATTAACACCGATCGTGCGCCTGCTGCCATCGGGCCCTATTCGCAGGCGGTCAAGGTTCATAATAGTGTCTATTTGTCGGGGCAGATTCCGCTGTTGCCTGCCAGCATGCAGCTGGTCGAGGGCGGTATTGCGGCGCAGATTGAGCAGGTGTTTCAGAACCTAGCGGCGGTTTGTGCGGCGGCGGGCGGTGGCTTGCAGGATATTGTCAAGCTGAACATTTATCTGACGGATTTGAGTCATTTCGCCACGGTCAACGAAATAATGGCGCGGCATTTTGCCCAGCCTTACCCGGCGCGTGCTGCCATTGGGGTGGCGCAGCTGCCGAAGGGTGCGCTGGTGGAGATGGATGGGATCATGGCGGTCTAAAGCGGCGGTCTAGATCCGCCGAGGCGGGCTGCTCACATGCGCTCGACCGTGCGGATTCCTAAAAATTCCAGCCCCCTATTCAAAGTGCGGGCGGTTAGCGCGGCCAGCTGTAAGCGGGCGTTGCGAGTCTCCAAAGTCACTGAATCTTTGAGGATGGGGCAGGCTTCGTAGAACGCCATAAAGCGGCCGGCCAATGCAAACAGATAATTGCAAAGCTCGTGCGGCATGGCCTTCGCCACCACCTGCTCGACCGCGTCGGGGAATTGGCAGAGGGCTAGGGCCAGGGGCCGCTCGGCTTCGCCGATCGCTGGCGTAAAATGCAACGCCGTATCGAGGTCGGTGTCGGCCTTGCGCAGCAGGCTCATGATGCGGGTGTAGCCGTACTGCAAATAGGGTGCGGTGTTGCCCTCGAAGCGGAGCATGGCATCCCAGTCGAAGCGGTAATCCTGAGTGCGGGTTTTGCTCAGATCTGCGTATTTGATTGCGCCTATGCCCACCGCTTTGGCAACTTCATCTTTCTCTTCCAAACTTAAATGCGGACTTTTTTGCTCTACCAGCCGATAGGCGCGCTGGATGGCTTCATCGAGCAAATCGATGAGTTTGACTGTATCGCCGGAGCGGGTTTTTAAGGGTCTGCCGTCTTTGCCCATGATGGTGCCGTAGGCGCAGTGCGTCAGTTCCACCCGCTCATCGACCCAGCCGGCCCGCCGTGCCGTGGCGAATAGCTGTTGCATGTGTAGTGACTGGCGGGCATCGATGAAGTACAGGCAGCGGTCGGCTTTGAGGGTGCTTGCCCGGTAACGCAAAGCGGCCAGATCCGTGGTGGCGTACAGGTAACCGCCATCGGCTTTTTGCACGATAAAGGCGGCGGGTGTGCCGTCTTTGTCGGCCAGCTCGGGCAGAAATACCACTTGCGCCCCGGCATCTTCCACCGCTAACGATTGCCGTTGCAGGTCGGCGACCACTGCGGGCAGATCGGCGTTGTAGGCACTTTCGCCGCGGGTGTCTTGCGGGCGCAAGGTAACGCCGAGTTTTTGGTAGACCGCCTGCACATGCGCCATGGAAATGTCGATAAATTGCCGCCAGAGTGCTAGGCATTCCGCATCGCCGGACTGCAGGCGGACCACATTTTGCCGGGCACGGGCGGCAAAAGCGGGGTCTTGATCAAAGCGCACTTTGGCGCGGCGGTAGAACTGTTCTAGGTCGGCTAGGGCCACAGCGGCATCCGTTTGCTCGGCCAATTCAGACAGCTCGGCCAGCAGCATGCCGAACTGGGTGCCCCAGTCGCCGATGTGGTTTTGGCGGATGACGCGGTGGCCTTGGAATTCTAGGATGCGCGCCAGCACATCGCCCAAAATGGTGCCGCGCATGTGGCCGACGTGCATTTCTTTGGCGACATTGGGCGAGGAATAGTCGATGACGATGGTTTGCGGCGGGGTCGCTGATGCCAGTCCTAAACGCGGGCTGCGGGCGGTGGCGGCGAGATGGTCAGCGAGCCAGTGGTTATTGAGGCGCAGGTTGATGAAGCCGGGGCCGGCTATCTCGACTTTTGCGCAGATTTCATCCAGCTGCAAATTTTCGACGATGCGGGCGGCCAATTCTCTGGGATTGGCTTTGAGGGCTTTGGCGGCGGCTAGGGCGGCGTTTATTTGGTAGTCGCCGAGCTCCGGTCTACCGCTGGGGTTGAGGTGGGTGCCGGTGTCGGTCGGTAGCCCGGCGGCTGCTAGGGCCTGGCGGATCGAGGGGGCCAGCTGCTGGCGGACGGACATGGGAGGCGGGGGGGCAAGGCGGCACCCTAAGAGGAAGGGGCGGGAGCGGGGGGTGCTGGTGTGGGGTCGGGTTCTGGTGTGGGGCCGGGGGCAGCCAGTTGTTTGCGCTCGCGGGCGATGAGGGCGTTGGCGACTGCGAACATGCGTTGCGGGCCGCCGGCCTGGCCGGGGGTTAGCTGGTATTTGCCGTTGATGACTAGGGCCGGGGTGCCGCTGACGCGGTAGGCCCCCATTTTGGATTTGGCTTGCAATACTTGGCTGGACACGCCGAAGGAGCTGAGGGTGCGGGCGTATTTTTCGGTGTCTTCGACGCCCTGAGTGGCGACAAATTTGAGGATGGCTTTCTCGCTTTTGAGGGGGTTTTCGCGCTCGTGCATGGCGGCGAAAATGGGCATGTGCATTTGCTGGTGGAGGCCGAGCACTTGGTTGGTGTAATACATGGCGGCATGCAGCTCCATCGGCTTGGCCCAGATGGCGGGTAGGCGCAGGAAGTGGACATCGTCCGGCTGGCGGGCGGCCCAGCTTTCTAGGGCGGGCTCCAGCCGATAACAGTGGATGCAGCCGTACCAGAACACCTCGACGACTTCGACTTTGGTGGGGTCGGCGGTTTTCACCGGTCGCGGGATTTCGGTGTAATCCTTGCCGGCGACAAACCCGTCGGGGGCTTCTTGGGCGGCGGTCGGCAGGGCGAAGCTAAAAAGCAGCAGGGGGAGTAGCAAGTTTTTCATTGAATGGCACCTGTGGGGTGTTCAGGGGGCGGGCGTTCCGTGCAGGCCGGCTAGGTAGTTGGCGACGGCGCGGATTTCCAAGTCCGACATGGGGGCGGCGACGGCGCGCATGATGCGGCTGTCGCCGTCGTTGGTGCGCATGTTGGTCTGGAAATTTTTCAGCTGTTTGATGAGGTAGTCGGCGTGCTGGCCGCCGAGGGCGGGGTAGGCGGCGGGGGCGTTGCCGCTACCGGTGGGGGAATGGCAGCCGGTGCAGGCGGCGACGCCGGTGTTCAGGTTGCCGCCGCGGAATACGCGCTCGCCCAATGCCAGAAACTCCGCCGCGCTTAGCCCGTAGGCAGCGTCCGCCACTTCTTGGCTGCCGGTGATGACGGGTTCTTGCACGGCGTAATAGGCGGCGATGTCGGCCAGATCTTGGTCGCTGAGGCCGTCCAGCATGCCGGTCATTTCCACCACCGGGCGGGTGCCGGCTTGGATGTCGCGCAGCTGTTTGTGCAAGTATTTGGTGCCCTGGCCGGCGAGGTTGGGGTACATGGGCGTGATGCTGACCCCGGTCTGGCCGTGGCAGGCGGTGCAGACGGCGATTTTGGCGGCACCGGCTGCAGGGTCGCCGGTGGGGTCGGCGGCGAAAGCGGGGAGGGCTAGTAGCGTGGCGGTTATCGCGGCGGCTGCCAGCCGATTTGGCGGAAAGTGTTGCATTGGGTGGGCCAACTGCTCGTTTGCGCTGGGGGGCGGAAGTGTACCCCATAGCGGCGGCGAGGTCATAGATCTGGGTGCGAAGCGGCTATTATGGGTGCCTTATTTTTGGAGTTTGTCGATGTCTGCGCCCGCCGAGTTCGATTTTTCCCGCGCTGTTTTTTTGGGTAGTGCGCCGGATTTGCAGCGGTGTCCGCCGGATACGGGGGCGGAGATCGCCTTAGCGGGGCGGTCTAATGCGGGCAAATCCAGCCTGCTGAATCGGTTGACCGGGCAGTCTAAGTTAGCGCGTACCAGCAAGACGCCGGGGCGTACGCGGCTGTTGAACTTTTTTGCGTTGGGCGCGGAGCATCGGTTGGTCGACCTGCCGGGCTATGGGTTTGCGCGGGTGCCGCTGGCGGTGCGGCGTGAGTGGGAGCGGCATTTGAGCGAGTATTTGCACGGGCGGCGGAGCCTGTGCGGGTGTGTGCTGCTGATGGATATTCGCCATCCGTTGCAGGCGAGCGACCGGCATTTTGTCGGCTGGGCGGTGGCGCGGGGGTTGCGGCTGCATTTGGTGCTGACGAAGGCGGATAAGCTGGGGCGGGGGGCGGCGCAGGCGGCTGTTTTGCGGGTTCGGCGGGAGGTGGTGCGGGAGTTTGCGGGGCGGGATTTGGGGGGTGCGGGCGAGGGCGCGGTGGCGACGGTGCAGGGGTGTTCGGCGTTGAAAGGGGAAGGGGTGGCGGAGCTGCGAGGGGTGCTTGGGGGGTGGTTTTTGGGGAGTGGGGGGTAATCTGTGGGGATCGACTGCTGTTAATTCATGTCTGCTAGGGTGGCAGGCGGATATCCCGGTCTTCGGTGTTAGGGCAGACTAAAAGATTCGGTTTTTGCGATGGGGGGCCGGTGCGCTACCTCTCTAGTCGATCTAGTTGTTCTTGCGCTTTAATGTGCCCCTGCTCGGCGGCTTGACGGAGCCATCGGAATGCTCGAGAATCTCCCTGCTCGGCGGCTTGGCGGTACCAGTGGAGTGCTTGGGTGTCGTCTTTTTCTACACCTTCGCCGTGCCAGTACATCCATCCTAAGATGGATTGCACTGCGGCATCTCCTTGCTCGGCGGCTTGGCGGTACCAGTGGACTGCTTTGGTGTGATCTTTTTCTACGCTTTTTGCAGACTCGGTAGATTTTTCGATCTTTTCCTCTGCGCTCACTGGGACGGAGATGCAGCCCAGTAAAGATAGGGACGGTGCTGCTACACATAGGGCGGGAAGGGTGAAGCGGTACATGGTTGGGCTCCTTTAGGTGGGATTTGGTTTGTTTTTCTCGCCCGTATCGGGGGGGGGCGGGCGATTATGGGAGTGGCGGGGGGATTGTCAACTATTTTTTGTGGGGTAGGGATGGTGGGG
>JACONM010000034.1:98322-98468 GCA_014323765.1 Cellvibrionales bacterium | reverse complement strand
CACATAGGGCGGGAAGGGTGAAGCGGTACATGGTTGGGCTCCTTTAGGTGGGATTTGGTTTGTTTTTCTCGCCCGTATCGGGGGGGGGCGGGCGATTATGGGAGTGGCGGGGGGGTTGTCAACTATTTTTTGTGGGGGAGGGGTGG
>JACONM010000034.1:21764-98302 GCA_014323765.1 Cellvibrionales bacterium | reverse complement strand
TAGGGATGGTGGGGGCGCGGGCGGGGTAAAATTTGAGCGATTATGGGGGTGGGGTGAGGCAGCTTGGTGAGGGGTGGTTTTTTGGGGGTAAAAAAAACCCGCCGGGGTGGCGGGTTTGAAATGCGGTCATGCATAGGGGATTTGCATACCGCTAAGGGGTTACACGCTTGCTTTGAGTGCCCCATCGGGGGAAAGTTCCGCCTTTCGGTGATTTTTTTTGCGGCTTTTCAGAGTTTGCGTTCGATGAGGGTGCGTAGTTCGGCGATCTGCTGGGCTAACTGGCGGCGGCTCGGCTGTGGTTCGCCGGTCTTGGCTTGTTGTTCGGCTTGGACGGTGCGTTGTTCTTCTTCGATGACTTTTACCACTATGCCAATGATCATGTTGAGGAAGGCGAAGGCGGTTAGGAAGATGAAGCTGATGTAGTAGAGCCAGCTGAGCGGGTAGATGCGCATGGTTTCGTACATGACGTCGGTCCAGTCTTCGAAGGTCATTACCCGGAACAGGGTTAGCAGGCTGCGGGCGATGTCGCCCCAGAGGGCGGGGTTGACGGGGGCGAAGAAGCTGGTGCCGATGGCGGCGTAGATGTAGAAGATGATGAACATGAGCAGGCAGACATAGCCCAGCTGCGGCAGGGCTTTGAGCAGGGAGTTCATTAGGATGCGCAGCTCGGGGATGATGGAGATCATGCGCAGTACCCGGAAGATGCGGATGAGGCGGCCGAGGAGGGCGAGTTCGCTGTCTTGGATCGGGATCAGGCTGACGCTGACGATTAGGGTGTCGAAGATGTTCCAGCCGGATTTGAAGAAGTCGCGCTTGCGGTGTTCGCCGAGGAAGCGGATGGCGATTTCTAGTAGGAAGAAGAGGGTGATGCCCCAGTCGAGCAGGATGATCGCCGCTAGGACTCGCTCATCCAGCTGATAGCTTTTGATGCCCACCAGCACGGCGGACAGCAGGATCACCAGAATGACGAAGGCTTCAAACAGTCGATTGCGGCGTAGGCGGTCGAACTGTTGTTGCATGCGGGCGAATTTCATGGGGCTGCCTGTTCTGTCGGCGATGGGATGGCCGCGCTTTGGTGCCTATTCGCACTTGTCACGGCTAGGGGGACTCCTGCCGCTCAAGGTCGGGCGGGGCGGGGGCATCAACCGCCGCCGGGGTCGCCGCATCGGTGTCTAGCAAAATGCGGAGGCGCACTTCTTGCAGGCGATAGGCTAGGCGGGTCGCAGTGGTTTCCGTCGGGGTTTCGGCTTCGCTTTCAATCGGCTGGGCAACGGCGGTCAGGTGGCGGAGGAGTAGCCTAGCGCGCAATGAACCGGCCTGCTGCTCTAGAACCATCGGCTCGCTACCGCTCTCGTCATCAACCTTGCCTGCGGCCAGTCTGGCGGCGATGAATGCCTCCAGATCAAACTCTATATTCTCCGCCGCGGCCCCGTCCGCCGCGGGCCATTCTAGGCGCAGGATCCCATCCGCGTATTCCAGATGCAGGTCGTCCGGCTGTATAGTGTCGCGCCAGGGTTTTGCCGCACTGCAGCCGTCTTCGCGGCAATCGATGTACCACCCAGGGATGAGGCGATCGAAGCCCCCGACATCAAACGGCTCGCTCGTCGGTGTGCCGTCCCAATAGATCTGCTCCGGGCGAGGCGAGCGCAACGTGTGACGGTCGTAGCGCGATATATGCGCAAAGCCCATTATCTCGGCCAGCTTGGCGGGCCGGCGAACCGACTCCGATTCCGGCGGCAACCAAGGCGCGATCTGCTCAATGTGCCCGCGCTGGTGCAAAAAATCTAGGATCGAGCTGATCTGGGCGCGCTCTTCCCAGTCGAGCGATGCGCCTGCCTCGCGCAGCTGGCCGTCGACTAGCAGACCATTTTCCGTCAACACCGCTTCCAGCCGCGCCAGTTGGCTCCGTTCTGCCACTTTGGGCGCACTGAACGGCCCGATCGCGCCGATCAATAGCAGCGCGGCTAGAGTCGCCGGAATTAGCCGCAAGGACGGGCGGCGCAGGGTGAACAGTGCCGCCAGCGTGGCATACCCAATGGCGGCGAGCGCGACTAGGTAGCGTGGCTCGGTGACCCCGTGTTCGGCGATGCGCAGGGCGACCGCCAGCCCCTGCATGGCAGCGGGAATCAATAGCGCAGGGAAAAAGCACCGCCGTACCAACGTCAAGAGCGGGCCTGCCGCATCGCGCAGGGCGTAACCGACCAGAAAGCTCAGTATTCCTAAGCCGGCAAAGCTGCTGACCAGAAAGCCGACCAGCGCATAGGGCAATTCCCGCTCAAACCCTAAACGGATGAAATAGGCGTAAAGGATCCCCCCGTGGATCAATACCAGCGGGGCTAGGACCCAGTTCAGCACAAAGGCGAGGGTGGGCATGGCAGGCGGCGGCGCGGCGGCCAGATCTGTCGGGTGCGGCACTCGCGACAGCGCATAGAGCGGCGCAAATAGGCCCAGCGTTAGTACCAAGATGTCCGCGTAGGCTTCTGGCGCAATTTCCACCTCAAACAGAAACCCAATACTGGTCAGCGCAGCAGAGAGTCCGCCCGCCCAAAACAGCCCGGCGGCCAGAGCCACTGCCACCCCGAACCAAAGCCGGCGGTTGTAAAACCAGAAAGCGAGTTCATCGCCCAGGCGCAAATAGGGGCCAGCCATGTAGGGGCCGATGCCGAGGGCCAGCAGCAGGGCCGGAATCAGTAAAAACAGCAGCCAGCCCAGCGCATCGCCGTGGTGATTGAAAATCGCTAGGGCCAGCAGGGCGAACAGGCCCGCGCCGAGCAGGTATTCAAACAGCGGTCCGGCCCCGCGCCCTTCGGCGATCAGTCGTGCTAAACCGAAACTGAGAAACCCGCATGCCAACAGGGCCCACAGGCGCATTAGGGTGTCGGGGGCCGGCGTGATCGCCCGATGAATGCACAGTAAAAACAGCCCGCAGAACAGCACACTGCAGACCGCGGCCAGCGGGAAACGCAGCACGGTCTGGCGTAGCGCGGCGAGCGGGAATAGGGGTTTCAATTTGGCGAACCAGGGGGGCATGGGGTCTCCTCCGTAACGCGGTGCTTGCGATGATTTGGCGGCGATATTGCGATGGTCTCGCGCTGGCCCGGTCTAGTGCGCCTCTTCCCAGTTTGCGCCCGTGCCAATATCGACCAGCAGTGGCACATCCAGCTGCGCCGCATTTTGCATTAGGGGGGGCAACGCGGCGATGAAAGAATCCACGTGCGCTTCCGCCACCTCAAACACCAGTTCATCGTGAACCTGCATCAGCATGTGCGCCGGGTAATCCAGCCCTTGCATCCAGCGGTCGACATCGATCATGGCGCGCTTGATAATATCCGCCGCGGTGCCCTGCATGGGGGCGTTGATGGCGGCGCGCTCGGCGGCTTGGCGTTGCGGGCCGCGGCCTTTGATCTGCGGCAGGAGGTAGAGCCGCCGCCCGAAGAGCGTCTCGACGTAGCCAGCCTCCGCCGCCTGAGTGCGCAGCCGCTGCATAAACGCTTGGACCCCCGGATAATGCTCAAAATAGCGGTCCATATAGTATTGCGCCCGCGGGCGGTCGATCTGCAGCTGCCGCCCCAATCCGAAGGCACTCATGCCGTAGATCAGCCCAAAATTGATGCCCTTGGCTTGGCGGCGTTGCTCGGCAGTGACCTGCTCGATCGGCACCCTAAACACCTCCGCGGCGGTGGCGCTGTGGACATCGCGCCCCTCGCTAAAAGCGCGCAACAGGCCCGCATCCTGCGACAGGTGCGCCATGATTCGGAGCTCGATCTGCGAATAGTCGGCAGCGACCATTTGCATCCCCGGCGCGGCGATAAAGGCGCGGCGGATGCGGCGGCCCTGCTCGCTGCGCACTGGGATATTTTGCAGGTTCGGGTCGGCGGACGACAGCCGCCCGGTGACCGCGACCGCCTGGTGATAGGTGGTGTGGATGCGCCCGGTGGCGGGGTGGACCATCCCCGGTAGCTTGTCGGTGTAGGTCGATTTTAGCTTCGCCAAACTGCGATATTCCAAAATCAGGCGCGGGATTTCGTGGTTCTCCGCCAGCTGCTGCAAGACTTCCTCCGCCGTGCTCGGCTGCCCCTTGGGGGTCTTTTTCAGCACCGGCAGGTTCAGCTTTGCGTAAAGAACCTCTTGCAGTTGTTTGGGCGAGTCCAAATTGAACGGCTGGTCGGCCAGCGCGTGGACCTGCGCTTGCAACTGTTGGGCGGCGGCGGCCAGTTCCACACTTTGCGCCGCCATTGCGGGGCCATCGATCAAAATGCCGTTGCGTTGGATGCGGGCGAGTACGGCAGTCAGCGGGGCCTCGATGTCCGCGTACAGGGTGCGCAATGCGGACTCGGCTTCCAGCTGCGGCCAGAGGGCCTGGTGCAGGCACAGCGCGGCTTCCGCTTTGGCGGCGGCGTAGGGCGCGGCCTGTTCCAATGCGATCTGGTTAAAGCGCAACTGCGCGGCCCCCTTGCCGGCAATATCGGTGAAGGTGGCGAGATCGCGATTCAGTACCCGGCGGGCGAGCGCGGGCAGATCATGACGACCGGCCACGCTGTTGAGCACATAGGATTCGAGCATGGTATCGAAGGGTTGGGCCTGAATCTGAATGGCATATTGCGCCAGTACCGAGCGGTCGAACTTAAGATTTTGCGCGACTATCGCTTTATTCGAATCCTGCAAAATGGGTTTCAGCGCGGCCAGCACCTGCGCCCGATCGAGTTGCGTGGGGGCATCGAGATAATCATGCGCCAGCGGCACATAGGCGGCTTGGCCTGGTTCCGTGGCAAAAGATAAGCCGACAATTTCCGCTTGCATTGCATCGCCACTGTTGGTTTCTATATTGAAAGCAAAAAGCGGGGCCGCAGTCAGCCGCTGGAGCCAATCGGCGAAGGCGGTTTTATCCAGAATGCAGGGGTAATTGGTTTGCTCTGCCGATTTGGTGTCGGCGGCGGGCGTGGTGGAATTGTCGCCGGCATCGAGTTCTTTAAGCCAACGGTTAAACTCTAGGTCGCGATAAATCTCCCGCAGCTTTTCTTTATCCGCCGGGCGATTGGCGAGCTCGTCTACGGTTTGTTGCAACGGCACATCGGTTTTAATGGTTGCCAGCTGTCGCGATAAATAGGCTTGCTCGCGAAACTCAGTCAGCTTTTGCGGCATGCTTTTCGCGCCGCGGAAGGCCATTGCGGCGACCTTATCGAGATTGGCGTAAATGGTGTCGAGATTGCCAATATCGGTCAGCATGGGCACCGCGCTTTTCGGGCCAATGCCGGGCACCCCGGGGATATTGTCCGAGCTATCGCCGACCAACGCCAGATAATCGACCATCAATTCCGGCGACACCCCGAATTTGGCGATGACCCCGGCGCGGTCATAGTGCGCTTCCGACATGGTGTTGACCAGCGTGATCTGGTCGTCCACCAGCTGCGCCATATCTTTGTCGCCGGTAGAAATGATGACCGGTCGCCCCTGTGCCGCCGCCTGCACCGCTAGGGTGCCCATGACATCGTCCGCCTCCACGCCGGGCTGGACGATCAGCGGAAAGCCGAGCGCGGCCACGCATTGGTGCAGCGGGGCAATCTGCGCCCGCAGGTCGTCCGGCATGGACGGTCGGTTGGCCTTGTATTCGGCATAGAGCGCATCGCGGAAGGTCTTGCCCGGCGCATCGAAGACCACCACTAGGGGGCTGTCCGGGTACGCCCCCTGCATCGCCCGCAGCATATTGAGCACCCCATAAACCGCCCCCGTCGACCGCCCCCCGGAGGTGGTCAGGCTTTGCATGACGTGGAAAGCGCGGTAGAGGTAGGAGGAGCCGTCTACTAGGACTAGGGGGGGTGGGTTGGGCATAGAGGTTCTCGGAGTAAGGCGGGCGACAAAATCTGCCTGTTGAAATTTCTACGACTGGTCTGGTATCTTAGCGGAAAGTGGCCGGGAGGGGATGTGGGATGCCCGACAAAAGTGCCTTGAAGGACAATGAGAAAAAAGGACTGGAAATGAACTTCTGCTCTTTTGCTTGCCCAACCTGCAAGGCCAAGGCTACAATTTCGTTCAAACAACTGCTGCCATGGAGTGACCTATGAATGACGATACGAATGCGCTGATTCCCGGCGGCAAAAGGCTGCCTCCTATTAAATCTCGGCCCGGCGGCATGCCGCATCCTTTGGATAGCGAGTGGCACGTCAGTGTTGATGACAGTGTGTACGGGCCATTTAGCGGGCACGATCTAAAAGGGATGGCGGCGGAGGGCCGCTTGGAAGACGACAGCCTACGTACAAAAAGTGGGCGGTAACGGTGAATGGATCAAAGCATCTGAAGATCGGGTGCTAGCAAAATTTTTCACGCCCGCCCCTAAACCGGAGGCACCGGGTGCGCATGCGATTTCCGCCGGCAGCGGGGCGCAGGTGGTGACCATCCAAAATACGATCGCCCCACCGCCCGCACCGACTCCTGCCCGGCCTGCGCCCCCTCCTCCCATTGGCGAAAAGCCAGCCGATAAATCGCCATGGGCCGCGGCGATTCTATCCTTGCTAATTGCTGGCTTGGGACAGTTGTACAACGGTGAAATCGGGAAAGGCATTGTGATGTTTTTTGTCCTGGTGATTTTCGTTGGCATTACCGCACCAACTATGGATGCTGCTGGGTCTGATACTGGGTTTGGCCTTTGGCTTATCGTTAACATTGTGGCAGCGATCGATGGATATATCGTTGCCAAACGCAAGCGTGAACACTATCAACGCTGGATGGCAGCCGATGCGGCGGCGAGGGGCCATGTCTCAGAGTAAATTATCCGCTATGTTGCGGCACGAAATAGCGGTGCTGTTCGGCAACATTCGCGCAAAGTTCTTTCAACGCCCGGCACGGGATGTCGCGCTCTGGCTGGCTGCTATTCCACTGCTACTCCCCGCACACCTGATCGCTGCCATTATTGCCCTATCGAGGCGCAACGATGGAGATCTCGACCCTCGCTGGAATCTCGTTCTAGCTATTTCTATCGCAAATTTTCTTTTATCGATCGCTCTATTAATTTGGGGCTATTATTTATTCAGTGAGTGGCTTTTCGGTCATTTGCATAAATTGCTCGGCCCACTGTTTCCCTGGCCATCTAATGAGGGACCGCTAACCGTATCGGCTCCATAATTTTGCCGGGCTACAGGTTTAGTTCTCGGTCTGATTTTCTATCATAGCAGGTTCGTCGCCCGCGCCGTCAAACTCGATGCCGATGGATTTTCCCGTTCTGGCTCCTAGATTTTTTAAGGATTGGACTTGTGACAGAACATTACCGCGCCCGCGTGACAGCTGATCAAATGCACCCTTGTAGGCATCTTGAGCTTGGTTCAGACGCTTGCCGACATTGTCCATATTTTTGATGAATCCGGTGACCTTATCGTACAGCAATCCGGCCCGTTTGGCGATTTCTTCCGCGTTCTGGTTGCGCCGCTCTACAGCCCACACATGGTTTATTGTCTTGAGTGCCATCATTAGGGTGGTGGGCGTTGCGATGGTGACATTTTTTTCCAGCGCAAATTCCGTCAGTCGACCGTCTTCACGCAAGGCTTCCGATAAAGCCCCTTCGATGGGTACGAACATGATCACATAATCCACTGTTGCATTTTCCGCATTTTGATAGCCCTTTTCGGCCAACCTATTGATGTGCCCCTTCAATGAATTGACATGCCGCTTTCGTGCATGCGCGGCATTTGCTTCCGTATCAGAATTGACGGCATCGACATAGGCGACTAAAGACACTTTGCTGTCGATAATCAGGGTTTTGCCGCCCGGAATTTTGACTACGACATCGGGGCGCAAACGCTCGCCGCTCTCACCGGTGCGATGGGCTTGAGTCTCGTATTCGGTACCCTCGCGTAACCCTGATTGCTCAAGAATGCTTTCCAAGATCATTTCTCCCCACGCGCCCTGCTTTTGCTGATCGGACTTGAGGGCGCGAGTCAGGGCCAATGCCTCTTGAGAGATCGTTTCCGACCGCTGGCTTAGCTGATTGATTTCAGCTTTGAGGGCAGCCCGGTCTTTATTGGCTGCTTGATAGACCTCCCGGAGTTCTTTTTCAAAATGGCCGACATGTTCTTTGAGCGGTGTCAGGGTGGCCTGCAATTTCTCAATATTGGATTTGGAAAACTGTTCGCCTTGGATTTTTAGTGCCTCGGCAGCCAATTCTTTGAATTTAGATTCCATATCCTCGCGCAGTTTGGACAACGTCTGTATTTCCTTGGCGGAGGAGGCTTTGTCTTTTTCCATGCTGGTTTGCAGGCGGGATATTTCATTGGACAGTTTTTGCTTTTCTTGCATCGCATCCTTTAATTCGTTTCGTAATTTGGAAAGATTGTCATCCATGCGATCTATTTGTTCTTTGCGTTCACCGGCTAGGGCTTCGAAGCTGGAAGCGTTTTTTAATGTTTCGCGGAGCGCGTGTTCTCTGGCTTCAGCGGTTTTTCTATCATTGTTCAGACGTTCTATTTCTGTTTTACGCTCGCTGGCTAGGGCTTCGAATTTATTGGCGTTGTTTAATGCTTCACGAAGCTCGATATCTTTGGCATTGGCGGTTTTTTTAAGATCGGCGAGCTCGGCTGATGAAACGCTACCGCTGCCCCCTGATTTTCGCACCCAGAAGCCAAGGGCTAAGCCTGCAGCTAAAGCGAGCAAAATTATCAATAGGTCCATGATCCGCCGTCTCCCTAAATTATCTATGGTGAAAATTATCGCTCGAATTTAGCGTTTTAACCTTCCACCCCCAACCCGCGTGCCAGGGCGGCGGCGTGGTCGGTTAGGTAGCGGGTGGTTAGGGGAGTTTTTTGGGGGATTTGGAAGAAGCCGTGGCAGGCGGTGGCGTAGGTTTGTAGGTCTACGGGGACGGCGGCGGCCATTAGGTTTTGGGCGTAGGTTAGGTTTTCATCGCGGAATAGGTCGAGTTGGGCGGTGAAAATCCAGGCGGGGGGGAGGTCGGCGTAGCTTTTTACGCGGGCGGGCACTTGCGGGGCGGTGGCGGGGGCATTGCGTAAATAGCGGGACCAGGCGTATTGGTTGCGTTGGCGGGTCCAGACGAATTCGCCAGTGAGGGGGTCGCCGGGGTGTTGGTCGCTGCCGGTGCGGTTGTCGAGCATGGGATAGGTTAAGTGCTGGTGGCAGATTGGGGGGTCGCCGGCGTCGCGGGTGCGGATGGCGAGGGCGGCAGCTAAGCCACCGCCGGCACTTTCCCCGCCGACGGCAATGCGCGTGGCATCTAGGTTTAAGCGGTCGGCTTCTTGGTGTAAATAGGCGAGGGCGGCGGCGCAGTCGTCCAATGCGGCGGGGGCGGGGTGTTCGGGGGCGAGGCGGTAGTCGACCGAGAGCACTGCGATGCCGAGCTGGCTGCACAGCTGGAGGTTGTGTGCGTCTGAGTCTTCCGGTGCGCCGAGGATATAGCCGCCGCCGTGCAGGTGCAGGTAGGCGGGGTAGGGTTTTTGGTTTGCTTTTGTTGTGGCGGGGCGGTAGAGCAGACAGCGGACATGGCCTGTTGCGCTGGGGATGTTTATTTCTTCACGGGTGACTGCGAAGGGGGCGGGGTCGGCGAGGGGCGGGGGGGCGAACATGGCGCGCAAGGCGGGCAGGGTTGCGTCGCTGATATCGTCGATGGGGAAGGCGCCGATGGTCGGCTGGAGTTCTGGTGCTAGTAGGTGTTTGGTGGATTGCTGCATTTTTTTGCCTCCGGAGATGGGGTTGGGTGAATCTAGCATGGAAACCCCCCCGACCCCCCTTATCAGGGGGGCTTTGGTTAGAACCCCCTTATCCGGGGGGATTTGGCTAACTCTGCGCTTAATTCGGCGGGTTGGGGTTAATTTTGGACCCAGACGGATTGGTAGTTTAGCTTGAGGATGGCGGGGTCGAAGGGGGGTTTGAAGAAGCCTTGGTAGTGGCCTTGTGGGTTTAGTAGGACTATGTTGGCGCTGTGGGCGACTTCGTAGTCGGCGGGGGCATTGTCGGGGTTGATGATGTCGAAGGCGACATTGAGTTGGGCGGCGAGATTGGCGATGGCGGCGAGGTCGCCGGTTAGGCCGATGAAGTTGGGGTTGAAGTAGGGGACGTATTGGCGGAGCTTATCGAGCGTGTCGCGGGCGGGGTCAACTGAGAGCATCGCGACCTGCAGGTCTTGCCGCGGGGTGGCATCGAGGTATTCCCACATTTGCCCTAGCTGCGCCATGGTGGTGGGGCAAATGTCGGGGCAGTGGGTGAAGCCGGGGAATAGCATGGTCCACTTGCCTTGTAGGTTCTCGTGAGTGAAGGGTTGGCCGTGGTGGTCGGTCAGTGTGAAGGGGCGGACCTCGCGGGGGGTGGAAAATAGAATTAGGCCGTTGGCGGCCATGGCGGATTCGGAGAGGGCGCGGGGCTGGGTCACCTTCCAGAAAAAGACGGTGACGAAGACCGCTATGAGGGCGAGGGCCAGCGCGGCGGTGCGGTGGATGCGGCGGCGGGTGAGCGGGTCGAGCGGGGGGGTCATGGCGGCTTTCCTTAGTGAACGAGATTAGTGAGCGAGGTAGGCGGATGGCAGCAGATAGTGGTCGGCCAGCATCACCACGAACAGGGCCATCAGGTAAAAAATGGAATAGCGGAAGGTGGGCATGCCGGCCTGTCGCCCGGGGCTTGCCAGTAGGCGAATCGCCCAATAGAGGAAGACGGTGCCGAGGATTAGGGCACCGCCGAGGTAAATCCAGCTGAGCATGCCAACGCAATAGGGCAGCAGCGAGACCGCCAGCAGAATGGCAGTATAGAGCAGAATGTTGATTTTGGTGTAGTGCTCGCCGTGGGTGACCGGCAGCATGGGTATCCCGCTGCAGGCGTATTCTTCCTTGCGGTACAGGGCGAGGGCCCAGAAGTGCGGCGGTGTCCAGGCGAAGATGATGAGCACCAATAGCAGGGCGTAGGGGTGGACTTCGCCGGCGACTGCGGTCCAGCCGAGCAGGGGCGGGGCGGCCCCGGCCAAGCCACCGATGACGATATTTTGCGGTGTGGCGCGTTTCAGCCAGAGGGTGTAGATCAGCGCATAGCCGACTAGGGAGGCGAGCGTCAGCAGTGCGGTGGTGATATTGATGAAAGCGACCAGGATGGCGGTGCCCAACAGGCCGAGTGCCAAGGCAAACAGGGCGGCGGGCAGCGGCTCGACCCGGCCGGCGGCGACTGGGCGGTCGCGGGTGCGGGCCATTTTTAGGTCGATGTGCCGGTCTACCAGATGGTTAACCGCCGCCGCCGAGCCGGCGCAGAGGGCGATTCCCAGATTGCCCAGGATTAGCACTTCGATCGCCACCATGCCCGGCACAGCCAGCAGCATGCCGATGAGCGAAGTCAGAATCATTAACGCCACCACCCGCGGCTTGGTCAGCTCTAGGTAATCGCTCAATTTGGTGCGCATGGCGGGGCTGGCTATCATCACCCTATTCCTCCAGCCGCGCTTGCATGCTTTGCACCGCCAAGGCGGCCAGCAAGGCGAGCAGTAATGCGCCCGCTAGGTTGTGCGCCACCGCCAGCCATAACGGCACTAACAACAGGATGTTGCCGATTCCCAACATGAGCTGCAGGGCAAGGGCGGCCAGCAGGGCGTGGGTCAGGCTGTTCAGGGGCGGGTAGTTTAGCCGCAGGCAGGCGACCGCCAAACCGAGCAAATAGAGCGTCACCGCTAGGGCACCGGCGCGGTGTGCGTAGTGGATGGCGGTGCGCGCTTCGCTGTCCATGAGTCCGCCGAGATAATTGGGGCCGATGCGTTGCGCGATATTGAACCCCTGCGCAAAGTCCATCGGGGGCCAGAAACTGCCGTGGCAGGCGGGGAATTCGCCGGGCGGGCAGCCGAAAGCGGCGTAATTGGCCGCCAGCCAGCCGCCGAGGCCCACCTGCACGGCGACCAGCGCAATGCCGCCGAACATCCACGGGCGCAGGCGGCGCAGGCGCGTTTGTACGGGCGCATTTAGCTGCCAGCGATAGGTGGACAGCCGCTGCACTAACACACTGAGCAGCACCAGAGTCGCAAAGCCGCCGAGCAGGTGAATCGTAACCACCTGTGGCCAGAGCTTGAGAGTGACCGTCCACATGCCAAACAACGCCTGCCAGACGACCAGCAACAGCAGAAATAGCGGCAGACGGAAGGGGTAACCGAGCACTTTGCGCTGCCATACCGCCACCGCGGCTAGGGCCAGAATTAGCAGACCGAGCAGGCCGGCGGCGTAGCGGTGGAGCATTTCCGGCCAGGCTTTGCCGGCGATGACCGGCATATCCGGAAAAGCCCGATTGGCGGCGGCGATCTCGTCCGGCTGATTGGGCCACAGCAGGTGCCCGTAGCAGCCCGGCCAGTCGGGGCAGCCGAGACCGGCATCGACCAAGCGGGTGAAGGCCCCGAGACCCACCACAAAAAACGTAAAAATCAGGGTGCCGAGGGCGAGCGCAAAGCCGGGGCGGGGGTTATGCAAAAAGTGCTGAAAAAACGACATGGCGGACTTAACGGGCCAGATCCAGCAGGTGCTCAAAATCTTCGAAAATTTCCAACGCCGGGTGGGAGTTGGAGTAAGCCAGTATAAAGTCGCCCGGCGGGTTCATCAATAACACCAGCGGGCCGCTGTCCAGCCCGGTGGCCCCGGCCCTGTGTAGCGCGGTTACTAGATCGGGGTCGGTGATTTGCAGCGATGCTACTTTTTGCCGGTCTGGGTTTTGCCGATCTGGATTTGGCAGGTCTGGCGGGGTGGCATCTAGGTTGGGCGGGGCCGCGGTGGTGTTTGCCGCCAGTGCGCCGATGCTCAGGCGGTGTGCCTCGGTGTTTAGGCGTATCCGCATCGCTTGCAGCTGGGCTAGGCGTTGCTGGCAGGCGGCGGCGCATGCGTCCCGATAGAGAACCAGCAGCTTCCAGCGATTGTCTTGCAGCCCGGCCCAGGCAGTGCCGTCCGCGTTGCGCAGCTGTCCCGCCGTCACTTCGATTGGCGGATTGAGCAATCGCCCGTGGTTGGTGGTGCCGAGCCAATCGACCCAGCGCAGCTTGCCTTCTTCAGTCTGCGGGCTGAGTAGCTGGCCGAGGGCGAGCGTTAGGGCCACTGTGCCGACGATGATGTAGAGCGGCCAGAGCTGGGCCCAAGTATTAGGACGTGAGGGTGGATGCGGGCCAGACATAGCGGGGGCCTATTTGGGGTTGCGGCGGCGGTGCTGCGCCCATTCCCACAGGTTGGAATTGGCAAACACCGCCAGCACCAGCAGGGTCGCGCCAATGGCAAACCATTGCACCGCGTAGCCGGTGTGCATCGCGGGGCGGGCGCGGGGCAGCGGCCAGGTGGCCTGATAGGCCCCCGGCGCGGTTGGCTCCATGCGTAACACGGCGGGATAAAGCCGCTCGCCGAGCCGCGCTTCCAGCAGCGCGAAGTCGATCGCTTGCAGGCGTTCCGGCCAGCTGTCGGCCCAGGTTTGCGGTGCCAGCACTAGGGGCTTGCTGGGCGAGCGATAAAGTTGCCCGGCGATACGCTGTGGACCGGCGGGCATTTGAATAGTGGGCAGGGCGGCGCGGTCGGCACCGGCGGCGACCCAGCCGCGATTGACCAGCACTGGTGGCAAATTAGCGGCGCGCAGGATTCCCAACACTTCGTACCCCACCCGCCCGGCGCGAGTGCGGTTGTCCAATAAAAAGAGTGCGTCCGTCCACCGCCCTTCGACCCAAACGCGGCGGTAATTTTCCGGTGCGGCGAGGGAATCGAGCGGGATGGCGGGCAGTCGTATGGCATGGGCTTGGGCGGCAATCATGTCGCGCTTTTGTTCGGCGCGGTCTAGCTGCCAGAAACCGGCGGCGAATGTCAGCGGCAACATGGCGGCGAGCAGGGCAATAAAACGCCAGTGTGGTTGCCAGGCGAAGCGGACGGCTTCACACACAAACGCTGCCTGCGGCAATGTGGTTAAATGGGGTATCCGCTTGTTCATCGTCCATCGCCCGTTCATCCTCCATCGAGAGTCGCCCCATGCTGTTAAAGTCCATCGTCCTCATCCTGCTGTTGGCCATGCTCGCCAGCCTGTGTAGCGGCTTTTATTTTCTGGTGCAGGATAAAGGCAACGCCCGCCGCCGCCTGCTGTGGGCACTGGGCATCCGCATCAGCCTAGCCACCGCACTGATCGGCACCATCGCCTACGGCATCGGCAGCGGGCAGTTTAGCAGCCAAGCCCCTTGGGACCGTGGGTTGCACCCGGAGCGGGTGGTTCATGAGGGGATTGCGTCGGATTGAGCATGTAAGGAAGCCTATTTTTCTCGAATTTTAGTTATTTCGGCGGATAAGGCAGCTTCGGCTTCGGCTTCGGCGCGAGCGGCGGCAGCTATCTCGGTTAGGGAAGAGCGGCGGGGTGGAAAGATATCATCCGACGCAGGGGAGGTTTCGACGGATAGGGGAGCTTCGGCGGCTCTGACGGCGTATTCGGCTTCGTCTTTGGTGCTGTCTTTGGCTTCGAGTCGCGCCTTGGCATCTTTGAGTCGCGCTTTGGCATCGGGGTCGTCGGGATTGGCTTTGTGGGCGGCCTTGGCTTTGTTGTAGGCGGCTTCGGCTTTGTCGTAGGCGGTGTTGGCTTTGATTTGAGTTCTGTAGGAGGCGAATAGGGCAGCGGCGGCGGGTAGTTGCGCTGCGCAGGTGGCTCTGCGAGTGTCTGCAGCTTCGTAGGCGGCTTGGTAGACGGCAGCGGCTTTAGCTTTGGCTTTGTCGGCGGCTTCACGGTCGGCCCTGGTTTCGGCGCGGATTTTGTTGAGGGCTTCGTTAGCGGCTTCGAATCGCGCTTTAGCATCGCGGTCGTCGGGGTCGGCTTTGTTGGCGGCTCTGCGGGCTTTGTGGACTTCATCCATGGCTCTGCGGACTTTGTAGCCGGCTTTGCTGGCGGCACCATCGGCAGCATTGAGGTCATCTGCGGCAGTGGCTAGAGCGGTTAGGGTGGCTTTGGTGACTTCGGCTTGGGCGGCGGCGCGGGCTTCGACATCTTTGACGGCGGCGGCGACTTCGTTGGCATCAACGTTGTTTTCGGCGGTTGCGATGGCTTTGGCGGCATCGTGAGCGCGGGCGATGGCATCCCATTTGGCATCGTGGGCCGTGTCTCCGGCGTCGGCGGCGACTAAATTGGCAGCGTTGGCCGCTTTAGCGGCGGCGACGGCGTAGGTGGTTACGACGGCTCGACGGACTTTGGCATCTCCTTCATCTTTGGCATCACGGTCAGCTTCTTCGTCTTTGGCGCGGTCTTTGGTTTCGAGTCGCGCTGTGGCTCTGGTTTCGGCTTTGTGAGCGGCTAGGTGTTTTTTGGCGGTGATGATTCTGGCGACTTCGGCGGCGCGGGTTTCGGCATAGTCCATGTAGTCTATGGCTTTGCGTAGTGCTTTGGCTTGGGTTTTGGCTTTGCGTCGTGCTTCGGTTTCGGCTTCTTCATCGTCTTCATCGTCGGCTTCAGTGCGCCAGCTGGAGTAGGCGGCTTTTGTGGCGGCTTCTTCGGCTTCCCAAACGGCTTCGCCAGCTTTTTTTTGAAGCAGGTGGGGCGGTTGTCTGCTTTCGAAGTAGAAGTACTGTTCGTAGTGTTTGGTGGCGGCTTTGAGGGCGCGGCGGGTTTCTTTGACGGCGGCTTTGAGGTGTTTGCGTTTGCAGGTTTTGGCGGCGCGGCGGGTGGATTTAGCGGCGAATACGAGGGGATTTTTGGCGTAGTGGGTTTTGCGGTCGGCAACGAAGAAGTAGCGTAACTGTATTACACACACTACTAACGCAACGATGCCAACAAGAAATTCACCCATCAGTGCAACTCGTTCCCCGGTAGGGCGGTTAGGGGTGCGGGTGGTGGCAGGCTCGCGGCATCGGCAGCGGGCAGCTGGGAGCCGAGCCCCTTGGGACCGTGGCCTGCACCCGGAGCGGGTGGTTCATGAGGGAATTGTGTCCGATTGAGCATATTGGGCATGCAAAGAAGTCTGTTTTGTGGTGGAGAGGATAGCATGGTGCGGGGTTATTTAGGTTAATCGGTGAGTGTTGCGGCTAAATCTTTGGCTTGAGAAGTGGTGAGCGGGGTTTTGGTTCGCCCTTGTACATTCCAAAGGCCGGATTTTTTGATTGCTGAATTCGGATGGTGATTGCCGAGCCAACTGGGGGAGGGGTGGCAGTCTTCGCACTGGGCGACCGTGGCGATAAGCTGTGTTTCTAAGTCGCAGCGTTTCGACTTTATTGGTTCTGCAAATACGACAAAGGAGAATTTTTCTTGCATATAGCTGGTTACAGCGTTTTCGGTCTCGATGAGTTTTTTCTGGTTAATTTGGTTTTTGTATCGCAGGCGGTTTTCTCGATTGGTTAGATCTAAATCCCAGCGCGCTAAAAAAGGATCGTTATTTTTATTCAAAAAACACCGCCCGATATGTTTGCGGAATATGCTGCGGTCTTTATTCGGGGTGAATAAATGTTCTTTTAATCGCTGTCGCAGGTTGTCTTGGCCGGTATGAGTGCCAATGCGCACAATGCGGTCGGTGCCGTGCGCTGTTTCACCTTTCTCGAACAGGATATAGATTCCGTTACGTGGAATAGTTTGTTCGCTGTAATTGGCATCCAAGCGCGGCAAAGCATTAAAAACCCGGTGCAGGATTTGGCATGCTTCCGACATGTTAATTGCTCCCTAGCCATTGTAGCTGCTTGCCTATGGGCATTCCGGCGAGCGGTGTCTCGACATGCGCCATGAGCGGCTCTAGGTTTTCACGATATTTTTGGCCGGCTAGAAATGTGAATAGGTCTTCCTGCAAATTGGTTTCATTTTGCAGCTGGATGGCGACCTTGTTGGCCCATTTGCGGCGGGCGTGGAGCGGCATTTGATTGAGTGTCAGATTATAGGGCGCGATCTTTGCTTGCGTTTTTAATAGTCCATGTTTTGCGGATAGAATGTAAATTTTGTCTGCTGCTTTGCGGCGGGCATAGGCAAGGCTTTTTTGGAATAGCGGGCTGTCGTACAGTCTGTCTGCCGGGCAGGCGGTCGGTTTTTTCTTTGCGGCGCAGGCGATGAGAAATATGCGGAGCATATCGGCTTTGCTTGTTTTACCGGCTTTGGCCTAGAGAATATAGACGAAGAAGAATAGCATTACCCAGACTACATCGACGAAGTGCCAATACCATGAGGCCATTTCGAAGCCGAAGTGGTCGTCTTGGCGGAAGTGGCCTTTTAGGGAGCGGGCGAGTTGGATGGCGAGCATGATCGTGCCCATGGCGACATGGAAGCCGTGGAAGCCGGTTAGCATGAAGAAGGTGGTGCCGTAGATGCCGGATTGCAGGGTTAGGCCGTAATGTGCGTATGCCTCGTAGTATTCATACGCCTGCAAACCGAGGAAAGTGGCACCGAGTAGCACGGTTAGCCCTAGCCAGAAATTAAATAGGGCGCGGCGGTCGCCGTGTTTAATGTGGTGGTGCGCCAGATGCACTGTCCAGCTGGAGCTCATTAAAATAATCGTGCCCCAAAGCGGCAACCAGTGATACAGCTGCGCCCAGCCGGGGAAGGCCCCGAATTCTTTTTTCGGGCCGAGCATGGCGGCCTCCTCGCCGTTGAGGCTTTGATCCGGGGTGGTCATTAGCGGCCACTCGGCTTCAAAACCGCCCCAGGCTTCGGGGTTTTCTGCGCCCATGCCCCAGCCGCCGAGGGTGGGTAGCGCGACAGTGCGTACATAAAAAAGCGCACCGAAAAAGGCGGCGAAAAACATTACCTCGGAGAAAATAAACCAGCCGATGCCCCAGACGTAGGAACGCTTTAGCTGTGTATCGGTCAGCCCCTGCATGTGTTCGCTGATGACGGTGTTCCACCAGCAGGCTAGGGTGACCCAAAATACCGCCATGCCGAGAATTAACGCGGTGGCGTTGCCGTCTATCATCATTTGGCCCGCGCCGTAGGCGGACAGGCCCAGTGCTAGGCCGACGATTATCGGGAAGCGGCTTTGTTCGGGGACGTAATAGGTGCCTTCGCTGGCCATTTTCTGCTCCTGTTTTAAGTGGTGGGCGGGCCGGAATCGATGCGCGGGGCGGGCGGGGCCGAACCCCTTAAACCCGCTAGGGCTTGCGGGTAGCGGTCGGTGACATCAAAGATGCTGTAGGACAGGGTGATGGTGTGGATGGCGGGCGGTAGGTCGCGGTCGACAATAAAAACCAGCGGCATTTGCGCTTCCGCCCCGGCTTTGAGCGGCTGTTGCTCGAAGCAAAAGCATTCGGTTTTGTGGAAATAGCGGGTGGCTTTGGCCGGTACCACGGCAGGAATCGCCTGCGCCACCATGTCACGCGGGGTGGGGTTTTTTACTTGATAGGTGACTCGAGTGGGGGCGCCCGGGTGGACCTCGACTTCAAATACCGAGGGGGTGAAATCCCAGGGCATGGCGGCTTCGTTGGTGGCGATGAATTGCACTTTTACGGTGCGGTTTTTATCGAGAGCACTGACCGGTGCGGCTTGATATTGATCGGCGGTTTTGTCGCCGATGCCGGTTATATCGCAAAATAAAACATACAGCGGCGGCATGGCGAACACGGCAAAGCTGAACATGGCGACCACTGCCACTGCGGAGCGGGCCACGGTGCGGTCGATGCGCGGATCGGGTCGGTTGGTTGGCATGCTCGGTTCCCTTTAACTTTCCACTTGCAACGTTGCCCCTGTGCTGCGCCTAGCGAATTTCTTCTGGCTTTTGCTGCACATCGGGCGGGGTGCTGAAGGTGTGGTAGGGGGCGGGGGTGGGCACTGTCCATTCTAGGCCGCGGGCCCCTTCCCACACTTTGGGGCTGGTTACTTTTTTACCGCTGCGGATGGTGGCGATGACATTGTATAAAAACAGGATTTGCGAGGCCCCGTAAATAAAGGCACCGATGGAAGAAACCATATTCCAATCGGCAAATTGCAGTGCGTAGTCGGCGTAGCGGCGTGGCATGCCGGCCAGCCCTAGAAAATGCTGCGGGAAGAAGGTGACATTAAAGCCGATGAAAGACACCCAAAAGTGCAGCTTGCCCATGGTTTCGTTGTACATGCGCCCGCACCATTTTGGCAGCCAATAATAAACGGCGGCGGACATGCTAAATACCGCGCCGGCCACCATGACATAATGAAAATGCGCCACTACAAAATAACTATCGTGATATTGCACATCGGCCGGGGCAATCGCCAGCATTAGGCCGGTAAAGCCGCCCATGGTGAACAGCACCACAAAGGCGATGGCAAACAGCATGGGCGTTTCAAAGGTAATGGCCCCGCGGAACATGGTGGTAATCCAGTTAAATACTTTGGCCGCCGTGGGCACCGCGATCAGCATGGTGGCGTACATAAAATACAGCTGCCCGCCCACTGGCATGCCGACTGTGAACATGTGGTGCGCCCAGACGATAAAGGACAGAAAGGCGATCGACGCGGTGGCGTACACCATGGAACTGTAGCCGAATAATGGCTTGCGGCTGAAAGTGGGGATGATCTCGGAAATCACCCCGAAAGCCGGCAGGATAATAATGTAGACCTCCGGATGACCGAAGAACCAGAAAATGTGCTGAAACAACACCGGGTCGCCGCCGCCGGCGGCATCGAAGAAACTGGTGCCGAAGTTGATGTCCATCAGCATCATGGTCACCGCCCCAGCCAGCACCGGCATAACGGCGATTAGCAAAAAGGCGGTAATTAGCCAAGTCCAGACAAACAGCGGCATTTTCATCAGCGTCATGCCGGGGGCGCGCATATTTAGCACGGTGGCGATAATGTTGATGGAGCCCATAATGGACGAGGCCCCCATGATGTGGACGGCGAAGATAAAATAATTGACCGTATCGGGCGCGTAGGTGGTCGATAGCGGCGCGTAAAAAGTCCAACCAAAATTGGGCGCGCCGCCTTCCATAAACAGCGTAGCCGCCAATAAGAGGAAGGCCGGCGGCAGAATCCAGAAACTGAGGTTATTCATCCGCGGCAGGGCCATATCGGGCGCGCCGATCTGCAATGGGATTAACCAGTTTGCCAAGCCGACAAAGGCCGGCATAATGGCCCCGAACACCATTACCAGCCCGTGCATGGTGGTCATTTGATTGAAAAAAGCCGGGTCCACCAGCTGCATGCCCGGCTCGAACAATTCGGCGCGGATCACCATGGCGAACAGCCCGCCGAGGATAAACATGGCGAAACTAAACCAGAGGTACAGGGTGCCGATGTCTTTGTGGTTGGTGGTGAATAGCCAGCGGCCTATTCCTTGCGGGGCGGCGTGTCCCATCGTTAATCCTCCTGAATTTGGCTCTTTGCCCGCCAACCGCTATTGGCCGCGGGCGAAGTTGTAGACATCGAGCGGCTGCACCAGATCGCCGGTGTTGTTGCCGAAGGCGTTGCGCTCGTAGGTGATGACGGCGGCGATTTCCGCCTCGTTTAACTGGTCTTTGAACGATTGCATGGCGGCGTTATTTGCGCTGCCGTTGACCACTATATCCAGATGGGCGCGCAGGTCGCCTAGGCTAATCGGGCTGCCGGCCATGGCCGGGAAGGCCCCGCCCGCGCCGCCCTCGCCATTGACCCCGTGGCAGAAGGCGCAGGCGCGCTCGTAGACCGCCTGGCCGAGTTCCATCGATTCCGCCATGTCGTAGGTTTTGTCTTTGAGTGCCGCCACCGCGGCCGCCTCTTGCTTTTTCGCGGCCAGCCATGCGGCGTATTCCGCTTTGGGGCGCACATCGACCACAATCGGCATAAAGGCGTGCCCCTGCCCGCACAGCTCGGCGCAGGCACCGCGGTAGATGCCGGGCTGTTCGACCGTGGCCCAGGTTTCCACTGTGTAACCGGGGATGGCATCGCGCTTGATCGCAAAGGCTGGCACCCACCAGGCATGAATCACATCTTTGGCGGTGACCAGGAAGCGCACTTTGGTGTCCGCCGGTAGCACCAGCGGCTCGGTGACCTCTTGCAGATAGTTTTGGCCCTTGGCATCGAGGTTGTAAATCTGGTCGTTGGGGGTGGCGAGCTCCGACATAAAGCTGACCCCCTCGCCCAGATATTCGTATTGCCACTTCCACTGCCAGCCGGTGACCTTGATGTCGATCTCGGCCTCGGAAGTGTCGTAGATGGCTTTAATTTTGGCGGTCGCCGGAATCGCCATGATCACCAGAATACAGAACGGGATGACCGTCCAAGCAATCTCCGCGCCCAGATGTTCGTGAAATTGCGCTGGCTCGCGCCCCGCCGATTTGCGGTGAAAAATCAGTGTCCACAGCAAATAGGCAAACACCAACACCCCCACAGCCACGCAGATCCACAGCATGAACATATGGATGTCGTAGACCTCATGGGCGACCGGGGTGACCCCGCGGGTCATGTTGACCTCCGCCTGGGCGCGGGCCTCGGCGGCGAAAAATAGGGCGGACAGGGTGGCCGCAACGGCCAAAAGGCGAAAAGTAAAAAGCCGGGATGCCTGGCTCAGCATGGCGGGTTCTCCCTAGAGGATGTCACTGGTAGGCGTGAGTGCGTGGAGTCTGTGCGGCCCGCTGGCTGGCCGCAAGGAGCCGTTAGAGTGTAACCGATGCAACGCCCGGTTGCCAACTGGCGAGCATTCATCCCCTCTTTTTGAATACGCCCCATTTTTAGCCCCTATGTTTCAGGGCCTAGGGCGACCCCAGTTCGGCGGGCTGGGGCTGGGGGCGCAGGCGCAATGGCTCGGCAGGATTAGGGCGCGACTGCGCAGCGCGATTGACCCGGGTGGCTGGCTCGCTGGTCGTGCTGGGGGGAATGGCGGTGGGCAGGGGTTCATCGAGATCGCAGCGGGTGCAGGCGCGGTGTGGGCGGCCTTGCCGCTGGTAGGTGTAGACTGTGTCCTGTGTGGCGCAGTGCGGGCAGATCGCGGCGGCGATAAATCGCTTCCGCACAATGCCCCGCGCTGGCGTATCATTGGCACTCATAGTCAACCGTTCAACCGCGACTCAAAACAGGCGTGTCCCACTCCATCCGCTCGCACAATGGTAGCACCCCGCAGCTGGGGGCGCGGGTCTATGTGGACCCGGCGGCGACAATCCTCGGCGATCTGGTGCTCGGCGATGATGTGTCCGTCTGGCCGGGGGCGGTGGTCCGCGCCGATATGCACCGCATCCGCATCGGGGCGCGTTCCAATGTGCAGGACAACGCGGTGTTGCACATCACCCATGCGGGCGAATACAACCCGGCGGGCTTTCCGCTGGAGATCGGCGCGGATGTCACCATCGGCCACAGCGCGATCCTGCACGGTTGCACGGTGCATGATCGCGCCCTGATCGGCATCGGGGCCATCGTTCTGGATGGTGCCGTGGTCGAAAGCGAGGTCATGGTCGGGGCCGGCTGCATGGTGCCGCCCGGTAAAACCTTAGAGTCCGGCTCAGTCTATGTGGGCAATCCCGCCCGGCGGCTGCGTCCATTGAGTGCGGACGAACGCCGCTTTTTGACCTATTCGCCGCAAAACTATGTCGCGCTCAAAAATATCTATTTGCGCGAACAGGCCGCCGATGCTGGCTGACCCGCGCCCCGCTCGCCCGCACTGGCTGTCGCACCGATCGAGTCGCCGTCCTAAACCCTCGATGAACCCACGCTAAACCCGGCAAGCCGCCACAATTCCACCCGCCCCGCCTAATCCCCATGACTCTGCTACTGATCTATCTGGCCATCGCGCTGGTCTTTTCCTTTCTGTGCTCGATTACCGAGGCGGTGCTGCTCAGCGTCACCCCGGCCTATATCCGCCTGCTGGTCAAGCAGGGGCGCAAATCGGGCGAATTGCTGCGCAAGTTCAAGACCGACATCGAGATTCCTCTGGCCGCCATTCTGTCGCTAAATACGATCGCGCACACCGTGGGCGCGGCGGGGGTGGGGGCGCAGTCGGCGCGGGTTTTCGGCGATGCTTCTTATATGGGGCTGACCTCGGAGGTGCTAACGGGGCTGACCTACGCGCTGGTAACTTTGTTAATTCTGTTTTTCTCCGAGGTGATCCCCAAAACGCTCGGCTCGCTACATTGGCGCACTCTGGCCCCGGCGGTCGCTTGGATCCTGAAGTATCTGGTCATTGCCATGCAGCCGCTGGTGTTGATTTGTCGGAGGATTACCGCCCTATTCCGCTCGCGGGCCGAGCCGTCCAGCTTCAGCCGCGCCGAATTTTCCGCGCTGGCCGACCTCGGTCTGGAAGAGGGCACCTTGGGCGAGCATGAAGCGCAGCTGTTGCAAAATGTGCTGCGCCTGCGCAATAAGCGGGTGGAGGATGTGATGACCCCAAGCTCGGTGGTGTTTTCCCTGCCAGCCAGTGCCAGCGTGGCCCTGTTTTTCAATAAGCACGACAAAGAGCCTTTCACCCGCATCCCGGTCTACGGCGAGTCGCCGGACGATATCACCGGCTTTGTCATCCGCGACGACCTGCTTCTGGCGCAAGCGCGCGGCAATTCCCAAAAACTCCTTGCCGAATACTGCCGCCCGCTGAGCGCCATCCCCGACAAGCTGCCGCTACTGACCGTCTTTGAGCGGTTCCTCAATCAACGGGTGCCGCTGCGCTATGTGGTCAACGAGCACGGCACCTTTCGCGGGCTGCTGTCGCTGGAAGATATTTTGGAGGAACTGGTCGGCCAGGAAATTATCGATGAGACCGACCGCACCAGAGATATGCAAAAACTGGCGCGCCGCCGCTGGCGCAAAAAGTCGCAAAAACTCGACCCCGATACCCGCCCCGCCGACTCCGCTGGCGGCGATCCGGCGGATTAGTCCGGCTTCGCGGCGGGCGGAGCTTCCCCGCCGGTATTGGGCGTGGCGTAGGGCAAATAGCGCGAGCTGGCCGCCGGTGCCAACGCAAAAATCAAATTGAAGTAGACCGGCACCGCCGCGCTAATGGGAATGCCACCGACCAGCCCGCCCAGCGTACGCAAGGCATCGGTCAGCCCTAAACTGGCGGCATTAAGCATCAGCGGCTGGCTGGCCGCCACCTGTAACAAATAAGGCATGCGCACCACGGTAACCGCCAGCCGCACCGGGTGCGATTTGCCAAGCAGCAGCAGTTCGGCATCGACCTCCCGTTGCGAGGCCCCCATAGGAATCTGGTCGACCGCAACCGTAGCCTCGACCCGAATGCGCGGATGGTCGGCGGCGCGGAACAGGTGTTCCAGCATGCGTTTATCGCGGATGGCAATGCCGCTGTCGAGGCTGGCAACCTCAATATCCACCCGAAGCCGCCCCTCGGCAATGCCGCCAGACAACCGCGTGAAGCGGTGAACCTCGCCAATATCCCCCGCCTTGACGCTAACAAAACTCAAGCTGGAATTGTCGGAGTCCAGCTGCGCCACTAGTGCCTGCGCATGGGCTTGGACCGTGCCTAGTAGCAGGGCTAGGGCGGCGATTAGGTGTGGACCGAGAATTGGTGTTCGCATGGTGTGTTCCCGTTGAAGTGTGTGTTGGTTACGATAGCATAGGTGCTTAACATAAAAACCACATCCTAGAAAAAGAATTAAGCCCCAAGGGCTTGAATCCTCTCCAATATGGCTTGTCCGAGTGGTTTGTTTTCATCTCCTGCCACGACCAGCTCACTGGATTCATTTTGCTTCCAAACAATGTGATTATATTGTCGTGTATCAAAATGAAGGTTTTTAACGCAATCTTCTCTAACAGTGAAAATCACATGTCTATTCAGGCCATGAGCAAACCCCGCTTCATAATAAACGCCGCCGCGATGAGCTTTACCCGCATCAGCGCAGGTAAAATCGGCGATGACCAGACGACTGCTTCTGAGGCGGGCGATTATTTCATCGTCAATCTTGTTGTTGTGTTCCGTTTTATCTATCCGGACCAATTCCATATCGGTATTGCGTTTAAACTCTTCTTTTAAATGCCGGAAAAGTATATCCATTGAAGAGTCAAACCACATTGCGAGGAAAACTTCTTTCGAAAGTGCATTTTTTGATTCCAATTCTTCCAAAAATTGCAACCCGGCAAATGTCAAAGAGGCGTTCCCGAATACAACACCACTCATGGTACGAGAAAATTTACAATCAATGTAACCAAGCGATGTCATCTGCTCGATAAACGAAGCTAAATCATCATCATTAAAAGAACATGACGCAATTCTCCATACGGGAATAAATCTAGCTGCGTTTATTTTGATAAGCGTTCCATTCGTTGCCTGTCGAAACGAAGACATAAAACTGACCATCCTGTCACGAAGACGTGGCATTGGCATGTTCACCAAATAGTCAACGTCAGCCGAATAAATAACGGGATTCCTAATACCGCGTCTATTCTGTTGCAAGATCCAAAATGCAAGTTTGGTCAACTTCAGTTGAACTTTCTCCTTCTTTAATATTGGCAGTTTGTCTTCTCTTGCCTCCCTAGTAATCCCGTAGGAAAGCTCAGTATCATCCACGCTGTAGTAATGTATGCCTGTATTGAAGCCATTTCGATAGACCGCTGGAAGTCCAGTTATTGGACATTTTGCTTGATTCATTTATCCTTCCTCAAAGGTTTTCATATCCCGATAGAAAAAACGACAGATGCTTGAGTTGAATTCGGCAAACTTACTCTGTTAAAGGATGCCCGTCAACTGGCGATTGGGATCGCGGCTGGTGCGGGGTGGGGCGGGTAAGTCGAATTGTTTGCCGGCGAGTATTTCTTCGATGGTGAGGATTTGCATGCGGGGGTGTTTTCGGCCTTTGACTTCGAGGTGGCCGGCGGCGGCCATTTCAGTCTCGAAGTTGCGGCGTTTTTGAGTTCCCGGTGGGTGTAGCAGAATTAGGCCGGCCATTTCGGCGAACGGTTCGCGGTCGAGTACGCCGCCTAGGCTGCGGACATTTTCGGCAGTCGGGTTTTGGCCGCCCTTGACTTCTAGCACCATGCCGGCGCAGTCTTTTTGATCGGGCAGGTCGAAGAATATCCAGCCGTCTATGCCTTTATCACCGCTTTGGCGGGCGAGGACGATTCCTTCGACAAGGCTTACTGCCCATTGTTGGAAGTGGTAAGGATCTCGCGTCCATAGGTCGAGTGCGCTCTCGAAGGAATTGGGCACCCCTTCGATGGCGAAGTGCTGATCCGGAATCAGGTTGAGTTGGTCGGCTAGGCGGTCGCGGGAGACGCATTTGATGGCGTAGTAGGCGATATCGATGCCGATCTATCGGCGATTCAATCGGTGTGCGGCCTCGATGGTGGTTGCGCAGCCGCAAAAGGGGTCTAGGACTAGATCGCCTTCGTTGCTGCTGGCTTTTATTATGCGGTCGAGGAGTTTTAGGGGCTTTTGGGTGGGGTAGCCTAGGCGCTCGCTTTTTGATGGGGGGTTGATGTCCGTCCAGATGTTGTTCGGGACTATGCCGCTGGATGGTCGCTGTTTGCGCCAAGGTTTTTGCCCGATCCATTCTAACTCCCCCGCCTTATCTAGCGCGGCCAATTTACTTTCTTTTACTGTCCAGCCAGAAGGGTGCGGGGGGAAAACCCCTTTGTATTCGTAACAAAGATTTGGGCGCGGACCTAAACCCGGGGGGCGGAATGGACTTCTTCGTTTGTAACGGCCTTTTTTATCCGTGAACGGAAAAGATTTTTCAATGTCAGCGTACAGTAGGCTAATTGCTTGCGCATTAAAGGTGTAGGTTTTGCCGGCACTGTAAAAAAGGAGGATATCCGATGAACGTCCGTAATTTTTGATTCCGTGTTGGCTGCGTTTGCCGGCCCCTTTTATGCGTTGCCATGCAATTTGATTGCGGAAATTGGTGCGTCCGAAAATTCCGTCCAGCACAATTTTTAGGTAATGGACAGCTTCGTCGTCGCAGTGTAAATAAAGGCTGCCGGTGGGTTTGAGCAGGCGGCGCATTATTATTAGCCGCTCGGTCATATAGGTGAGGTAAGCCAGCAATGGCGGGTCGCTGGCGCGGAGCATACTGGCTAAGCCGAGCCACCAAGTACCATCAATACCGACCGCGGCCATTGCATGCGGCAGTTCTTTACTGGCGGCTTCGGTACGAGCCGTGTATTCCCATTGGTCGGTGAAGGCGACCACTTGGGCGTTTATGGGGCGACCGGTCTCGCTTTTGTAGATGGCGTGGTAGTCACGGTTGGAATTGAACGGTGGGTCGAGGTAAATGAGATCGACGCTGGCGGATTCCATTTCCTGCATGATGGTTAGGTTGTCGCCGTAATATAGACGGTTCACGGGCAGGGTCTCCGGATAAACGGGCAGGCAGCGTTAGAATTTTCCATTGCCGTCACTGTGGTTTCCTCTATGTCTGCTGTCTCGAGTACGGTTTCGTGCGCTCCACCATGATACCGATTGTATGCCATTTATTTGCAATTTTACACTGGCTTGGGTGGCACTCGACCGCTTACCACGGTTGAATTAGTGCCGCCATCAACAATCGCTTGGGTTAGCGGCATAGCTGAATCTGTTTTGTAAAGATCCAGACTTCCCCATAGGAGTAGGGGTTGCAAACCGCTTGCCTTCTAGGATTTCGGGTACGGATAGGATCTGGAGTTTGGGGTAATGGCGGATTGAGCCGGGCATTTCTAGGTCGCCGGCTTGGGCGGCCAGTTTTAGGAAGTTGGTTTTTTGGCGGTCGGGTAGCGGTTCCATGGTGATTAAGCCAGCCATTAAGGCTTCTTCTCGCTCTAGGACACTGTGCAAAGCGCGGAAGTCGGCGATGCTGACATTTTTACCGCCCTTGACTTCTAGGATCATGCTTTGCAGATCGCGCTGGCCGGGCATGTCGAAGTACAGCCTGCCGTCTATGCCGCCATCGGCGGTGCGCTTGGCGGTAACAAACCCATCTACTTCCTCCACGGCCCATTTCTGGAAGTGGTACTTGTCTCGCTCCCATAAATCTTTTGCGCCTTCTAGGCTGTGTGGGATCCCGGCTATTGCAAAGTCTTTGCCTTGCTTTAGGTGGCAGCGTTCGCCTAGGCGGATAGCGGCTACTCGCTTTATGGCGTGGATGGCAATGTCTATGCCGATCCAATTTCGCTTAAGTCGGTGCGCGGCTTCTAAGGTGGTGGCGCAGCCGCAGAAAGGGTCTAGGACTGTGTCGCCTTCGTTGCTGCTGGCTTGGATTACCCGTTCTAGCAGGGCTAATGGTTTTTGAGTGGCGTAGCCTAGGCGTTCCGGATGCGTAGTTGAAAGCATCGATATTTCCCACCAATCACGGGCACTTACAATCGAATAGGTGCCTTGACTGTCTTTGTGATATTTAACTTTGCCGCCTTGCCCTCCGCCGCTTTGACCGTATGATTTTATTTTTATCGGATGGAATAAGTGGCTTCCTTTTGAATGCGCATAATACAGCAGCACATCGTGCTTGCGGGCAAACCAACGTTTGCTGGCACCGCCCGATTTGTAGCACCACGCGATCTCATTGAGAAAATTTTTATTCCCAAAAACCACATCCATCATTACTTTGATGTAATGGCTGGCTGTGGGATCGCAGTGCAGATAAATTGAGCCGGTGGGGCGTAGCAGTCGCTTCATTACAATGAGTCGCTGCATCATGTAAGACAGATACGCCAGCATGGTGGGTTGGGTTTTTCGTAGGGCGTTCATCCACAGTCGCCAGAATTCGACTGTTTCATCGTCTAGCCCTGCTTCTCGCAGGATCACTGGCATATGGCGGATGGCTCGCTCATGCTCTTCGTTTAGCGTCCATAGATCGCAAAAGGCATCGATCTGGTCCGGAAGAGGCCGACCGGTTTCATCTTTGTAGATGGCGTTGTAGGAGCGGTTGGAATTAAAGGGTGGGTCGAGGTAAATGAGATCGACGCTGGCGGGTTCCATTTCCTGCATGATGGTTAGGTTGTCGCCGTAATATAAGCGATTCATGAATAATGTCTCCGGGTGAATATGCCTAAAGCGTTAGCGTTTGCTGTTGTCGTCACTGTCATTCTCTCTGTTTGTGCTGCTTTGCTTGCGGTTGTGTGCGATCTGATGTCGATTGTACGCTATCTGAGCGCAATTTTGCGATTGTCGAGACAGCGCTTGGGCGCTTGTTGCGCCACAGGTGGAAGGACTCGGCGGCTTGGCAGACTAGCATGCTTGTGCCGTCTGCTGCGGTTGCTGCTTGCTGGCTGGCCCAGCGCATGAAGGCGGTGGGTTGGGTGGCGTATCCCATGTCGTAGGCACGAGTTTGGGGGGCGATTATTTGGTCGGGTAAGGTTAATGCGCCGCCGGACCGGGCCGCACTGGTGGCGTTTATTATTAGGTCGAAAGGTTTTTTCTGGTGGGCTAATTCAACTGTGTCGATGCCAGTTAAATTATTCGATAGCGCGGCAAAATCGCTTGCTAATTGCTGGGCTTTTTTTGCTGTGCGGTTGGCGATGCAAATGGATCGCACTTTGGCTTGTAATAGCGGGGCAATAACGCCGCGGGCGGCACCGCCGGCGCCGAGAATTAACAGCCGTTGATCCTGTAGTGGCCAGCCGCAGATTTCTTCTAGGGCGCGGACTAGGCCCACACCGTCGGTGTTATCGCCTAAAATTGTGCCATCGGGTTGCAATGCTAGGGTATTTACCGCACCGGCTAATTGTGCCCGCTCGGTTAGGCGGTCGGCAAAATCGTAGGCTTCGGTTTTTAATGGCAAGGTGATGTTTAAGCCCTTGCCGCCCGCTGTAAAAAAATGCTTTGCCGCCTCTGCCAATTTGCCGACCGCGACGCGCTGGGCGACATAGCTTATATCCTGCCCGGTCTCGGTGGCGAATAGGCGGTGGATTTGCGGCGAGAGGCTGTGGTCGATGGGGTCGCCGAATACGGCGTAGCGGTCGGTCATGAGTCGCCCCCTAGCCAGTCGCGGGGCGGTAGAAAATCCGTGTAAAGCCGCGCTTCGGGCGAGCCGGGGTCGGGCTGCCAAGCGTAATGCCATGCCACTTGCGGCGGCAGGGACATGAGGATGGATTCGGTGCGCCCGCCGGATTGCAGGCCGAATAGGGTGCCGCGGTCGTGGACTAAATTAAACTCCACATAACGCCCGCGACGGTAAAGCTGAAATTGCCGCTCACGCTCGCTGTATTGGTAATCTTTACGGCGGGTGAAAATGGGTAAATACGCATTTAAATAACTGTCGCCCACCGCTCGCATAAAGGCAAAACTGTTAGCGAAATCGCGCTCGTTAAAATCGTCAAAAAACAAGCCGCCAATGCCGCGTGCTTCTTTGCGGTGGGGTAAATAAAAATAGGTATCGCACCATTTTTTTAGGCGCGGGTAAAGGTCCGCGCCAAAAGGGGCGCAGGCGGTGGCGGCGGTGCGGTGCCAATGTTGGCAATCTTCACTAAAGCCGTAATAGGGGGTCAGGTCGTAGCCGCCGCCGAACCACCAGACCGGCGGCTGCCCCGATTGTTCGGCGACAAATAGGCGGACATTGGCATGCGAGGTGGGCGCATAGGGGTTACGCGGGTGAATGACCAGCGAGACCCCCATGGCGGTGTAGGCGCGGCCGGCTAATTCCGGGCGGGCGGCGGTGGCGGCAGGCGGCAGGCGGTCACCGCTAACCCGTGAATAATTGACTCCGCCTTTTTCGATATATTTGCCAGCGGCCAATACTCGGGTGCAGCCGCTGCCGGCGATTGAATCGCTATCGCGTTGCCAGCGGTCGATAGCGAATGGTTGGCCATCGAGTCGCCCTAGTTCGGCGCAGACGCGTTCTTGCAGGTCTAGCAAATAGTGCTCGACTTGATCGATGGGTAGTGTTTGCGAATTCACGGGGCGGCGGATGGGCGCAATAATTCGCCGGTTTGATAATCGCGCATTTCCGATGGGCCGCCGCCAGTGCCCAATTCGCCCGGTACAGTATCCACCGCCGCGCCAAAATAATCATGCACTTGCTCGGCAGTGGTCGCGGGGGGGGCACCGGCCGGGTTGGCGGAGGTCGATACTAGGGCCATATCCGCCGCCTGACAGAGCGCGCCGATTAGCGGATGGGTGCTGAGCCGCACAGCGAGGGTGTTGCGCCCGCCGCTAAGCCAAGCGGGGGCTGCGCCGCCGTGGTCGATAACCCAAGTAATAAAGGCCCCGGGCCGCAGGCTGAATTCGGTGGGCAATGCCCGTAAAAAAGGCGCAAAGTGGGCGACTTGTTCGGCGACTAGAATTAAACCCTTGTCAACCGCTCGCTGTTTTAATTTCAGCAGGCGCAGCACCGCCGCTCGATTGGCCGGGTCGCAGCCCAGCCCCCATACGCCTTCGGTGGGGTAGGCGACTAGTGCGCCGGTGCGGATTTTTTTAGCCGCCGCTTTAACTGATGAATCAAGATCCATTTTGCCGCCGCCCGGTGCTACCGGCCCGGCTCGTTAAAATGGCGCAGCACTCGGTAGGTAATTTCCGAATTTGTGGCATTAATAATTTCAACTCTGGCTCCGCGATAGCCGATTATTTTTGACTCGGACAGGTCATATTCCACTTCATGGTCAAAGGCAGACCGTGCGGCACTGTGGATAAGTTCGCGATAAATCATGTTGATTTTTTCACAGTGGCCACCACCGTAAATTAGGTGCTGCTGAAAATATTGATCAGATATTGCAGTTTGCGTCGTGCGTTGATATTCACCCTCGTATTTTTTACAGATTTTGGTATTAAACACATTTACTGCACAGATTTTTCTTTTATGATGCGGGATATACAAGGATTGAAAAGGATCGGCCCACGCAGATTTGCGAACGGAGGCTGGATTCCCATACTGGCTCGGTCGGTAAAAATCACCCCGCTTGTTTGATCCTTCTTTCGTCCAGTAACCCGGAAATAATCTGTAATACGCTAGCCTACTACTAATTTTGCATTCCTGTTCAAAATAAATTGTGTCATGCTCGGCCATTCGCCCCTGACGCAACATGGCCTCGCCTAGGCCCACAGTAGCCGTGGCATTAACCGCTGGTTCGCTAAAATACTGCACCTCTGGCGAATAATGCGAGCGCATTGTAGTGCAGCCGGCCAGTGCCAGCAAAATAATAGGCATCAGTGAAAATATACGCATGGTTACTTCTCCCATTGATTGAATGACAAGTCCTGCTCGGCCAGCGTAGCGACCGAACATTTTGGATTCTACCTCATTAAATGCGCCGATAGCCGGTCTCGGTGGCTTCGACCCGGCCTAACAGTTCTAGATCGACTAGCGCGGCGGTGATCTCGGCGGCTGGTTTGTTGCAGCGGGTGCAGAGTTCATCGACGGAGATTGGGGCGAAGTCCATCTCCTTTATTAGCCAGTGGTCGGGTTCGGCGGTGCTGCTATTTTCGGCGTTTTCCGGCGTATCTGGTTGCGCCTGTATTTGAAAATTGAGCATGGGCAGTAGCGGCTCCATGATTTGGCGGGCACTGGTGACTAGGGTGGCCCCATCGCGAATTAGGCGGTGGCAGCCGGCGGCGACTGGGGAGCGCACGCTACCGGGCACGGCGAACACCTCGCGCCCTTGCTCGGCGGCTAGGCGGGCACTGATGAGTGAGCCGCTGCGCTCGCCAGCCTCGACCACCACCACGCCCAGACTTAGGCCGGTGACCACCCGGTTGCGCTGCGGGAAGTGGCGGGGTAGCGGCGCGGTGCCGGGCACAAATTCGGATATCAGTGCGCCGCCGCCTTGCAGGATGCGCTCGGCCAGTTCGCGGTGGCGAGGGGGATAGATGCGGTCGATGCCGGTGCCCATCACCGCCAGAGTCGGGGCTTGCGCCCGCAGTGCGCCTAGGTGCGCGGCGCGGTCGATGCCGAGGGCCAGGCCGCTGGTCACGGCCAGCCCGGCGGCCCCCAGATCGGCGGCAAATTCGGCGGCGGTTTGTTCGCCAGCGCGGCTGGCTTTGCGGCTGCCGACCATGGCGACCTGCGGCATGCTCAAACAGGGGCGCTCGCCGCGCACAAACAGCAGGGCCGGCGGGCCGCCGATCTCATTCAGCAGCGGCGGGTAATCCGCGTCCGTACAAGCCATGGTGTGCGCATCGGTGCGGCGCAACGCCTCCAAATAGGACTGATAAGCGGGCGGCGGGCGACCGCGCTTTTGCCAATTTTTGATCGATTTTAGGGCCGTCGCATCGAAGAATTGCGCCAGATCGTCCGGCGGGGCTTCCAGCAATTCCGCCGGGCTGCCGCAGTGGCGCAGGGCGGGTAGCAGCGCACTGTTAGGCAGCGCGAGCGCGGCGCAGAGAACGGCAAAATCCATTTGCCCGGCGCGGCGGAAGGGGAGGCGATTAGGAATCAAATTCGCTGTTGACCACGAAGCCAGCCCGCAACCCTTTGTGCGCTTCCAGCACCAGGCCGAAGCTCATTTGCGCGTAGACGCGGAAGATCATCAGCAGTCCGCGCTGTTCATCGGGCAGTTTGACCTTGCCGCCGCCGGTGCGGTCGCGCACCCGCCGCCCCTCTTCCCAGGCCGCCAGCAGGCTGCCAATTTCCAGCCCTGCGTCCGCGCCGCGATTGATGGCGACCACCCCTAGCATGCCAGCTTCCGACAGCCCGCCCTCGACCGCCATGATGCGCCCGCTGACCGGCTGCGCCGGCGGGGCCGGGAAGAGGCGCGGGTCTAGCTCGGCACGTTGCAGCGGCAGGAAGCGGTCGCCGCGGAGGATCTCGGCGTAGGATTCCAGCACCTCAAAGCGCGCCAGCTCGCCTTTTTTTTGGCTTAAAAACTGCGCCACTCCGACTAGTTTAGCCCGCACTCCGAGCGTTTTGCCGGTCTCTGGATCTTTGAATTTGTCGCCGGCGCGGAAGATGCTGTAGGGGCCGGCTTCCAAGTCGCCGCGCACGTAGAGGATGTCGCCGGCCCCGAAAATCATGCGGTCGGGCGGGCCGCTGACCATGTGCGGGGCCGCTTTTAGCGTATCCAGATCCAGCCTGCGGTTTTTGGTGAAAAATTCGCGCACCGCTTCGAGCGGGATGCTGGCCACCGCCTGATCGTGCGCCGCGATGCGCAGACGGGGGCTGAGCTTGACCACTTGCGGGTCGACCGTCAGCCGCGGTTGGCCGTCGACGTAGGTTAGGCGCAGTAGGTCGCCGGGGTAGATGAGGTGCGGGTCGGCGACCTGATCCTCGTTTAACCGCCAAATGGCGGGCCAACGCCAGGGGTCTTCGAGGAAGCGGCTGGCGATGCTCCAGAGCGTGTCGCCCTTTTGCACCCGATATTCGCTGGGGTGATCGAGCCGCAGCGTCTGTGCGGCCAGCCCGCTGGCCCCGCCGCCGATAAACACCGCCAGCGCGGCGGCGCACAGTTTTGCGTTATTCACTTTTGCACTCGGTTAGCGGTGTGGTTGGGCCGGTATAGTATAGTAGCCATGCTTGCATTTGCACTCGCCCGCCACTGGCTGCGGGCTTTTTCCGCCGCACAACCTTAACGCTATGGCTCTGCTGCCGATTCTCGAATTTCCCGACCCGCGTCTGCGCACGGTGGCGCGTCCGGTTGCACGGGTGGATGAGCGCATCCGCCAGCTCGCCGCCGATATGCTGGAGACCATGTACGCGGCCCGCGGCATTGGCTTGGCGGCGACTCAGGTGAATGTTCACGAGCGGCTGTTGGTGTTGGATGTGTCGGAGGACAAGTCCGCCCCGCAGGTGTTTATCAACCCGCAGGTGCGCGAGCAGGGCGGCGAGGAGCAGGGCTACGAAGAGGGCTGCCTGTCGGTGCCGGGGTTTTTTGGCGAGGTGCGGCGCCCGGCGCGGGCCACCATTGAGGCACTGGGTTTGGATGGGGCCCCTTTTACTTTGGAATCGCGGGGTTTGCTGGCGGTCTGTGTGCAGCATGAGATCGACCATTTGGATGGCAAGCTGTTTGTCGATTATTTGTCGCCGCTGAAACGCCAGCGCATCCGCCGCAAATTGCAAAAACAGCACCGGCGGGCTGCCTAAGCCATCCCGCTGCTACTTTTTGCTGCTCTCTGCCATTTTTTGACCCGACGCGCCCCCCGATGACCCGGCGCACTGCCCGCGATCTGCGCATCGTCTTCGCCGGGGTGCCGCAATTTGCCGCCGATTATTTGGATTATTTGCTGGCCCATTCGCTGCAGGTGGTCGCTGTCTACACCCAGCCGGACCGTCCGCACGGGCGCGGTAAAAAGCTTGGGCCCAGCCCAGTCAAAGCATTGGCGCAGGCGCGGCAGATTGCCGTCCAACAGCCGGCGCGTCTCGATGGGCGGGCGGAACAGGCGGCATTGCGCGCCCTGCGGCCGGACTTGCTGGTGGTGGTCGCCTACGGCTTGCTGTTGCCGCCGGCAGTGCTCGCCATCCCGGCGCACGGCGGCATCAATGTTCACGCCTCCTTGTTGCCGCGTTGGCGCGGGGCCGCGCCCATCGCTCGCGCCATTGAAGCCGGCGACCGGCAGAGCGGGGTCAGCCTGATGCAAATGGATGCGGGGCTGGATACTGGCGCGGTTCTGGCCAGCGCGGCCTGCCCCATCGCCGCCACCGACACCGCCGGTGACCTGCAAGCCAAGCTGGTCGCGCTCGGTTGCCCGTTGTTGTTGCAGGTGCTGGAAGATCTGGCCCGCGGCGGGCTTAACCCCCGGGCGCAGGATGAAGCCAATGCCTGCTACGCGCCCAAGATCAGCAAGGCGGAGGGGGCCATCGATTGGCGGCGATCGGCGGTGGAGATTGAGCGGAAAATTCGCGCCTTTCACCCGGCCCCGGTTTGCTTTAGCACTTTGCGCGGTCAGCGCATTCGTCTGCATGCGGCGCAGGTGATGCCGGTAGGGGAGCGGGCGGCGGGCGGCGACCCGGGGCGGATCGTTGGCGTGGATCCTGCCGGGCTGGAGGTGCAGACGGGTAGCGGCATTTTGCGCTTGACGCGCTTGCAGCTGCCCGGTCGCAAGGTGCTGGATTGTGCCGCGCTGCTGCGGGGTCAACCGGCGCAGTTGCGGGTCGGTGCACAGTTCACCGCCGAGGCCCCGGTCTGAACGGCCCGAATGCCCGCGCCACCGCCGCGCAAACCCTGGCCCCCCTTTTGCGCGGGCACGGCAGTTTGCGGCTGTCTGCGGGTGCCGAGCGGGAGGATGGGGCGGAGCGATCAGGTAGATTGAGCGGGTCAGACAGTGCATTGCATGCCGAGCTTTGCTACGGCACTCTGCGGATGTTGCCGCGGCTTGATGCCCTGTTGCAGGCGTTGCTGGACAAGCCGCTCCGGGCCCGCGATGCGGCGGTCCGTGCCCTGCTGCTGATCGGTCTCTATCAGCTGCAACATATGCGGGTGCCGGCGCATGCGGCCATTGATCAGACGGTGCGGGCGGCGGAGGCGTTGGGTGAGAAATGGGCCAAGGGGTTGGTCAATGCGGTGTTGCGCAATGCGGTACGGCGGGCGGCGGCGTTGGCGGTGCAGCTGGCGGAGAATTGCGAGTTTCGGCATGCGCATCCGGCTTGGCTGTGCGAAGCCTTCGAGCGCGATTGGCCGGCGCATTTTGCGCAAATTATTGCGGCGGGGAACCAGCGACCGCCGCTGTGGCTGCGGGTCAATCGGCAGAAAATTGCCACCGCCGAGTACGCCGCGCTGTTGCGCGAGGTCGGTATCGATTGCGAGGGGGGGGCTTTGAGTGCCCATGCGTTGCGGCTGAAGGCCCCAGTGTCTGTGGGGCGGCTGCCGCGTTTTGCGGACGGTTTTTGCAGTGTGCAGGATGCGGCGGCGCAGTGTTGTGCCGGATTGTTGGATTTGCGGCCGCGGCAGCGGGTGTTGGATGCTTGCGCTGCGCCGGGCGGTAAAACCGGGCATTTGTTGGAGACCTGCCCGGCCATTGCCTTGACCGCGGTGGATGTCTCGGCAGAACGTTTGGAGTGCGTGGCCGCCAATTTGCAGCGGTTACAATTCTCCGCCAAACTGATGGTCGCCGATGCGGCGGAGCCGGGCGAATGGTGGGACGGGCAGCCCTTTGCGCGTATTTTGCTGGATGCGCCATGTTCGGCCAGCGGGGTTATCCGCCGCCATCCGGATATCAAGCTGGTGCGGCGGGCGGCGGACATTGCCCGCTTTGCCCGTCAACAGCGGCGGCTGCTGGAGGGACTCTGGCCGCTGCTGGCCCCCGATGGCTTGTTGCTTTATGTGACCTGCTCGATAATGCCGGCGGAGAACGAGGGACAGATGGCGGACTTTCTGGCGCAGCAGTCGGATGCGCAGGCGGTGCCGATCAACCGCGGTTGGGGGCTGTCTTTGGCGGTCGGCACCCAGCTGCTGCCGCAGGTGGACGGCGCGGATGGGTTTTACTTCGCGCTGTTGCGTAAAACGGGGGGAGGCGGATGAAAATTATCATTATTGGGGCCGGGCAGGTGGGTAGCACTCTGGCGGAAAACTTGGCCGATGAGGCCAACGACATCACCCTGATCGATATGGACGAGGCCAGCCTAGGCGACCTGCACGAGCGGCTCGATATCCGCATCGTCCACGGGCAGGGGTCGCACCCGGAGGTTCTGGAGCAGGCCGGCATTGCCGATGCCGAGATGCTGGTGGCGGTAACCACTCACGATGAGGTGAACATGATCGCCTGCCAGATTGCGCATTCGCTGTATCACACGCCGCAGAAAATCGCCCGCATTCGCTCCGAGGGCTACACCCGCCCGCACATCGCCCGGCGGCTGTTTGGCGATCAAAATTTGCCGGTCGATGCGGTGATCACGCCGGAGATTTTGGTCACTGAACATTTGCAACGGTTGATCAATCAGCCGGGTGCCTTGCAAGTTCTGGAATTTGCCGAGGGCACGGTGCAGCTGGTGGGCGTACGCGCTGCTTCAGGGGCACCCATGGTGGGTAAGACGGTGGCCACGCTGAAGCAGCATATTCCCAATGTGCCGGTGCGGGTGGCGGCCATTTATCGCCAATCGCGGGCGATTATTCCCACCGGTAGTACGCAGGTTCTGGAGGGCGATGAGGTGTTTTTTCTGGCGGCGACCAAACAGATTCGCCGGGTGATGAGTGAGCTTGCCGCCAAAGAAAAAGCCTATCGCAAAATTATTGTGGCGGGCGGCGGCAACATCGGCTTTCGCTTTGCCGAGGCGGTGGAGCAGGATTTTCTGACTAAGGTTATTGAATTGGATCCGGCACGCTGCGATTTTCTGGCCGGGCACCTGCAAAAGAGTTTTGTGTTGCACGGTAGCGGCTCGGACCAGGATCTGCTGTTGGCGGAAAATATCGATGAGGCCGATGTTTTTCTGGCGCTGACGAATAACGATGCCGCCAATATTATTTCTTCCATTCTGGCTAAAAAGCTGGGGGCCGGCAAAGTGATTACGCTGATTAATAATTCGGTGTACGTCGACATGATGCAAAGTTCGGATTTGGATATTGCGGTCTCGCCAGCGCAGATTACCACCGGTAAATTGCTTAGCTTTGTGCGCCGCGGCGATACGGTGCGCGTCTATTCGCTGCGCCGCGGGGCCGCCGAGGCCATGGAAGTGGTCGCGCACGGTGATGCCGGCAATTCGCGGGTGGTGGGCCGGCGAATCGATGAGATCGCCCTGCCGGAGGGGGCCACCATCGGCGCAGTGGTGCGCGGGCCGGCGGCGGGCAAGGGGGGTAAAAAGGGGCAGCAGGTGTTTATGGGGGTGGGGGATCTGGTTATTGAAGATCAGGACCATCTGGTGGTGTTTCTGGCCGATAAATCGCACACCCGCCAGGTGGAGCGGTTGTTTCAAGTCGGTGTGCGCTTTTTTTAACGCTCGCGATATTTAGAACTTTAAAACCATGCTGCGCACGGGCCTTATTTGCAAACTGTTGGGGCTGTTGCTGATGATTTTCAGCCTCAGCTATATCTGTCCGGTGGGGGTTTCGCTGCTGTATCAGGACGGTAAAGTGCCGGTGTTTCTCTATGCCTTTTTGCTGACCTTCAGTGGCGGGGCGTTGCTGTGGATTCCCAATGCGCGGCGGGCGGGGGAGCTGCGGGTGCGCGATGGGTTTATGCTGACCGTGCTGTTCTGGTTTGTATTGGGGTTGGCCAGTGCGCTGCCGTTTTTGCTTAGTGCGGCACCGGCGATGTCGATTACCGATGCCGTGTTCGAGTCCATTTCCGGGCTGACCACTACTGGGGCCACTGTGCTCAGCGGGTTGGATAGCCTGCCGAAATCGCTGCTGTTTTATCGCCAGCTTTTGCAATGGATGGGCGGTATTGGCATCGTGGTTATCGCGGTCGCTATTCTGCCGCTGCTCGGGGTTGGCGGCATGCAAATCTACCGGGCGCAGACGCCCGGGCCGGTCAAAGATAATAAGCTGACCCCGCGCATCGCCGAGACCGCCAAAGCCCTAGCGGCTATCTACGGGGTGCTGACCGTGGCCTGCGCCGCGCTTTATTGGCTGGGCGGCATGAGTGCCTTCGATGCCATCGCACATGCTTTCTCCACCGTGTCAATCGGCGGCTTTTCCACCCATGACGCGAGCATGGCCCACTTTACCGCCCAACCGGATATTAACGGCGATTTCATCATAGCGGTTTGCATGGGGTTTATGGTGGTCTCCGGGCTTAATTTTGCGCTGCATTATTATTGCTTTGCGCGCCGCACCCTGGGCCATTACGCTCGCGATGCCGAGACGCGCCTGTATTTCGGGCTGCTGGCGGTGGCCGCCGTGGCGGTATCGTTCAGCCTGTTTGCTTGGGGCACCTATGATGCGGGCGATGGCCTGCGCCATGGGGTGTTTCAGACCGTCTCTGTTATGACCACCACCGGTTTTACCACCGAAGATTTTAGTGCCTGGCCGCTGCATATTGCGTTTGTTTTGATTGTGCTGTCGTTTTTCGGGGCCTGCGCTGGCTCTACGGGTGGCGGTATTAAGATCGGTCGCATGTTAATTTTGGCGCGGCAGTCGCTGCGGGAAATTACCCGTTTGATTCACCCGAATGCGGTCTTGCCGGTTAAAGTGGATGAGCGGCCTATTCCGCCGCGCATTGCCGATGCCATTTGGGGGTTTTTTGGGGTCTATTTGATCGTCTTTTATCTGATGACCATTGTGCTGCTGGCCACTGGGTTGGATTTTATTACCGCTTGGTCGGCGGTGGCGGCGACGCTTAATAACTTGGGGCCGGGTTTGGGCGAGGTGGGTAGCAATTACGCCGGGTTGAATGCGCCGGCTAAGTGGGTGCTGTGTTTGAGTATGCTGTTGGGGCGGTTGGAACTTTTTACTTTAATCGTGCTTTTCGTGCCTGCTTATTGGCGCAGCTGAGGCTTTTTATTCGTCTTTTTTCGTCGTGTTATCTGTCGATTTTATTCATAATAGTCGCGTCCGTCTGCTTGGTGTTTGAAACGCTTGTATTCCCATTGGTACTGCGCTGGGTCGAGAGCGCAAAGTTTTTCAATGGTGCGATTCATCGCCCGGGCCGACTCTTGCGCATCGGTTGAATAAATGCCTTCCTCCGGGCGCATAAAACCAAGCTCGAAGCGGGCACCGATGCGGCGGGCGTAGATCAATAAAACCTGCGGGCGGGTTTTCTGAATCAAGCTGTGAACCAGTGTCTGCGTGTAGGCGGGAACGCCAAAAAACTCGGCATGCACTCCGCCTTCGCCGGGCGGCACCTGATCCGGCAAGATGATAGTCATCTCGCCGCGTTTTAGGGCCCGTAGCACCGCCAATACACCGCGGGCGGTGGCCGGTACTAGAGTGCTTTGCGGCGCGGCCAAGCGGGCCCTGCGCACCAGTGGGTCCAGCGCAGCCCGCCGCGGGGTGCGGTAAATGCAGGTGGCGGGGGCTTGTTCCGCCGCCCACATACCAGCCAGCTCCCAGTTGCCGTAATGCGGCATCAGTAGGAGTAGCCCGCGTTCTTTATCGGCGGCGGCCTGCGTGAACCAATTCAGGTTGCGAAACTCGACAATGCGCCGCTGCCGCCATCGCGCCCCACGAAACCAGACTGCACCCACTTCAAAGGCCCACTTAGCGGTTTCAATCAGGCTCCGCCGCGCCAGCTGCTGGCGTTTCTGATCGCTCAACTGCGGGTAACAAAGGGCTAAATTGCGCTCCGTCACGCGCCGCTCACGACCGCGGCACAAATAAAGCAGGCGACCGGCCAATGCGCCCAAAGCATGGCACAGCGGTAGCGGTAGCCGGGCGAATAGGCGTAAAAGTAAGGGAATTATATACAATTTCAATCATCATGCGACAAGGTGATTCTACTCACCTTGCTTGAGACACCAATAAAACTCACTGCAAACTTTAGGCTAGGTTCCACTTTGCTACTGGCACTATGCAGGCGGAAGCTAATTTGCCAGCCGCCCTCGAAGGTGACAATTAATATGGTCTCACTATTGGTGGCTCTATTTACCGACTGGATGCGATCGGGTATTTTCCATTTATCGCCCCATGCCAGTGTTCCATTAAGGTTAATGGATTCAACGACCGACTCATGTGTATCACAAATGGCCTTGTAAAAATCATTGCGCCCTATGAGGTAGTGAAAGAATCGCGGAATAAATTGCCTGCCGTAATCTGCGCACAGCCTTTCTAGCTCATCTTGAAATGCGATTAGCAGTGGCAAATAGATAGTGCCTTGCTTATTCGGTATGTTGCGCCATTTTTCTCCTCGAAGCCGTCGCTCTTGCAAATCTTCAAATATCGGCTTAACTCTGCGCCAATATGTATCGCTCACAGGCTGGTCACCCCATTGCTTGCCGAAGTCGATCTTGCTGGATAGGCGCGGATGCTTGACATCGTAATGGCGATGTTTGGCACTGATTCCTATTTCACTGTCGACACAATCGATCAAAACATCGCGAACATCACCCGTCCGACCTTCCGCACTACCCTGAATAGATATTGTGACAGCATGATTTAGTCGCTTATCGCACTGCAGCAGAAAAGCCGCTATTTTTTCTGCCGAAACATCCGCCTTTATTCTGATATTTTTATCCATTGCACGGTAAGCCGTCGCGCATTTTTTGGCAGCGGTATTCTGCGCAATGCCGCAATGCAAAATTCGGTTCAGTGCATGGGCTATAGCATACTCAAAGCCCAGCCCATTGATGACTTGCTTACCCATTGTAACTACATCAAGTCTTTAGACAAAACTAGGATCTCGTTGCTTTTTTTGTCGCTATTCATCCCATAAGACCAAGCGGCATCAAGCACAGTAAAGCCAGCATATAAGTCGCGAACTATAGGGCAATCGTTGTAAGACAGAATCCACCCATCGCGAGACGTTAATATCTCGGCCAACGATTCATGATCAAAATCCACATGGCAATCGCCGCGTTGTCCATACAGTGCTCCCCCATTGGCGTAAGGCGGGTCGCAATAAAGAAAATCGTTGCTGTGGCGAGCGATGCTTTCTTCAAACCCTAGTCGCTCAACGGATAGTAGTCCATGGCTATCAAAATTGCATACCCGGTCTATGGACGATTGCGTGAAACGAGGATGCCCGGGGGACATCCCACCGGATAAAGTTGTTCCAGAAAAACTACACCGGTTTAGCGCAAAAAACACCGCCGCTATATCTGTATCGAGCACCCTGTCGTCGCGCATTTTTTTCTGCAGTGAATAAAAAATGTCGCGGTTCATCGGGTGATAAACCGCAACTCGTTTGGCAAGTGCTTGGGGAGCATTGATTGCGGCCTGCCAAAAAGCGACTAGCGGCTCAAAAATATCGTAGCCAGATACCTGAACTCCATTGCTTACTAAGGCAAGCTCAATGCTGCCGCCGCCGAAAAATGGGCTGGCAATACAATCAAGCCCGGGTGGCATCAGATCTAAGATGGTATCCACCGCACGGCTTTTGCCGCCTGGGTAGCGTAGCGGTGAGCGCACCTTTGATGGGGTGGTGGGGGTGGTAGGAACACTATAGCGCACATCCATCATCTGTTCGCCAACCACCACATACTCAAAGGTAGCCGGGATGTCTTCGGTATAATGGGCTTTTCTAGTCATAACTTCGTCTCACAATCAGTTTCTGATAAGTGATTCGTTTGCCTGCCATTATACTAGACAAAGCACCCGGACCGCCTCCTTTTACTAGACTGCCTACTGTAAGACCTTGCTATGTCTAGTGTCAAGAGAATTTTTCTAAAATTTTGTATCGCCCCTGAAATAGGGTAACGAGGAGGCTTTACATGGCTAAGTGGGGGTGCGACCCTAGTTTAGAAATTTTAATCTAACATGTTTCTACTTAAAGGAGCGAGGGAGAGTGAAGCGGACTGATTGAGATTGGAGAGCGGTAGAAAGATCTAATCGAAAGCCTGAGCTTTTAAATCCAGGATAATTGCCCTTAAATCTTCCCATACATTGTCAATGTCAGATTTTTTGGCATTGAAAGTTCTGTTGTGCGCTGATTTATCTGCTATATTCTCTTTAAATTTTTCCAATTTTGGGATATTTTGAGATTTCCGGGAAATGCTGACTGATTGGCTCGCATTAAGAGTATTCAATATTTCTTTTAGCATCTTGTAATTCCCACCGTCAAATTTTATCTCATTGGCGACTTTTTTGCGTTCAAATAACTCAATTATAAGAGTTTCAATCAATCGGCGTATCATGATCGCGCAACAATCATATAATTTTTCATCATAGCTGACATTTATTTGACGGATGACGGCTTCAACATATCTCCGCGTATCCTTAAAGTCTTCTTCTAAAAGAAGACTGGATGAAGTTCTTGGTGTAGGGGCTAAAAATTCGCTATAAGCTTCCGATAACTCATTAACCCGACTAGTTCTAAGGTAATAGCAGCCAGAATTCTTGTCTTTTACCACACCGTTTTTCCTGATTATGAGAGAAGCTGCATTCCTTGGAAGTTCGCCATGATTGGCGTTTTCAATTTCCTGTTTAATTTGGCTAAACTTAACTCGGCCATTACCGTTTGTTTTATTGACCCCATGCCACCAGAGCAATGCTTCCACTTTGTCCATTGTTTTTAACGAAATGAACTGAAGAGAAGATACGAATCGAGCTAAGTCATTCGACATATTAGTCGCTAGCCTCTATCAATTCTCGCGCCATGTTTTCTCCCTTTACAGTGAGCTTCAAGTCGCTCCAATCGTTAAAATCGATAGCTGTGTATTTGCCCATCGCATTCCTTACGCTTGTTGGAATATTGGGGATTTATAGGCTAAGCACTTTATAGCAAGTGTAAAGAAGATTTGAATCAACTGGTGAATATTGCAGCTTTTCTTTTAGTAAATACATAAAAACAATATTTGTTTTTACTGCGCCTTTAGGTTTTTGGTTAATTTTTTCCCATTCGCTTATGAATTTTGCTCCCATCTCTCCGTTAGCGAATTCGTCATTCTTGTGATATGCTGGCGTTTTCTTTGAGTTCCGGGCCTTGGCTTTGGGTGCTGGCTTCTTAGCAGATTTAGACATGCTACTTTTCGGTGGGCTGATCGAAGGCTTGCCTGAAGAGACACCCGATCCCCCAAACTTGGAGAAAAATTCCTTCCACACAGAATGGACAAAAGTTTCAGAGCCAGTTGCCTCAAACTCGGCATCCTCCAAACGCAAACGAAGTGTCACTTTCTCTGCCATGATGCCCTCCCATCACTCTAGTCGATTTCAATACCGCACAGGCTTGACGAACCATAGCAAAACGGTTCGTTCCTGTACGCACTGTTGCGGCAATTCCAACCGCTGTGGATGATAGTAGAGGGCTGGTGACAGGCTGTCAAGGGTTCTGTCTAAAATTGTGCAAGCCTTGTCGTAGAGAATCTTATCCATCATCCCTCCTCGGCCTGTCAATAATCCTATCCTCGATTAGACGGGCTTTTAGGTAGGGCATGTCGCGGTTGCCTTTTATGGAATTGCAGCGACCGCAGAGTAGCTGTAGGTTTTTGTCTGTGTCGGGGCCGCCTTTTGAGCGGGGGATTATGTGGTCGCGGGTGAAGTTTTGGAAGGGGAAGCTGATGCCGCAACCGTTGCATTTGCCTTCTTGTAGGCCGAACAGGATGTGGGTGATGTTTTCGCTCGGTGGTTTCAGGTCTTCGGTGCGGATGGGGATATCTTGGCGGTGTATTATATCGCCGAATAGGTTGAGTTCGTCGCGCATGCGTTGGACGACTAGTTTTGCGGCTAGGGGGGCAATATCGATGCCGATCCATTGGCGGCCTAGATCTTCCGCCGCTAAAGGGGCCGTGGCGCAGCCGCAAAATGGGTCGAGTACTATGTCGCCTTCGTTGCTGGAAGCGGCGATGATGCGTCTTAATAGGTCAAGCGGTTTTTGAGTTGGATAGCCAACCCTTTCTGTCGCCATAGCATTTAGAGCCTGAATGTCGGCCCATACATCCATTGCTAATTTGGTTGCATCGGTTGCGCGTGTAGCGGCATCACTTCCGGATGCTAATCTGCGTAAAACTTCATCGGTGCGGGGCACTCTTACATCTTTTGCGTTAAACGTGTAGGTGCGGGAAGCCCGGTAAAAAAGAATTACGTCATGTTTTTTAGAATAATGATTGCGGCTCGCGCCGCCGGTCTGATAATGCCAAATCACTTCGTTGATAAAATTTGCGTGACCAAAAATCGCATCCATAGCCATCTTTAAGCTATGGCTCATGGTCGGGTCGCAGTGTAGGTAGAGGGAGCCGGTGGGTTTTAGGATGCGGTGTATCTCAATCAGGCGCATGGCCATGTAGATTAGATAGGCTTTGTCGCCGGTGTTGCCGATGTCACCTGCCGCGTCGATGACCTTGAAGAGGGCTGGGTGGTGGTCGGCGATTAGGCCCCACCATGCGTCTTTGGTGTCTTCGAAAGTCCAGGCATCTTTGAATTCGGCCCCGGCTGCTTTGGAGCCGATGGGGGCGGAATAGTGGCGGTTGGAATTGAATGGGGGGTCGAGGTAGATCAGGTCGATGCTGGCGGAATTCATGCCGCGCATGATGTCTAGATTGTCGCCGGTGAAGATGGTGTGGTTGGCGATCTGCTGGTCTTTTGGCGGGACGGTTTTCTTTCTCAGTGACACGGGGGTTCCTCGTTTGTTGCGGCTGCTGGCTTGCCACTGTGTGGAAAGGGGCGGGGTATGATGCGGGCATTATTGCTTATTTTTTGGTTTTGCGCCATGTGGGGTGGGCGGGCGGATTTATGGGCGGTGCGGGCGGAGAATGGCTCTATAATTGCCGCCCTTAGCCATTCAGCGTAGCGGGTGAACGCCATCGCTGGTCCTAGCTTTCAAGACCTGATCGCGGCGTTGCAACTCTATTGGAGCGAGCGGGGTTGTGCCGTTTTGCAGCCGCTCGATATGGAAGTGGGGGCGGGCACCTTTCACCCGGCCACTTTTTTGCGTGCCATCGGCCCGGAGCCGTGGAATGCGGCCTATGTCCAGCCGTGCCGCCGCCCCACCGATGGGCGTTACGGCGACAACCCGAACCGCTTGCAACAGTACTATCAGTTTCAGGTGATTCTGAAGCCGTCGCCGGAGGATATTCAGGATCTCTATTTGGACTCGTTGCGGAGTTTGGGCATTGACCCGCTGACCGATGATATTCGCTTTGTGGAGGACGATTGGGAATCGCCCACTCTGGGGGCTTGGGGGCTGGGTTGGGAGGTGTGGTTGAACGGCATGGAGGTGACGCAGTTCACTTATTTTCAGCAGGTTGGCGGGCTGGAGTGTTTTCCGGTCAGCGGCGAGATCACCTATGGGCTGGAGCGCATCGGCATGTATTTGCAGGGGGTCGACAGCGTCTATGACCTGCTCTGGACGCAACATCCGGCGGGCGGTGCGTTGACCTACGGCGACCTGTTCAAACAAAATGAGGTGGAAATGTCCGCTTACAATTTTGCCGAGGCTAACACCGAGTTTTTGTTCGCCGCTTTTGCCGCCCATGAAGCCGATTGCATGCGGCTGTTGGATGGCAATTTGCCGCTGCCGGCCTATGAGCGGGTGATGCAGGCATCGCATGCTTTTAATCTGCTGGATGCGCGGCATGCTGTCGCGGCCACCGAGCGGCAGCGTTTTATTTTGCGGGTGCGGCGGCTGGCGCGGCGGGTGGCGCAGGCGTATTTTGAATCGCGCCAGGCACTGGGCTTTCCGTTGGCGCGGGGTGCCAATGAGTCGGGCGGGGCGGGCTGATGCGCGCCGACCTGCTGGTGGAAATCGGCACTGAGGAATTGCCGTCGAAATCCTTGGAGCCGTTGCGGGCGGCCTTTGAGACTGCGGTCTGCGCCGGGCTGGAACGCCAGCGCATTGCCTGCGGCCAATCCCGCGGTCGGCTGGCCGGCCCGCGGCGCTTGGCGTTGCTGATTCGCGATGTCGCCGCTCAGCAGCCGGACCGCGATGAGCGGCTGCTTGGCCCCAGCGTGGCGGTGGCGTTTGATGCGGCGGGGAACCCTACCGCCGCGGCGCAGGGGTTTGCCCGCAAGGTCGGGGTGGCGGTGACTGATCTTCAACAGATCGATGATCCCGGCAATTCTTCCAAGGGCGCACGACTCGCTTACCTCCGGCGCATCCCGGGGGGAGCCACCGCCGCCTTGTTGCCGGCGATTGTCCAGAGTGCGCTGGAATCGTTGCCGATCGCTAAACGCATGCGCTGGGGGGCGGGGCGGGCTGAATTTGTGCGCCCCATTCATTGGGCGTTGATATTATTTGGTAGCCAGCCCGTTGCTGGGGAGGTTTTTGGGGTGCCGATCGGGCGGGTGAGTCGCGGGCATCGCTTTCATGCCCCTGGCGAGATTGCCGTGCCGGCTGCCGCCGGTTACCCGGCGTTGCTGCGCTCGGCGGGCAAGGTGGAGCCCGATTTGGCGCGGCGGCGCGAGCAGATTCGGCGGGCGGTGGAGGATTTGGCGCAGACTGAGCTCGGCGGGCGGGCGGTCATCGATGCCGAGTTGCTGGATGAAGTGGCTGCGCTGGTCGAGTGGCCGGTGGCTCTGGCCGGGCGGTTCGATCGGCGTTTTCTGAGCGTGCCGGCGGAGGCGTTGATCTGCGCCATGCGCGAACATCAGAAGTGCTTTCATGCAGTGGACGACAAGGGCGCGTTGCTGCCGGGGTTTATCGGCGTCGCCAATATCGAATCGCGCCAGCCGCAGCGGGTGGTGGGTGGTAATGAGCGGGTGATGCGCTCGCGTTTGGCGGATGCGGCGTTTTTCTATGAGGCGGATAAAAAGACGGCGTTTGCGGATTTTCGCGAGCGGCTCAAGGCGGTCATTTTTCAGGAATCGCTCGGTTCAGTCTATGCCAAAAGCGAGCGGGTGGCGGCGTTGGCGGCGCAGATCGCCCCGCTGGTGGGGGCCGATCCCGAAGTGGCTGCCCGTGCTGGGGGCCTTTGCAAATGCGATCTGGTGTCGCAAATGGTGCTGGAATTTGCGCAGTTGCAGGGGGTGATGGGCCGCCATTATGCGCTGGCGAGCGGCGAGGCGGCGGCGGTTGCGGAGGCCATTGGCGAGCATTATTTGCCGCGCTTTGCCGGCGACCGCTTGCCGCAAACGGCGGTCGGCACCGCCTTGGCCTTGGCTGACCGGCTCGATAGCCTGACCGGATTATTCGGCATCGGCCAGCCGCCATCCGGCTCACGCGACCCCTTCGCCCTGCGCCGCGCCAGCTTGAGCGTTTTGCGCCTGCTGGTGGAGGGCGGGCATGCGCTGAGTTTGCGCGATCTGATCGAGCGCGCCAGCGCATTGCACAGCGGGTTGACGGAGCCTGCCGCTGCGCTGACAGAGCGGCTGCTCGATTATATTTTGGAACGCTTTGCCGCTTGGTTTGCCGAGCGTGGGGTGGCGGCGGAAGCCTTTCTGGCGGTGCGCGCTCTGGGGCTGGACGACCCAGCGGAGATTCACGCCCGCACTTTAGCGGTCGCGGAATTTGCCGCCAGTGCCGAGGCTAAAGCCTTGGCGCAACTGAATAAGCGGGTGGCCAACATCTTGGAAAAATCCGCTGGTGCCGAGCCGCAGGCGGTGGACCCGGCGTTGTTCGTGGCGGACGAGGAGCGGCAACTGTGGGCGGCGGTGACGCAGATGGCGGAGGCCCTAGCCCCGCTGTTGCAAGCGGGCCAGCATGCGGCGGCTCTGAAATTATTGCTGGGGCTGCATGCGCCGATCGATGCTTTTTTTGCCCATGTTATGGTCAATGTTGAGGATAAAAAAGTGCGGGCCAATCGCCTTGGTCTGCTGCGGGAATTGCGTGGCTTGTTTTTGAGCGTGGCCGATATTTCTGCGCTGGCCCCGGCGGCGGACAGTGACTGAGAAAATCGACCGCCCAACGCTTAACCGGGTGCGCCGCTGGGGCTATTTCGGTCTCTATTTTGCCACCATGGTGCTGACCGGGCTGTTTCTGCTGACCATCGGTGCCCTGCTGCCCTATCGCCTCCGCATGCGCATTGCCACCCTGTGGCCGGCCCTGATGAGCGGCCCCGGGTTGCGGTGGGCGGCGGGCATTCGCGTTGAGGTTACCGGGCGCGAGAACCTGCCCACCGGCCCCTGCATTGCCGTGTGCAATCACCAGTCGGAATGGGAGACCCTGTATCTGGCGCGGTTGCTGTGCCCGGCTTCCATCGTCATGAAAGAATCCCTGCTGCGCATTCCGGTCTACGGCTGGGGGCAGCGGCTGACCCACGCCATCGGCATCGACCGCAGTGCGCCGCGGGTGGCTATGCATGCCGTGCTCAGCAAGGGAGCCGCGCGTTTGCAGGCGGGCAGCAATGTGCTGATTTTCCCTGAGGGCACGCGGGTGGCACCGGGGGCGTTGCGCAAATACGCCCGCGCCGCGTTTCAGCTGGCGGTGCAAAGCGGCGCACCCCTGTTGCCGATGGTGCAAAACTCCGGCGAATGCTGGCGCAAATCCGAATTCCGCCCCGGCACCATCCGCCTGCACATCGGCAAACCCATCGACCCGCAGGGGTTGCAGGCTGATGAACTAAACCGGCAGGTGGAAGAATGGTCGCGGGGGGCGTATGGGGAGTTGGTTGCGCCCGCCGACCCGGGTGGATGAAGTACGGCTCGCACGGCTCCATCTCAAAGCAAAAGAACGGAAAGATTGTATCGGATTCAATGATTTGATCGGGGAGCGTGGATGGCGGGGTTGCTGGGTACCACGGTCGAAATTCTCTAGGCTGAAAAAACTTGTGCTTTTTTATTGACTTTGTCTTATCGATGGATAAGGTTATGGGCACAAACTAACCCGGAAGCAGGATCATGTTTAAAAAATTGATGTCTTTTGTAATCAGTGGGGGGGGGGGTAGCAGCTTCGCTCTGCCTGCTTTCCCTCGATGTGGCCGCACAGGTCAGTGTGCTTGAAGAGGTCATTGTCACGGCCACCCGTACGGAGCGGGTGGCGCAGGATGTGGGCAAGACCGTCAATGTCTTCAATGCTACCGCTCTGGACCGGGCTGGGATTCAGGATGTCTCTAGGCTGGAACTGGTGACGCCGGGACTTGCCTTTGCGCAGCGGGGCAATGACTTTAAGCTGACCTTGCGCGGTGCCAACGCTGAAAACACCGACCGGGCGGAACCCGTGCCGGTCGGGGTGTTTGTAGATGGCCTGTACCGGGTGCGCTCGGCGCAAGCGGGCAATGCCTTTCTGGATGTCGCCTCGGTGGAGGTGCTCAAAGGGCCTCAGGGTACGCTATTTGGCCGTAACACCCTCGGCGGTGCCGTCCTTATCAAAGCCAATCGGCCCGATACGGCAGAGAACGACTACCGGATCCGCTTGGGATTTGGCGATTTCAGCACTCAAAAGGCCGAGGCTATTGCCAATTTTGCCTTGTCGGAAGATTTTGCTATTCGGTTTGCCGGGTCTTGGCATGAAACCGATGGCTGGATCGAAAATCTGGGGGCCAGCAATGATCTAGGCGAGGTGGACGATACGACCTTCCGGGTATCGGCTCTGTGGAATGTCTCCGATAATCTGACGGCTCTACTCTCTTACTTCAATTACGATTCCGGTGGCAGTGCCCTAGGTGCGTATGGCTACCAATCTAGGGGCACATTGCGCGACCCCGATTCCAATGTAATGCCCATCCAAGACCGTATGACTCACGCCAATGGTATTCACGACCCGGTGAACTCACGCGGTGGCTCGCTGGGCACTCGTGCCGATCCCGGCCCTTGGCAAGTGTATCGAGACAGTCCGTTTATTCGCGATGTGACCGAAGAGACAGTGGCTTTGGAACTGGACTGGAATCTTGGCGAGGTGCAGGTCAAATCGCTGACTTCTTTTACCGATTATTACAATTTGGCCAATGTGGATGGCGACTACAGCGAGGGCCGTCTGCTGGAGGAGAGTCGCCTAGACGATATGGATTCTTTGAGCCAAGAATTTCAGGTCAGCGGCAATGCGGGGAATGTCGATTGGGTGACTGGCCTTTATTACGCGGCGGAAGATTTTACGCAGGCGTTTTATCGCAACTGGTTGGGGTTTGCTTCGGCGACGGTGGATGGTGCTGCTGATCCAGATAATTGCGGCGGTGCGTTTGGGGTTAAAGCGGTGGCGGCGGTAGCAGATCCCAATAATCCTAATGCTGTGTGCCCCGGCCAGTTCGCCGGCAATCCCTCGGACTTAGAAAATCGTACCTTCGGCATCTTCGCTCACGGTACTTTTAGCGTCTCGGACCGAGCGAGAATTCTGGCGGGTATTCGCTGGAGTGAGGACGAAGTGGATTATCTCGGCGGTAGAACGTTGCGAAGCACCGGTGTGCTGGGCGAGACCAGGCAGACAGGAACCACGGCGGCGGCCAGTGATTCATGGAGCCAAACCACTTGGGAGTTGGGTTTTGAGATGGATGTTTTAGAAGACAGCCTGTTTTATGCCAGCGTGTCCACCGGATTCCTAGCGGGTAGCTTTAATCCCGATGGATCCAGCTTTGACCAGCAGGAAGTAACGGCTTATGAAATCGGCTTGAAGAACCGCCTGCTGGATGACCGCCTCGAATTGAATTTCTCAGCCTATCGCAACGAGTTTGAAGACATGCTGGCAGGCATTCTGGACGAGAATTCCCTCACCGTTAAAACCAATGGGGGCTCCATTAATGCCAATGGGCTGGAAGTGGACTTGAAAGCTCTGTTAGGTGAGGGCGTGACTGTGGTGGCCAATCTAGCGTTGCAGGATTCCAAGTACGATGAGTTCGGTGCTTCAAACCGCTTTCAGCTGGGAGGCACAGGCCCTGTAGGTTTCTATGACTTATCCGGCCTGGATACTCCCTGGGCACCCTCGGTCTCCGGTAATCTCAGCGTCAGCTACGACATGGTTACGGGGATGGGTGTTTTTACTCCCCATGTGCAGGTCGCTTATTCGGGGTCGCACTGGACAACTGGTTTGCAACAGTTTGATCTAGCCGAGCAGGATGCCTACGCCAAAACCGATCTGCGGCTCTATTGGAGATCGGTTAGTGAGCAATGGGAGGCGCAGGCATATATCGAAAATGTCACGGAAGAAGAGGTCTTGCAGCACACCATTGTCGGTGGCAGTGACATTATTCAGGTCTCCTGGGGCAAGCCGAGAATGTATGGCCTGCGAGTAGGTTATAAATTCTAGCCCCTACAACAGCTCTTCGGCAACCCTGGATACACCCCCAAGCAACAAATGCTTGGGGGTGCTTCTGTCCTACTTCCAGCCCTCCTAGTCTAATACCTCTAAAAGCTAGGCCCTGTTGTCTGATCTGTAGTTATGAATAATCGATTCTTGAATCTTCTTGCGGCCGTTTTCACTCTCTTGTTAATGCTTTTTCTAGTCGGTTATTTTGCCGATGCTGTGACGAACAACAACACCATTCGCCTAGCCCACGACAGCAAAGTAAATTCACCCCTGCATGTGGCACTCTTAGATTTTGAGCGGCAGGTCGAAAAGGATTCGCGAGGCGAAATTCAGATAGAACTATACTCGGGTGGCCAGCTCGGCGGGGTGCGCGAGACCACCGAGATGGTTCGTCAAGGCAATTTACAGATGACGGTGGGCGCATCGGTATTGTTGACATCTATAGTCCCTGAATTCAATGTCCTGGATATGTTCTATCTATTCAGGGGCATTGATCATGCGCATCGCTCCCTCGATCACCCACAGATCGGTGGTTTATTGTTGGACGCTATGGCTAGTAAGGGCTTAAAGGGTTTAGGTTATATGGAAGTGGGCTTTCGCAGTATCACTAGCAGCAAACGCCATGTGGAGTCCTTACAGGATATCGAGGGCTTAAAAATTCGCGCCGCGTCAAATCCCGTACAAATAGAAGCTTGGAAATCTTTGGGTGCAGCTCCAACGCCCTTATCTTGGGGCGAGATCTTTACCTCATTACAGCAGGGATTGATCAATACCCAAGAAAGCGCGATCTACTCTGTCTACGCCGAGCGTTTTTACGAAGCCCAGCAATATCTTTCCTTAACCGATCACATCTATACTAACTATGTATTGTTTGCCAACAAGGCTTTCTGGGATGGCCTATCTCCAAAGCACCAACTCATCGTCAACCGTGCTTTGCGTTCGAGCATTGAGCGACAGCGGCTGCTCGCCAATCAGCAAAATCAAAAAATTATTGCCGAACTCAAACAATATGGCATGCAGGTTAACCGCGTTGATGATGCCGTGCGATTAGCCATGAAACACACGATGAATGATGCGGTTATGACAATGCTCAGAACTAGAACCGGCGGCGAGCTGTTTGATCGAGTTATGCGAGAGATAGAAGCTATTGCACCCCGGCCAGTCGGTCAAAACCAGACTGACAGGACAGAAGGGGAGCGGCAGGATGTGGCAGTGCCATGAGAAAAACGCTACGCCTTCTCGAAAGATATTTTGAGCCGGTGGCCATTGTTCTGCTTATCAGTGCCATGACGGGCATTATCTGTGCGCAGATAGTATTGAGACTGTTCGGTACTTCCATGCCAGAAGCCGAAGAGATCGCTCGTTATCTTTTTGTTTGGGCCATGTATTTGAGTATCAGCTACGCCATTCGGGATAATCGTCATATTCGTATTACTTTGTTTGTAAATATGCTCCCCCCTGCAGGAAGGTTGTTTTTTCATAACTTTGCAGATCTAGTTTTTCTCACCTATTCCCTTGCAGTGATGCTATTTGGTTGGCAGCTAATCAAGCGTAGCCTAGAGCTGGGCCAGATCGCGCCGGCTACAGAATGGCCAGTCGCTGTGGTGTATAGCTCGGTGTTTTTCGGTGCCCTGCTCTGTTCTATCAGGCTGTGTGTACGCCTTTATCAACGTCTAATCGAGCGAGACAGCCTAGCGAGCCCCGCTACAAGCGATAAGCGGACGGCCTGAATATGATAGTTGCTATTCTGTTCGGCTGTTTCATCGTCCTTTTAGTTGCGGGGATACCAGTCGGCGTCGCCTTGGGAGTCGCTAGTATGCTGGCGATTCTAGTGTTGCCCTTTCTCAACCTTGAATTTTTTGTGCAGGGGTTGGTTTCAGGGTTGGATTCATTCCCTCTATTGGCAGTTGTGCTCTTTACCCTGGCCGGCAACCTAATGAGCCGCGGCGGGCTCTCGCAGCGGTTGTTACATTTAGCTGAAGTTTGGCTTGGGCGCACTACTGGTGGCCTTGGCGTGGTCACTATTGTCGCTTGCATTTTCTTTGCTTCCATATCCGGCACAGGATCCGCCACGGTAGCCGCCATCGGCCTGACCATGATTCCGATGATGGTTAAGCGTGGTTATGACCGTGGTTTTGCCACCGCAACCGTGGCCACCTCCGGCGGCATCGGTGTCATTATTCCGCCGAGTGTGGTGATGATCGTCTACGCAGTCACTGCCGAGGTATCGGTAACAGATATGTTTCTAGCCGGGATATTGCCGGGCCTGTTTATTGGTTTTGTATTGATTGCCTATTGCCTAATTCAGTCCCACAAGCATGGATACATGGGGTCAGAACAGAATTTTACCAATCGGGAAAAATGGCAGGCATTAATTGATGCCAAATGGGCCCTGCTGATTCCGTTTATTATTCTAGGCGGTATTTATTCTGGAGTCTTTACGCCTACGGAATCTGCCGCTATCGCCGTTGTCTATGGCTTGGTTTTTGGCTTCCTAGTCTACCGGGAAATTACGATCCGCCAAATTTTTGAAATTATCCTAGAGTCCTCATTGTTGGTAGGGGCGGTGCTGGTCATCATTGGAACATCGGTTTCTTTTGGACGCATTCTTTCCATTGAGCGCATCCCAACGGAAATTGCCAGCTTTATTTTATCCTTGACGGAAAATGCCGTCATGATTCTATTAGCCATCAACTTGCTGCTGCTCATCGTCGGTACTTTTATGGAAACCCTAGCAGCCATAGTGATACTGACACCCATCTTGCTGCCCATAATCACGGCGATGGGCATGAGTCCGATACATTTTGGTATTGTGATGGTGGTTAATCTAGCTATTGGCTTTATCACCCCACCCCTAGGCGCAAACTTGTTTATGGCTTCTCAGGTTGGGCAGATCAGCTTAGAAAGGTTGAGCCGGGCCGTGATCGGTTGGATCCTAGTCATGCTACTAGCACTGCTGACGATTACTTTCGTTCCCGGCATTTCAATGGCATTGATCAAGTAGATCGAGATCATTTAATCATTCACCATTCTGCACTGGCATTTTGCCGGTATCATTTTTGTCCCAGCCGTGGCCGTTGAAGGGGTCTACGCCTAGTTGCTGGAGGACATAGGCGAAATCTACATTGACCCAGTTATCGACGATCTTGCCGTCCACCACTTTCCAGAAATCCATGTAGCGAATTTCTACGCGTTTGTGGGTGGGTTCGATGCCCATAAAAGTGCCGGTGTGGACGGCTTCTTGGCGGCCAAAAGCGGCGCACCATTCGCCTTGTGTAATGCGCGCTTCATCGATGCAGACTTTGTCGGAGAACGCCGCCTGAAAAGGGCGTTGCCAGTTGTCCTGAAATTCTTTCAGGCCCTGCTTAAAACCGCAGCCAGCGTTGCCCATCCAGCGAAAATTTTCACTGAAAAAGCGGCCCATGTTGTCGATATCGTGATCATTTAAGCCATTTACCATGGCTTCAATGGTATTCAGCGTTTCCTGAGTTTTACTCAGATCGTTGTCTTTGGTCAAGACAGCCTGTTCGGGGCGGGAACCTTTCATCCTAGTCTCCGGTTATAGATAAGTATTTCGCCTGTGGGGCATGCATGCCACTTACGGGTGCATTGTTGCCGAGCGTTCGAGCAGATTCACTCCCATCTGATGGAACAGATGCAAATAATCCAGCAGTACCCAATTTTCCATTATTTTGTTGTCCGCGCAGCGATAAAAATCCATCACGCGCAAGGTTAATTTTTTGCCGCTGGGAGGCTCGCCTAAATAAGAGCCTTGGTGAGTCATGCTCATGGAAGGCCAGCCGCCTACTGCAACATAATTGCCATCCGCGATCCTACAGTAGTGATCGCCGCCCACCCGATCAGGAAAGGCTTTGAGGAAAGGCTCTCTGTGGTCTTTGACGAAACCCTCCCAACGATAGCTGGAGCCAATACCGGCCGGCCCATACCAAAGCATGTTTTTATGCCAATAGCCAGCGTCGCCGGTTTGCCCTTTGGAAGAAAAAGTTTCGGCATCGTAGGCAATTAGATCACTTAGCATCGCATTCACTAGGCGAAGGCTGGCAGGGCTGTTTTCCGGGTGTTCGGGGAACACGCCATCATGGGTGGCCGGGGACGGGAACAGCATTTCGGTGCCTAGCATTGCCGGTAATGGAAACCGTTTAGCTTGGCGCATTAGATCGAGAAAATCGATGATCAATTTGGCTTCGATGATGCGGTCTTTTTCGATGCGATAAAACTCGCCGGCACGCAAAAACACCAGACTGTTACTTGGAGCAATGCCGGCGATCGGCTGGCAGAAATTGCCGACATAATGATTCACCGATGCGACCCAGTCGTCGCCGGTGCTGTCGCTGTTACGACCGCCAATAAAAATCTCATCGCGGCGATGGATGCCGGACAGCGCCCGCCGCAGTGGCAAAATTAGCCCTTCCAGCACCGCCTCTACCCCGCGGAGGCGGTTTATGGGAAACGCAATATCCCAGAGGGTGTCCGCGGTTAAATGCTGGTTTAGGACGGCGGGCAGATCCCCCTCGGGGGCTAAAATCAGCTGCTCGAGGACGGATTGGGTGCGGCGGCGTAAATCGGTCATAATAAAAACTGCACTTAGCCCAAAGTGCCAAACCACAGCAGAAAAGCGATGCTGGCTAAAAATAGCAGGGGCAGGCTCCAAGTGATTGGCTCTACTTTGCCCGGCACCACATACCAACCAGCCGATTTGAGGGGTTTTCCCTCGCGCTGAAAAGCGAGGATTTGTCCCGGTACGCTTTGCGCATGCCATTCATCCTTAAAGCCATCTAGGGCGATGCTGGCGAGCCAAGCCACGGCGATATTGATGCCCCCCGCAATCACCACAAACCAGGGCCAGGCGATAGCGGGCCGCTCGCCGCCGATTATCCGCCACAGCGAATCGACAGCGGGGACGAGGGGATCCAAGGGCGCAAAAAACATCAATCCTATTAGGCCGGCGACCACGCCGATAAGCAGTCCCCTTTCCGAAGTATGTTTGGAAAAGAAGCCCATTCCAAACATGGCGAGTTTGGCTCCCACTAGATAGGATCCGGCTTTAGACAGCACCTCTAAAATAGAACCACTGCTGTTGGCAAAGGCGACGGCTATGGGAATTACCGCCAGCCCCCACATCAGGGTGAAGACTCGTGAGGAGGCTAAATAATGCTTTTCATTGGCTCCCTTATGAAAGAATTTTTGGTAGAAATCGGTTACCGATACTGTGGCCAATGAATTGAGCGCAGAGGAGGTGGTGGACATAGAGGCCGACAAAATGGCCGCACCGATAATGCCTAGCAGCCCTGGGATCGCTAAGCTGTTGGCAAAGACTAGGATAATCTCATTGGGTTGCGCGAAGGGTTGGCCTTGATAATGAACGAACAGCAGAGCACCCACCAGAAAAAAGATAAAGTAAAGAAAGAATGCGGCGTACCCCATTAGCATATAGGATTTTTTGGCATCGCCGATGCTTTTCGCCGCTAGGGCGCGCTGCGCCATAAATTGGTTCGCTCCGTAGACGGTAATATGGTACAGGGTCATGGCAATGACTCCCGCCCAAATAGTCGGGGCGATGGATAGGTCCCATTCCCAGTTAATTGGGTCTAGCCGGCCATGGGCTTCTAAAAAACTAAGCGCGCTGGGGAGTGAACCGATCTCGGCGAGCAGGGTTACGAGAATAATGACAACGCCAATAATGAGGATAATGCCCTGTAACACATCGGTCCAGATAACCGCATTCATACCGCCGAGCATGGTGTAGGCGATAACGATGGCGGTCATTAGAATAATGGCATAGGTCGTTTCCATGCCGGTGACAAAGGTTACTACCACTGCGGTGGCGGTTAGGATAGAGGCCGCCCCCAATGCCATGGTGACCATAAACAAAATGCCCATGACGGCCCGCGAGGCTAGGCCAAAGCGCCGCTCGAGATAATCGTAAATGGAGGCGACGCCGCTATTGTAAAAAAACGGGATGAAGAAAACGATGCAGACGAAGACCACCAGCGCATAATTGATATGGATCGCCAGTGCCGCCATGCCATCGCCATAAGCCCAGGCGGGGCCGCCGAGAAAAGATAGCGCACTGACATAGGTGGCCACGACCGAAATACCGATGGCCCACCAGGGCGCGCTGCGATCGCCTAGATAGTAATTCTCCGCCGTGGCGACCCGGCGGCTCATATACCAGCCGAGGCCCAGATTGGCTAGCAGATAAATGAAAACGATGGACCAGTTAAGCAGGCCAAAATCCGCCATCTATGCCCCCGTTATTATCCGGTTCGAATTGGTCTGTGGGAATAAAAAGGAGGCCCGAAGGCCCCCTTTTCCAGAGTGCTCAGCCGCCAGCGATTAAAAGCTGTGTTTTAAGCTGAAGCCCCAAGTGCGCGGGTTGTTCCAGTTGACCTGCACCGAGTTGGCAGGCAGACCGTCTACTATTTGCGAATGAACCACCGCCCGAGTCATGACCTCTTCATCCAGCGCATTTAGCATAAAGGCTTCTAGGGTGAGTCCGGCATCTTCATTAACCCATGTCAGGCGCAGATCGGCATTTAGGTGCGCATCCTGCTCCACTTCCGGGATATTGATGTCGAAGGCGTAATAGCTACCTACGTAATTTAGACCCACATAGGGGGTCAGGATGGAGCCGTTGGCCAGCTGCATATCGTAGAGCACGGACAGGCCGGCGGTGTATTCCGGGGACAGGGCCGGGGTCCAGCCGGCGAAGCTAAATTGGCTATTGGGGTCATTGACATCTTGACGGCCTTCAAGGTTACCCAAACCCAATAATGGCCGTATCTGGGAGCTACCCACGGCATAGTTGGAATCAAATTCGGCATCCAGCCAGGCCAGATTGGCGTTTACAGTTAGATTCTCGGCGACCGCCCATTGCATTTCGACTTCTACCCCAACGGTTTGTGAATCGCCGCCGTTTTCGTAGTATTCAAAGGTTGTAGATTCTCCGTCCGCGACACACTGAGAGGGAGTCTTCGTCGATGCGGAATCGTTACAAGCCACCGCGAATAACTGAGCTTTGACATCAGAGTATTCATTGATAAATGCCGCCGCATTCAATCGCATGGCACCGCCCAACAGCGTGGATTTCAGCCCCACTTCGTAGGAAGTTACCTCTTCATTGTCGTAAAATTGCTCGGCACCGCGGGCAACCACACGCCTGTCATTCTGACCGCCAGTGCGGTAGCCGGTGGAGGCACTGGCATAAGCCATCATGTCGGGGTTGAGGTCGAATTCCACCGCCGCTTTCCAGAGCACGGCATCATCATCCCAGCTTAAATCTTTGTCGGGTGGATTCGGTATGGCAGTGGCGTTGTCATTGGCGGTGAAATCTTTGTCATCGGTGTTGTAGCGTAGCCCGCCGATCAGTCGCAGGGAATCATTGACCGCAAAGGTAGCCTGTCCGAAAGTAGCGAGAGAAAGCACGGTATGGGGGTCATCATCGGGGTTGCCCCAGCCGGGAACCACAACGGCATCCGCTGTCCCATCACCGTTAGTATCAGTGCGCCATAGCCAACCCCAGTCTGCATCCTGATCAAAGCCGTAAAATCCAGCCACCCAAGACAGGGGGCCATCAGAATTAGAAACCAGCAGGGCTTCGATCGATATAGCGGTTTGCTCATCCACGCGACCAAAGCCACCGACGCGCTCAATGCCGCCATCGCTGTAATCGTTATCGTAAAACTGCTGACCCGATAGGCTGGAATAATTGCCCGTCAATTTGACATCGGCAAAGCTGGTGGCCCATTCAAAGACTAGGCTGGTAGAAAAAGCCCGTTGTTTATCGAAGGATACGGCGTTACGGTAGACGCTGTAGGGGCCTAGGTCTTGATTCAAAGCACCTGCCGGCTGATAAATATGACCGGGAGTAACCCTAGCATCAGGAATAAATGCCCCCCCCCCCTCAGGGTTGCAGGGCACAGGGGCGGGCGGGGAGTCGGGGTCGGACGGAGGGGCGGCGGGGTCGGGCGCAGGCGGCGTTCGGCATACTTGATAGCCATAGGTTTGCTGATAGCCCCAGATGGCCTCAGAATTGGAATCCTTATTGAAATAATCCACCCGCCAAGTAATGCTGGAATCGCCGCCTAGATCGAAGACTGTGGTTTTGCGGGCGTAGAACTGATCCTTCTCGCGCAGATCGTCGGAAGAGCCGGGCAATACGAGGTTTTCGATCATGCCTTCATGTTGGTCGCCGGCGATAACTAGGCGGGTGGCCACATTGGGGCTCAGAGGCAGGTTTAGCACCCCTTCATAATTGGTGCGGTTGTAGGCGCCGGTGCCCGCTTTGATGCTGCCACTGAGCTCATCGAGGTTGGGGGCGTTGGTGACGACGTTAATGCTGCCGGCAAAAGTGTTGCGCCCGTATAGGGTGCCCTGCGGGCCGCGCAGCACTTCAATGCGGTTGACATCGACATAGGCCCCGAGGCCGGCAGTGGTGGTGGGCACGTAGATGCCATCGAGGAAAATGCCGACCACCTGCTCGGCGATGCCAGTTCCCGCCACGCCCACTTCGTTGGTGCGGGCACCGCGCAGAGCCGGGCGCGCTTCGCCGCCGGATTTACCGATGCGCAGGCCCGGCACCACCTGTTCTAAGCCGGTCAGGTCGATGATGCCCGCCCGGTCGATGGCGGCACTGTCCAATGCCGTGACCGCGGCGGAGACATCCTGCACACTTTCGGCGCGTTTGCTGGCAGTGACGACGATCTCTTCGAGCACCGTTTGCGCCGAAGCGGAGCCGATGTAGCTGGTTGCGGCCAGCAGGGCGGACAGCAGCAAGGCTGGTTTTAAGCGTGATTGATTCATTCCCCTATCCTCTATGACTCTTAGGTCAACTTGTGTTTGAACTGTCAATGTCCCGCCGCGGAAAGTGCGCAGGATGCTTAGCAGGAGTCTTTCTACTCCCTGTCGATTTGGATGTCAAGAGAAAATTATCGGCAGTGGCGTGTGGGGTGCCTCAGTGGCGGTATTTAGGCAGACGCAGATCGAACAAAATGGCCACGGCGCGCAATAAGAAGGCGGCGGCGATGGCAATAAACAGGCTGGTGGCGGCCGGCACCCCGATGCCGAGCAATAGCGTACACACCAAAGATCCCAACAGGGCGCAGGATACATAGATCTGCGGGCCGAACAGCACCGGTTCTCGATTGAGCAAAATATCGCGGATCACCGAGCCAAAAGTGGCGGTGACAACCCCCATGGCGACGGCCACCAGCGGATCTGCCCCCAGCTGCAAGGCTTTGGAGCAGCCCAACACACTGAACAGGGCCAGCCCCGCAGCATCCATCCACAGCAACGCCGTGCGCAGCGAGGTCAGGAGCCTAGCGGCGCAGTAAGTCAGCCCGGCGGCGGTCAGGCAGATGAGCAGATAAATGGAGTTTTCCACCCAAAAGATGTGGGGCGTGTTCAGGAGCACATCGCGGACTGTGCCGCCGCCGATGCCGGTGACGATCGCCAGCAGGGCAAAGCCGAAAATATCCAGCCGTTTCTCCGCCGCTGCCAAGGCACCACTGAGCGCAAAAACGCCCACTGCCAGCATGTCGCAATAATGAATGATCGATAGCACTGGATGCATCGTCTGTTTTTGCCCCGCAATCCGCAATGGGTAACTAGTGCGCTGCGCTTGGGTGCCAGCCCGTTAATTGAGCGGGCGCCCGCCATCTACCGGAATAATGCACCCGGTGCTGAAAGTCATGGCTTGCGAAAGGGCGAGGGCGGCCTTGGCAACATCTGTGGCGGTGGCGATTCTTTTTAGTGGGGTTTTATCCACCTGTTCTTGCAAATACGCGGGATCGGCTTTGCTGGCGTATTCTCCCGCCACCCAGCCGGGGGCGAGGGCGACGACTCGAATTTTCGGGGCCAGGGCCCGCGCCAGCGACATAGTCATGTTATTGAGGGCGGATTTGGAGGCGCAGTAGGCCACGCAGCTGCCCACGGCGGTAGTGCCGGCGAGGGAGGAGATATTGATAATCAGGCCATCGCCGCTGGATTCCAGCAGCGGGCGGAAAGCCCGGATGCAGGCAAAAGGGCCGCGAAAGTTTGTCGCCATAATTTGGTCGATATCGCGATCTTCTAGGGCATCTAGATCGGCATGGGGGACCATTTTGGTCATGCCGGCATTGTTTATCAGAATATCGAGGTGGCCCCATTCGGTGCGCAATGCCTGAGCCAGCGATTGCAGGGCCGGGCTGTCTAGGACGGGAATTTGGCGAACTAGATGGCCCGTGCCGGGCAGGTCATCGCACAGTGCTTGGGCTTTATCGCGGTTGCTGTTGTAGCCGAGCAAAACTTGGGCACCTTGGGCGGCATAGGCGCGGGCGATGGCGGAGCCTATGCCGCCGGCGGCACCGGTAATTAAAACCCGTTTATCCATTGCATGGTCCCCGTGCGAGCATGGCTATTTTTATGCATTCTTGTAGCGTTTGACCCGCAAATCGGCTTGGGCTTTGTGGCCGGCAAAGCCTTCCAGAGCGCAAAGCCTTGAACAGTACTCGCCGATCTCGACGCTGGCGGCAGGCGTTACTCGCTGATAGGTGCAGGTCTTGATAAACTTGCCGACCCATAGCCCGCCGGTGTACCGCGCTGCTTTATTGGTCGGCAGGGTGTGGTTGGTGCCGATCACTTTATCGCCGTAAGCCACATTGGTTTCCCGCCCTAAAAATAATGCGCCAAAATTGGTCATATTGGCGAGGAAATAATCGGGGTCTTTGGTCATTACTTGCACGTGTTCATAGGCCAGATCATCGGCCACCTGAACCATTTCGGCGTAGCTGTCGCACAGGATCACCTGCCCGTAATCGCGCCACGCTTGGCCGGCCACTGCGGCGGTTTCCAGCGTTTCTAGCTGGCGGTCCACCTCGGCCATGGTGGCCTGGGCTAATGGCTCGCTATTGGTGAGCAATACCGCCGGTGAGTTGGGACCATGTTCGGCTTGGCCCAATAGATCGGTGGCGGCCATCTCGGCATCGCAGCCTATTTCATCGGCGATGATTAGGGTCTCAGTGGGGCCCGCCAGCAGGTCGATGCCAACCCGCCCAAACAGCTGGCGTTTGGCTTCGGCGACAAAGGCATTGCCGGGGCCGACAATCACATCTACGGGAGCAATAGTTTCCGTGCCTAGGGCCATGGCCCCCACCGCTTGCACCCCACCGAAACAATATATTTCATCGGCCCCTGCCAATTTCATGGCGGCGACAATGGCGGGCATGGGGGCACCATTGAATGGCGGAGCGCAGGCAATCACGCGCTTGACACCGGCGACTTTGGCCGTGGCGACGCTCATATGCGCGGAAGCGACCAGCGGGTATTTGCCCCCCGGAATATAGCAACCGACGCTGTTGACCGGGATCTGTTTGTGGCCGAGAACAACGCCGGGGCGGGTTTCCACTTCCACATTTTGCATGGAGTCGAGCTGGATTTTGGCGAAATTGCGGACCTGCTCCTGAGCAAACTGAATATCGTGGAGGGTTTGGGTATCTAGGCTATCCATGCAGGCTTGGATTTCCTGTTCAGATAACCTAAAGCTGGCTGGCGACCAGTTATCAAATTTCTCGGAAAGTTCACGAACATGGGCATCGCCGTTCTCGGTAATGCCGCGCAGGATATCTTCTACAACGGTGCGCACCTTGGTGCTGGCATCCAAAGCCTGTTGCTCGGATATGCCGTGTTTCAAGATTTTAGCCATTTATTAAACCCCTCTGTGGAATTGACATATATTTGCTGATACAACCGAAATTATCACTGGCCGCCAAAAGAGTTGCGGAGTCTGCATGCCGGCAATTTAACAGTAACGGCTGTTTGCATTCCTGCATTTTGCAACAGGCCGCCGATCGAGTCAACCGGGCCGGCGATGCTTGGCTAGGAACGGGCACTGCGGTGCAGTTCGGCGGCACCCGATAGCATAAAGCTGTGGTCTGAGGCCACTAGAAAAAAGCTGGCCCCCCGTGCCTGCCAGCGGGGGATTTCCGCCCGGTCTGCCAGAAACATGCCCACGGGGCGACTCTGTTTGCGGCCCGCTGCGCATACGGTCTCCACCGCCTCTATTACCGCGGCATCATTCAGTGTTTCTGCGCCTAGGGCGACGGCCAGATCAACGCGGCCTGCAAACAAACAGTGAATGCCCTCCACTTTTGCGATCTCATCTATAGATTCCAATGCTTCCGGATCCTCTATCTGGGCGATTACGGTGGTTGTGGCGGCACTGTCTTCTTGGTGGTCTAACATTTTCTTCGTGCCGTATCCGGCGGCGCGCGTGGAGCCTGCGTAACCGCGACCGCCGCGCCCGAATTGTGCGGCGCGGCTAATCTTTTCAGCCACTGCGACCGAACACAAGTGCGGCACCATGACACCACTGGCCCCGCAATCCAGCGCATTGACGATCTGCTCTGCCGATGCGGAAGACACCCGCACCAGCGATGGCATACCGGCAGCCCGCAGGGCCAAGAGGCAGGCATCTAACTCGGCGCGCCCGAAGGGGGCGTGTTCGGCATCTAGGCAAACGACATCCAGTTCGGTCAAGCCGAGCACTTCCGACACCATAGCAGAGGGCGTTTTTTGAAAGGTGCCGACCAACAGTTCCCGGTTAAGCAGGGTTTGCCGGAACTGACAACGCGGGGTATCTTTAGATGTTTGCATACGCAATGTTTTTAGGTGGAGCGGGCGCAGAATCTGGCGTTTTGCAGCGTTTTGCAATAACTGCCCGGCTATGGAAGATTGTAGCGACCCTTACCCACATTACCCACGGGGGATTTTTTCATGCTAGGATTGCATTTTGCACCACCCACTAGAGGAAGGCAAGCGCGATTCGGTTGCATAAGGAGGGATGCATTTGCGTTATACGTCCATTGCGCCGCCCCGTTTTTACCGAAAATAGTAGGGGCCTCAACAATTCCTTTTTAACCTGCGAATCGACAAGGTTTATTATGAATCGTCAACTAAAACAACCGCCGCTAAAACTTGCGCAAAGAATCATCCGTTTTAATGAGCTGGTGCCCTGCAAAACGGCGTTTATCGATGCGCGGACACCGGGCAGTGATAAGAAAGAGAATTTTTGCTTGATCGGTGCTGGGGTTGCGGAAAACCCCGGCCAGTTCATTCACATTAATATCCCGCATGGTTTTGATATCGGCGGTGCCCGCCAGCCGCACGGTTGCAAAAATTCCCACCACAGCCATGATACAGAAGAGGTCTTTATGATCTTTTCTGGTGCTTGGAAATTTACCTGGGGACAAAATGGCGAAGATGGCGAAACGGTATTGTCTGGCGGCGATGTAATTTCTATCCCCACGCAGGTATTTCGCGGTTTTGAAAATGTGGGGCCCGATGACGGGTTTATGTTTTCCATACTGGGGCTCGCTGAAGACGGCGGGGCCGGGCGCGTTATCTGGGCACCCTATGTTTTTGCGCAAGCCAAAGCCCACGGTCTGATATTGTTGGAAGATGGCCGCCTGATCGACACCGTCGCGGGCGAGAAAGTGCCGGCGGGTGCCGCGGAATACAGGCCCATTTCCCGCGATGAAGCGGCGGCTTTCCAGCGGTTGAGTCTGGCGGATATGGAAAACTGTATCGTGCGGAAAAATGAAATTGGCAAATTAGCGACGGGCGGTTTAAGTCATTTGGATGATGTGGTGGAGTGCGCGGTCATTGGGTGCGCAAACCCGGCGGAACAGATTGGGGCTGGCAAAATGGCATGGCAGCACGGTTTTCAGGTCCGCCACCTAACTATTGCGCCGGGCACGGCAATTCCAACGCATAGGCGGGCGGAAGAAGAGGTCATTATTGTGCAAAGCGGTGGGCTGGCGGTGGAGGCGCTGGATGCTCAGGCGGAATTGTCGGCCGGTGATGTTTTTACGGCCCCACCCGGTGAGAACCGCCGGTATGAAAACAGCACCGATAAAATACTAGAGGTGCTCGTTGTCCGGCGCGGCAATCATCCGGCTGCCGCTCAGGGGTTACTTTAACTTTTGTAGTTTTTATTCATGACTCACCTGCAACATCATCACGATAGTGCTCCCGCCGCTGAAAAGGCCAGCGCGGCGGTGCCCGCCATGCGTGGATTTGACCCGGAATTTACCGATATTACGGATTATATTTTGCGCGTCACACGGCGCATTTGGGAAGGCAAACAGGTGGGTCTTTGTCTGGATTATTATTCCCCAGACTGCCCGGTCTATACCCTAGCGGGGGTGACCATCGGTGCTGCAGAGGTCACCCAAAATACCCTGACCACCTTGGCATCGTTTCCCGATCGAACTCTTGAAGCGGTCAATCTTATTTGGGCGGGCGATGAGCAAACCGGGTTTCATACCTCCCACCTTATTCGCAGCCATATGACCAACACTAGTGACTCCGAATACGGCGTTGCCGCCCACAAAGAAGCCACCATATTAGTGATCGCCCACTGCGTTATTAAAAATAACCGTATTATCGAAGAATGGCTGGTGCGGGACAATTATTCCTTAGCGCAGCAACTCGGCAAGGATCCTCAACAAGTGGCGCAACACTGGGCTCTGAAACCAGTTTCCGAGCGTCTAACTGCATGGCGGGATGAACAACGGCAACGCTTGCAACAGCAGGTGGATTTTCAGCGGCAGGTGGCGGGGGATGACCCCGAGTCATTTATTCGGTCCAGTTTGCATAATATTTGGAATGCCCGCATGGTGGGCGATGTCTATCAAAGCTATGCGCCGGATGCCGTGTTGCACGGCACCCCGGGCTGTGAATTGCATGGCCATGCGGCGATAATCGGTTTTTACATGCAGATGTTGGGCACTTTATCGGAACTGCGGTTTTCCGCCGATTATGTTTGCCAGCAGCCAAACCGGGATCGGGGAGTCGATCTGGCGGTGCGGTGGTCGATTTCCGGCGTTCACACGGGCAGTGCCCGCTATGGAAAACCCAGCGGACAAACCCTGTATATTTTGGGGGAGAGCCATTACCGCCTTATCGATGGCAAAATTGTGGAAGAGTGGACCGTGTTTGATGAATTATCCGTTCTAACGGATATCTACCGCGCTAGAGCGGCTCAGAATACGTTGTAATTTTGTTGCTAAGTTTCTCTTGTTCAACTTTCCTATTTGCGATGCCCACCATCATTTGTGGGATTTAAATGCCGTTTGTTATCCCTGGCTAAATGCGCCCTTGGGAACGCCGCGCTTTTTTGGTAACCCGGCCCCGATTCAGAAAAATTATCTGACTGCAGATTTGCAGGCGGATATTGGTGCTTTGCCGGTCATTGAAAGCGTCCATGTGGAGGTGGGGGCGGCGGCTGGCCAGCACCTCGCCGAGACCGCTTGGGTGCAGCGGCAAATTGAAGCGTCCCGCAATGCTGATCGTCAGCTGCCGGCGGCTATGGTGGCTTATGCCGACCTAGAAGCAGATGATTTATCGCAAGTGCTGGATCGCATTCAAAGTTACGCCGGGGTGCGGGGTATTCGCCAGATATTGGGCCGTTCACCGGGGGAAGACCAGCAAACTGGCAGCCATTTATTACTCGATTCGCCGCACTGGCAGCGCGGGCTGAGTGCGTTGGCTACCCGTGGATTGAGTTTTGATTTGCAACTTATTCCGGCACAGATGGAGCGGGCCTATCCGGTTTTTAAGCGATTTGAGCAGTTGCAGGTGGTGCTTTGTCATTGCGGCTCTCCTTGGTTTTTAAATGAGCAGTATCGACACTCACAAACCGAGCAAATGTGGCTAACCGGGTTGCGTAAGCTGGCCTCGCTGCCCAATGTGCATTGCAAAATATCCGGTCTGAGTATGTTTGGTCAAAAGTGGCAGCCGAATAGGTCTGCCGATATTATTTATCAGGTGCTGGATGTTTTTGGGGTTGAACGCTGTATGCTGGGTTCTAATTTCCCGGTGGATAAACTGTATATCGATTACCAGACTCTATGGGGCATGTATAACCAGCTTATTATGCGGTTTTCTGCGGCTGAGAGGCGCGGGTTATTGGGTGAAAATTGCCGCCGTTTTTATCGATTAAAGGCTTAGTTGGGGCGTTTTTTTATTGGAGCCACTGGCGCAGGTGAGTATTGACCTGCTGTGGACATTCCAGTGCCGACAGGTGGCCGCAATTATCGATAATCTCCAGCCGGGCATTGGGAATTTGGGATTGCATATATTGGTGATAGGCGACTGGGCACAGGGCATCTTCGGCACCGCACAGCACCAGTGTGGGGCAGCGGATGGTGGCGAGTGTGCCGGATGCGTCGGGTCGGTCTCGCAGTGCTATGGACTGCCGCTCGAAAACGTCGGGGCCTAGATCCATCGCCATATCCAGCACCAGATGCAAAAGGGTTTGATTTTGGCGATTGGCTTTAGCCAGATAAAGCGGTTTCATTTGTTCGATCATCAGCTTGCGCAGCTGGCCAACCTGTGCACAGTCTATTTCATGGGCCCGCTTGGCTTGCCGCTCGGGCTTCTCGGCGTAGGCGTTGGTATCCAGCAATGCTAGATGGGTGATGCGTTCAGGGGCTTGGCGCACTATCTCTAGGGCCACAATGCCGCCCATGGAAAGGCCCGCCAGCGCAAAATGGCCCGGTGCCGTTGCCAGCACTTGCTGGGCAATTTTGCGGATGCTGCTGGCTCGGGAAATATCGCCGATGATGAGGGGATCGCAAATAGCGGCTAAATCCGATACTTGCGCTTGCCACATGCGGCCATCGCAGAGCATGCCGGGCAGCAACACCAAAGGCGTTTTCTTGGCCATCGCCTCAGGGGGGGTTAGATATCCAAATTGGCGACGGCCAAGGCGTTGGTTTGGATGAAATCGCGCCTTGGTTCGACTTGGTCGCCCATCAGGGTGGAAAACATCAGGTCGGCGACCATGGCATCTTCTACCTGCACCCGCATCAAGCGGCGGCTGGCGGGGTCCATGGTGGTCTCCCAGAGCTGGTCGGGGTTCATCTCGCCTAAGCCTTTGTAGCGTTGGATGTTGTGGCCTTTGCGCGATTCTTGCATTAGCCAGTCTAGGGCCTCGCCAAAATGGGTGACCGCTTTGGTTTTCTCGCCGCGCTGGACGAAGGCACCGTCTTCCAATAGCCCCTGTAATTTTTCGCCCAGAGCGGTGATGGTGCGGTAGTCGGGCGAGCTCCAAAAGTCGCGGGCGAGCGGTTGCCGCCTTTCTAGCCCTTGCTCGGCGACCCAGATTTGCGGTAGCCAATCGCCGTGCTCGGCATCTTGTGCGGTGGTGACCCGATAGGATTTGGCATCGCTGGCATGGTTGGCGAGTTGCGCTTCCAGCTGTGTGTTCCATGCCGTCATTGCAGCCTGATCGGCGCGGGTTGCGGCGGTGAGCGGCGGCGTGTAAATCAGGCTTTTACCCAATTCCTCCGGCAAGGCGGGGGCCAGTTGCTGGCAGAGGGATTCGACCTGGCGATATTCGCCGATTAGGCTTTCTAGAGCTGTGCCGCCTATGGCGGGGGCCGCGGGGGCGGTGTGGAGTCCGGCGTTTTCCAGCGCGCTGTTGGTTAGGTAAGCGGCTAGGGCGGCTTCGTCTTTGAGGTACTGTTCCTGCTTGCCTTTGCTGACTTTATAGAGGGGCGGTTGGGCGATGTAGAGGTGGCCGGCGGCGACTAGCTCGCGCATGTGGCGATAGAAAAAGGTCAGCAATAGGGTGCGGATGTGGGCACCATCGACATCCGCATCGGTCATGATAATTATCTGGTGGTAGCGTAGTTTGAGCGGGTCAAACTCCTGTTTGCCAATGCCGCAACCGAGGGCGGTGATCAGATTGCCCACCTCGGCACTGGAGAGCATTTTGTCGAAGCGCGCCTTTTCCACGTTCAGGATTTTGCCCTTGAGCGGCAGGATGGCTTGGGTGCGACGGTCACGTCCCTGCTTGGCCGAGCCGCCGGCGGAGTCGCCTTCCACTAGGTAGAGTTCCGATTTGGCGGGGTCTTTTTCTTGGCAATCAGCCAGCTTGCCGGGCAGGCCGGCGATGTCTAGGGCGCCTTTGCGGCGGGTCATTTCACGCGCTTTGCGGGCGGCTTCGCGGGCGCGGGCGGCCTCTAGCATCTTGGTGGCGATCGCTTTGGCTTCGGTGGGGTTCTCCAGCAAGTAGTCGGACAGGGCGGCGGCGACTTCCTGCTCGACCACTGTGCGGACCTCGGAGGAGACCAGCTTATCCTTGGTTTGTGAGCTGAATTTGGGGTCGGGCACTTGTACCGCGACGACTGCGGTCAGGCCCTCGCGTGCGTCATCGCCGGAGGTCGATACTTTGGCTTTGGCGGCTAGGCCCTCGGCTTCGATGTATTGGTTGAGTGAGCGGGTCAGGGCGGCGCGGAAACCGGCCAGATGGGTGCCGCCATCGCGCTGTGGGATGTTGTTGGTGTAGCAGTAGATATTTTCTTGGAAGCCATCGTTCCACTGCAGGGCGACCTCGACACCGAGGCCATCGGCGCGATCGGCTTTGCGGAAGTGGATTATTTGGTTGACGGGGGGTTTGTTGGTGTTGAGGAAGTCGACGAAAGCACTGAGACCGCCCTCGTATTGGTAGGTTTCTTGGCGATCGCTGCGTTCATCCTGCAGCACGATGCGCAGGCCGGAATTGAGGAAGCTCAGCTCGCGCAGCCGTTTGGCCAGTATATCGAAGTGGAATTCGATGTTGGCGAAGGTGTCCGCCGAGGGCACAAAATGCACCGCAGTGCCGGTTTGCTCGGTCTCGCCCACCACCGCCAGCGGGCCGTCCGGGATGCCGTGGGTATAGGATTGCCGATGCAGTTTGCCGTCGCGGCAGATGCACAGTTGCAATTTGGCGGAGAGCGCGTTGACCACCGATACGCCGACACCGTGTAGCCCACCTGAGACCTTGTAGGCGTTGTCGTCAAATTTGCCGCCAGCATGCAGCACCGTCATGATCACCTCGGCGGCACTGACCCCTTCGGCATGGGCATCGACCGGAATGCCGCGCCCGTTGTCCGCCACGCTGATCGACTCGCCGCGGTGAATGGTGACTGTGATTTCCGAGCAGTGGCCGGCGAGGGCTTCATCGATGGAATTGTCGACCAATTCAAAGACCATGTGGTGCAGGCCGGTGCCGTCATCGGTGTCGCCGATGTACATGCCCGGGCGTTTGCGCACCGCATCGAGGCCCTTGAGCACCTTGATGCTGGAGGAATCGTAGCGGCCTTGTGCGGCCTGTTTCTCTGTTCTCTCTTCCGCCATGAAAAGGGGAGCTCCGATTGAGTGGCACCCCGATGGGGCACTAGGGGTTGCTGTGGGCCGGTTGGACGAGGCAGCCATGTTTCACATGAAACATCCGCGCCTGAGCCTGCACGGTGGGGCTGAGCAGGGCAGCGAGCCGCTCGGGTTCGATGCTGGTCATAAAGACCTGGCTACCCAGCGTTTCGATGTATCGCAGAATGCACCGCTGGGTGTCAGTATCCAATTCGGCGGCGATGTCATCGACCAGCAAAAAAGCGGGGGCTGGGGACTGGCGATTATACATCCTTAACTGCTCCAGCTTGACCGCAAAAGCCGCCAGTTTCTTCTGTCCGCGCGAGAGTCGATCGCCCGCCTTGCCGGCCTCGGTCACCGTTATCCGCAGGTCCGCATGCTGGGGGCCAAGACCAGTGTGTCGTTGGCGAATATCGCGCTGCCGCGCTTGGCGTAGGGCTGCGGCAAAAGGCAGGGTGGTCTCGCCTGCCCAACCGCGGGCGTAGCTAAACTCGAGGTTCAGACCGTCCAGAAGTGGGCTCTGTTCGCAGTGGGTGCTTAGGTCGGCGATGTAGGCTGTGCGCCAGCGATCGATGCACTCGCCACTGGGGGCTAGTTTTGCGTCCCAAACATCGATCTGGGCCGGGTCGGGCGACGCATTTTTTAGCAGCGCATTGCGTTGTTTTAGGGCATGGCGATAGTGCCGCCATTGGGAATAAAAGGCGTGTTTCACATGAAACAATCCCCAGTCGATCAGCTGCCGCCGATATTGGGGGGGGCCTTCGAAGAGCGCGAAAACGCTGTTGTCGAGCAGCATGACCGGGAAGTGGCGGACCAGTTCAGCCAGCGATAGGTCCGCGGCATTGAGCCGGTGAACAGGCCGACCATCCGCCGAGCGGGATGCGCCGAGAAACGCCTCGCCGATGCGCGCTGTGGCCCAGCAGTTCTGGTGCCCGGTGCGGATTAGTTTGGTTGCCTCGCGAGTGCGGAAGGAGCGACCGGCGAGCAGCAGATAGATGCCTTCCAGCAGTGTGGTTTTGCCCGCCGCATTGGGGCCGCCGATCAGAACTGTGGGGCTGTCGGTCTCAAGAGTCGCTCGCTCAATATTGCGCAGCTGCGCCAACTCGAGCTCGGTAATCCGCACTGTCCCGGCGGCGGTCGGACTACCCGGGCACCCCGCGGGTTACAGGCGCATAGGCATGATGACGTAGAGGGTCGAGGAATCTTCCGGATCCTGCAACAACGCGCTGGAGTTGGGGTCAGCTAGGTTCAACCGCACCTGCTCCACTTGCAAGGTATTGAGCACCTCGATGATATAACTGACATTAAAACCTACTTCCAACTGTTCGCCACTGTAGGTGATCGCCACCTCTTCCTCGGCCTGCTCTTGCTCGGGGTTGTTGGCGGTCAGCTGCATCAGGTTGTCGTTCAGCAGAATGCGCACACCACGGTACTTTTCGTTGGAAAGAATGGCAACCCGCGCCAACCCACGGCGGAATGGCTCACGCTCGACTGTGACCTCCTTGTCGGCAGCGCGTGGTAGCACCTGCTCATAGTCGGGAAACTTGCCATCGATCAGCTTGGTGGTGAAACGGTAGCCGTCCCCCGATACCCGCAGGTGATTGGTGCCCAATGCCACCGAGACCGCGCTATCGACATCGCCGAGCAGTCGCGAGAGCTCCAACACCCCCTTGCGCGGCAAAATGGCTTGCAGGGCTTCCTCCGCAAAGCGCGATTCGCTGTCGGTGGTCATGGCTAGGCGGTGACCATCGGTGGCAACTAACCGCAGGTGCTCTGGGGTAACTTCCAGCAAGCAGCCATTGAGGTAATAGCGCACATCCTGTTGTGCCATGGAAAAGGCCACCCGGTCGATCAACGACTTGAACTTGGTCGCCTCCAATTCAAATTGGCAGTGCGGCGCGTCCTCTTCAGTGTTGGGGAACTCGCTGGCCGGCAGGGCACTGAGCGTGAACTTACTGCGTCCCGCGGTGAGCACGGCGCGTTCATCATCGGCATTGACCTGCACCACCGCGCCCTCATCCAGCGAGCGCACGATTTCCGTTAACTTGCGGGCGGGCAAGGTAGCGGAACCGCTGGCTTCGACGCTTTCCGGGCGGGTGCGGTTGACCAGCTCCATCTCCAGATTGGTGCCAGTGATCGCCAGCTCGTCCTGTTCTAAGACCAGCAGGACATTGGACAGCACCGGCAACGTTTGGCGAGCTTCCACCACACCAGCCACTGGTTGCAAGCTACCAAGGAAGGCATCTCGAGTAATGGAAAATTTCATCGTGATTCTCGGGTGATTAGGTTGCTGCCATGTTACTGGAAAGCGCTGTCGATAAAAAGGCGAACGTGAGCAAAAAATCAGCTATTGAGAGTGCGGTGTAGGTTTTGGAGATCCTCCTGCATATCTCGATCGTCTTTGGCTAACTGTTGGATCTTCCGACAGGCGTGTAGCACAGTGGTATGGTCGCGCCCGCCGAAGGCATCGCCGATCTCGGGCAAACTATGGTTAGTCAATTCCTTGGCAAGGTGCATAGCCAACTGCCGTGGGCGTACCACCGAGCGTTTGCGGCTTTTCGACAACAAATCTTGACGGCGGATCTTGAAGTAATCCGCGACGACTTTTTGGATGTTGTCCGTAGTCACCTGCCGCGCTTGCACAGCGAGAATATCGCGCAACGATTCTTTGGCCAACTCCAAACCCACCTCATTGTGACCACGCAGATACGCACTGGCCTTCACCCGTTTCAATACGCCTTCCAACTCGCGCACATTGGAGCGCACACGCTCAGCAATGAAAAATACCGTCTCGGAGGAGATCGCCACCCCCTCTTCGGTCGCCTTTTTCATCAGGATGGCAGCGCGGGTTTCCAGCTTGGGAGGCTCAATGGTCGCGACCAACCCCCAACCGAGCCGCGAGCGGATTCGCTCATCCAGCCCATCGATTTCCTTTGGGTAGTGATCGCAGGTAAAAACCATTTGCTGGCCATTATCGAGTAGCGAATTAAAGGTGTGAAAAAACTCATCCTGTGACCGCTCCTTGCCAGCGAAAAACTGAACATCATCGACCAGTAAGGCATGGCAGCTACGGTAATGGCGTTTGAAGTCGTTAATGGTATTCAGTCGCAATGCTTGGACCATGTCGATGACAAAACGCTCGGCATGCACATAAAGGACCTTGGCTTCCGGTCGTTTGGTGCGCAATACATGGCCCACCGCCTGCATCAGGTGGGTTTTGCCTAGCCCCACACCACCGTAGATAAACAGTGGGTTGTGACCCGTGCCCGGATTTTCCGCAGCATGCTGCGCCGCCGCCAACGCCAATCCGTTGGATTCCCCTTCGACAAAAGAATCAAAGGTGAAACGGTGGTTGAGTGCGCTATTGGAGGGAGGCAGCGCGGTTTTGGGCGCGGCGGCTTGTGGGGTGGGTGAGGGGGCGGCTGATGCCGTCGATTTTGAGTCTTCTACAGCAGCCGGCGGTGGGACTGGTGGTGGCAGCACCCACTGCGAATGAAAATTTTCCTTCAAACCCAACTGCAGGTCGATGCGCTCGGCAGAGAGTTCATCCATCACCTCTTGTAGGCGCATCAGAAACTTTGCCGCCACCCAATCGCGGATAAACCGGTTAGGGGCCAGTACCCATAGCTGCCCACCGCGGCCCACAGCGTGTAACGGGCGAATCCAAGTATTGAATTGGATCTCGGGCAACTCCCGCTGGAGCCGAGCGGTGCAGTGCTTCCAGTCTTGCTGAGTGGGTGCCACCATCCTATTTTCCCTCCTGCGCCCCGTGCGCTTGCGTTATTGGCTATTTCATCGTCCATGACCACCCACATCAGGCGGTGGCAGGCGGTGCATTATACCTGACCCCTACCCCTTATCCACAGGAAAGCGGGGTTGTTAGGAATCGGGCTGTTAGGAATAAATCCTTTATTTATATATACTTAGACATTGTCAATTTTGTGAGCCAGTTTTTTATCCACAGTAAACCGTGGATGGACTGGCTCATATCCTGTGGATATCTTGTTGATTTTTCGAAATTCCTAGGCCTGCGTATCAATAGATTATTTATATAAATTGAAATAATCACTTAAATTGTTATTTTTAATAAATCATCTCCATCTCCAAACCCTCCAACACCAGCACAAACGCTTTGCTTTGCCGCCGTGTATCTCTTAGAATTGCGCCGCCTGAATGGCCAGCCCCCTAAATTGACACCCAATGGATTGAGTCAACTATGAAACGCACTTTTCAACCAAGCAACCTCAAGCGCAAGCGCACCCACGGATTCCGCGCCCGCATGGCCACCGCCAAGGGACGACAGATTCTGGCACGTCGCCGGGCTAAAGGCCGCAAACGCCTCGCCGTTTAGACGAGCCGGCACGTCATCGCCCGCCCCCATCCCTTATCGCCAGCGGGCCACAGATGTGCAACGCTATCCGTTCCAGACTAAGCACCGACTGCGTAACAAGGGCGACTTTGCGCGGGTTTTTGCGCAGGTGGAGGCGCGAGTTGGGCGCGGCCCACTGTTACTTCTGGCGCGCCGCAACCAGCGGACCCACCCACGGCTCGGCTTAGTGGTGGGCAAAAAACACTTAAAAAACGCCCGGGATCGCAATCACATCAAACGGCTGGTACGCGAACATTTCCGTCTCAGACAACACGATATTAAGGCTCTGGATATCGTCTTCCTAAGCCGCGCCGGGTGTCAAAAAACCACCAACACCGAGTTACACCGCCACCTCCATGCGGCATTCAACAAACTAAGCAAACACCATGCACAAAATTAACAAGACCAAGCCGTCTCCACTGGCTTCCGTGGCGTTGACACTAATTCGCGGTTATCAGATCGGGCTCAGCCCCCTATTCGGCCCCCGCTGCCGCTTTTACCCAAGCTGCTCCAGCTACACAGCGCAGGCCATCCGCACCCATGGCCTAGCGCACGGTGGCTACCTAGGTCTACGCCGTCTACTGCGTTGCCACCCATGGCATCCAGGCGGCATCGACCCAGTCCCCGCCCCGCCCCCAAAAACTTCCCCCCCATGCTAAAACAGATCGACTGGATCAAGGCCACCCTATTGTTGGGGATGGGCCTCTGCATCCTACTACTACTGCGCGAGTGGGATTCTTTCCAAGAACG
>JACONM010000034.1:0-21744 GCA_014323765.1 Cellvibrionales bacterium | reverse complement strand
GTCAGCACACCCAACCCAGCAATCACAACCCCCTCCTACCGCGATGAATTACCACAAATGGCCACCCCGCCCCCCAAAACAGAACCAGCACCCACGGAGACAAGCAACCAAATATTACAAGTGCGCACCAATGTTCTAGAACTACAGATCGACCCACAAGGCGGCGACCTAGTGGGGGCCAAACTGCTAAAACACAGCATCTCCAACAAAGACACCCGCCCCTACCCCCTACTAAGGCGCGACCAAGGCCGCATCTATGTAGCCAAAAGCGGGCTTATCGGCAGCAATGCCACCGACACCACAGCAGGCAGACCGCTTTTCACTAGCCACACCCAACATTACCAGCTACCTGAAGGGGTGGAGGAACTGGTTGTCGATCTACATCACCAACAGGGCGAGGTGAACCTAACCAAACGCTTCCGCCTACGCCGTGGCGACTACCTTATAGATCTCGAGTACCTAATCGACAACCAGTCCAATAAACTCTGGAAAGCCGCCCTATACGCCCAGATCAACCGCGACCCAGGCCCGCCCGCCGCCAAAGCCGGCTTCGGCCTAAATCCCTATGTGGGAGCCGCAATCACCACCCCCGACTCGCCCTACAAAAAACTCGATTTCAAAGAGATCACTAAAAAGGGACGCTTCCAACAGACCGTAGAGACCGGCTGGATAGCCCTACTGGAGCGTTACTTTTTGACCGCTTGGCTGCCCCAACCCGGCCTGCCCGTCCACTACGACCTGCGCAAATCCCCCCATCGCGACCTCTATTTCTTCGGCTTCACCCAACCCGAGATCACAGTCCCCGCGGGCGAGACCGGCAAAATAACCGCCAGCTTTTACGCCGGCCCCAAAGACCAATACCGGCTGCGCGACCTCGCCCCCCACCTAGATCTGACCGTCGACTACGGCTGGCTCTGGTGGGCCGCCCAACCGCTCTACGCCATCCTCTTTTTCCTCCAAACCGGCGAGGTCCACGCCTTTAATCTAGACCTCCAACTGTTCCCCGGAGTCGGCAACTGGGGCTTATCAATCATTCTACTAACCGTGCTGGTCAAACTCCTGTTCTGGCCCCTATCCGCCACCAGCTACCGCTCCATGGCGCGCATGCGAGTACTCACCCCCAAGATGACCGCCCTACGTGAACGTTACGGTGATGACCGCCAAGCCATGGGAAAAGAACTAATGAAGCTCTACCAAAAAGAAAAGGTCAACCCCCTAGGCGGCTGCCTACCCATGCTAATGCAGATGCCGATCTTTATCGCGCTCTACTATGTGTTACTAGAAAGCGTAGAAATCCGCCAAGCCCCCTTCGCACTCTGGATTACCGACCTCTCCGTCAAAGATCCCTGGTTTGTGTTGCCCGCCATCATGGGGGTCAGTATGTGGTTTCAACAGCGTCTCAATCCCCCCCCACCCGACCCCACCCAAGCGCGAGTGTTCCAAATGATGCCAATCATCTTCACCGTCATGTTCCTCATATTCCCCGCCGGCCTAGTGCTCTATTGGACGGTCAACAACCTGCTCTCCATCGCCCAACAATGGGTCATCACCAAACAGATCGAAGCAGGTAAAAAAGCAAGCAGCTAAACACAACCAAACATGAGCGCAGGCAACCCCAATACCCAAGACACCATCTGCGCCATCGCCACCCCCCCAGGGCGCGGCGGCATCGGCATCGTGCGCCTGTCCGGGCCTACAGCGCACCCCATCGGCGAGTCCCTCTGTGGGACCAAACTAAAGCCACGGTATGCGCACTTCACACCCTTTAAAGACAGCGAACAGAATCTAGATGAGGGCATCGCACTCTTCTTCCCTGCCCCCCATTCTTACACCGGCGAAGATGTGGTCGAGCTGCAAGGCCACGGCAGCCCCCCCATCCAGCAAGCCCTCATTGAAGCATGTCTAGCACGAGGCGCGCGTCTCGCCGAACCCGGTGAATTCAGCCAACGCGCCTTTCTCAACGACCGGCTAGATCTAACCCAAGCGGAGGCGGTCGCCGATCTCATCAACGCCAGCACAGCCCAAGCCGCCCGCGCCGCCCAGCTATCGCTACAGGGGGCCTTTTCCCGCCATGTGAACCACCTACAAGATCAGCTCACCCAACTGCGCGTACTAGTAGAAGCAACCATCGACTTCCCCGAAGAGGAACTAGACCCCACCGATAAATCCAATATTCAACAGCGACTCAAAAAACTAATAACTCAAACCGATGCGTTATTGATCGAAGCCCACCAAGCAGCCCTCTATCAAGAGGGAGCCCGAGCGGTAATTATCGGTCGCCCCAACGCCGGCAAATCCAGCCTACTCAATCAACTAGTCGGTTATGAACGGGCCATCATCACCGACCAAGCCGGCACCACCCGCGACACCATCGAACAAACCATAGATCTCGATGGCCTCCCCTTAACCCTCACCGACACCGCCGGCCTAAACGAAAGACCTGACAAAGTGGAAAAGATCGGCATAGAACGCTCGCTCGCCAGTGCCAAAAATGCCGATATTTTGCTATTCGTCTTCGATGCCACACAACAAAAAAACCCCAATTTACACCCCAAGCTTGGGGACTACACCGCCATTTTGGACACTAATAAACCCATCCTATATCTGGCCAACAAATGCGATCTTCTAGCCGGCTCGCGCCCGCAATACCCCCATCCAGTGCTCTGGATTTCCGCTACTCAAGGGGTGGGCATAGAAACCCTAAAGAAAGCCATTAAAACCTGCTTGTACAACCACGAAGGCGAGCCACGTTTTTCCGCCAGAACCCGCCATGTAGAAGCCCTACAGCGGGCCGCCACCCCACTACAGCACGGTTTAGAACAGTTCACACAAAATAGCGCACTGGAATTGCTCGCCGAAGACCTGCGCCATAGCCAACTCGAGCTTGGGGGGATCACCGGTACAGTCAGTGCGGATGAACTACTTGGGGAGATTTTCTCCCATTTTTGTATCGGCAAATAAACACACCCAAAACACAAACATTCCACAGGTTTTTCAATTCCCCTAAAATCTAGGTGGATAATCTGTGAATTTTCAAGTACAACAACAAAACATCATCCACCCAGCCACCAAACCGCAAAATCATACACCCCCATCCCCCACTTCCCCACAAACTTCATACAACCCACCCAACAGTTACCACCCTTCCAACCCTTTAATATAAAAGGACATTTCCGCCTTACCCAACAAAAATCCCCTTCCTATAACAACAGTATCAAGGTGTGATCTATATAATTCCATTCTCTATAGGACTGTTTTTATTTGGTGAGGCAACATGCCAACCGATTCACAAAAATTCGATGTCATCGTCATCGGTGGCGGGCATGCGGGCACTGAGGCCAGCTTAGCCGCCGCCCGTTCCGGTGCCCGCACCCTCCTCCTCACCCAAAGTATTGATTCAATAGGGCAAATGTCGTGCAACCCCGCTATCGGCGGCATCGGAAAAAGCCACCTAGTGCGCGAAATAGACGCCCTCGGTGGGGCCATGGCAATCGCCACCGATCAAGCCGGCATCCAGTTTCGGGTGCTCAATGCCCGAAAGGGCCCAGCAGTGCGCGCCACCCGTGCCCAAGCCGATCGCGCCCTCTACCGCGCCGCGATCAAATCCATCATCGACAGCGAACCCAACCTACACCTATTCCAACAATCGGTCGCCGACCTAATAGTGACCAGCCACCAAGTCGCCGGGGTGATAACCCAGATGGGCCTATATTTCCACGCCCCCACCGTAATCCTCGCCACCGGCACCTTCCTCGGTGGGCGCATCCATATCGGCACAGACAACCAACCTGGCGGACGCGCTGGCGAGGCCCCCTCCATAGCCTTAGCCGAACGCTTGCGCGAACTCCACCTACGAGTAGGCCGCCTCAAAACCGGCACCCCCCCTCGCATCGACCGCCGCAGTGTGAATTTCACCGGCCTCGCCGAACAATGGGGCGACACCCCAACCCCAATAATGTCCTTCCTCAGCCACCCCAACCAACACCCCGAGCAACGTTGCTGCTGGATCACCCACACCACCCCCAAAACCCACCAAATCATCCGCACCGGGCTAGACCGCTCCCCCATACATCGCGGCGACATCACTGGCCCCGGCCCCCGCTACTGCCCCTCCATCGAAGACAAAATAACCCGCTTCGCCGACAAAGACAGCCACCAAATCTTTATCGAACCCGAGGGCCTAAATTCCAACGAGCTCTACCCCAACGGCATCTCCACCAGCCTCCCCTTTAACACCCAACAAGAGATGCTACGCTCCATCGCAGGCTTCGAACAAGCCACCATCACCCGCCCCGGCTACGCCATCGAGTACGACTTCTTCGACCCCCGCGACCTCCGCGCCACCCTAGAAAGCAAACAGATCCCCGGCCTCTATTTCGCCGGCCAAATAAACGGCACCACCGGCTACGAAGAAGCCGCCGCCCAAGGGTTACTCGCCGGGCTAAACGCCAGTCGCCAAGCCCAAAACAAAGACAGTTGGTGCCCCAAACGCGATCAGGCGTACCTAGGGGTGCTAGTCGATGATCTGATCACCCAAGGGGCCAACGAACCGTACCGCATGTTCACCAGCCGCGCTGAACACCGCCTATTACTCCGCGAAGACAACGCCGACCTACGCCTGACCGAGCAGGGCCGCAAACTAGGTCTAGTCGATGACACCCGCTGGGCACACTTCCAAGAAAAGAGGGAAATCCTAGAGCGCGAAACCCAACGCGCCAAACAAACCTGGATCCACCCCAACTCCCCAGCCGCAAAAAAACTCAACCAAACACTCGATACCCTCATCGCCCGCCCCCACAGCCTCTTCGAGCTCCTCAAACGCCCCGAACTCAACTACCAACAACTGGCACATGTCGCCGGCCCCCACTGCGGCCACCCCCAAGCCGCCGAACAACTAGAGATCTCCGCCAAATACGCCGGTTACATCGCCCGCCAAAACGAAGAAGTCGCCCGCCTGCGCCGCCTAGAAAACACCCCCATCCCCCCCACCTTCCAATTCATCGCCATCAAAGGGCTATCCAACGAGGTACAGCAAAAACTCAGCGAGGTCGCCCCCACCTCCATCGCCCAAGCCGCCCGCATCCAAGGCGTAACCCCCGCCGCCCTCTCCCTACTCCTCGTCCACCTAAAAAAACACCACCACCAAACCTCGCCACCCCACAAGCCCAACCCGTGACAGCCCTAGCAACCCGCCTAGCGCAGGGCATCACAACCCTAAAACTCAACCTCCCCACCCAAACCCAACACCAACTACTCACCTACCTCAGCCTGCTCGAAAAATGGAACCGCACCCACAACCTCACCGCCATCCGCACCTCAACACAAATGCTGGACCTACACCTGCTCGACAGCCTAGTGATCCTCCCCCTGCTCCAACAACTCACCCCTGGCCCACGCCTCCTAGATCTCGGCAGCGGGGCCGGCCTACCCGGAATAATCATCGCCATCGCCGCCCCCCACTACCACCTAGGATTACTCGATGCCAACAGCAAAAAATGCCGCTTCCTAACCCATGTAAAAATCCAACTGGGCCTACCCAATGTCGAGGTAATAAACCAGCGCGCCAAAAAACACCACCCCACCAAACCCTACGACCTAATCCTCACCCGCGCCTTTGCCAGCTTGCCGGATATGACGGATAATAGCCGCCACCTATTGCAGCCGCAGGGCCGCTTTCTCGCCATGAAAGGCCAATACCCAGCAACCGAAATCGCCCAGCTCAATACCGACTACCGGCTAATGGGGGTCCACCGCCTACACCCCCCCAACCCCCATCAAGAACGCCACTTGATCGATATTGCTTTTAAGAAATAGAGGCTAAGGTTTGACCCACATTCTCGCGATCGCCAACCAAAAAGGCGGAGTCGGCAAAACCACCACCGCGCTCAACCTAGCGGCCTCCCTAGCACACAGTGGCAAGCGCGTCGCTCTAGTAGACATGGACCCACAAGGCAACGCCACCACCGGCTCCGGCATCGACAAACAAACACTGCAACACTCCAGCCTAGATCTACTGTTAGATCGCGCTGATTTCGCCAGCACAGTCCTACATTGCAAAGCTGGCAAATACGATCTGCTCCCCACCAACGGCACCCTTACCACCGCCGAGGTAGCCCTCCTAAAAACTCCCATGCGCGAACAACGCCTGCGCCACGCCCTACTCCCCGCCGCCACCAATTACGATTACATCCTCATCGACTGCCCCCCCTCCCTCAGCATCCTCAGCATCAATGCGCTGGCTGCTGCCACCGGGGTAATCATCCCAGTGCAGTGTGAATTTTTCTCACTGGAAGGCATCTCAGCGCTGGTCGCCACCATTGAAAAAGTCGCCCGCATGGCCAACCCCAAACTGCGCATCGAAGGCATTTTACAAACCATGTACGACCCCCGTAGCACCCTCACCATGGACGTAGAAGCCGAGCTAAAAAACCACTTTGGCCAGCAAGTCTTCCAAACCGCCATCCCCCGCAATGTCCGCCTCGCCGAAGCCCCCAGCCACGGCCTCCCCGCCCTCACCTACGACAAACATTCCCGCGGGGCCATCGCCTACCGCGGCCTAGCCGGCGAACTGGTGCGCCGCCACCAACACAAACCCAACAACCCCCAAAAACCAAAGGAACAACCCTAATGGCACCCAAACGCCGCGGCCTCGGCAGCAAATTACAAAAATCATCCACCAGCGCGGTCGATGCGCTGCTCGATGCCCGCCAACTCATGGCGACCGGGCACCAAGACATGGCCCAGGCCCAAGCCACCGGGGCCATCTTGCAGGAAGTGCCGCTAGACCTCATCGACCGCAGCCCCTACCAGCCACGCCACCATATCGATCCGCAAGCCCTCACCGAGCTCGCCGCCAGCATCCGCGTCCAAGGGCTATTACAACCAATAGTGTTGCGCCCAGCCGGCCCCGACCGCTACGAACTCATCGCCGGCGAACGCCGCTGGCGTGCGGCCCAACAAGCCGATCTGGCCAGCATCCCCGCCATAGTGCGTGAGGTCCCCGACGAGTCAGCCATCGCCATGGCCCTCATCGAAAACATGCAGCGCGAAGACCTTAACGCCATGGAAGAAGCCACCGCCCTGCAACGCATCGCCGATGAATTTGGGCTAACCCACACCGAACTAGCGCAAGCGGTCGGCAAATCGCGCAGCGCAGTCAGCAATCTGTTGCGCCTAAACCGCCTACCCGCCCCCCTACGCACCATGTTGGAAGACGGGCGATTAGAGATGGGCCACGCCCGCGCCCTACTATCACTGGAAGGCCCCGCCCAACTTAGCGCAGCACACAACATCCTCGCCCGCCAACTATCAGTGCGCCAAACCGAAGAGCACGTGCGCCGCCTACAAAAAACCCCCCAGCGCAAACCAGCACAATCCAAACCCGCCGACCTACTCCACCTAGAGCGCGAAATATCAGAAAAGCTCGGCACCCCCGTCAGCCTCCACCCAACCCGCGGCGGCAAGGGCACCCTAGTCATCCGCTACGCCTCGCTGGAAATCCTCGATGGCATCCTCAAGCACCTTCGCTAAGCAACACTAAATGGCACCGCACCCTTGCAGCCCCCCACCCCACCCCCTATAATGCGCCGCCGCCTGCGCCGATACTTCGGCTGGCAACTGCTCGCCACTGCCGCCTTAGTGCTCGCTGGTTTCGGGTTGAGGGGCCATGCGGGTGCATTGGCCGCGGCACTCGGTTGCGCCATCGCCCTGATCCCGCAAACTTGGTTCACCCTGCGAATGTTTTGCCACCAGGACCAACGCGACCGACCGACCCCCCTCGCCGCCACCCTCCGCCGCGCAATGGCGGGAAAAATGGCATTGGTGTTAGTTGTTTGTATGCTGGCTTTCCACTTTTTTGAGATTCAGGATCCTGTGCTACTTTTTACCGCCCTACCCCTCATGCTAATTACCCAGATCGCCCTCGCCGCCCACCTGCTCGCCCCCCTCCACCGCGCCCTACCGAGGCACTAAGATGGCCGCTAAACCCGACAACACTGAATTCGACACCACCTACTACATTCAGCACCACCTACAAAACCTAACCTTCGGCAAACTGCCAGAAAGCTACGCCCGGCAAGACAGCGCAGGCTACGGCCATGTGATGGAGCGGGAAACCTGGACCTGGGCGCGGAATTCCGAAGAAGCCGCCGCCATGGGCTTCAACGCCGTACATGTCGACAGCCTAGCCTGGTCCTTCGGTTTAGGGGTGGTCTTCTGCCTACTGTTCGGTTGGGTAGCGCGGCGGGCCACCGCCGGAGTACCGGGCGCATTGCAAAACTTTATCGAGATGATCGTCGAGTTCGTTGACCGCAACGTCAAAGACATGTTCGCCTTCCACAACCCCCTAGTCGCCCCCCTCGCCCTCACCCTATTCGTCTGGGTGTTCCTGATGAACCTCATGGATCTGGTGCCGGTCGACCTAGTGCCCGCCATCATGGCCGCATTGGGGGTCGAGTATCACAAGATCGTGCCCTCCACCAACCCCAACATCACCCTAGGGCTGGCCCTAGGTGTTTTTGTGCTAATGATCTACTACTCGATTAAAATAAAAGGGTTGGTCGGCTTCACCAAAGAGTTGACCCTGCACCCCTTCAACCACCCGCTCTTTATTCCGGTGAACCTCTTTATGGAGTTAGTCAGCCTGTTGGCGCGCCCCTTCTCGCTGGGGCTACGGTTGTTTGGCAACATGTACGCCGGGGAGATGATCTTTATCCTCATCTCCGTCATGTACGCCGCTGGCTGGGCCCTAGGACTGTTCGGTGGCCTGCTGCAGATCGGCTGGGCGATCTTCCACATTCTGGTCATCACCCTACAAGCCTTTATTTTCATGGTGCTAACCGTGGTCTACCTGTCCATGGCGCACGAACACGACCACTGATTTTTATTCACAACCCCACGGGAGAGAAAAATGGAAGCCTCACTCATCTACATCGCCGCCGCCCTCATGCTCGGCTTAGGCGCACTGGGTGCCGCCATTGGCATGGGCCTACTCGGCGGCCGCCTGCTGGAAGGCACTGCCCGCCAGCCGGAGCTCGCCGCCATGTTGCAGGGCAAAATGTTCCTGCTGGCGGGCCTCATCGATGCGGTGCCGATCATCGGCGTTGGCATCGCCATGTTCCTAATTTTCGTGGCCGCGCCCGGGGCAGCCGGCTAACACCCCCCCCAAACCTGAAGAAGAGGCACCGCCACCATGCAGATCAACGCAACCCTCCTAGGGCAGATGATTTTCTTCGCCCTCTTTGTGCTTTTTTGCATGCGGTTTGTCTGGCCGCCGATCGCCCAGGCCATGGCCGAGCGAGCGCAAAAAATCGCCGCCGGCCTAGCCTCGGCGGAGCAAGCGCAAAAAAGCCTGGAGCAGGCCCGCGAGCAATCGGCAGAGCACGAGCGAGCCGCCAAAGCCCAGGCCGCCGATTTGCTCGCGCAGGCCAAAAAACGCGCCGAGCAGATGGTAGAAGAAGCCAAAACCCAAGCGCACGAAGAAGCCGAACGCATCCTAGCCGCCGCTGAAGCCGAGCGGGCCCAGCAGCTGGCGCAGGCCAAAGAAGCCCTACGCGCTCAAGTCTCCCATCTAGCGATCGCCGGTGCCGAGAAAATTCTCGAATCAAGCGTCGACCCCGCTGCCCACCGCCGCCTGCTCGACAAGCTGGCCGCCCAGCTTTAGGTTCCACCCATGCCCGAGCTCAGCACCCTAGCCCGCCCCTACGCTCGCGCCGCCTTCGAACATGCCGCAGCAGCCGGCACTTTAGACGATTGGCTCGCCGCCCTGCACCAGCTGGCCGCGGTCGCCGCCGAAGCTAAAGTCGCCCGCGCCCTAGCCGACCCACTCGCCACCCGCACCCAGCGCGCCCAAACCCTCCTCACACTCATGGGCGATTCACTCAGCACCGCCGTCCAAAATTTTGTCCAGGTCCTCGCCCGCACCCAGCGGCTAAATCTGCTCACCGAGATCGCCACCCGCTTCGCCCACCTAAAAGCCGAGCGCGAGAAACTGCTGGATGTACGCCTACAAACCGCCCGCGCCCTAACCAAAAAACAGCGCACCGACCTAGAAGCGGCTCTGGCAACCAACCTAAAACGCCGCGTGGTGCTAACCGTCGACACCGACCCCAGCCTGCTCGGCGGTGCCCTGATCCAAGCCGGCGACACCCGCATCGATGGCTCGCTGCGCGGTCGCCTGCACCGCCTCGCCGACAGTCTCTCCCGCTAAGCGGTCCGCCCCTCCGCATCCCGCAAGGAAGCCAAACCAATGCAAGCACTGAACCCATCAGAAATCAGCGACATTATCAAGCAGCGCATCGAGCGGCTAGACATCGCCATCGAAGCCAAAAACGAAGGCACAGTCGTCTCCGTGCAAGACGGCATCGTCCGCATCCATGGCCTCGCCGAGGTCATGTACGGCGAGATGCTTGAATTCGACGGTGGGTTATACGGCACCGCCCTCAACCTCGAGCGCGATTCGGTGGGCGCGGTGGTGCTCGGCGACTATTTGCAGCTGGCCGAAGGAGCCAAAGTCCGCTGCACCGGGCGCATTCTGGAAGTGCCCATCGGCCCCGAACTAGAAGGCCGGGTGGTCGATGCGCTCGGCAACGCCATCGATGGCAAAGGGGCCATCGAAGCAAAACAAGCCGATGCCCTAGAAAAGGTCGCCCCCGGCGTGATCGAACGCCAATCGGTCAGCCAACCCATGCAGACCGGCCTAAAAGCCATCGATTCCATGGTGCCCATCGGTCGCGGTCAGCGCGAGCTCATCATCGGCGACCGGCAGATCGGCAAAACCGCCCTAGCGGTCGATGCCATCATCAACCAAAAAGACACCGGCGTTAAGTGCATCTACGTCGCCATCGGGCAGAAAAACTCCACCGTCGCCAACATCGTCCGCAAACTCGAAGAACAGGGCGCGATGGACCACACAGTAGTGGTCGCCGCCACCGCCGCCGACCCCGCCTCCATGCAATACCTAGCCCCCTACGCCGGCTGCACCATGGGTGAGTACTACCGCGACCGCGGCCAAGATGCGCTGATCATCTACGATGACCTGACCAAACAAGCCTGGGCCTACCGCCAAATTTCCCTGCTATTGCGCCGCCCGCCGGGGCGCGAAGCCTACCCCGGCGATGTCTTCTACCTGCATTCCCGCCTGCTAGAACGCGCCGCCCGAGTCAACGCCGACTACGTCGAAAAGTTCACCCAAGGCAAGGTAAAGGGCCGCACTGGCTCCCTAACCGCCCTGCCAATCATCGAAACCCAAGCGGGCGATGTCTCCGCCTTCGTGCCCACCAACGTCATTTCCATCACCGATGGGCAGATTTTCCTCGAGGCCGACCTGTTCAACGCCGGCATCCGCCCCGCCATGAACGCCGGGCTATCGGTCTCGCGAGTCGGTGGCTCGGCGCAAACCAAAATCATCAAAAAACTCGGCGGCGGCATCCGCCTAGCCCTAGCCCAATACCGCGAACTCGCCGCCTTCTCCCAGTTTGCCTCCGACCTCGATGAAGCCACCCGCGCCCAGCTGGAACACGGCCAAGCGGTTACCGAACTGATGAAGCAGCCGCAGTACGCCCCCCTAAGCACCGCCGAAATGGGCTTAGTGCTCTACGCCGCCAACGCTGGCTATCTGAAAGGTATAGATCTGGCCAAAATCGGCGACTTTGAATCCGCCTTGCGCAGCTACATGCATGCCGACCACGCGGATCTCATGGCGCAGGTAGGCCCCGAAGGCAACTGGAACGCCGAGATCGAAGCGGGCTTCAAAGCCGCCATCGACCAGTTCATCGCCACCCAAACCTACTAGCGCGAGCACCGCAAAATGGCCGCCGGCAAAGAAGTCCGCACCAAGATCAGCTCGATCAAGAGCACCCAAAAAATCACCGCGGCCATGGAAATGGTCGCCGCCAGCAAAATGCGCCGCGCCCAGGAGCGCATGGCCCTCGGTAAGCCCTACGCCGAGCGCATCCGCGCCCTGATCGGTAACCTCGCCAACGCCGCCTCCGAATGCCACCACAAATACCTCGCCGAGCGTGACATCCGGCGCGCCGGCTACATAGTGGTCGCCACCGACCGCGGCCTCTGCGGCGGCCTAAATATCAATCTGTTCAAAACGGTGGTACGCGCCGCCAAGGACTGGGCCGACCGCGGGGCTGAAGCCGAATTCTGCGCCCTCGGCGGCAAAGCGGTCAGCTTTTTCAGCAGCTACGGCGGCAGAGTGAGCGCGGCGGCACGGGACCTCGGCGACCAACCCAGCACCACCGACCTGCTTGGGGCCATCTGCGTCATGCTCGATGCCTTCGATGCCGAGCGCATCGACCGCCTGTATTTGGTCGCCAACGACTTTGTGAACACCATGACCCAACGCCCCACAGTCCGCCAACTGCTACCGCTAAAACGCACCGAAGACGAGCAGCTGGCGCACCATTGGGACTACATCTACGAGCCGGACAACGCCGCCGAATTGCTCGAAGGGCTACTAGTGCGCTTCATCGAATCGCAGGTCTACCAAGCGGTGGTCGAAAACAAAGCATGCGAGATGGCGGCGCGCATGCTGGCGATGAAAAACGCCACCGACAACGCCGGCGAGCTCATCGACGAGCTAGAACTGCTTTACAACAAAGCGCGCCAAGCGGCCATCACCCAAGAGCTGGCGGAAATCGTCGGCGGCGCGGCAGCCGTCTAGCCGCCCACCCCCAACAACACTGAACGGCGAGGAGCCCCCCAATGAGCAGCGGACAGATCGTACAAATCATCGGCGCAGTCGTGGATGTCGAATTCCCCCGCGACAGCGTCCCCAAAGTCTACGATGCCCTGAAAGTGGCAGACAGCGGCCTAACGCTAGAGGTGCAACAGCAGCTCGGCGACGGCCTAGTCCGCGCCATCGCCATGGGCTCCTCCGAGGGCCTCCGCCGCGGCCTCTCCGTAGAAGACACCGGTGCCCCGATCAAAGTGCCGGTCGGCCAAGCCACCCTCGGCCGTATCATGGACGTGCTCGGCAACCCCGTAGACGAAGCCGGCCCGATCGGTGCCACCGAATCCGCCGCCATTCACCGCAAACCCCCCGCCTACGCTGAGCAATCGGCCTCGGTGGAATTGCTAGAGACCGGCATTAAAGTCATCGACCTGATCATGCCGATCGCCAAAGGCGGCAAAGTGGGCCTATTCGGCGGTGCCGGCGTCGGCAAAACCGTCACCCTAATGGAGCTGATCAACAACATCGCCAAAGCGCATTCCGGCCTGTCCGTGTTCGCCGGCGTCGGCGAGCGCACCCGCGAAGGCAACGATTTTTACTACGAAATGAAAGAAGCCGGGGTGCTCGACAAGGTCGCCATGGTCTACGGCCAGATGAACGAACCGCCCGGCAACCGCCTACGCGTCGCCCTCTCCGGCCTCACCATGGCCGAACACTTCCGCGACGAAGGCCGCGATGTCCTCATGTTCGTCGACAACATCTACCGCTACACCCTCGCCGGCACCGAGGTCTCCGCCCTACTCGGCCGCATGCCCTCGGCAGTCGGCTACCAGCCCACCCTGGCCGAAGAAATGGGTGCCCTGCAAGAGCGCATCACCTCCACCAAAAAAGGCTCCATCACCTCCTTCCAGGCGGTCTACGTCCCCGCCGATGACCTGACCGACCCCTCCCCCGCCACCACCTTCGCGCACCTCGATGCCACCCTCGTCCTCTCCCGCCAAATCGCTGAACTCGGCATCTACCCAGCGGTCGACCCCCTCGACAGCACCTCCCGCTTGCTCGACCCCCTAGTCATCGGCCAAGAACACTACAGCGTGGCGCGCGGCACCCAAGGCGTATTGCAACGCTACAAAGAATTGCGCGACATCATCGCCATTCTCGGCATGGACGAACTAAGCGAGGAAGATAAACAAACCGTCGCCCGCGCCCGCAAGATCCAACGCTTCCTATCGCAACCCTTCGATGTGGCGGAAGTTTTCACCGGCTCGCCTGGCAAATACGTCGCACTCGCCGACACCATCGCCAGCTTTAAAGGCATCATCGACGGCCAATACGATGAGATCCCCGAACAGGCGTTCTACATGGCCGGTGGCATCGATGAGGTGCTAGAAAACGCCAAATCCCTCGACACATCGGCGGTCGCCGCATGAGCATGCGTTGCGACATCGTCAGCGCCGAGAAGGCCATCTTCAGCGGTGCCCTCCGCTCGCTAGTCGCCACCGGCAGCGAGGGCGAACTCGGCATCGAGCGCGGCCACGCCCCCCTGCTCACCGCCCTAAAACCCGGCCCGCTGCGGCTGGTCAAAGACGATGGCACCGAAGAATTAGTTTTCGTCTCCGGCGGCTACCTAGAAGTGCAGCCGCACCGAGTAACCATCCTCGCCGACACCGCCGTCCGCGCCGCCGACATAGACGAAGCCGCCGCCCGCCAAGCCCGCGAACACGCCGCCCAAGAAATGGCCAACCAGTCCGGCGAACTAGACTATTCCAAAGCCGCCGCCGAACTAGCCGAAGCCACCGCCCAGCTACTAACCCTAGAAAAACTCCGCAAGCAGGTTAAATAAAACCCACCCCGACCCGAACTAGCCACCGCCCTTATCCGTACCCGCTACCTCAGTCGCATTTTCCAGCCAGCGAATGGCGGCGCGTTCATCCCGCTCAATGGCAATTTCCACCGCCCGTTTAGCGCATTCCAACAGGTGCCTGGATCGCTTGCGCAGGGTGAAAGATTCGGTGACTTTTTGTTGAATCTGGATCTGCTGGTTTTCTGGCAGAATAGGAATCGCCGTCTTTTTAACTTGATCGGGTCGCCAATGCAAAATAACGGAGCCCCCCACGTCTCGGTTTATCTGTTCTTTGGTAAGAATAGAATTAAGCACTAAAGCCAAATACTCATCGTTTATTTTCGGTGATTTATTTTTCATGCGGAGAATACCGCTCGCCGGAATCATCTTTTTCACGGCCCCGCTTAGGTGGTAAGCAATGCCTGGGGTTGCATCTTTGCTAAACAGTATCTCCCCCCTTTCTGGCTGGCATTGCTTTATCTCTTGATACAGTTGTTCGGATATGTATTTTTCTTCGGTTATTTCAAATGGGCTTAGATTGCTCACCCGAACAAAGGGGATTCCTTCCTCCAAGTATTCATCACTACCCACCTCAACGCATTTGCTAATATCAACCAGATTTCCCAATACATCCCAGCCGCCGGAATAGCTTTGTATAGCCCCGACAATTTCCGCATATTTCGGCTGGAAGTACTCAGCATCCATGCGCCCTGCTGCTTCGGCGGCGGAATAGTTTTTGATAAAAGTAAGGCGATGTTTAGGTTGCCAGCCAGCCAAGCCCAGTTCGATTAGGAGGATAGCCTGTGATTCTTTAAATAAAAATACAGATTTTCGCTTGATATCAAATGCGCTGGCGACAAGACGAATAACCATTCCTTGCAATCTATCCGCAGGAATAAAAATAGGCACATTAAACACGTCTTCCTTTGAAACGGCAGGATACATGGTAGCCTTGTTGGCCCTTATTAAACACTTCACAAAATAATCGGTTTTGCAAAGCGCATAAAGATACATGGGATCTATATCCCGCGCCCGTAGCACACATAGCCCGCTACTACCAACCACCCCATCTTCGCACACAAAAGCAACCGCGTTTCTGTTTGGACGCACAGTAGAAACCGCAATATCGTTCTTTTGTAAAACATAATGCGCCCTGTCCGGTTCCTTCCCTTTTTGTACGGTGGTTGTCCGGTACCCGCCATCACTCAGAGATATATTAGCAATCTCCATATATTCAAAATCTCTATTTATAGGAGATGATTTGATATTCTGTATATCTGTATCGATAAAATCAGAGATAGTTTTATCAGAGTAAAATAGCTTGCTATTTTTGACGAAGTCAGGGTGATAAAAATCGCTGTCTATTCTAAAGTCAGCAGGATTTTTCACTTCGTTAAGGTTAATGATGGAAAAACGCATTGTTATTTCCCACCCCGATTCTTAATTTTTTCTTCCAGTGCCCGTAAATCAGCCTCATCCTCACGGTCCGCTTGCTGCGCCTCAAGAGCTTTGCGCACAGCATCAAACTGTGTGTATTCACCACGCACCCGCGATTCCATCTCGTGGCGGCTAACCTGGCCCTTGTCGGGCAACAGCGGAAAATCATTGTCCCGGATAATCCGCTCAACATTTTCTCGCCAAAAGTCCATGCGGGTATCCACCCGGTTTTTAGCCCGCAGCTCGGCGGTTTCTAAAAAGATTACCGTCAAGCGATTCAGAGTATCGATTTCATCCGCTTGCAAATAATTTTTAGCCACCACAATATCCTGCTTGCGCACCCTAGCCCCCTGCCAGCTGGTCAGCCCCATATTGGGTTGGGCGGCATCGGCCCGCTGCACGATCAGCTCCGCCGCAGTGTGGCGAGTCACCGCAAACAACAGCCTATTTTGCACCTCGGCAAAAAACATCTGCGTGGCCTTATCGCTGCCATCGTAGTCGCTGGACAGCGCAAACAGATCCCGAACTTTCTGATAAAAGCGTTTCTCCGAAGCGCGAATATCGCGAATGCGCGCCAGCATCTCATCAAAATAATCCGCTCGCCCATCCGGGTTCTTCAGGCGCTCATCATCCATCACAAACCCCTTCACCATATAGTCCTGCAAATGGCGATTGGCCCACTGGCGAAACTGCACCCCACGCCGACTACGCACCCGAAAGCCAACCGCCAAAATCATCGGCAAGGCATAGTGGGTAACGCTATATTGCTTCCCGTCAGCGGCAGTTAGTAAGAAATCCTTACATACTGATTTTTCCAATAATTCCTTTTCTTTCAATATGTTAGCCACATGCATAGTGATGTTAGCGCGGGAGGTGGCAAAAAGCTCAGCCAGCTGCGCCTGATTGAGCCACACCTGCCCCTCATGCGCATACAAAGCCACCGATGCCCGACCATCGGCAGTTTTGTAAATAATGATATTTTGCTGGTCCATCATTCTTTCCAGAAGCTCAGATCTTCGCTCTTCGCCCACTCGATAAAGGCTTCGGCGATGCCATCTTGCAGATGGCCATCATGGCCGTGCAGGTCGTGGTCGACGATTAGATGCCCGTTTTTATCCAGCCGGTACTGCCCATTGCTATTTTTGACATGGACATAATCCCCCGAGTTATTTTTACCGCTCTTTTCACTCACCGCAAAAAAGATCGGGTAATCATCCACCTTCGGGCATAGCTTTTCATCCCATTTCTGTACAAATAAAACACTAGTTTTAGTGCCGGTGTGAGGCTTGAAAGTGTTACTGTGCAACCCCACCACCGCCAAGATTCGCCCGTGTTGAGCAATAAACTCCCGAATCGATTTGTCCGATGTATTATTAAACCGACCCTGCGGCAGCACAATGGCCATGCGTCCACCGGGTTTAAGAAAATCCAAATTTCTCTCGATAAACAAAATATCTCGCCCAACCTTGTTCTGGGATTTCCCATTGGCCTTAAAACCGAGGTCGTACTGGTGCAAAATACGGCTTTCCTTTATATCCCCAGCAAAGGGCGGGTTGGCCATCAAAATATCAAAGTTGAACTGTTTGTTATCCCCCTCCACCGCCCGCAATTCCTCTAGACGTTCAAAGCCCTTGCCGTAGGTTTTGAACCACTTCAGATCGCGTTCCGTTTTATCGCCCCAACGCTCAAAATCCAGAGTGTTCAGGTGCAAAACATTGGTCTCCCCGTCGCCGGCGATCAGGTTCAAAGTGCGGGCAACCCGTACCGTCTTTTCATCAAAATCAATCCCAAAAATCCTTAGCACATCATCTTTATCCTGCGGGAGTATTTCTGCATTGGTGAACAGATGCCCGGTGATCTTGAAAATGGTATGCACCGGAAAGCCGCAGCTGCCAGAAGCGGTGTCGATCATATACTCTGTCCGCTTCGGGTTCAGCATCTGTACGCACATATCGATGACATGGCGCGGCGTAAAATACTGCCCCTTCTCCCCTTTGGCAGATTTATTGACCAGATATTCAAACGCCTCATCCACCACCAGCAAATTAGAATTAAACAGCTTGACATCCTGCAAGCTGGAAACACAAACCGCCAGATGGCTATCGGACAATTCGAAAGTAGCCCCATCCGGGAACACACCCGGCCACTGCCCTTTTGCCTTGTTAAACAGGTCTTGAATACTACGTTTTAGCTCCGTATCGGTCTGGCCGCTATTGCGAAACTCCATCACCCGGAAGCTATGATCATCTACCCCAGCGACTGCTTGCTTTAGGATATCGTAATCCGGACCCTCCAAATAACCGGGCGAATTTGTATCACTTACCGAGATCTTTCTGGGTTGTAAGAAATAATTGATGATCCCTTTATCGCTCTGGCTACAGTATTCATCGTAAAGCTTGGTAAAAATTAGCTTGAACGCCTTTTCAAAGACATCCACCCCGGCATTGGCCAGGACTTCGTCTTCCATCTCCAGAATAATATCCTTCAGAGATTTGCGCTCATTGGCGATCGTATCTTTGATGATCAAGTCTTTTAGGGTAAAGCGTTCACTTAAAATATCCCGCAGGCTTTGAGTTGCCTTGGGAATATCGGTAATGGCTTCAAAATAATTGGGGTCTTTGCGGTGATAGCAGGAAATTTGCTCACCGTTGGTCCAGACCCCAATAGGCGCACCGGTACCGTTGCAGTAGGAGCGCAGCTGTTCTTTGCCATCCTTTAATTTAGGTTTCTTCAGCTCAATAATGATGTAAGCGGTATCCGGGCGGTCTTTATCAAACACGACAATATCGGCACTTTTCTTTTCGCGCCCAAAGCTCACCTTGTATTCAAATGCAAGCCGTTTTTTGGGATAGCCATATTGCCCAATCAGCCGCGTCGCATAAAGCTGCCGCACGACCTCCTCTGGTTTAAGCTGAATATCCTTATCGCGTACAACGCAATCGATAAAAACAGCCTGTTTCCCCCTGACTGTTTTAAGGAAAATCTTTTCACCTAACGCATGAATTTCCGCATGCGAGAAAAGCGAAAGACCATGACCGCTCTCTTTTAAGATGGATTGCAAGATGTCAGTCTGGTTCATCGGGGTTCCCTAAAATTTCCTGCTCTGACCGTTTGCGTTAACCGTTTCGCTCGCTGTAAATTTGGTGGGCCCACCAGGACTTGAACCTGGGACCTGCCGATTATGAGTCGGATGCTCTAACCAACTGAGCTATGGGCCCCTCATTTAAAAATTGAATAACTCGGTGCGTTTATGGTTTTACTCGTTCAAAAAGCTGCGCAGGTGTTCGGAGCGGGCGGGGTGTTTTAGTTTGCGTATGGCTTTGGCCTCAATTTGGCGGATGCGCTCGCGGGTGACTTCGAACTGTTTGCCCACTTCTTCAAGGGTGTGGTCGGTGTTCATGTCGATGCCGAAGCGCATGCGTAGCACCTTAGCCTCGCGGCTGGTCAGGCTGCCGAGCACAGTGCGGGTGGCTTCGATCAGATTTTCGCTGGTGGCGGATTCCACGGGCGATTCGATGGTGGTGTCCTCGATAAAATCGCCGAGGTGTGCATCATCGTCATCGCCGACCGGGGTTTCCATAGAAATCGGTTCTTTGGCGATTTTCTGAACTTTGCGTACCTTTTCTTCCGGCAGATCCATTTTCTCTGCCAGCTCTTCCGGGGTGGGCTCGCGTCCGAGCTCCTGTAATAGATGCCGTGAGATGCGCTTGAGTTTGTTAATGGTTTCGATCATATGCACCGGGATGCGGATGGTGCGCGCCTGATCGGCAATCGAGCGGGTGATCGCCTGACGAATCCACCAAGTGGCGTAGGTGGAAAACTTATAGCCGCGGCGGTATTCAAATTTGTCCACGGCTTTCATCAGGCCGATGTTGCCTTCTTGAATGAGATCTAAGAATTGCAAGCCGCGGTTGGTGTATTTTTTAGCGATGGAAATAACCAGCCGCAAATTGGCTTCCACCATTTCTTTTTTAGCGCGGCGCATGCGGGCCTCGCCCATAGAGACGCGGCGGTTGATCTCGCGGATGGCTTTGACTTCTAACCCGATGCTTTTTTCAATGCCGGCAATTTGCCGCTGGGCGCGTTTAATTTCCTCGGCCTGTGCGGCGATTTTATCCGCCCAAGGTTGTTCGGATTTGGCCAGCCGCGCTACCCATTTTTGATTGGTCTCGTTGCCGGTGAATTGCGCGATAAATTCGTTGCGCTGCATGCCGGCCCTTTTAATGCACAGGGTCATAATGATGCGTTCTTGTTGGCGCAAAGCGGCCATAGTGGTGCGCACATTGGTATGCAAAGGTTCAAAAAGGCGCGGGGTGAGCTTGATAAACTTGAAAACCTCGGCGGTTTGTTCAAGAGCCTTTTGGGCTTCTTTGCTGGGGTAGCCTTTGCTTTTAATTACCCGGGTGCTTCTTTTCCAGGATTTAAGCAGGGCACCGAAGCGTTTAGCGGCTTCTTCCGGGTCGGGGCCGGTGGGTTTGCTGTCTTCGTCCTCGTCCTCATCGCCTTTTTCTTCCTTTTCTTCGGCGGCTTTTTGCGCCTGTTCCTGCGCGGAAGGCACGTGCTCGGCGGGATTGAGGTAGCCGACGAGGATGTCGGCTAGGCGGCGATTTTCCGCTTGCACCATTTGGTATTCGTCCAGCACTTGCTCCACTGCCTGCGGCCAGTGGGTGAAGGCGGCCATCATTTCGCGGATGCCGTCTTCGATGCGTTTGGCGATTTCGATTTCGCCCTCGCGGGTCAGGAGATCGACGCTGCCCATTTCCCGCATGTACATGCGCACCGGATCGGTGGTGCGGTGGACTTCCGATTCCGCCGCCACCAGTGCGGCGGCGGCTTCGGCGGCGGCCAATTCGTCGGGGGAGGGGGTCTGTTCCTGCTCCAGCATCAGCAGCTGGTCGGCATCCGGAGTGGTTTCAAAGACATGGATGCCCATGTCGTTGATCATCTGAATGATGTCTTCGATGGCATCCTGCTCGGCGAGGTTTTTCGGCAGGTGGTCGTTGACCTCGGCGTAGGTCAGGTAGCCCTGCTCGCGACCGACCGCGATCAGTGCCTTGATGCGCGACTGCTCTTTTTCTTCCGGCTCTGACATGGCGAATGGCTCTGCGGGGAAGGGTAAAAATGGCGCAGGATTATACCCCCCCCTGCACGGATAAGGCTAGGGATGTGCGTGGTGGGGTTGGTGTTGGGGGAGCTTGCTACGATGCCAGTGCAGGGCCTGAATTTTGGCGCGTTGCTCGGTGCTCATCTCGTTGTAGGGGGTGTTAAATTCATGGATTATTTCATGGTTGTCTTGCTCGTGTTCATGCTCGCTTTGAAGGTGCGCAAGCGTCTCTTCGTAGTCTCTCTCGAGTTTTTCGGCGGTCGGCTCTTTGAGTAGCCTAGCACCGAAAAACCGTTGAAGTTTGCGGGCAAGTGTCGGGTCTTGCGCCAGCCAGGTACCATGCAAATGGACAAAATTAACATCGGGTTTGGCCTTCACCCGCTTGCGAATTCGTGCCAGCAACCTATCGTGGTCTAGGCGGTCAAGTAGCTGCTGGTCGAGATTGAGGGCCAGTCGCGGTAGCTGCAAAATCAGCCGTAGCACATACCGGAAGTTATCGCTTCCGCCTAGTTCGGTTTGGGCGGTTGCGGTGCTGTGGTTTTCATCGGCTTGCCGCGGTTGTGCGGACGGCGATTGGGGCGGGGGCTGCTTGGCGATCTGCTCGGCGAGCTCGGCAAGGGTGCTTTGATCGATGCCGGTTTTTGCCGATAATTCTTGCAGTAGCAGGCCGTGTAGCAGCCC
>JACONM010000033.1 GCA_014323765.1 Cellvibrionales bacterium | reverse complement strand
CCGCCCCCGCTGCAGGCGGCTAGGGCCAGCGTGCTCAGTAGGAGCCCGATGGCGAGATAAGGGTTGTTTTTGCGGTTTTTCACAGTTCACCCGATGCCTGTAGACGGAAAACGCAGTTGCCTAGGATGGTTTGCTGCGTTGGCCTGTCGCGTCGCTTCAACTGCGCTCCGCTTCCCGACGATCAGCGATCGGTCATCATGAAGGCGGACAGGCGGACAGGCGGACAGGCGGACAGGCGGACAGGCGGACAGGCGGACAGGCGGACAGGCGGACAGGCGGACAGGCCGGATTGTATTCCATGAGATCACATCATGCAAGCACGGAGCAAAATTATTTGGCTGGCAAAAACTAAGCCTAGTGCGGGGGTGCGAAGCCTTGGGGCGGTGTGTTGGTTGCATTTTACACAGTGGGGCAATGGCGGCTATCCGCAGGCGGCGATTAGCTCGCTGAAGTCGGGGAGCAGGCGGTAGCCTTGGTGGGGTTGCGCCGGTGCGGCGGAATCGGGTTTGGCAATCGATAGCAGGTGTTGGATGCCGAAAGCGCGGGCACTGTCGAGCACTGCGGTGTTGTCGTCGATAAATAGGGTGCGGGCTGGGTCAAAATCGAGTTGGCGGTGTAGCGCATGCCAGAAGTCTTGCTGCTCTTTGGGGGTGCGGTAATCGTGGGCGCTGCAGACGTGGTCGAAAAAGGGGGCGAGGTTTAGCTGGGAAAATTTTAGTTCGATGCTCCAGCGGTGCGCGTTGGACACTAGGCAGACCCGCTTGTCGGATGCCGCCAGCCGGGCTAGTAGTTGCTGTGCGCCGGGGCGTAGGCGGATCTTGTCGCGCAGTTCGAGCTTGAGCGGTAGCAGGTCGATGGCCAGCTCGCGCTGCCAGTATTCTAGGCAGTACCAATCGAGGGTGCCGCGCATGCGGTGGTAGCGGCGGATTAGCTCGGTGCGCACCGCTTGCGGTTCAACGCCTTTGATTTCGCCGTAGCGGGTCGGCAGGTGCTCTAGCCAGAAGTAGCTGTCGAAGTGCAGATCCAGCAGGGTGCCGTCCATGTCGAGGAATACGTCTTCGATCTGCTCCCAGGCAATCATTTTGGATTTTCTTGGTTTGCTCAGCCCGGTTTTTGCCCGTTTCCCGCCGCTATTTTGGCGGGCGATCGCGCAAATAGGCCGCCAGATCTGTGCTGCCGCCCACGTAGTGTTGGCGGTGCAAAATCTGCGGCAGAGTGTGGACGGGCTGCTTGATGCGCTCGCTGATGTCCTGCTTGCTCAGGCCATGTTCTTGGATGTCGATGTAGTCGAAGTCGTGGTTGCCGGCCTGCAGCATGGCGATCGCCTTGGCGCAGTAGGGGCAGTCGGGGCGACCGTAGATGGTGTAGTCGGCCATTAAAAGTGAACCTCTATGGTTTTGCCGGCTTGGTCGGCGGTGATGCGGGCTAGGGCCTGGGTCAGAGTCTCGCCAGTGGTGCTCTGCCATTGGCCGTCTGCAAAGCGGAAGTGGAAGCCGCCGGAGCGGGCGGCTATCCAGATCTCGCGGCTGGCCCGCTGGCGGCTGAGGATGATTTGTGAGCCGTCGTTTTCGCAGGTGATGGTGAGCACCCCGGCGCTGGTCTCGTAATCGAGGTCGGCGGCGGCGGTGTCGATGGCTTCTTCCAATTTTAGGTAGATGGCGTCGACTCGCTGGTCAAATTCCGATTCTTGCACTGGTTTGGCTCTTGGGTTGCTGTGCCGTTTTCTTGCGGCTTGGCTTTTAGGCTTAGCGGGGGCGGGTAGTTTATACTGGTGGCAGATTTTTTGCGATTGCGCCTTGTGACCTGCCCGTCTGCTAAAACCACTCTTTGCGCCGCCCTGCTGTTGTTGGGGGGGCTGGGGTGTGGGTGCGGGCAGAAAGGGCCGCTTTATCTGCCGGATGCGCCGGAAGCTGCGCCGCCGCCTGTCGTGATGCCGGTGGAATCTGAAGCTGCGCCTGCGCACCCCGAATCTGCATCGCCATGAGTCATTCCGCCGCTATTTTACCCATGACTGCTGCCCTGCCATGAGCGATTTTTTTGCCTATAAAGAGGGGCGGCTGTGTGCCGAGCGGCTGGATGTGGCGGAGCTGGCCGCCCGGTACGGCACCCCGCTCTATATTTACAGTGCTGCGGCGTTGAGTGCCAATCTGTGCGCTTGGCAGACTGCGTTGGGCGAGCGGGGGGCGGTGTGCTATGCGGTGAAGGCCAATTCCAACCTTGGGGTGCTGAGTTTGCTGGCGGCTCGCGGGTGCGGCTTTGATATCGTCTCTGGCGGCGAATTGGAGCGCGTCTTGGCGGCGGGTGGCCACCCTAAGACCGTGGTGTTTTCTGGGGTCGGTAAAACGGTCGGGGAGCTGCGGGCGGCGTTGCGGGCGGGGATTGGCTGCTTTAACTTGGAATCGGCGGCGGAGTTGGAAATGTTGAATGAGGCGGCGGGGGCGCTGGGGGTGCAGGCCCCGGTCGCGGTGCGGCTGAATCCGGATGTGAATGCCAATACCCATCCGTATATCGCTACGGGATTGCGCGAGAATAAGTTCGGCATCGATATGGCGCAGGCTCGCGAGGTCTACGCCCGGGCGCGGGATCTGCCGCATATTCGGGTGCTGGGGGCGGGCTGTCATATTGGCTCGCAGCTGACGGAGATCGCGCCCTTTGAGGCGGCATTGGAGCGCATTTTGCATTTGGTGGATGCGCTGGCGGCGGACGGGATCGAATTGGAGCATCTGGATATCGGCGGGGGTTTGGGCGTGGCGTATCGAGATGAGTCGCCGCCGGCCCCTGCCGATCTCTGCGCTGCGCTGTTGGAGCGGCTGGGGGGGCAGCGGTTGCGGCTGGTCGTCGAGCCGGGGCGGTCCATCGCCGCGAATGCTGGGATTTTGGTCACTCAAGTGCTGCTGACGAAACAGACGGGGGTGAAAAACTTCGCCGTGGTGGATGCCGGGATGAATGACCTGCTGCGTCCGGCCCTGTATCAGGCTTGGATGCGGATTATCCCGGTTTTGGACCAGCCGCGCCCTGCTGCGGTGTGGGACATCGTCGGCCCGGTGTGCGAGAGCGGCGACTTTCTCGGTAAGGATCGCACCCTGGGATTGGCGGCGGGGGACCTGCTGTGTGTGCGGGGGGCTGGGGCTTATAGTTTTTGCCTGAGCTCGAATTACAACAGCCGGTCGCGTGCCGCCGAACTTATGGTGTGCGGCGAGCGGGCGCAAATAGTACGGCAGCGGGAAACGGTCGCCGATCTGCTGCGTGGCGAGTGCCCCTTCGCGCTGGATGCGCCGCAATGCGCCTGAAATTCACCAAAATGCAAGGCCTTGGCAACGATTTTGTGGTGCTGGAGGCCCTAGCCTGCCCGCTGCGCCTGTCGCCCGACCAGCTGCGCCATTTAGCCGATCGGCGCACTGGAGTGGGCTGCGATCAGGTGCTGCTGATCGAGCCGCCGACGGTGGCGGAGGCGGATTTCAGTTATCGCATTTTCAATCGCGATGGTAGCGAGGTAGCGCAATGCGGCAATGGGGCGCGCTGTTTTGCCAAATATGTGTACGACCGCCAGCTTAGCGGGCGCAATCCGCTGCGGTTGCAAACTTCGTCTGGGCGTTACGAAGTGCGTAGGGGTGCCGATGGCGATTACGCGGTCGATATGGGGGTGCCGGTGTTTGACCCGCCGCACGTGCCCTTCGTGGCCGAGCGTGAGGCGGCGCAATACGATTTGTTGGCGGGGGGGGAGAACTATTCGGTCTCGGTGCTGGCTCTGGGCAATCCTCATTGTGTGCTGCGGACGGATGATGTCGAGGCTGCGCCAGTCGCCCGCTTGGGTGCGGAACTGGAGTGCCATCCGCGCTTTCCGCAACGCGCTAATATCGGCTTTATGCAGGTTGTGAACCGCCGCGCCATTCGGTTGCGGGTGTTTGAGCGCGGTGTGGGCGAGACTCGCGCCTGCGGCTCCGGGGCCGCTGCGGCTGTGGTGGCCGGGGTGCGGCTGGGGGTGCTCGATGGCGGGCCGGCCGTGCAGGTCCGCCTGCCGGGCGGGGAGTTGCGGGTGTGCTGGTCGGGGGCGGGGCAATCTGTCATCCTATGCGGCCCGGCCACGACTGTGTTTGAGGGGCAGATTCAGCTATGAATGCGCCAAAAAGTGCGGTGCAACGTGCATCGAAGGACCCAGCGCAACCCGCGTCGCAAAGCCCGGCGACACAAAGCCCGGCGATAGCGGCGGAACAGGTGTTGGCGTATCTGCGCGAACACCCCGATTTTTTTGCTAAGCACCCGCAGGTGCTGGCTGATCTGCGGCTGGCGGATGAACCGAATGGCACCGCTTCGCTGATGCGGCGGCAGGTGGAATTGCTGCGTGAGCGTGAGCGGCAACTGCGCCAGCAGTTACTCGTGTTGCACCGGCGGGCGCAGGGCAACGAGGCCCTGCTGGGGCGCATTCAAACGCTGAGCGTACACACCGCCGCCGCACCCGATCTAGAGACGGTCTTGGCCGCGTTGCACCGCGCTATTGTGGCGGACTTTGGGCTGGATTCCGTCTATCTGGTGGTGGCGCAGGATAGCTGGCTGGGCGGCCCCGCCGAGCATCTGATCGCTTTGCCGGCGGCGGATTTGCAGCGGCTGCGCGAGGTGCTTTGCGACCAACCGCTGTTCGTGGGGCGGCCGTCGGGGCGGATCCGTGAGCTGCTGTGTAGCGCGGACGCGGCGGATCTGGCTTCCATCGCCATGGTGCGCTTGCAATATCGCGAGCAGGATGCCTATCTGGTCATCGGCAGTCGCGATAGCGGGCATTTCACCAACGATATGGCGACCGATTTTCTGGCTTATGTGGGCCGCTATTTGCAGGCTCTCTTGAGTCGGTAGCGGCGCACGGGTCGCCAGTGGGGGACAAGAGAAAGGCAGGGGCAATGCAAAGCAGCACCGCGGTCGAGTATTTTTTGCAGCATTTGCGTACCGAGCGGCAGCTGTCGCCGCACACGCTGGATGGGTACGCCCGCGATCTGGCGAAGCTGCTGGAGCGGGTCGGCGATGGGCCGCTCGCGCAGATCGACCCCGGCACAGTCCGCCAAAGGCTGGCGGAATTGCACCGGGCGGGCCTCGGTGGGCGCAGCCTGCAACGCTGGCTTTCCGCCGTGCGCACCCTGTTCGATTACGGCATTCGCCAGGGCTGGTGCGCGCACAATCCGGCCCGCGACCTGCGGGCACCTAAGACCGGTCGCCCGCTGCCGCAAACTCTGGATGTGGACGAGGTCGCCCGCCTGCTGGCTGACGATTCTCGCTGGCCTGCTGGCTGGCAGGGGGTGCGCAATCGGGCTGCGCTGGAGCTGCTGTATTCCTCCGGGCTGCGCATCAGCGAGCTTTGCGGGCTCGATATCGGCGACCTGGATCTCGGCACCGCCGGTGTGCGGGTGTGCGGCAAGGGGCGCAAGACTCGGTTGTTGCCGGTCGGTCGCTTGGCGGTGCAGGCATTGCGGGCTTGGTTGCGGGTGCGCCCGGAGCGGGCCAATGCCGAGTCCGGGCAGGCGTTATTCCTGAACCACCGCGGCGGGCGGCTGAGTGTACGCGCCGTGCAACAGCAGCTGCGTAAATGGGGGCTGGCGCAGGGCATCGCGGTGCCGGTCAGCCCGCACATGCTGCGCCATTCCTTCGCCAGCCATTTGCTGGAATCGAGCGGCGATCTGCGGGCGGTGCAGGAATTGCTGGGGCATGCGGACATCCGCAGTACGCAGATTTACACCCATCTCGATTACCAGCATTTGGCGGAGGTCTATGACCGGGCGCATCCGCGGGCGGGGCGTAAGGGGAGGAGTGAATAGAACGCGCTGGAGGCGGTTGCGTGGTCGCTCGGTGGATGCCGGTTTGGCGGCGCAGTGGAATTACCATAGGATGGCTTGCTCGCCCAATTCACCGGAGAAAACATGCCCACTCGCATCTATCCCAAGATTGCTAGTTATCATTCTGAGCCTTACAGACTCGTACTGATCGCGCAGGATCCGGGCAATTCCGGTGCCGAGAAGAATCGGGCAGGTATCGAATTCATCGGTATAGACCAGCACCGAAGACAAGAAGAGCGAGCGGACACTCTAGAACGAGCAGAATGCTAACTTGCCATCTGGCCGAAAATGCGGCACGGCACGGTGTGAGCGCACGGTACGCGATGAGTTATGAGTTGGCGCAGGCGGAAGCAGCGCGCCACATAGCAGACTAGCTAGAGTGTGAAAAGTAGGCGCAGGCAGACCAAAACTAAGTTACACTCAGCGCAAGCCAAAATACTAAACCAGAGGAAGCACTAAAATGGATACAACCACAATCATTCTCTTTGCCCTAGTACACCTTATCGTCATATTCTTCATTGCATTATGCATATTCTTCATTGCATTATGGTTGTATCGGTATCTCAAAAACCACCCTTTAATGCGTCGGTTCGGTGCTGCGCTTGCCAATACTTTTCCCGATCACAACAAGTACCGAGCAACCGTCAAAGACGGAAAAACTAACGTAGAAGTAACAGTCTTAGCAGTAAGCACGCACAAAGCAAAACAAAAACTCGAAGAACAGTACGGCGAAGACAGTGTCATCAGCGATCCTGAAAGAATCGAGCCCAGACCAAACTAGATAGATCACCGCACGGACAAAAAAGAAGCCCGCACAGGGCGGGTTTCATCCACAGCAGGAGCTCGGCTTGCAAACCGTATCAGCCCGCTGCCGCATCCGCCGTGGCTTGCGGGCTGGGCGGGTAGTAGCGCGGATCTAGTTCCATAGTCCAGTCGAAGGGGTCGGGGGCGCGGCGTTCTTGGATGGCTAGTAGGGCGGTGCGCAGTTCGGCGGCGACCTGGTCGACCTGCGGTAGGCGGTATTCGGTCTCGCCGTCGGCCAGTACGCTGATCGGGCTGACGATGGCGGCGGTGCCGCAGGCGAAAAGCTCGCTGACTGTGCCCGCTTCAATGCCGGCGAGTAAGTCGGCGATCGGCATATCGCGCTCGATGACATCGAGCCCACGGTGGCGGGCTAGATGAATTAGTGAATCGCGGGTGATGCCGGCCAGCAGCGAGTCGGTTAATCGGGGGGTGTGCAGGGTGCCGTCGATCAGCGCGAAGATGTTCATGCCGGACAGCTCTTCGATGTGTTCCATGGTCCGCGGGTCCAGCCACAGCGATTGGTGAAAGCCACGCTGTTGGGCCCGGCGGGCTGGTTTGAGAGCCGCGGCGTAGTTGCCGCCAGTTTTGGCGGCCCCGGTGCCGCCGCGGGCGGCTCGGCAGGCATCGCGCTCGACCCACACGCGCATGTGGCCGGCGTGATAGATGGCTGAGGGGCTAGAAATCACCATAAAGGTAAAGCTGTCGGATGCGCCCATTCCCAGGGTGGCGCGGGTGCCGAACAGGAAGGGGCGCAAATAGAGGGATTCACCCGACCGCCGCGGGATGAACGGCTCGCCAAAACCCGCTACTAGTCCGATGCCGTCCATAAAGACGGATTCGGGGATCTGCACCATGCCCATGCGCTCCGCCGAGCGGTTCATGCGCGCTAGGTTTTCCAGCGGGCGGAAAAAATTGGCGCGGCGGGTGCCTACGCAATAGGCCTTGAGGCCCTCGAAAATCTCCTGCGCATAGTGCAGCACTTTGGCTGCTGGGTCCAATTCGATGGTGCCGTAGGGGGTCAACTCCGCCGGTTGCCAAGCCTCATCGCGGTAGTCGGCGCGATACATTATCGGCAGTTTCAGGCCGCCGAAATCGAGCTTGGCTGGCAACGTAAAGTTTGCCAGTTCAGCGGCGACTGCGGGGTGAATTTGGTAGCGGGGCATGGGTTAAGGCGGGCGGCGTTGCGGCGACCGGCCAGCCGCACTCAGGAGTCTTTTTGCGGGCGCGGTGCTGGCTTTGCGCTGCGGCCCTGGAGGGGGAACTGGGCGACCTTGTCGGCGGGCTTGACCTCGCTGATGCGCACTTGGCCTGCCTTGTCCACCTCGTCGATCCGCACCACGGCTTGGATCGGAATCATGGAATAGCGGACGTTGGCAAATTCGGTTTTCAGGCGTTCTTCCGCCGGGTCCACAATGTGTTGGGAGCGCTCGCCGAAGACGAATTCCCCGACCTCGATAAAGCCCACCAGATCACTTTGAAAGACCTGCCGGGCGTAGACTTCGTAGACCTGCCCCTGATTGTAAAAACAGACGCGGTAGATGCAGGATGGCTCAGGCATGGGGGCCTCTTGGCGGGCGGCGGAGCTGGTGGGAGATGCGCGATTCTAGCACAGCGGGCGGGCGGGCGGATTGGGGCCTCTTTCCACCGTTGCCCCACCGTTGCCGCCATCGCTGCCTTCATCGCACCATTCCACCGGCCCGCTCTGCCGCTATAATCGCGCCGCCCGCACCTGCTCGCCAAATCGCCGCGCCCGCAATGAAAAAGCTGTTTATCGAAACCCACGGCTGCCAGATGAACGAGTACGACTCGGCGCGGATGCGCGATCTGCTCGGGGCCAGCCATGGGTTCGTGCAAACCGATCTGCCGGAGGAGGCGGACCTGCTGCTGCTAAACACCTGCTCGATCCGTGAAAAGGCGCAGGAAAAAGTGTTCCACCAGCTGGGGCGTTGGAAAAAACTTAAGGCCCGCAAACCGGATCTGCTCATCGGTGTGGGCGGTTGCGTGGCCAGCCAGGAAGGCAAAAAAATCGCCCAACGCGCCCCGCATGTGGATGTGATTTTCGGCCCGCAAAGCCTGCACCGCCTGCCGCAACTGCTAAAACAGCGGCGCGATGGGGCGGACGCGGTGGTCGACCTTAGCTTTCCGGAAATCGAAAAGTTCGACCGCCTGCCGCAACCGCAAGCCGATGGGGTGAGTGCCTATGTTTCCATCATGGAAGGCTGCTCCAAATATTGCAGCTTCTGCGTGGTGCCTTACACCCGCGGCGAGGAGGTCAGCCGTCCGCTGGCCGATGTTTTGGCGGAAGTGGCCGCGCTGGCCGCGCAGGGGGTGCGCGAAGTTTGCCTGCTGGGGCAAAATGTCAATGCATGGCGGGACGGGGCAAGCCGCTTTGCCGACCTGCTGCCTTTGGTGGCGCAGATTGACGGCATCGAGCGCATTCGCTACACCACCTCGCACCCAATCGAATTTGGCGATGACCTGATCGCCGCCTATGCCGATGTGCCGCAGCTGGTCAATCATTTGCACTTGCCGGTGCAAAGCGGCTCGGACCGCATTCTGGCGGCGATGAAGCGCGGTTACATGGCATTGGAATACAAGGCAAAGATCCGCGCCCTGCGGCGGGTGCGCCCGGGGATTAGCATTTCATCGGACTTTATCGTGGGCTTTCCCGGCGAGACCGAGCGCGATCATGCCGCTACTTTGCGGCTGATCGAGGAGGTCGGCTTCGACAGTTCGTTTAGCTTTCTGTACAGCCCACGGCCCGGCACCCCGGCCGCGGACCTGCCGGACGACACGCCGCTGGAGGTGAAAAAAGCCCGCCTGCACCGCCTGCAAGCCCTGCTCGCCGGGCAGGCACGGCGGATCAGCGTGGCGATGGAAGGCACTGTGCAGCGCATTCTGGTCAGCGGCTACGCCAAAAAGGACCCCGGCCAGCTGTGCGGGCGCACCGAGAACAACCGGGTGGTCAATTTCCGGGCGGACGATGAAGGGCTGATCGGTCAGTTTGTGCCGGTGAAAATCGCCCAGGCCCTGCCCAATTCCCTGCGCGGGGAGCTGGTTGGCTAGGGGGTGGGCTTAGCCTCTGGGCCGCTGGGGGGCGCATAGCTGCGGGCGCAGGACATGGCTGGCATGCGCTCGTCCTCGCGCTTGATGGATTCCATAAACCGTGTCCAGACTTCATCCGGCTGCCAGATGCTGGCCAGATCCCGTTGCGCGACTGGTTCCGGCACACCCAAACAGCGAGTGCGGTACAGATAAACGAAGCATGCCACCCGCCGATTCAGCGCACAGTGGAGCCAGATGGGGCGGTCGCGGTGCGTTTGCATAATGGCTTGGAAAAGCCGGTACTGCTGCGGCTGCGGTGCCTGCCATGCGACTGGAATCTGGATGTAATTCATCCCCTGTGCGGCGACCAGTTCGGCCTCGTTGGACAGCGCATCCGGGTGCTCAAACTGCGCTAGGTTGACCACGGTCTCAGCGCCCGCTTGGCGGATTAGGGCAAATTCCGCCGGCTGCGGCTGTCCTGAGGTGTGAATCAGGCGGTCGATTCGGCAGTAGTGGCGTATGTGCATTGCTTTATCAGGCGACGGGCGACGGGTCGGAGGGAAGGCCATCAGGATACCGATATTTGGGGTACCATTGCGGGCTTGTCTGGCCAACTAAATCAATCAACGGGGCGCATATGCTCTACGTCATCGGGGGATTTGGGGTGCTGATGCTGGCCGCTGGTGCGCTGCTGATCTTGCAGCCGGCGGTGCTGGTGAACGCATTGCGCCAGCACTTGGATTCTAATGGCTTGCATTTTCTGGCGGTGGTGAGCCGCTTGGTGCTGGGAGCCATCCTGCTTAGCTACGCCGCCGACTCGCGCTTTCCCATCGCCCTGCAAACACTCGGTGCTCTGATTTTTGCCAGCGGTGTGGTGCTGGGGGCCATCGGTCGGCACAATTTCCAACGCCTGATGGCATGGGCACTCGGCTTGCGTCCGGTCTATCAGCGCACGGCGGGGGTGCTGGCCCTGATCCTGGGCGGTGCGCTGGTCGCGGCGATCGGGTGAACCGCCGCTTGGCACTGTCCGCCTAAAGCGTTATCCTTCGCCGTCCATTCCAGTGCCCCCGGCACCCAATTCCTCGTTGAATAACACGGCTATTTTCGAGACCGCACTCGAACCCAATGATGCCCGCCGCCTCGCCAGCCTGTGCGGGCAATTTGACCAAAACCTGCGACTCATCGAACAACGCTTGGATGTGCAGATCCGCAACCGTGGCAACCGCTTTGCCATCGAGGGCGCGGCGGCTGTGGCCCAAACTGCGCTGCGCCTAGTGGAAGAACTGTACGAGCAGACCCGCCGCGCCGCCGCCCTGCTGCCGGAAGAAATCCACCTGCGCCTGCAATCCGCAGCCCTCGATGCACCCGCCGCCGACAACGAGGCCCCACTAAGCATCCGCACCAAAAAAGAATCCATCCGCCCACGCGGTGCCAACCAGATCGATTACGTCCGCCGCATCCGCGCTCAGGACATTAACTTCGGCATAGGCCCGGCGGGCACCGGCAAGACCTATCTGGCGGTCGCCTGCGCAGTGGAGGCCCTGCTGAAAGACGCGGTCGAGCGCATTTTGCTGGTGCGCCCGGCGGTGGAAGCTGGCGAGAAGCTCGGCTTTCTGCCCGGCGATCTCAGCCAGAAAGTGGACCCCTACCTACGCCCGCTTTACGATGCGCTCTACGATATGCTCGGCTTCGCCACCGTAGGTAAATTGATCGAGCGCAACGTCATTGAGGTCGCGCCGCTCGCCTACATGCGCGGGCGCACCCTCAACCACGCCTTCGTAATCCTCGACGAGGGGCAAAACAGCACTCGCGAACAAATGAAGATGTTCCTCACCCGCATCGGCTTTGGCTCCACCGCGGTGATCACCGGCGATGCCACCCAAGTCGACCTGCCGGGCAGCATGCGCTCCGGGTTGCTGCATGCCACCCAAGTGCTCAGCGGCGTGAAAGGCATCGGCTTTACCCATTTCAGTTCCCGCGATGTCGTGCGCCACCCGCTGGTCGGGCGCATCGTCGATGCCTATGAGCGGGCCGACAAATCCGCCAGTGCGAACAAAGCAGCACCCGCCCCACGCCCGTGACCATTACGCTGGATTTTGCCAATGCTTCCGGACACCCCGCCCCGCCGGCCACCGCCTTCCATCGCTGGATTGACCGCGCCCTCGCGCCTTTGCAGCCGGACGCCGCGCTGGCCCTGCGCATTCTGGACGCGCCCGCGATGACCGCCCTCAACCGCCGCTTCCGCCAGCAGGATAAACCCACCAATGTGCTGGCTTTTCCGGTCGAATCCGCCCCGCCTGCGGCTCTCGATCATCTCGGCGACATCGCCATTTGCGCCGCGCTGGCCGAATCGGAAGCGCAGGCGCAAAGCAAGCCGCTGGAGGCCCACTACGCGCATCTGAGCATCCACGGGGCCCTGCATTTGGCCGGCCTCGACCACGCCGATGAGCCGACCGCAGCGCACATGGAGGTGCTGGAAACTCAAATTTTGCAATCGCTGGGCTTCGCCTGCCCCTATTCTTAAACTCGACTTCCAACCCCTGCTTCATACTCTATGGAAAACTCCGACAAACCCCCCTCTAGTCAGGGCTGGCTAGGTCGCCTAGCGGCCCGCCTCTCGCCCACCCCGGAAAACCGCGAGCAGCTGGAACAGGTGCTGCAAAAATCGCACGAATCGCACATCATCGACAGTGATGCCCTGCAAATTATGGCCGGTGCCCTGCGCGTCGGCGACCAGCGAGCGCAAGACATCCTAGTGCCGCGGGCGCAAATGCGCTGCCTGGGTCTTGGGGCCGCGCTGGACGAGGTGCTGGCTCTGATCACCGAATCCGGCCACTCGCGCTTTCCGGTGTTCGGCGACGGGCTGGACGACCTCCGCGGCATTCTGCTGGCAAAAGACCTGATCGCACCGCTCGCCGCCGCGGAAACCAAACCAGACCTCGCCGCCCTACTCCGCCCGGCCACCGTCATCTCCCCGTCCAAACGGCTTGGCGAGCTACTCAAAGAATTCCGCGAGCGGCGTTACCACATGGCAGTGGTCATCGACAAATACGGCAGCGTCACCGGGCTGGTGACCATCGAAGACATTCTGGAAGAAATTGTCGGCGACATCGAAGACGAGACCGACGAGCAAGAAGCCGACAGCATTCAACTCATGCCGGGCACCCCCGCCCGCTACCAAATCGAGGCGCAAACCGCGATCGGCGAATTTAACCAATACTTTCAAGCCAACCTGCAAGAGGGCGAATACGACACCCTCGGCGGACTGGTGATGGGTCTGCTTGGGCACCTACCGGCAGTCGGCGAGACAGTGGATATCGATGGCTTTCGCCTTGCCGTACTAGAAGCCGATAACCGCCGCATCATCCGCCTAGCGGTAACCCGCCAACACCCCGAACCCGCCAGCGACCCCGACCAAAAATAATGCGCGGCTGGCACATTCTGCTCGCGGCCACGGCGGGCGGCCTAATGCACTTGGGGCTGGCCCCCTACCACCTGCGGCTCGCCGCTTTTGCTGCCATTTTGCTCTACGCTGCGCTGCTGGCCGGCTGCGCCCGACCGGCCCAGGCATTCAAACTGGCATTGGCTTTCGGCACGGGGCTGTTTGGGGCCGGGGTAAGCTGGATCTACGTCAGCATCCACATTCACGGTGCCGTGCCCGGCCCGCTGGCGATGCTGTTCACTGGCGGCTTTGTGCTGGTCTTAAGCCTGCTGTTCGCCCTGCCTTGGACCTTGCTGCCACTGCTGGCGCAAACCCGCAATCGGCGTTTGCTGGCTTTTCCGGCCTTTTGGTACTTGGGTGAATGGCTACGCGGCTGGCTATTCACCGGCTTCCCCTGGGCCTACGCCGGCTACACCCAGATAGAAGGCCCCTTGCGCGGCTGGCTGCCAGTGATCGGCGCACTGGGCACCGGTGCCCTGCTGGCCGGCATCGCCGCGCTCTTGGTGTACGCGACCACAGTGCGCTCCGGCGCGACCATCGGGCGGGTTTTGGCGACTGGTCTCGGCATCGGCATACTCAGCCTTTATTTGGCCGAGCGCGACTGGACCGAACCAATGGAACCCGCCATCCCCGCCACCCTAGTGCAGCCGGACATCCCCCTGCGCGACAAATGGGACCCAGCGCGGGCGGCGCAGATCATCGCCGTGTTGGAAGCCAACAGCCGCTGGCAACCCGGCCTGCTCATCTGGCCAGAAGCCGCCATCCCCTACGTGGGCGGCGCGCAGGCAAGCAGCTACCTAGCCCAGCTACAGACGCGAGCGGCGGAATCGGACACCGCCATGTTCACCGGGGTGCTCAGCCGCGAGCGCGGCCAATACTTCAACAGCCTAATCGGATTGGGCACCGCCCAGCGGGTCTATCACAAACGCCGCCTAGTGCCCTTCGGCGAATACGTGCCACTGGAAAGCTGGCTACGCGGCAGCATGCATTTTTTCGACCTGCCCATGTCGGTCATCGTGCGCGGCCCGCCCGGCCAAGCCCCACTGCCATTCCGCTACCGCGGCCAGCAATATCAAATCGCCCCCGCCATCTGCTACGAAATCGCCTACACCCGCCTAGTCCGCCAGCTGGCCGCGGACGCGCAAATACTGCTCACAATCAGCAACGATGCCTGGTTCGGCACCAGCATCGGCCCCTGGCAACACATGCAGATCGCCCAGGCTCGCGCCGCGGAAAACCGCAAACCCGTACTGCGGGTCACCAACAACGGCATCAGCGGGCTAATCGGCCCACAAGGCAAAATCCGCGCCACCCTACCCCAATTCACCCGCACCCAAATGCAGGTCACCGTAACCCCACAACAAGGCCAAACCCCCTACACCCGCCTAGGCAACTGGCCCGGACTGGCCCTTTGCGCCACAATTTTGCTGTGCCTCAGCCTACGACGAACAAAAACACCGCCCACCAAATCGCAGGCATAAAAAAGCCCCCACTGGGAGGGCTTGTGGTCGCATAAAAGCCGTTGCCTACGAAAAAGCATTTCTTGGTATGAAAAGCTAATAGGTAGACCTTGGTCGGTTACACTAGCCCCCAGTATACACAGGAAACCCCCATGAGCAAGAAAATTCTCGGTCTCGACCTCGGTAGCAACTCCCTAGGCTGGGCCCTGCTCAGCGCGGATGACAAGGAACGCCCGAACGGTCTGATTGATATGGGGGTGCGAATCTTCCCCAAGGCGGTGGAAGACAAGACCCCTACGCCCTGCGCACCCGCGCCCTAGACGAACGGCTCGACCCCCACGAACTCGGCAGGGTATTCCTGCATCTAGTGCAACGCCGCGGCTTCCTCAGCAACAAGAAAACCCGCCTCGGCGGGGAAATGCTGGATGACCCAGATGTGCAAGCCGTGCTCGCCGAACTAGGAGATGATGACGCTGATGACGGGGCAGACGCAGAGGAAACCGCCTTTAAGACGGATATAAAGGAACTACGCAACGAAATCGAAAAATCCGGCAAGCGTACACTGGGCGAATACCTAGCATCACGGAACACAGATGAAGGCAAGCGCAACCGACAACGCAACGGTGGCCACTTACGCACTGATCGACAAATGTACCGTGATGAGTTGGATAAAATCTGGCAACAACAGGCCAAGCATCACCCAGTACTCACCGCCGCGGTCAAGGGAGAAATCGAGGAAATTATCTTCCACCAACGCCCCCTAAAGCCGCCCAAAAACATTGGCAAATGCTCCCTCGAGACGCGCAACAAACGCTGCAAGGTAGCGCGGCTGGAATACCAGCGATTCCGCTACCTGCAAGACATCAACAACCTGAAGTACCACTGCCCGCATAGCGAGGGCGACATTAGACCCGCCGAAGATCCGGATAAACACACGAAAATGGTCAACATTTTTGAACGCAAAGCGGCTCCCACTTTTGCCGAGATCCGTAAAGCTCTGGGGCTAAAACGCATTAAATTCAATCAAGAATACGAGAATAGCGTCAAGAAACTCAAGGGCAACGCAACCGCCTGCGCCATTCGTGAAATTCTTCCAGAATGGGATGGTTGGACAGAAGACAAACGGATCAGATTAGTGGAAGACCTGCTCACTATCCGCAAGCAAACCGCACTAAAAGCACGCCTGATGGGGCACTGGAAGTTTCCCAGCAAAACAGCGGTGCAACTGTGCATGCTAGAGTTTGAACCGGGCTACGGCGATCACTCCCTTAAAGCAATACGCAAGCTACTGCCCCATTTGGAACATGGCAAAATTTACTCCGATGCTAGGGAGGCAGCCGGGTATGGATACGAACAACAGAAAACGCTATCTGCTAACCGCCTAGGTCCACCGCCCGAAATTCCCAATCCTATCGTCCAGAAAGGGCTTCACGAACTGCGCCGTGTAGTCAACGCCATTATCGCCGAGCACGGCAAACCGGATGTCATCCGCATCGAAATGGCCCGCGAACTGGAAATGAACACCAAGAAGTACAAGGCTTTTCTCAAACAGCAGAAAGCGAACACCGATGCCAATGATAGAGCAATTAAAGCCTATGAAGCCATCGCGAAACGAGAATCCGGGCTGAGGATGTCCTCTCATGTTGGCAAAACCAACAAAATCAAATACCGCCTCTGGGAAGAGCAAGGAGAGCGTTGCGTATATAGCAATCGCCCAATAAGCCAGACTGCCTTATTCAGCGATGAAGTAGAGATCGACCATATTCTTCCATTCAGCCAGTCGCTGGATGATTCTTATATGAACAAGGTAGTTTGCTACGCCAAGGAAAACCGCTATAAAGGTAACCGCACACCCAAAGATGCTTTCTCCGGCGACCCCGCAAAGTGGGGTCAAATCACCTCCGCAATCAGCGGCTGGCCCAAGCAGGAGTTAAAGAGCAAGCACAAACGCTTTTATATGACGGAAGCCGATATACTCAAGCGCGATTTTATCGGCAGCCAACTCACCGATACCCGCTATATCAGTAAGGAAGCGGGAAAATACCTTGAATCCCTAGGTGCCGAAATTACCTACACCCGTGGTGCAATGACAGCCTGGCTACGCCACCATTGGGACCTCAACCGGTTAATTAGCGAAACGGATAAAAAGGAACGCACCGACCACCGCCACCATGCCATTGATGCGGTCGTGACTGCCTGCATTGACCGCGGTTTTTACCAAGCCCTGGCCGCCAACGCCAAACGCGAAGAGCGCACAGGGGTTAGGATGCGCGACCTGATTACCGACGCACCGTGGGATGATCTGCGCAGCGAGACAGAAGATAAGCTAAATCAAATAATCGTCTCCCATGTACCGCAACGCAAAATTTCCGGTGCCTTGCACGAAGAAACAGGCGTGGGTTTTATTGACGGTGTAGGCACTGTTTATCGCAAAAATCTGGATGGCAATTTCACTCAAAAAAATGCAGAAAGCATTATTGATCCGGTTATCAAAGAGCGAGTAACGCAACACCTTAAAGCCTACGGTAACGATTCAAAGAAAGCCTTTGCTGACAATGTCACTGTCTATCATAAAAATGGTAGAACTCCGATCAAGCGGGTTCGCGTTGTTCAAGCTAAGACGGATGAAGCCAAATTAAAGAAAAACAAATTTGGGGTGCGAAATAAGCAGGGCGAAATTTTCCGCTGGATGGCTTACGGCAATATCCACCATGTGGAAATTATCCGCAATAAGAAAAACGGAAAATATGAAGGTGTTTTTGTGACTACTATGGAAGCCGCCCAGCGAGCTAGAGGCATCAACAGTAGCAAGGAACCAATTATCCGCACAAACCATAAAGAAGATCGAGAATTCGTTATGGCCATTCATATCAATGATTTGGTTAGTATAAAAGTAGATGGCAATACTCAATTTTATCGAGTTCAGAAACTAGATAGGGGCCCGAAACAGATAAAATTACGCTTACATAATGCGGCCACGATAAAAAATGAAGCCGAAACCTTAACGGCCAAAGAGTCAACCATACCTGCGTTGATGAAAAAAGAGCTGCGAGTTTGCAAAATCAACGCAATAGGAAAATTGCAGGATGATAAAACGCATTCTTGATATCAGCGAGCAGGCTTATATCCATCTACATCAACAACAATTACAGATCGAAAAACAGGGCAAGCTAGTCGCCTCTATCCCGGTCGAAGACTTAGGCGTTTTAATTTTACAACACCCGGCCATTGTGGTAACTCAGACCGCGCTAGTCGCTTGCCAGCAAAACAACACGGTAGTCGTTTTTTGCAATGCGCAGCACCTGCCCTATTCGGTTTTATTGCCGTTGACTGAAGGGCACAGCCTGCACACTCGCATTCTGCGTCAACAAATGGAAATAACCCAGCCGACCCGCAAGCGTCTGTGGCAGCAAATTGTCCGCGCTAAAATTGCGCAACAGGCTACCGTGCTGGAGCAAACCGGCGAGAGCAGCCCGCACCTGCATCGCATGTTGAATAAAGTCAAGCCGGGCGACCCTGAAAACCACGAAGCACAGGCGGCGCAACACTATTGGCGCAAACTGATGGGCGATGACTTCCGCCGCGACCGCACCGCAGGCGGCATCAATGCACTGCTCAATTACGGCTACGCCATAATGCGCGCCGTGCTTGCCCGCTCTCTGGTGGGCACCGGCTTGCATCCGGCCCTAGGGCTGCACCATCGCAACCAATATAACGGTCTCTGTTTGGCGGATGACCTAATGGAACCCTTCCGCCCCTGGGTGGATTACGAAGTCCACCAATACGCAGCCAACGCCGACCCGCCCGAAGTCTGTCGCGACAGCAAACAGCGTCTCTTGGCACTACTGAGCGCGCCGGTTAGCCTAGCCGACAAGCAACTGCCCCTGATGGTCGCCAGCCACCAGCTGGCCGCCGGCCTGAAGTCCGCCATCGCGGGCGACAGCCGCGACCTACTCTTCCCGCAGAAAATCTGGGACAATTAGTGGCGATATTTGGGGGCCTGCACACCATGTGGGTGATCGTCCTGTTTGACCTGCCCACGGATACTAAGGCGGCGAGAAAGCAATACACCCTATTCAGGAAGCACCTGCTAGCCGATGGATTTAGTATGATGCAGTACTCCGTGTACATGCGGCACTGCGCCAGCGATGAGAATGCACAGGTGCATGCCAAGCGGATCAAAGCCTGCCTGCCGCCGGATGGCGAGGTGCGAATCGTTAAAATCACCGACAAGCAATTCGGCAAAATCGAGGTGTTCTATGGCAAAAAGCGCAAACCCATCGAAAGCGCACCAACCCAGCTGGAATTTTTGTAGCCAAAAAACTGCAAAAATCCAGCTAGTTCAAGCACTTATTTGCAAGATAGTATAACCGACCAAGGTCTACCCGCAAATCACAACCTTGGGTAGACGGAATCCGCAACAACAATAAGTATAACCGACCAAGGTCTACCCGCAAATCACAACCGCGACCCCAAGAAGGCCGCCGCTATCGCCAGTATAACCGACCAAGGTCTACCCGCAAATCACAACTGGCGTCAATGTCAAATGAGCGCCGGATGTAGTATAACCGACCAAGGTCTACCCGCAAATCACAACCGGT
>JACONM010000032.1 GCA_014323765.1 Cellvibrionales bacterium | reverse complement strand
TGCGCCAGCAAGACCGCGCCGCCACCCACGCCAACCGCGGCCTCATCTACTTCACCCTCGGCAACCCCGCCGCCGCCGAGCGCGATTACACCGCCGCCCTCGCCCTAAACCCGCCCGCCGACCAACGCGCCGCCCTGCTACTAAACCGCGGCAATCTCCACTTTGTGCGGCAAAACTACCAAAAAGCCCTAGCCGACTACGACCAAGCCCTCAAATTAGGGCTTAGTCAGACCCAAATCCCCCACTTCAACCGCGGCCTAGCCCTCGCCCAACTCAACCAACCGGATGCCGCCCTAGCCGCCTACCGCGCCGCCCTAGCCGCCCTCCCCGGCTGGCCCCCCGCCCAGCAAAAAATCGCCCAACTCCAATCCGCCCCGCCACCCCAATAAGCCCACCCCAAAAGCCCCAAACCATGCCCCCCAAAAACGATTTCGACTTCGACCTCTTCGTCATCGGCGGTGGCTCCGGCGGGGTGCGCGCCGCCCGCCGCTGGGCCGCAGCCGGCCACCGCGTCGCCATCGCCGAAGAACGCGATTGGGGCGGCACCTGCGTCCACCGCGGCTGCATCCCCAAAAAACTGCTGGTTTTCGCCGCCCACTTCGCCCAAGACTTCGCCGATGCCCCCGCCTACGGCTGGCAGCTACCCACCGCCCCCACCTTCGCCTGGCCCACCCTAATCGCCAACAAAGACCGCGAACTCCGCCGCCTAAACGCCGTCTACACCGACCTACTAAAAACCGCCGGGGCGCAAATGGTCGCCGGCCGCGCCCGCATTCTCGACCCACACCAAGTCCAAGTAGCCGACCAAACCTACCGCACCCGCCGCATCCTCATCGCCACCGGCGGCCGCCCCCTCGTCCCACCCATCCCCGGCGCAGACAGCGCGATCACCTCCGACCAAGCCTTCCACCTAGACACCCTACCCGCCTCCATAATCATCATCGGCGGCGGCTACATCGCGGTAGAATTCGCCTGCATTTTCAATGGCTTAGGAACAAAAGTCGACCTCCTCTACCGCCGCGACCTCTTCCTACGCGGCTTCGACCTCGACCTCCGCCAACGCCTAGCAAGCACCATGGTCGACCAAGGCATCCGCCTGCATTTCGACGCAGACGTAACCCGCATCGACAGCAAAAACGGCCAACACATCGCCCACCTACGCAGCGGCCAAAAGCTAACCGCCGACCAAGTTTTCTACGCCACAGGCCGGGTCCCGCACACCGCCGATCTCTGGCAACCAGATCTAGACATCGCCACCGCCCCCAACGGCGCCATCCAAATCAACCAAAATTTCCAAACCACAGTCCCCTCCATCTACGCCCTCGGCGATGTAGTCGGCAAGCGCGCCCTCACCCCGGTCGCCATCGCCGAAGCCGAAGCCCTCCTGCAACACTGGCGCACCGGCACCGCCGCCAATTTCAACTACTGCAACATCCCCGCCGCCGTATTCAGCGCCCCCAACCTCGCCACCGTCGGCCTAACAGAACAGGAAGCCACCGACCGCGGGCTAGACTGCGCCATCTACCAAACCGACTTCCGCCACCTAAAACATACCCTGACCGGCCGCAAAGAGCGGGTCTACATGAAGCTCCTAGTCGACCGCCCCACCGACCGCATCCTAGGCGCCCACATGCTCGGCCCCGAAGCCGGCGAGATAATCCAATCCATCGCCATCGCCATCCAAGCCAGCGCCACCAAGTCCGACTTCGACCGCACCATCGGCATCCACCCCACCATGGCCGAAGAATGGGTAACCATGCACACCCCCCGCCCTTGATCGAAGCCCCCTGACAAGGAGGATCCCCAGATCGAAGCCCTCCTGACAAGGGGGGTTGGGGGGTTCGGGTTGGGGGGGGTTAAGTTTGGAAGATTTAAGACCCCAGAAAGTTGCAGCCGGTCAAAGCCCCCCTGATAAGGGGGGTTTGGGGGGTTGGAGTTGGATTTTTTGGAGTGGGTGTTCGGTTTTGAAGGTTCAAGGGTTCGAAGAGTCAGCACCCCATCCACTTGGCTTTACAAACCCAAGAGCTTAGAGTCCCCAACACCCACCTAGATCCCCGCCAAGCAAAAAATGAACCCAACAAAAACCACTTCAAGCGCAACAGCCGCCCCCCAGCACCCCGCGATCCACCAGCCAAACCGCCCCCATGCAACCCAGCCCGCAAAACGAATCAACCCAATCCCGCAACGGCCGCAGACCCAACCACCAAATCCCCGGTAACTAAAAAATGAACCCAACAACCCCCAACCCAAGCCCAGCCGCCGCCCCCCCAACAAAACCACGATTCGGCGGTCAGACCACAACCCCAACCCCCGAATCCCTCCAAGAACGCCGCGAAACCGTCTACCTCTACCTAGCCGGCCTCTTCATCTGCGCCATGACCCTCCTAAACGTCATCGGCCTCACCCGCTTCGTCCAACTCGGCCCCCTAGCCCTCGCGGTCGGCGTACTGCCCTACCCCCTCACCTTCCTCTGCACCGATCTAGTGTGCGAACTCTACGGCAAAGCCCGCGCCAACCGCATGGTCACCCTAGGCTTAGCCCTCAATTTCTTCATCCTCGGCACCCTCTGGCTCGGCAACGCCCTACCCGCCGCCACCAACCCCGTCCCCTGGCAAACCCTCCACCTATCCGAAGACCTCCCCCTCCCCAGCGGCGCCGCCTTCAGCGACTCAGTAGAACTCTTCACAGTCATTTACACCCTAACCTCCGGTGCCGTCTTCGCCTCCATGCTCGCCTACGTCGCCGCTCAATACATCGACATCCGCCTATTCCATTTCTGGAAACGCCTAACCCGCGGCAAACACCTCTGGCTACGCAACAACTTCAGCACCCTAACCAGCCAAGCCGTAGACTCCTTCACAGTCATCAGCATCACCTTCGGTGCCGCCCTACTCGCCGGCCAAATAACCCTCCCCACCTTCCTCACCCTAATGGGCAGCAACTACCTATTCAAACTAACCGCCGCCCTCTGCGACACCCCCCTATTCTACCTATGCACCTGGCACCTAAAAAAATACCTAAGACTATAAAAAATGAATTCCCAATCTAAATATCCTCCCGGCGGCGATGCTAAAGCGATCTCCAAGGTGGCGAAAAACCATTTTGGCGGCAGCTACAAAACAATGTTCGAAAGGCACGGTTGGGTATTAAATGAAGGCCAGCAACACATGCATCAAGCCCAATCTCAAATTAAAGAAACCTACGGAAGCATCCGTGAATTCGAAATATACTTTCAGGCTTTATGGCCAGACGACATATCGGTCCTGCTGACGTCATTCTGGGGATGGACACCGGAAACTTGGGGAACAGTTGGTTGGTCCGACCAGCCAGGCTTAACTCACAGACATAACCTACTCAAGGAATTATCAGACCCTTTTATCTGCGTAATCTACGTTACAGACCGTGCTAAAGCCGATCCAGACTTGAAAGGCATGCTCAGTGGCTTTTATTTAGTCAGTCACGTGACTGGAGATAGAGATGAGTTCAGCCATCCCATGCATCACAATACCGAACCTTCCAGTTGGCAGCATTCATTGCGCGCACTGCGAGCCTTCAGTTTTTTACCCGAGTATCGGTTGAAAGCAATAGATGTTTTTCCTGAGCTAAACCGTACAGGCACAGCAAGATCCGTATCACGCTGGGGCAAGATCATCGAAGAACTCTCTGAGATCAACCAGCTACGCTCCACCCCTTGGATAGAGGTTCCAGTCTTTTCACCCGGCAAAATGGATGCCGAGCCGGTTAATCCGGATATAAAAATAGAGGGCATGGTTCCCGCCGGGCCTGCCAGTGCTAGTGGATATACTGTCCTAGAAGGCACCAAGCACCTCCCCCGCGAACTCTACATATTGCGACTAACCGGCGACACCGCCGCCTACATGGGTCGCCCCGTCGATGATTCGGAAATTTTCAAGATCGGCCTTTCGGTTAGCCCCGAATTGCGCCGACAGTTCCTGCAAAAATCCATGCCAAAAGGTGCCTTTCAATGGCAGATAGAAAAAACCACACGCAAAGACGGGCACACACCATACAGCTTCACGGCAGCGGTAGCCGGCGAAAATGCGATGAAAAAACACCTGTCCCAGAACGCTGAACATCTCGGCGGCGAGTTTTATCTGGCATCTGAAAAACAAATTGCAACCGCTTGGATCGCTGCTCACGAAGCAGCTAAAAATTTTACTGACAAAGAACCGGACAATACCGATAGTTAATATAAGCTATTCACAGAAGAAAAAACCCAAAACACGCTTTGACTACCGAGAAACCAGCGAGCGGATGGCTGTGCGTCCCTTATTGAATAACCGCCGGCAATCGCGAGCAAACTACCCAACCTCCTCACCCAAAAACTCCCGCACCAACGGCAACATCTGCTGATAAACCTTCGGCGTACCACAAAGCAAATTGCCGTTTTTCATATAGGTCTCGCCGCCAGACAGGTCCCCAACCAACCCCCCCGCCTCGCGAATCAACAACACCCCGGCGGCAATATCCCAAGGCTTCAAATTCATTTCCCAAAACCCATCAAAACGCCCCGCCGCCAAATACGCCAAATCCAAAGCCGCCGCCCCCGGCCGCCGAATCCCAGCCGTACCCTGCCCCAGCAACGCCTTGCTCAACGCCTGATACCCATCGATATACCGCAACGTAGCGGCGGTGAAAGGAATCCCCGTCGCCAGCAACGACCCAGCCAAAGCCTTACGCCCCGACACCCGAATCCGCCGCCCATTCAAAGTCGCCCCCTCCCCCCGCGATCCGCAATATTCCTCCCGCTTCAACGGGTCGTAGACCACCGCATGCTCCAACTTGCCGCGATAGCGACAAGCCAAAGACACGGCAAACTGCGGAATGCCACGGATAAAATTGGTGGTGCCATCCAGCGGGTCGATCAACCACTCATACTCGGCATCCTTAGGCCCATGCGCCCCAAATTCTTCGCCGATAAAGCGATGTTTCGGATAGCGAGCCTTCAGCGCATCGACGATGGCCCGCTCCGCCGCCCGGTCCACCGCGGTCACAAAATCATTCGGCGACTTGCGCTCCACCACCACCCGCTCGACATCGCGAAACGCCCGCTCGACGATCTGCCCAGCATCGCGGGCAGCCTGCAAGGCAATGCGTAACATAGGCTGCATAGGGCGACCTGCGGCGGACCGACGGAAGAGAAAGAAAAAAGCGGCGCAATTCTAGCAAAATCCACCCTTTGCTAAAATGCCACCAGTCAGCCGATTGACAGATCAGCAGATCGCGCCAGATCAACAGGTCGAAAGACGGGCAGGGCAGGGCACCCCCAACCCAAACCCAAAACTCAAAACCCAAAAGGAAACAAACCATGAATTTCGAACAAGTACGGATAGTCCTAGTCAACACCGCCCAGCCCGGCAACATCGGCGGCGCCGCCCGCGCCATGCTAAATATGGGCTTCACCCGGCTCTATCTGGTCAACCCAGCCGCCTTCCCCACCGACCGCGCCACCTGGCGAGCCGCCGGCGCCGGGCAACTATTAGAAACCGCAACAGTCTGCGACCACTTCGACCAAGCAATCGCCGACTGCCACCTGATCATCGGCACCAGCACCCGCGCCCGCCGCATCCCCTGGCCCCTGCAAGACCCCCGCACCTGCTGCCAGCAGATCGCCGCCGAACCGCCACAACGCCAAGTCGCCCTAGTATTCGGCAACGAACAACACGGCCTAACCAACCACGAATTGCACCGCTGCCACCAGCACGTAGCCATCCCCGCCAACCCCGCCTACGCCTCCCTAAACCTCAGCGCCGCGGTGCAGGTGCTAACCTACGAATTGCGCCTGCAAATCCTAGCGCAGCAAAACAAACCGCCGCTACCGCCCGCTCCAGAACACCCCCCAGACGACCCCCCCGCCACCAGCCAAGCGGTGGAAAACCTCCTCCAACATCTAGAACGCGCCATGCTCGGCAGCGGCTTCCTCGATCCTGCCGCCCCCCGCCAAACCATGACCCGCATGCGCCGCATGTTCAGCCGCATCCGCCCAGACGAGCGCGAGGTGCAAATCCTCCGCGGCTTCCTCGCCAGCACAGAAAAATCAGCAAAGCCTCGCTAAAACCCCCGCCAGCCCCGCTACCCCTCCGCACTCGGCGGCGGACGGCGCCGATAAAACCGCACATGATCCAATTCAAACCTAGTCTTCTTCAAGCGGCTGCATGAGCCGACATTTGAATCCAGCGAGCCAGGGAAAACCTCCAACAGCCAAGCGGCATTACCGTTCATAAATTGGTTGGGAACACGCTGAGTGATTGCTTTACGCTTACCGTCTATAAAAATCCGTATGGCATCACTGTCGCTTTTAGCGCTTTGTTTCGCCGCCGCCTCGGTCAATATCTCCATGCCATAGGTGATGGCGTAGGTGCCATCTCCGTTATTGGTGCCGCTAGGAAGGATCCTTGTGGTCCGACTTAGGTGGCCCGGACGAAAATAGGCGGTAGGAGGACGGATGGGGTGCTGATAGACGAAAGGGTAGTGGGGATCACCGTTCTCTTGGCGCAACTGGAGTTTCTCCATGAGAACCAGATTGGTTCTTCGGACTGGGTAGGTATGCGCCACAAACCAAGGGCGCGTCATGCCCTTAGTCCAGCGTTCCAAAAAATCGATTTCCAAGTAGCCCACCTTAGAAACGGAAGCACTGGAAATAATGCCCCGCGGCATCGGAGTAACGTCCTCGACGGTAACATCGTTACTGTAAGCCAAAATGCGATGCGGCGGCTGGTAGCGAAAGGCGTGATGGTCGACCCCATAGCGCGACCAGTGAATAATATTGCCGCCGTGCCCAACCTGATAAGAATATCCGCTGAATTTGTATTCCAGATACCCATCAGCCGGCTCAAACACCCCCCGCCCACTCAGCCGCGGCCAGCTACCATGCGAGACGAATCGGCATTTACCCGGCCCCCCGCCCTCTTCCCCTTCCGGCACAGGGGCCGGATACAAATGCAGGATCAGCTTGCCGTCCTTAATTTCCACATTGGGATTTTTGCGGAAACTTTCCGGCAGCCAAGTCATAGTCGCCATCTCCTCAAAAGAATCAAACTCGATCGCATTGACCAAGTGGTATTCCGATTTGGGAAAAGCCAAATCATCCGGCAGCGAATTGCGCATTGCATCCGTAGTTTCAAACTCCCGTTCCGGCAACAACGCCTGCGAATTAATACAGCCCCACTTATCCATAGGGTCAGTCTCATGCGCGCATTCAGCCACCGAAGCCACCGCCCGCGGATGCGGCTGAATAGTCACCACAATATCGCGCACCACACCGCTATCTTTATCGGTAACCCGCACCCGCAACCTATCGGTATCCGTGCGCCCAAAAGTATAGTTCAGCGGGTGAAAAAACAGCCCGCTGCAATCCTGATCCGCCGTGCCATGCATAGCCCGGCAAAAAAACTCATCCACGCAAGCCGAGTCATTTTTGACCCCGCGGGTACGCGGGCAAAGGTTCCCCTGGCTATACGCCCGCCCGCTACCGTTAGCCCGCACATACCGCCAAAGCGCATCCAAATCGTGTTTATAGATGTCGTTATTGCGCCCAAACAACCAAGAATCCTGAAAATAAATCCGCCCCTGCCGATCGATCTGATACCCCACCAAATCATAAAAAAAAGTGCGCTGAAAACGCGGTCGATAATAAGGAAACAAAATACGCGGATTGCCGGCAATGATCTCATAATCCAGATTGGCCCCCTCGCCAAAAGCCCGACTGGCATCCACCCGCATCAAATACTTATCAGCCTGATCCGGAAACGAACCCAGCGACAGCGGCGTATGCCGATAAGCCACCCTTGGCAAATGCGTAACGCAATCGGCCACCTGCTCCCCCGCGGCGGAAAAGCAAGCCACCCCGCGGCTAGAGGCGGGTTTGATCTCCCGCTCCCGCTGCGCCCGCTCGCTATGCTCGGCAAACAGATCGACTGGCACCGGATGCGCCCGATGATTCGGCAACACATTCAGCCGCACAGTTTTTGTCACCCCAGTGCGGGCATGGCGCACCTCAATGGTCAGCGTATCGGTCTCGGTTTTCAAATAAGTGTATTCGGCAGGGTAATACATAACCCCGCTACCAAACTGCGGCGGAGAAACCGTGCGATCCGGCTGCTGAAAAGCCAACCGCCGCCGATGCCCCAGAAAAACAAGCCCCCCCTCGCTTTCCAGCTGTTCCCGATTGCGGCTCAGCGCATAAACATCCTTAGGATACAACTTGCCATCATCGCTAATCCGATACCCCTCCAGAGTGGTAGCCGGCACCTTATAGATCGTTTGCGACCAAGCCGCCACCGCAACGCTCGGGTTCCCATCGGTAATCGCATAGGTCAGCCGATCGCCCACAGCAAACGCCCGACTGCTATCAATTTTCACCAAATAATTATCACTCTGGTCCGCCATATCCGTCGGATACACCGAATCATCGTAGACCACTTCCGGCAAGGCAATGGTGCATTCAGTCATCTCCGCAGTCGCCGAAAGCACGCAGACCGGCGCATGTACACGGGCCACCTCCTGCAACCCCTCATGAATCTCCACCGCCGGCACCCCAGCCCCACGCAAATCCTCAATCCCCAAATTCGCCTCAAACAAATTCGCCGCCGGAGCCCCTTGCCCCACCAAATCCGCCACCGCAACCCCCTCGCTCAGCTGCCGCATCAAACTGGCCGGGCTAAAATCCGCCCGCATAGCCGGCTCCCGAATATCCGTAACCGCCGCCCCGGACTCAGTCGCCACCGTACCCGCATCCGCCGCCGCCAAATCCACCCCGCCAACCAGCACCGCCAAAGTTCGCCCGCGCTCGGCATCGCCATACAGAAAGGTATTCGCCCGCTTGCCCACATTTTGCTGCTCGACCCAAAGCGCAGCCTGTGAATCGCGCAAAATCAGCCGATCATGACGCGGATCAAAATCGCGAATACGGTCCGCATCGCCCGCCTCCGTCGCCGGATGCAACAGCAAAAACCGGTCGCGCCCCGGCCCGCCAGTCAAACTATCGCGCCCCGGCCCGCCACTCAGCCGGTCATCGCCCACCCCGCCGACCAGCCGATCGCGGTTCTTACCGCCATACAGCCAGTCATCGCCCACCCCGCCATACAACACATCGCGCCCCGGCCCGCCGTACAATCGATCATCGCCCGCCCCGCCGACCAGCCGATCATTCCCCTTACCGCCGCGCAACTTGTCATTATGCGCCCCACCCCGCAGCCGATCATCCCCCTGCCGCCCACGCAGCAAATCCGCCCCATCCCCCCCCCGAAAAACATCGGCACCCCGATCCCCAACCAGCCGATCATCGCCATCCGACCCAGCACCAAGCGGCAGGGTCACAGCCAGAGCTAATATCGGCAAAAACACCCAGAGTCGCATTCGAATGAGCATAGCAAAGCGTCGATTAAAGCCCCGCATTTTAGCACCCGATGCCCCCGTCAACCGCCCCCAAATTAATACTTGACCAAACCACTAAGGATTAGGCTATACTCCGCCCCCACGCCACCCTCCGGGCCCAATCCAATGCGCCTGACCACCAAAGGCCGCTACGCCGTCACCGCCGCCCTAGACCTCGCCATCCACCGTCAGGACGGCCCCGTCAGCCTCGCCGACATCAGCCGGCGGCAGGCCATCTCCCTGTCCTACCTCGAACAACTCTTCGCCAAGCTCCGCCAACACCGCCTAGTCGCCAGCGTCCGCGGCCCCGGCGGCGGCTACCGCCTCACCGCCCCACCCAGTGAAACCTACCTCTCCGCCATAGTCGCGGCAGTAGACGAACCCGTCGACGCCACCAACTGCGGCGGCGAAGGCGACTGCCAAAACGGCGCCATGTGCCTGACCCACCACCTATGGGAAGACCTCACCCACCAAATCGAGAGCTTTTTAAGCAATATCAGCCTGCAATGCCTGCTCGACCGCCGCGAGATCGCCCAAATAAGCCAACGCCAAGACCGCCTAATGCGGTCCCAAATTCAAGCCCAACGGCTGGAAGTCAGCCAAAACCTCAATTGATCGCAACCAACGCAAGAGGAACCGCCATGCAAACCCCAATCTATCTGGACTACGCCTCCACCACCCCAGTCGACCCCCAAGTCGCCGACAAAATGCTCGCCTGCATGACCGCCGCCGGCACCTTCGGCAACCCGGCCTCACGCTCGCACCAATTCGGTTGGGCCGCCGAAGAGGCCGTCGAACAAGCCCGCGCCCAAGTCGCCGCCGCCCTCAACGCCGACCCTCGCGAAATCGTCTGGACCTCCGGTGCCACGGAAGCCGACAACCTCGCCATCAAGGGCGTCGCCCACTTCCGCCAGCGCAAAGGCAAGCACGTCATCACCTCCAAAATCGAACACAAAGCCGTGCTCGACACCTGCCGCCAACTAGAACGCGAAGGCTACGACCTCACCTACCTCGACCCCACCGAACACGGCCTCATCGACCCCGCCACAGTCGCCGCCGCCCTGCGCGATGAAACCAGCATCGTCTCCCTAATGCACGTCAACAACGAGCTCGGCACCATCAACGACCTCGCCGCCATCGGCACCCTCTGCCGCGAGCGCGGCGTCGCCTTCCACGTCGATGCCGCCCAAAGCGCCGGCAAGCTCCCCATCGATGTCAACGCCATGAACATCGACCTACTGTCGCTATCGGCGCACAAAATCTACGGCCCCAAAGGCATCGGTGCCCTCTACGTCCGCCGCAAACCCCGCATCCGGCTGGAAGCCCAAATGCACGGCGGCGGCCACGAACGCGGCATGCGCTCCGGCACTTTAGCCACCCACCAAATCGTCGGCATGGGCGAAGCCCTACACCTCGCCTGCCAGCAAATGGACTCCGAGCTCGCCCGCATCGCCGCCTTGCGCCAACGCCTCATCGACGGCCTATCCGACCTAGAAGAAGTCCGCCTCAACGGCCACCCAACCGCCCACTACCCCGGCATCGTCAACCTCAGCTTCGCCTTCGTCGAGGGCGAATCCCTGCTCATGGCCCTCAAAGACATGGCGGTCTCCTCCGGTTCCGCCTGCACCTCAGCCAGCCTAGAACCATCCTACGTCCTACGCGCCCTCGGACTGGAAGACGAACTTGCCCACAGTTCCATCCGCTTCAGCATCGGCCGCTACACCACCGAGCAGGAAATCGACCACGTGCTGAAACAAGCCAAAACCGCGGTCAGCCGCCTGCGCGCCATGTCGCCCCTGTGGGACATGCACCAAGACGGCATCGACCTGTCCACCGTGGAATGGGCGGCGCACTAGCCCCCCAACCCCACCCAAGCCCCACCCAAACCATATGAGGAGGAAACTCAAATGGCCTACAGCGAAAAGGTCCTAGACCACTACGAAAACCCCCGCAACGTCGGCAAGTTGGATGCCAACGCCGCCAATGTGGGCACCGGCATGGTCGGCGCACCAGCCTGCGGCGATGTCATGCGCCTGCAAATCGAGGTAACCGAAGACGGCGTCATCACCGACGCCCGCTTCAAAACCTACGGTTGCGGCTCCGCCATCGCCTCCAGCTCCCTGCTGACCGAAATGGTCAAAGGCAAATCCATCGACGAAGCCGAGCAGATCAAAAACACCGAGCTGGCAGAGGAACTCGCCCTGCCGCCGGTCAAGATCCACTGCTCCGTGCTGGCCGAAGACGCCATCAAAGCAGCGGTGCGCGACATCCGCGCCAAGCGCGGTGCCGAATGACCGACTCCATGCAAATCTCGGTCACCGCCGCCGCCGCCGAGCACGTCTGCGCCCAGCTGGCTCGCCGCGGCCACGGCGAAGGTGTGCGCCTCGGGGTGCGCACCTCCGGCTGCTCCGGGCTCGCCTACGTGCTGGAATACGTCGACCAACCGCAACCAGAAGACCAAGTCTTCACCAGCGGCGGGGTGCGCTTTTTTGTGGACCCCAAAAGCCTGGTCTACCTCAACGGCACCGAAGTCGATCTCGCCATCGACGGCTTAAACCGCGGCCTAGAATTCCGCAACCCCAACGTCACCGCCGAATGCGGCTGCGGCGAAAGCTTCAGCGTCTAGCCCCACCAGACAAACCACCATGCAACCCCACGCCCACTTCGCCCTCTTCGGCCTCCCCCCCGCCTACGCCCTCGACCAAGCGGCCCTCAAAACCCGCTACCTAGAATTGCAACGCCAGCACCACCCCGACCAACACGCCAGTGCCCCCGCCGCCGCCCAAAAACAAGCCGCCCAACGCACCGCCGACCTCAATCAGGCATACCAAACTCTCCGCTGCCCACTACAACGCGCCCTCTACCTCCTAGACCAAGCCGGTCACCCAGCCGACACCGAATCCCAAACCCACCAAGACCCCGCCTACCTCGCCGACCAGCTAGAATTGCGCGAAAAACTGGCATCGATAACCCCCCCAGAAACCTCCGAAAACGCCGCCCAACTCGCCGCCCTCCGCACCCAGGCCGAAACCGGTTTCGCCGCCCACCAGCAGCAATTCCAGCAAAGCCACGCCGCCGCAGACTGGCCCACCGCCACCGCCGCCGTCCACAAAATGATGTTCGCCCACAAACTGCTGGCAGAGATCGACCAAAAAGAAGAGGCCCTAGCCGACTAATGCCCCTACTCCAGATCACCGAACCGGGCCAGCCGCAACCCCAATCTCAGCCGCCCCAACCGCGCCGCATCGGCCTAGGCATCGACCTCGGCACCACCAACTCCCTAGTCGCCCTAATGCAAGACGGCACCCCTCAAACCCTGCCCGACGCAGCCGGCAACCCCCTGCTACCCTCCGCCGTCCGCTACGCCGAAAACCGCCAAATCATCGTCGGCCACGCCGCCCGCCAAGCCGCCGAAGAAGACCCACAAAACACCCTCCTGTCGGTCAAACGCTACCTCGGCCAAGGGCTAACTCAAATCGCCGACACCGGCCCCTATCGGCTCCTGCCCACCGAACAAGGCACCATCCTATTCGCCACCCGCCAAGGCAATATCAGCCCAGTCCAAGCCGCCGCCCAAATCCTCACCGCCCTCGCCGACCGCGCCCGCCACGCCCTGCAAGCGGAAGTCGACGGCGCGGTCATCACCGTCCCCGCCTATTTTGACGATGCCCAACGCCAAGCCACCCGCGACGCCGCCATGCTCGCCGGCCTAAAAGTGCTGCGCCTCCTCAACGAACCCACCGCCGCCGCCATCGCCTACGGCCTCGACCAACCCCAAAATCAAGATCCAGAGCACCCCCCACCCGACCAAGAAACCGACCAAACAGTCGCCATCTACGACCTCGGCGGCGGCACCTTCGACATCTCCCTACTGCGCCTGCACCGCGGCGTCTTCGAAGTCCTCAGCACCGGCGGCAACGCCACCCTCGGCGGCGACGACATCGACCAACTAATCGCCGACTGGCTAGTCGAAAAAACCGCCCAGCCGCCTACCAGCCCCGCCGAAATACGCACCCTGCGCAATCTCGCCCGCACCGCCAAAGAACGCCTCACCACCGCCGAATCGACAACCCTCGACTGGCACGGCCAACGCACCCCCCTCACCCGCCCCGAATTCGCCACCCTCATCGCCCCGCTTCTCGGCAAAACCACCGCCGCCTGCCGCCGCGCCCTCCGCGATGCCAACCTCAAACCCGCCGACATCGACAGCGTAATCCTAGTCGGCGGCTCCACCCGCACCCCCGCCGTCCGCCGCGCCGTCGCCGACTGCTTCGGGCGCGAACCGCTAACCGGCATCGACCCCGACCGCGTGGTCGCCCTCGGCGCCGCCCGGCAAGCCGACCGGCTAGTGGGCAACAAAAGCGGCCCCGATATGCTGCTGCTCGATGTCCTACCGCTCTCCCTCGGCATCGAAACCATGGGCGGACTGACCGAAAAAATCATCCACCGCAACACCCCCATCCCAGTATCCCGCGCCCAAGAGTTCACCACCTTCAAAGACGGCCAAACCGCCCTAAAAATCCACGTCCTGCAAGGCGAACGCGAGCTGGTCGCCGACAACCGCTCCCTCGCCGAATTCACCCTGCGCGGCATCCCCCCCATGGTCGCCGGCCGCGCCAAAGTGCAGGTCACCTTTCAGGTCGACGCCGATGGCCTGCTAAACGTCTCCGCCCGCGAACAAACGACCGGCAAACTGGCCGAAATCCAAGTCAAACCCGCCCACGGCCTCAGCGACCAAGAAATCACCGCCATGCTCCGCGCCGCCTACGAGAGCGCCCGCACCGACATCGACCAGCGCAGCCTGCGCGAACAGCAGGTCGAGGCCGACCGCCTCCACGAAGCCCTTCACGCCGCCCTCGCCACCGATGGCGACGCCCTATTACCCCCAGCCGAACGCAAAACCCTAGAACAAGCCCTCGCCCAACTAAAACAAACCCGCGAACAGGGCACAGCACAGCAAATCGCCCGCGAAATCGAACGCCTCGCCAAACTCAGCGAAAACTACGCCGCCCGCCGCCTAGACACCCACGCCCGCGCCGCCCTCCGCGGACGCAACATCGCCGAATATGCCGACCGGCCCACCGACCGCGCCAAAGACCATGCCTAAAATCGTCATTCTCCCCCACCCCGAAATCTGCCCCGAAGGCGCGGTCATCGATGCCAAACCCGGCGAGAGCATCTGCGCCGCCGCCCTACGCCAAGACATTCATATCGAACACGCCTGCGAAATGTCCTGCGCCTGCACCACCTGCCACCTCTACATCCGCGAAGGCTACGAATCGCTAGACCCCCCCGACGAACTAGAAGACGACTACCTCGACAAAGCCTGGGGACTAGACCCCGACTCCCGCCTAAGCTGCCAAGCCCTAGTCACCGACACCGACCTAGTCGTAGAAATCCCCAAATACACCATCAACATGGTCTCCGAAAACCCCCACTGAATCGAAGAGGCACCCGCCATGCAATGGACCGACATCCACGCCATCGCCGCCGAGCTGGCCGACGCCCACCCGGACACCGACCCGCTCCAAGTCAATTTCGTCGACCTACGCAACCTAGTCCTAGGCTTAGCCGAATTCGCCGATTCCCCCGACCGCTGCGGGGAAAAGATCCTCGAGGCGATCCAAGCCGCCTGGATCGACGAGCGCAGCTAAGCCCCACACCAGCCCGGCCCGCGCTTGTCCCCGCCGCGCCCAAGCAGGTAAAATGCCCCGCTCGCCGCCCCAATCCCGGCCCCAATCCCGCCACCCACCGGAGCCCACAAAAATGCCCATCGAGCGCACCCTCAGCATCATCAAACCCGATGCCGTCGCCCAAAACGCCATCGGCCAAATCCTCGCCCGCTTCGAACAGGCAGGCTTGCAGATCGTCGCCGCCAAAATGCTCCGCCTAGACGACCCCCAGGCCAGCGGCTTCTACGCCGAACACCGCGACCGCCCCTTCTTCGCCGCCCTCATCGAATTTATGACCTCCGGCCCCGTGCTAGTCCAAGTTCTCGAAGGCGACAACGCCATCGCCCGCAACCGCGAGATCATGGGCGCGACCGACCCTCAGCAAGCCGCCCCCGGCACTATTCGCGCCGACTTCGCCACCAGCATCGATGCCAACGCCGTCCACGGTTCCGACTCGACAGAATCCGCCGCCCGTGAAGTCGCCTACTTCTTCACGGCAGACGAAATTTTCCCGCGCTAAGCCGCCGCCGCCCACCGCCATGCCCGCCACCGCCCCCCCAAACCTACTCGGCCTATCGCCCGCCCAGCTGCGCACCTTCTTCACCGCCAGCGGCGAAAAACCCTTCCGCGCCGCCCAAGTCAGCCAATGGATCCACCAGCGCGGCATCGCCGATTTCGCGCAAATGACCGACCTCAGCAAACCGCTGCGCACCAAGCTCGCCGCCACCGCCGAAATCCGCCCCCCGCAAATCATCGCCACCCACCGATCCCAAGACGGCACCCGCAAATGGCTCCTGCGCGTGCCCGGCGGCAGCGCGATCGAAACCGTCTTCATCCCCGAAGCCGGCCGCGGCACCCTCTGCGTCTCTTCCCAAGCCGGCTGCGCCCTCGACTGCAGTTTCTGCAGCACCGGCAAACAGGGCTTCCACCGCAACCTCAGCGCCGCAGAAATCATCGGCCAGCTGTGGCTCGCCCGCAAAGCCCTCGCCGATTCCGGCAGTCGCGTCACCAATGTCGTTCTCATGGGCATGGGCGAACCCCTGCTCAATTTCGACAACACAGTCGCGGCAGCCCAACTAATGCTCGATGACCACGCCTACGGCCTCTCCAAACGCCGCGTCACCCTCAGCACCGCCGGCGTCGTCCCGCAAATCGATCGCCTCGCCGACCACCTCGACCTCTGCCTCGCCCTCTCCCTCCACGCCCCCGACGATGCCCTGCGCGACCAACTGGTGCCGCTCAACCGCAAATACCCGATCCACGACCTCCTCCGCAGTGCCCGCAATTACCTAGCCCGCCTGCCCGACAAAGGCCGCAAACTCACCATCGAATACACCCTAATGGATGCCATCAACGACCGCCCCGCCCAAGCCACCCAGCTCGCCCAACTACTGCGCGACACCCCCTGCAAAATCAACCTAATCCCCTTCAACCCCTTCCCCGGCAGCCCC
>JACONM010000031.1:10070-22363 GCA_014323765.1 Cellvibrionales bacterium | reverse complement strand
CCAATAAACTGGATGGCCCGCAACCCAGTAGCCGCCAACCTCCTCCTAATCCTAGCCCTCCTCCTCGGCCTCGCATCCATCGGCGACATCCGCAAAGAAGTCTTCCCCGTCTTCCCCTCCGACACCCTCCGCGTCAGCGTCCCTTACCCCGGCAGCTCCCCCGAAGAAGTCGAACAAGGCATCCTACTAAAAGTCGAAGAAGCCCTGCGCGACATCCAAGGCATCGCCGAGATGCGCAGCGAAGCCCGCGAGGGCCTCGGCACTGTCACCCTCGAGCTCCAACCCGGCACCGACATGACCCGCGCCCTAGCCGACGCCCGCAACCGCGTCTCCAGCATCGCCGCCTTCCCCCGCGACGCCGAAGAACCAATAGTCGAAGAGCTCCGCATCCTCAGCCCCGGCATGCGCCTCAGCCTCTCCGGCCCCCTCGACCCCCACAGCCTGCAAAACCTCGCCGACGAAGTCCGCGAAGAAGTCCTCAGCCTCGGCGCCGGCGCCATCACCGAACTAACCCTACTCGGCGAGCGCACCCGCGAACTCTCCATCGAGCTCGACCCCGCCACCCTCCGCCAATACGACCTCGACCTCGACAAAGTCGCCCGCACCATCGCAAACCAATCCCGCGACCTCCCCGGCGGCCAAATGCGCACCGCCGGCGGCACCCTCAAACTCCGCTCCGTATCCCAAGCCTACACCGCCGAAGATTTCGCCCGCCTACCCCTAATCACCACCGCCGATGGCACCCGCCTAAAACTCGGCGACCTCGCCCAAATCCGCGACGACTTCGCCCCCCAACCCATCCTCAGCGACCTCAATGGCCGCCCCGCCATCACCCTAGTCATCCGCCTCACCGACACCCAAGACGTCTTCGCCGCCACCGCCCTACTGCGCGACTACATCGGCAAAAAACAAGCCACCCTCCCCCCCGGCGTCCACATCGAAGGCTGGCTCGACCGCAGCACCATCCTCAAAAGCCGCATCGAGCTCATGCTCCGCAACGCCGTCTCCGGAGCCCTCCTAGTCATCCTCGCCCTCGCCCTATTCCTCAATTTCTCCCTCGCCATCTGGGTCATTCTCGGCATCCCCTTCGCCGTACTCGCCACCCTCGCCACCATCCACTTCCTAGGGCTCCCCGCCTCCATCAACGTCATTTCCGTCTTTTCCTTCATCCTAGTGCTCGGCATCCTCGTCGACGACGGCATCGTCACCGCCGAATCCGCCTACGCCGCCATCGAATCCGACGGCCCCGGCACCGACTCCGTCGTCCGCGGTGTCAAACGCGTCGCCACCGCCACCATTTTCGGCGCCATGACCACCGTCATCGCCTTCATCCCCTCAATACTCGTCAACGAAGGCTTCGCCCGCGTCTTCGGGCAAATCGGCATCGTCGTCATCCTCTGCGTCCTCTACTCCCTCATCGAGACCAAACTAATCCTGCCCGCCCACCTCCGCCACGTCCGCCCCTCCACCCACAACCCCCCCAACCCCCATCCACCCAACAGCCTCCGCGCCCACTGCGCCCAAATCCTCCGCCCGCTCGACCGCATCCAAACCCACACCGCCAACTGGCTCCGCCAACTCGCCCGCGGCCCCTACCGCCGCCTACTCATCCTCGCCCTGCGCCGCCGCTACACCACCCTCGCCCTCTTCATCGCCGCCCTCATGCTCTGCATCGCCCTAGTCCCCGCCGGCATCATCCGCTACGTCTTTTTCCCCAACATCCCCTCCGACCAAATCAGCATCCGCCTAGAAATGCCGCAAGGCACCCCCTGGCAAAAAACCCACGCCTACGCCCGCCGCATCGAACAAGCCGCCCAACAGGTCAACCAACGCTTCGCCGCCCAAGACCCCGCCGGCCGCGACGTCATTCTCCGCACCCTAGTCCTATCCGAGACCGACCAAAGCGCCCAGATCGACCTCGAACTCTTACTCAGCGAAGAGCGCGACATCAGCTCCGTCACCCTCGCCCGCTGGCTCCGCGACTACTTAGGCCCCCTAGAAGGCACCCGCTCCCTAAACATCAACGCCAACGCCGGCCCCGACGGCATCGACCTCGACTTCCAGCTGCGCGGCACCGACCTCCCCCAACTCCGCCAAGCCGCCACCGAGCTAAAACTCGGCCTCGCCAGCCTCGCCGGCGTACTAGATCTGCGCGACACCTTCGCCGCCGGTGGCCGCGAGCTCCACATCCGCACCACCGCCGAAGGCCAAGCCCAGGGCCTCGGCGACGTCGAGCTCGCCCGCCAAGTCCGCCAAGCCTTTTTCGGTGCCGAAGTCCAACGCATCCAGCGTGGCCGCCACGAAGTCCGCGTCTACGTCCGCCTCCCCGAATCCGACCGCAACCGCATAGAAACTCTAGACTCCCTCTGGATCCGCCTCCCAGACGGCCGCAGCCTCCCCTTCGCCGTGGTCGGCCAATACCGCGAAAAACCCGGCCTCAGCAGCATCAACCGCCTCGACCGCCGCCGCATCGTCAACGTCCTCGCCGACATCGACAAAACCATCATCGAACCCAACGAAGTCGCCGCCCTAGCCGAGCGCGACCTCCTCCCCGCCATCCTCGCCCGCCACCCCACCGTCAGCTACCGCCTAGCAGGCGAAGTCGGCGACCAACAAGAAACCTCCAACGCCCTCGCCTTCGGCTTCCTAGTCATCCTGCTGCTCATCTATTCCGCCCTCGCCATCCCCCTACGCAGCTACACCCAGCCGCTACTCATCATGTCCGCCATCCCTTTCGGCATCATGGGCGCCCTCATCGGCCACCTGCTACTCGGCACCGACCTCAGCCTATCCTCCCTCATCGGCATCATCGGCCTCATCGGCGTGGTGGTCAACGACAGCCTAGTCCTAGTCGACCGTCTAAACCACAGCCTAGCCCAAGGCACCCGCTGGCAACGCGCCCTACTCCAAGCCGGCCCCGCCCGCTTCCGCGCCGTCGTTCTAACTTCCATCACCACCTTCATGGGCCTACTCCCAATCCAGTTCGAAACCTCAATGCAAGCCAAATTCATCCAACCCATGGCCATCTCAGTAGCCTTCGGCGTCCTATTCGCCACCCTAGTAACCCTATTCCTAATCCCCGTCCTATACCACATAGCCAAAGACCTCCAAGCCACCCTGACAAGGGGGAAAAGGGGGGCTGGCTTGGGGTTGAAGCCCCCTGACAAGGGAGGTCCCAAATCAAAGCCCCCCTGACAAGGGGGGTTGGGGGGTTGGTTTGGGAGGGGCTAGTTTGAGATGGATCAGTTTAGAACTGTAAGAATCTGTCTCATCAAAGCCCCACCAAGAGGGCACCAAAACCCCCAATCCCCCCCACCGCAACCAGACTCTGCTATATAACAAGACCCCTCAACCACCCAAACCCACCAGCACCCCAAAAAATGCCCTACATCGGCCGCTTCGCCCCCTCGCCCACCGGCCCACTTCACCTAGGCTCGCTAGTCGCCGCCCTAGGCAGCTACCTAGATGCCCGCGCCCATTCCGGCCAATGGCAACTGCGCATCGACGACCTAGACCCACCCCGCGAAGCCCGCGGTGCCCGCACCCAGATTCCGGCGCAGCTCCGCGCCCACGGCTTACACTGGGACGGCCCCATCCGCCACCAAAGCCAACACCTAAATAGCTACCAAAAACACCTAACCCAGCTCACAAAAGCCGGCCAAACCTACCGCTGCCAATGCCCCCGCCAACGCCTGCGCACCCTGCAAGGCCGCTACGATGGCCACTGCCGAACGCGGCAAATTACAAACCCCGATTCCGCCCTCCGCCTCCGTTTCGACCGCGCCCCCAGCTGGCAAGACCTGCTACACGGTCGCCAGCAACCCACCGCCACCGAACTCGGCGGCGACTTCATCATCCAACGCCGCGACGGGCTAATCTCCTACCAGCTGGCCACGGCGGTAGACGATGCACCGCCGGGCATCACCCACGTCCTGCGCGGGGCCGACCTGCTGGAATCCACCGCCCGCCAGATCCACCTCCAGCAATGCCTAAATCTGCCAACCCCCACCTACGGCCACCTACCGCTCATCCGCACCTCCAGCGGCGACAAACTCAGCAAACAGACCGGCGCCCCGCCGCTCGACACCGCCCAAGCCGCGGCCAACCTAATCGCCGCCCTAAAACTATTAGGCCAACCCACCCCCCCAAAAATGCGCCACCAGCCGTGCGCACAGATCCTGCAACAGGCCACCGCCCATTGGAATCGCGCCAGCGTACCGCGGGCTGACGTGCCCCCCAGTCAATGCTAAAATAACCGCCCCCGTGCGCCAGACTCCCAATCCCCGCATTCCCAACCGGTCCTGAGTGCCCTATTTTCTGCCAGCACAAAGAGTCGGTGCTCCGCCGCCCCGCCCCACCCAGTCCACCGCCGCCACAAACAGCCAACCGATCGCCCATGACCGACCCCGCCCCCGCCACCGCTCACACCCTCGAGCTCAGCGAGCAACGCCTCCCCCCCAGCGAACACCCGGTGCGCAACGCCGCCATCAGCCCCCTCGCTCTCACTATCGTCGAACGTCTGCGCAAAGAAGGCCACAGTGCCTACGTAGTCGGCGGCTGCATTCGCGACCTGCTACTCGGCAACCGCCCGAAAGACTTCGATGTGGCGACCGCCGCCAAACCAGAACAAGTCCGCCAACTCTTCCACCGCGCCCGCATCATCGGGCGGCGTTTCCGCATCGTGCATGTACGCAGCCAGCGCGAATTGGTCGAGGTCACCACCTTCCGCGGCGAACACCACAACCGCACCGGCGGCACCCACCGCAGCCGCCGCGGGCGACTATTGCGCGATAACGTCTACGGCAGCCTAGAAGAAGACGCCCAACGCCGCGATTTCAGCTGCAACAGCCTGTATTTCGACACCCAAAGCGAAGAACTGCTCGACTTCACCGGCGGCCTAGCCGACCTGCGCGCCGGGATATTGCGCACCATCGGCGACCCCGCCCGCCGCTTCAAAGAAGACCCCGTCCGCATGCTCCGCGCCCTACGCTTCCAAGCCAAACTTGGGCTAAAACTGGACACCGACAGCACCCGCCAACTAACCCAGCAAGCCGGGCTAATTTGCGATGTGCCGCCCGCCCGCCTAGCCGATGAGGTGGTCAAACTGCTGCTACACCAGCAAGCAGTCGCCGCCTACCGCCTGCTACGCGACTCCGGCCTCCTCGCCGCCCTGTTCCCCACCCCCGCCAAATTAGCCCGCCAAAATCCGCCCCATGCCCGCCTGCTAGAAGCGGCCATGCAAAGCACCGAACAGCGCATTAAAGAAGGCGGGCGCACCTCCGCCTTCTTCCTCTACGCCGCCCTGCTATGGCCAGCGGTAGAACAACACTACCAACGGCTGCGCGATTCCGGCCGCTCGCCCGCCGCCGCCATGGACGAAGCCAGTCGCGCCGTACTGGCCGAGCAATCCGCAAGAGTCGCCATCGGGCGGTTTATGCACTCATTGCAAGATACCTGGGCCCTGCAAACCCAGCTACCGGAACGCAACGGAGATCTGACCGCCCACCCCCGATTCCGCGCCGCCTACAACTTGCTAATAATGCGCGAACAAGCCGGCACCGACCTGCAAGGGCTGGGCGACTGGTGGACGCAATACCAGCGCGACAACCCGCTACCTGACCGCCCCCCGTCCCACCGCCCCAAGCCGCGCCACGCCCCCCGCCACCGGCGCCACCACCGCCCACGCACAGGCTAAAAATGCCCCTCGCCTGCATCGGTATCGGCAGCAATCAGGGCGACCCGCCCGCGCAGCTGGCCACCGCCCTAAAACACCTGCAAGCCCTGCCGCACTCGCAGCTAGACCGGGTCTCCCGCCCCCACCGCTCCCCCCCCTGGCCGCCCGACAACCCCGTGCAACAGGCCGATTTTCTAAACGCCGTAGCCGGCCTGCAAACCACCCTAGCCCCGGACGACCTCCTCGCCCGGCTCCAGCAAATCGAACAGCAAATGGGCCGAGTGCGCCGCCAAAAATGGGGCCCGCGCACCATCGATCTAGACATCCTCTGCTACGGCCAGCACCGCCGCAACAGCCCCCATTTACAGCTACCGCACCCACACTTCCACCGCCGCGCCTTCGTGCTCCAACCACTGGCGGAACTCTACCCCGACCTCCGCATCGCCGGCCACCCCGTAACCAGCTGGCTAACCCGCTTGCACCGCCCCCAACCCAAAGACGACCCCGCACCGCCGCCAAGCTCGACTTCGCCGCCGACCCGGACCACTATCGCGAGCTCACCCAAACCCTGCTCGCCCCCGGCAGCGACCGCCGCTATGACACCCCGCTAACGCACGAGCCATAAATGGAAAAGCAAACCCTAGCCCGCCTGCGCACCGCCAAATCCGCCGGGCGCAAATTCGCCACCCTGACCGCCTACGATGCCAGCCTAGCACGCCTAGCGGAACAAGCCGGCATCGCCTGCCTGCTAATCGGCGACTCGCTCGGCAACGTGATCCAAGGGCGCAGCTCCACGGTGCCGGTCAAGATTGAAGAAATGGCCTACCACACCCGCTGCGTCGGGCGCGGCACCCGCCACTGTTTCCTGATGGCCGACATGCCCTTTCTATCCTACGCCCGCCCCGAACAAGCCCTCGCCAACGCCGCCGAACTCATGCGTGCCGGTGCCCACATGGTCAAACTGGAGGGCGGCGCATGGCTGGCCGAGACCGTGCGCCAGATGAGCGAGCGCGGCATCCCCCTCTGCGCCCACCTCGGCTTACTGCCGCAATCGGCGATCAAGCTCGGCGGCTACCGGATGCAGGGCACCGCCCCCGCCGCAGCCCAGCAAATCCTCGAAGACGCCCGCTGCCTAGAACAAGCCGGGGCCGACATGCTAGTGCTCGAATGCGTCCCCGCCCAACTCGCCAAAACCATCACCGCCGCACTCCGCATCCCAGTCATCGGCATCGGCGCCGGCCCGCACACCGACTCCCAAGTCCTAGTCGCCTACGATGCGCTCGGCATCTCAGCCACCCCCCCCAAATTCGCCAAAAATTACCTAGCGCACGCCGACTCCATCCAAGCCGCCCTCGCCCTCTATGCCGATGAAGTCACCCGCGGCACCTTCCCCGATACGGCTCACACCCTCTGCTAAACCGCCCGCCGCCATGCCCGCCCCCTCCGCCACCCTAGATCTCGCCATGGAGCTACTGCGCCGCCGCTCGATAACCCCAAACGATGCCGGCTGCCAACCGCTACTCGGTGCCCGCCTCCAAGCCCTAGGCTTCACAGTCGAACACCTCCGCTACGGCCAAGTAGACAACCTCTGGGCGATTAAAGGCGATAGCGGCCCGTTGTTTTGTTTCCTAGGCCACACCGATGTAGTCCCACCCGGCGACGAATCCGCCTGGCAACACCCCCCCTTCGAACCCCGCCTAAAAAACGGCCAGCTAAGCGGCCGCGGCGCAGCCGACATGAAAGGCAGCCTAGCCGCCATGCTCACCGCCACCGAACGCTTTATCCGCCAATGCCCACAACCGGGCTATCGACTGGCATGGCTGTTGACCAGCGACGAAGAAGGCCCCGCCACCGACGGCACCGCCCGCATCATCGAGCATCTAAAACAGCAAGGGATCCAGATCGACTGGTGCCTAGTCGGCGAACCCAGCTCATCCGAACGGCTCGGCGACACCCTAAAAAACGGCCGCCGCGGCTCGCTCGGCGGGCACCTGCGCGTCCACGGCAAACAAGGGCACGTGGCCTATCCGCAGCATGCCCGCAACCCAATTCACCTCGCCGCCCCGGCCCTAGCCCGGCTGGCAGCGCAGCAATGGGGCCTAGCCAATGCACACTTCCCCGCCACCCGCTTCCAAATATCCAACCTCGCCGCCGGCACCGGCGCAACCAACGTAATTCCCGCCACCCTAGAAGCCCACTTCAACTTCCGCTTTTCCAATGCCCAAACCGCCGCCGACCTGCAGGCGCAAACCACCGCCATCCTAGCCGACTGCGGCCTCCACGCCGGCACCCACTATGAACTAGACTGGAATCTGTCCGGCCAGCCCTTCCTAACCACCGCCGGCCCCCTACTCGAGACATGCATAACCGCCACCGAGTCAGTCACCGGCCAGAAACCGCGCCTATCCACCGCCGGCGGCACCTCAGACGGTCGCTTCGTCGCCCCCACCGGTGCCCAAGTGGTGGAACTGGGCCCAGTGAACGCCAGCATCCACCAAGTCGACGAACACGTGCGCACCGCCGACCTCGACCAGTTGGCCGACATTTATACGGCGATTCTGCTAGGCTTGACCGCCCACTGCTCGCCAGCGACCCGCGGACCAAGCTAAAAAATGTCCCCCCCCCCCCCGCGGTGTTGTATAGTTACAGCAAGTTGCGCAAAGCAATGCCGCCTCCGCCCGTTTTTTGAGGGAACAAAACCATGATAGATGACGCGCTGGACTACAGAAATTACAAACGCCGTTACGCTGGCTTTCTGTTGCGACTCGCTTGGACCGTCGAGATCATCGCCGTCAGCATCGGCCTGACCATCTCAATAGTCGTCTCCATTTCCGCCAGTGCCGCTTTCGCCCGCGAGGGCAGCGGCGGGTTCTTCGCCGGGGCCGCCTCCGTGCTGGTGGCGGGTTTGCCCTTTGTGCTGGTGGCCGTGGTCGAGCTCTGCAAGATCCCCATGGCCTTCGCCTGCATGAACGCGCGCCACATTTTCTGGACGCCGCTGCTGATGTTCTTCACCATGTTCCTCTGCATCGTCACCTTCGAGACCATGCTCAACGGCTTCGAGCGCAACTTCTCCAACCTCAACTACGCCATCAGCCTGCGCCAAAACGACATCGAGAACGTCAACGCAGAAATCGAACTTCTAGAAAGACGCAGAGAGCGCATTCGCACCATCACCGAAGAAAGCCTAGAGGCCGAGATCGCCGCCGAACAGGCCGCCATCGATGAGGAATACCGCGCCAATCTCGCCCGAGTGAACCGCAGCAGCCAAAACACCCTGCAAGGCATCAGTTACGACTTCAAAGAGGAACTGGACGACGAAATTCTCGTCCTGATGGAACGCCGCGATAAGTATTACGACGACTGGAACGCCGAGCGCGAGCAGATCGAAGACCGCTTCTCCGCCCTGCTGATCGGCAGCATCTCCGGCTCCAGCGACGAGCGCGAACGCCTGATCGCCGAACTCGAAGAATTAAAAGCCGAAATGGAAGAGCGCGTCGCCGCCGCCAACTTCCTCACCCGCGCCGGGGTCGAACAACGCTACCGCAACCTGATCGCCGCCAAAAACGAGCAGCTGCGCGAGATCACCAGCGGCTACCTCGGTAGCGATGCCCTGACCAAGCAAACCGATGTAGAGGAGCAACTGCGCCAGCAACTCGGCTTCACCAACCAAAAATACGAACGCCGCCTCGCCGATGTCAATGAGCTTATCGAAGCCCGCCAGCAGGAAATCGAAGAGCGCACCGCCTCCAACGTGCGCCTGAAAAACCAAACCGCCAGCAGTGCCGCCCAAAGCCGCCAACGCTACGCCCGCAGCAAGCGCGAGCAGGAAGAGCAATTAGCCGCCCTGCGCGCCGAAAAACAGGAAGAGCTCGATAATGTCACCGTGCTAGTCAACGAAATCGAAGACAAAATCTTCCTGCTGCGCAACGACCAGCGCAATATCCAAGCCGATATCAACCACCTGATCAACGCTAATCAGGTCTACCGCATGGCCATGTACGCCTACGGCAAAGAATCGCCCTCCGAAGTCACCCGCCGCTCGGTCGGCATAGTCGCCCTAGTCTGGTTCGGCTCGCTGGCCCTAATCTGCGCGGCAACCGGCGTCATGCTGGCCCTCGCCTCCTTCTACCTAAAAGGCCAGCTAGAAAAACAGGCCCTAGCCGAAGCCGCCGCAAGCAACGAAAACCGTAATGAAAGCCATGACGAAGCCGAAGAAAACCTCTCCGCTACCGCCACCACCACCGCCGCTGCCACCACCGCAACCGCCGCCGCTGCCGCCACCGCAACCGATGTTATCGCTACCCCCGATTCCACCGATGCCACTACCGATGATCCCGCCCTCACCGCATTCGATGATACCGCCACCGATCATGTCGATACCCCCGATGATTCCACCCTGGCCGACCCCAGCCCCAGCCCCGACGACGAGGCATTCGCCACCACCGACTCCAGCATCAATGATGACGATGCCGCCCTCACCGACCCCACCGCCAGCCCCACCGATGAGTTCAATGAATTCGACGATCTCGATATTGCCGACGCCAATACCCCCGATGAGGACACCACCATCAACCCGGACGATCCCCCCTACACCGACCCGTCGGACAAACCAACCTCCTCCACCTAACAGCCCCCTCTAACCAGCACAGCCGGCACCGTGATAGCCGGCTTTACGCCCCGCCCCCAGTACCATCCCCCAAGTAACAGGCATCAGGCATGGGCAATAACCCACAACCGTCGCCGCACCGCCAGCTCAAGACTGGACGCGGAATACCGCCAATCTCGCCCCTTTCCCCCCAATCGCGGCCCTAAGACGGCTCCCGCGGCGAACACCCCACCCGCCATTTTTCCACATTGCAACCAAATCCTAACGCAGACTATTAGCACCGCCCGCTAAGTCATTGATTTTTGTAGGGTGAATAACTAAGTATCTGTTTTTATTACACTTTTTCATCTGCCTAAAAAATACTCAATCTGTTGTCCGGGCAGTGCCATAGCGGGTCCACCGCCCTTTTTGCCCAATTATCAACAGACTTATCCACAGAAATTGTGGACAGATTTCGAGTGGCTTCCATCAAACCAAGCTGAGCCAGTCCGAAGGTTCAGACTGACGGGCAAATACCGTGTTCGGCACCGCCACGCCGGTCCTTGCAAAAGCATCCGCCACCCGCTCAGAGCTGTTATTTTTTGAGCTCATGTGGGCGATTATCAGGGTTTGCAGCGGCCCTGTGGCGGCAATGTGGCCGACAAATTCTGCGGCTTGATCGTTGTTCAGGTGCTGCCCCTGCTCCCCCGCAACTCGCCGCTTGAGAAAAGGCGGATAGGGCCCGCTGCGCAACATGTCCAGATCGTGATTGGCCTCGACCAGCAGGGTTTGACAGCCTGCGTACTGTGCATAGACGGGCGCACTGATATGCCCCAGATCGGTCAGCACTCCCACTTTGACCGCCCCCACCTGAAAGACGAACTGCACCGGCTCGCGGGCATCGTGCGGCACCGCCACCGGGCTGACTTGCACCGCCCCAATTTTTAGCCTGACCCCCGCTCGTAAAATTTGAGGCTCCACGCGCTCAGCATCCGTCCAGCCGCAGGCTGTGCCGGTAGTCATGTAGACCGATGTATTAAAGCGCGCTACCTGGGCTGCTGCACCGCTGATATGGTCGCTGTGCTCGTGGGTGATCAGCAATGCATCTAGGTCCGCCGGTGCCACCCCGACCCGCTCCAACCGCCGTGCCAACTCACGCGGGCCAAAACCGCAGTCGACCATGATCAGGGTGCCGGCAAAATCCAGCAGGGTGGCATTGCCCTTGCTGCCACTGCCAAGTGTGCATAGTTTCATGTGCCGCCCCCGCCACAGGCTATTCGCAGTATGAGCACCGCAAAATTTAGGTGAGATTATCGCGAATGCGCTGCAACACCAACAACGTTTCCCGTTGCGTCAGCGGCGGTCTGTCCAGTTCGGCCACGCGCACCAACACTCGCCCCCGTTCTTCCGCCACTGTCACCCGATAAGACGACCGCGGTGGTGGGCGCGCCCCGAATAGTCGCCGCCAAAAGCCGGGCGATTCAGCCGCCGGATCCTGAAAATCGACCCAATAGACCGCCGGCTCCGCTTGTTGCTCGCGCAATGCAAAACCATCGCGGGCCAGCGCATACCCCACCGAAGCCCAAGCGCGGACGCGTGACATGCGCATCTCAATATAGGGCAGACCCTGCGCCGGGGCGATCAATTCCGCCCGCGGGGCCGCGCCAATAGTCTCGCCGAGCAGCGACGCAGTGCCATAATCGGCTTGGCTGGCCAGCGTTTCAGCCAGCCCGGTGCGCAACCAAGCCTCACGTTGCGGATCATCCGAACGCACCGCCCAAGTCGTCGTCGCCGCCCCAGAATTGGCGGCAAACTGGCGGTGCAAAATGCTCACCTCGGTGGTACGCCGCTGCACCCCGGGCACCAGAGAAATTCGGAATTGGTGGCGCAAATCCGGCGAGTCGCTAAGCTCAAACGCGGCGGTCTCCAAGCGACCGGCCTGCGCATCGGCGCGCGCCACCGGAATGCCACTATGGGTCAAAAATTGGCGCACCCGCGGCCAAGCCTCCGCCGGCGGGACCGCCAGCAAAATCC
>JACONM010000031.1:0-10050 GCA_014323765.1 Cellvibrionales bacterium | reverse complement strand
TTATCGCGAATGCGCTGCAACACCAACAACGTTTCCCGTTGCGTCAGCGGCGGTCTGTCCAGTTCGGCCACGCGCACCAACACTCGCCCCCGTTCTTCCGCCACTGTCACCCGATAAGACGACCGCGGTGGTGGGCGCGCCCCGAACAGCCGCCGCCAAAAGCCGGGCGATTCAACCGCCGGATCTTGAAAATCGACCCAATAGACCGCCGGCTCCGCCTGTTGCTCGCGCAATGCAAAACCATCGCGGGCCAGCGCATACCCCACCGATGCCCAAGCGCGGGCGCGTGACATGCGCATCTCGATATAGGGCAGACCCTGCGCCGGGGCGATCAATTCCGCCCGCGGAGCCGCGCCAATGGTCTCGCCGAGCAACGAGGCGGTGCCGTAGTCGACTTGGCTGGCCAGCGTTTCAGCCAGCCCGGTGCGCAACCAAGCCTCACGTTGCGGATCCTCCGAACGCACCGCCCAAGTCGCTGAAGCCGCCGCCGCAGAATTGGCAGCAAACTGGCGGTGCAAAATGCTCACCTCGGTGGTACGCCGCTGCACACCGGGCACCAGAGAAATGCGGAACTGGTGGCGCAACCCCGGCGAGTCGCTAAGCTCAAACGCGGCGGTCTCCAAGCGACCGGCCTGCGCATCGGCGCGCGCCACCGGAATGCCACTATGGGTCAAAAATTGGCGCACCCGCGGCCAAGCCTCCGCCGGCGGGACCGCCAGCAAAATCCAGCTGTCCTGATGCAGGCGTTGAATGCGCACCTCGTTGGCCGATTCATTGACCGCCACCGGCTGCGGCCGCGGCACCGAAAATTTGCGCTCCAGCTGATATTGCACCACCTCGCCGCCGCCGGGAATCGGGTAGATCTCGCCCAGATCCTCCGCCTCCAACCCCTGCGGCACTTGCAGCGGCGGCAATTCCTCCGCCAAGCGGTAATCATCCGAGCGGTCGCGGAACACCCCGTCCAAGCCCAGATAAGAGCAGCCAGAAATCAAGCCAATGGCGAGGCAAACCAGTGCGGTGCAAAGGCGACGAGTCATAGCAGTTCCAAATCATCTAACAGCTGACGAATTTGCGGCTGCGCGCTATCGCCAAGTTCCAGCATGGGCAAGCGGATGCCGCCCTCGATCAGCCCCATCTGCGCCAGTGCCCACTTGACCGGTGCCGGGCTCGGCTCGATAAACAGTGCCCGATGCAACGGCTGCAAGCGGGCATCGAGCTGCTCGGCGCGGGCCCGCGCCCCTGCGTCCTCGCCCGCCAAAGCCAGCCGGCAAAGCTCCGCCATCAGGGCCGGGGCCACATTGGCGGTCACCGAAATATCGCCGCAGGACCCGCGCTGCATTAGCCCCAGAGCCGTTTCATCATCGCCGGAATAGACCCGAAAACCCGCCGGTGCCTCCGCAATCAACGCCGCCCCGCGCTCCAGATCGCCGGTGGCATCCTTAATGCCGATGATATTTGCGCAGTCGGCAGCCAGCCGCAATGCCGTCGCGTTGCTCAGGTCCGCCACGGTGCGCCCGGGCACGTTGTACAGAATTAGCGGAATATCGGTCGCCGCCGCGATGGCCGCAAAATGCGCGTACAGGCCCGCCTGCGATGGCTTGTTGTAATAGGGCACCACTTGCAGGGAGGCATCCGCGCCGCGCTCGGCGGCCCCGCGAGTCCACTCGATGGCCTCCCGCGTGGAATTGGCCCCGCTGCCGGCAATCACCGGCACCCGCCCGCCCGCCTGCTCGACCGTGACGCGGATGACCTCCATATGCTCGCCCGCATCCAAGGTCGGCGACTCGCCAGTGGTGCCCACGCTGACAATGCCATCCGTGCCCTGCGCAATTTGCCAGTCGACCAGCCGCCGCAAAGCCGCCCAGTCGATGGCTCCATCGCGGGCCATGGGCGTAACCAGCGCGACCAAGCTGCCTGCAATATCCACCGTGCGCCCGTTTGCCAAAATAAATGCCCCCGACCGCCTAGAGTTCCACCAGCGGGCTGACCTCAGCCCCGTAATCGATGCCCGGCACGGCAAAACCAAACAGCCGCAAAAAGTCATCGCGGTAGCCCTGATAATCGGCGATCTGCTGGAAGTTCTCGGTGGTGGCCTGCTCCCAGAGGCGGGCCACTTCATCCTGAATGCCCGCATCCAATTCCTTGCCATCACAGCGATAACGCCGCATTTCATCCAGCGGCGCATCGGCGGCATAAAGCCCGTCCTTAAACAGCCCGTAGATCTGCTCGATGCAGCCCTCATGCACCCCGCGCTCCTTCATCAGCCGGAACAGCAGCGACAAATAGAGCGGCATGATCGGAATGGCGGAACTCGCCTGCGTCACCACCGCCTTCAGCACCGCCACCCGCGCCGCCCCATCGATGTCCACCAGCCGCCGATCAATGCTATGCGCCGCCCGGTCCAAATCTTCCTTAGCGCGCCCGATGGTGGCATGCCCGTAAAGCGGCCAGGTAATCTCGCCGCCGATGTAGGTGTAGGCCACGGTTTTGCACCCCTGCGCCAACACCTCGGCATCGAGCAGCGCATCCATCCACAGCTCCCAATCCTCGCCGCCCATCACCTTCACCGTGCTGGCGATCTCCTCTTCTGTGGCCGGCTCGATGGTCACTTCATGCACCAAATTTTTATTGGTATCCAGCGTCTTGCGAGTCACCGCCGCACCAATCGGCTTCAGGCAGGATTGATAAACCTGCCCGGTGTGCGGGTCGCTACGCCGCGGCGCAGCCAGGCTGTAGACCACCAGATCGACCTGCCCCATATCCGCCCGAATTTTGGCGATGGTCTGGGCCTTGATCTCATCGGAAAAGGCATCGCCATTGATCGCTTCGGCGTAAAGGCCAGCCCCACGCGCCGCTGCCTGTAAAGCGGCACTGTTGTAATAGCCAGCACTAGCAGTGCGGGTCGCGCTGCCGGGTTTTTCCAGAAACACCCCCAAAGTAGCCGCCCCACTCCCAAAAGCGGCACTAATGCGCGAGGCCAAGCCATAGCCCGTGGAGGCCCCGATCACCAACACCTTCCGCCCCGCCGCCGAGATCGGCCCCTGAGCGCGCACATAGTCGATCTGCCGCTGCACCTCGGCAGCACAGCCAGTAGGATGAGCATTGGTGCAAATAAACCCCCGCACCTTAGGCTGAATAATCATGATCGACCTCGTTTCTGAATTGGGTAAAAGCGGGCAACAGGCAGCATGATAGGCGCCTTTATTCAGCCTGCCAAACGCCACCGAGCAGGATCAGCTGCCCACACACAGTCATATTCCCAGATCTCCACATCTGGCGGAATCCGCCAAAAAGCCCGCACCCACGCTTCAGACTCGCGACCAACATGGGCCCAAACATGGACACGGCTCAATGCCCCCCTCGCGCTGAAAATTAGCCATCGGCTAGGGGCTGGCACCCGCCTCCGCGGCCCAGACCGTATCGCCAGACTCCGCCGCCAGCCGCTGCAAATACGCTTGGTGAGACTGCTCCTCAGCCTCGCTGACCGTCGTTACCCGCAGATTTAACCCGTTGCGCTCGATGGGCGTAAAGCCGTGGGAGCCGGGCACCTCCATGCCGCCGGGTGCGGCCTCGTCGCCGTCCAATGCCAGATAGGTTGGCCCGCAGGTCATCGCCAGATAAACCTGCGCCAACAGCTGCGCATCCAGCAAGGCACCGTGCAGGTCCCGCGCCGAGCTGTCCACCTGATAACGCTTGCAGAGCGCATCTAGGCTATTTTGCTGCCCCGGGTGTTTGTGGCGCGCCTCCAGCAGGGTGTCAACTACTTTGCAACGCTTGTCGATGGGCTGCGCACTGTCGAGCAACTTCATCTCCTGGTTAAGAAATCCTAGGTCAAAGGGCGCATTGTGAATCAATAGCTCGGCCCCCTCGATAAAAGCCAGAAATTCGTCCGCCACCGCCGCGAAAAGCGGCTTATCGGCCAGCATCTCATTAGTGATCCCGTGAACCTCGGCGGCCCCCGCATCGATCTCCCGCTGCGGCTGGATATATTGGTGCCAAGTGCGCCCGGTCAGGCGGCGATCGACCAGCTCGACACAGCCGATCTCGATAATCCGATGCCCCTGCCTGACCTCCAGACCGGTGGTCTCAGTGTCCAAAGTGACCTGTCGCATTTTCAATCCCCCCTAGAATCCGTTTTAGAAACTATGTGCCGGGCCGGTCAGAGTTTATCCCAACTCATCGATGCCGCGATTGGCCAAGGCATCGGCCCGCTCGTTGCCCGGGTCGCCGGTGTGCCCGCGCACCCAACGCCAGTCGATCCGGTGCGGGGCGATCTGTTGTTCCAACCGCTGCCAGAGATCGACATTTTTAACCGGCTTCTTCGCCGCTGTCTTCCAGTTCCGCGCCTTCCATTGCGGCAGCCACTCGGTGATGCCCTTGAGCACGTAGGTGGAATCGGTGTACAGCACCAGCTCGCAGGGCCCCTTCAGCGCGGCCAGCCCCTCGATGGCGGCGGTCAGCTCCATGCGGTTATTGGTCGTGTTCGCCTGCCCGCCCCAGAGTTCCTTGCGCTTATCGCCCGCACACAGCAGCACCCCCCAGCCGCCCGGCCCGGGATTGCCGCGGCAGGCTCCATCGGTGTAGATGACCACGGATTTCACCCGCCGGGCCCACCTAGGCGGCTGGCAGCGGTCGCCAGCGGCAAGCGCACTCGTCGCGGGGCCACTTTCAACGCGCTCGGGCCGACCCAGCCGGCCACATGCTTGACCGCATGCAGCATGTAAAAGCCGCCGCCCGGCAGTCGTTGCCGCGTCAACCAAGCATCCAGCCCCGCAAACCCATACCAGCCGAAAGCCGGCGACCGCACCCGGCAATTCAGCAATTTAAGCCAACCGCTCACTTGCACCGCGCTCAGGCGGTGGAGCGGGCGCGGGGTACGGCGGCACCAATGCAAAAGCGAACGCGGATTGAAGCAGATAATCAGCATCTGGCCGTGCGGGGCCAGAGTACGCACCGCCTCGCGCAGGACCTCTTGCGGGTCGCCGGCAAATTCCAAGCTGTGATGAAGCAACAGAACATCGACCGCTCCCGCGGCCAGCGGCAACGCCAGCGGCATGGCAATCAAGCGCGGGTAATCGCCGCCGGCACCCGGGGCCGCCGGCATACCGGGCAGCACCGCAATTTTCAGACAGTGGCGCGATCGCGTACCAAGCAGCGCAGCGGACAGCGGGGAGATCTGCAGCATGGTGCGCCCCGGCGGAGTACGACGGAACTGGGCATCGATCAAGTCCATTTCAGATTTAAGCATGCGCTGCCCTACCGTTGCGGCAAACCAATCCTCCAGCGCATTGTCTACCGTCGCCGCCCCCGACACAGCGGCAGGCGGCGGAGTCTCAGGGCGGGGGCGGTCAGCCGAATGGGGCATCGAATCTCAGGCGCAAAATATTGGGCGCATAGACAGGCGGAAAGACGCGGGCGATTTTACCCCGATTGCCGCCGCACTTCAGGGGCTGGCGGGGTGAAATTATTTTCTCGCTGGCTGGACATTTGCATTTGGATTGCACTAAAATGGCGACTCGCGAACGGAACTGGCATCTGCCCATTTCCGTTTTTTGTGCCGGTCTTGCTCAATGCCTGCCAGTGCGCAAGGAGCGGCTGGCTCGGTCGGGGCACTGCCGCAGGCTCCGGGTGCGGTCTTCTAGCGGCCCAGCATTGAACGTTTCGAGTGGGCCGCAGGCTCACTTTTTGTTTGTGGCGACCTCTTTTTAGCGTTGTGCGGGGCGCAGCCATGCCAGCCATGGACCAAGAAACCGCCCTCGCCGCGCTGCTTGCGCCCACGGTGGCGGGCCTCGGTTGCGAGCTTTGGGGCATCGAGTATCGGAATGCCGGCCCCCGCCGCCTGCTGCGCGTTTTTATCGATCGCCCGCAGGGTGTGCGCATCGAGGATTGCGAGCGCGTCAGCCGCCAGCTCAGCGCGCTGCTCGATGTGGAGGACCCGCTCGGCGGGGCCTACACTCTGGAGGTCTCCTCGCCCGGGCTGGACCGCCGGCTGTACGAAATCGCCCACTACCGCGGCGCAATCGGCAGCCTAGTCCAGGTGCGGTTGCGCCCCGATTGTGGGGAGCGCACCGGTCGGCGCAACTTCAAAGGCCGCCTAGTGGCAGTCGAGGATGCGCAGATCGTACTGCGCCAAGACGAGGCGGAATGGGTCTTGCCGCTGGAGACCCTGGAACGGGCCCGCGTGGTGCCCGAATTCACTTAACTTCACAACGCAGAGGCTAGGCAAACAATGGAGCAAGCAATGGATACGGAAGTGCTGGACATACTCTTGGTGGTCGAGGCGGTGTCCAATGAGACTGGCGTGGAACAGGCGGTGATTTTCGAAGCCATCGAGCAAGCACTGGCCGCCGCCACCCGCAAGCGATACAGCGACATGGCCGACATTCGCGTGGCCATCCACCGTGAAAAAGGTTCCTTCGAGACCTTCCGCCGCTGGCAGGTGGTGGACGACAACTTCCCCGAATTCGACAACCGCCTGCACCTGTACGAAGACCAAGCCGAGGAGAAAAACCCCGCCCTGAAACTGGACGATTACTACGAAGAGCCAGTGGAAAATTTCGATCTGGGCAACGCCGAATTCCGCCGCATCGCCGCCCAAGCCGCCAAAGGGGTCATCGTGCAAAAGGTGCGCGATGCACAGCGCGAGCAGGTGGTGGCGAAATTTACCGGGCGCGAGGGCGAGCTCTTCAACGGCTCGGTGAAAAAGGTCACCCGCGACAACATCATCATCGATCTGGGCAACAACGCCGAGGGCGTGCTGCCACGCGAGGAGCTAGTCGGGCGTGAAATCTACCGCGTCAACGACCGCATCCGTGCAGTGCTGGAACAGATCGACCGCGAAGGCCGCGGCCCGCAGCTGCTGATGAGCCGCGCCAGCAAAAACATGCTGATCCGCCTGTTTGAAATCGAGGTGCCGGAGATCGGCGACCGCGTCATCGAGGTGCGCTCGGCGGCGCGCGACCCCGGTGTGCGCGCCAAAATTGCGGTCAAAACCAACGACCGCCGCATGGACCCGGTCGGGGCCTGCGTCGGCATGCGCGGTGCCCGGGTGCAGGCGGTGTCCAACGAGTTGGACGGCGAGCGCGTCGACATCGTCCTCTGGGACGACAACCCGGCGCAGCTGGTGATCAACGCCCTGGCACCGGCTGAGGTGGAATCCATCGTCGTGGATGAAGATTCCCGCAGCATGGATGTGGTGGTCAAGCAGGAAAATCTGGCCCAAGCGATTGGCCGCGCCGGGCAAAATGTGCGCCTAGCTTCAGAATTGACCCACTGGAACATCAATGTAATGAGCGAGGAAGAAGCCGATTCCAAACAGCAGGAAGAAGCCGCGCAGGGCATCGCCGACTTTATGCAGCGTTTGCAGGTGGATGAAGCGGTCGCCACCCGGCTGGTCGAGGAGGGCTTCGCCGGCCTAGAAGAGGTCGCCTATGTGCCATTGGAAGAGTTGGCCGCGGTGGACGGTTTTGACACGGAAATTGCCGAGCAGCTGCGCAACCGCGCCCGTGATGCGCTGCTCACTCAGGGGCCGGCCACCGCGGAACGGACGGAGCCGGACGAGACCCTGCTGGGGATGGACAACATGGACCCGGCCACCGCCAAATCACTGGGAACCCACGGCATCTGCTCCATGCAGGATCTATCCGAGCAAGCGATCGACGACCTGCTGGAAATCCCCGGCATCGATGAAGAACGCGCCGCTAAGCTAATCATGGCCGCCCGCGCCCCCTTGTTTGCCGACAAGGAGGAAGCCGCCTAGTGGCTCTAGCGCAGCGGCTCAGGTGAATCGGGAACGCGGAGATATCCATGACGCAAATAACAGTCAGCCAGCTGGCCCGTAAAGCCAAGAAGACTGAGGAGCAGATGCTCGCGCAGATGCAAGATGCTGGGCTGCGCCACAGTTCGGCAGGCGATGCGATCTCCGCGCAAGAAATGCAGGCGCTGTTGCGTTACCTAAACGCCCGCCGCGGTGCCGGTACCGAGGCGACCCCTGAGGCCAAAAAGATCACCCTCAAGAACAAGGAGACGCAAACCCTGCGCGTCAAGGCATCGGCTGGCGGCAAGAAGATGGTCAACGTTCAGACGCGCAAAAAACGCACCTATGTCAAGCAAACCGAGGCCGAAGTCCAGGCACAGGCGCAGGTGGAACAACAAGCGCAGCAGCAACCAGCCAGCACCCCCGCCACCCCGCCACCACCAGCCGCCGACAGCGCCCTCGATGATGCCGAACAACGCCGCCTGAATGCCTTAGAGGTGCGCCGCAAAGCCGATGAGGCCGAACAAGCGCGGCGCGAAGCCGAGGCCGCCAAAAAGCGTGAAACCACCGAAGCCCGCCAGCACGATCCCGAATCCAAAACCACAGCCCCCGCCACGCCGACCACCGAGCGCGAGCGGACCACCGCCAAGCCCGCCAGTCGCCGTACCGCCGCCCCGGCCAGCGAACCGGCGACGCGCAAACGCCGCGCTCGCGGACGCGCTAGGGTGCAGTCCGAGCACGAGAGCAAGGATTGGCGCAAGCACTCGCACCGCCCGCAGGATTTCGCCCTGCGCGAGGACGAGGAGTTCGAAGCCGAAGAACGCGCCCGCGAACGCGCCGCCGAGGTCGCCAAACTACGTGCCAAAAACAAGCACACCTTCACCCGCCCCACCGTGGCGCAAGTTCACGAGGTCGCTCTGCCGGAAACCATTCAGGTCGGCGAGTTAGCGCGCCGTTGCGCGGTCAAGAGCGGCGAATTGATCAAGCAGCTGATGAATATGGGCGAGATGGCCAGCGTCACCGATTCCATTGATCAGGACACCGCCGCGCTGCTGGTCGAAGAGTTAGGCCACAAACCCGTCCTGCTCTCGGCCACGGAGGTCGAGGACAGCCTGATCGCCGCACTGGAGGCGGAAATAAACAGAACCGAGGAGGCGCGCGCCCCGGTGGTGGCGGTCATGGGGCATGTGGACCACGGCAAGACCTCGCTGCTCGACACCATCCGCAAATCTCAGGTGGCGGCGGGCGAGGCTGGCGGCATCACCCAACACATCGGTGCCTACGTCGCCGCGACTAAGCACGGCAAGATCACCTTCCTCGACACCCCCGGACATGCCGCCTTCACCGCCATGCGCGCTCGCGGGGCCAACTGCACCGATCTGATTATTCTGGTGGTGGCCGCCGATGACGGGGTCATGCCACAAACCGAAGAAGCCGTGCAACACGCCCGTGCCGCCAAAGTGCCGCTGATTGTCGCGGTCAATAAGATCGACAAAGAGGGCGCGGACCCAGAGCAGGTCAAAACCGGGCTGGCACGGCTGGATGTGACCGCCGAAGACTGGGGCGGCGATGTGCAGTTTGTGCCCGTATCGGCGCACACTGGCGAGGGGGTCGAGGCCCTGCTGCAGGCGGTTTCCCTGCAAGCCGAGCTATTGGAATTGCAGGCCCCGGCGAGCGGTGCGGCCAGCGGGGTGATTATCGAATCGCGCGTGGAAAAGGGGCGCGGTGCCGTTTGCACTGCACTGGTCCAGCGCGGCCAGCTGGAGCGCGGCGACATTCTGCTGGCCGGCGATTCCTTTGGGCGCATCCGTGCCATGACCGATGAGACCGGCGCCAAAGTCAACCATGCCGGCCCATCGGTGCCGGTGGAGGTCATCGGCTTGGATTCCGCCCCGGATGCTGGCGATGAGTTTTTGGTGGTGCCGGATGAGCGCAAGGCGCGTGAGGTGGCCGATTTCCGCCGCACTGCCGAGCGCACCGAACGCCAAAGCCGCCAGCAAAAAGCCAGCCTAGAGACCATGTTTGCCGACATGGGCGGCGAGCGGAAGAAAAAGCTGCTGTCGGTGGTGCTCAAAGCCGATGTGCGCGGCTCCGCCGAAGCCCTCACCGCGGCCCTCGGCGAGCTCGGCAATGCGGAGGTGGGGGTCGAGCTGATCCCTGCCGGGGTGGGCGGCATCAGCGAATCCGATATCAACTTGGCCCTGACTACCGGCTCCATCGTGGTCGGCTTCAATGTGCGTGCCAACGGCGCAGCACGGCGTCTAGCCGAACGCGAACACATCGAGATTCGCTAC
>JACONM010000030.1 GCA_014323765.1 Cellvibrionales bacterium | reverse complement strand
CCTCTCCGCCTGCGCCTTTTTCGGCGGCGGCGACGAAGAGCTCGACCCCACCGCCCCCGCCAAACTGCAAGACTTCACCCCCCGCCTAACGGTCCACCGCCTCTGGCACCACGACCTAGGCCGCGGCCCCGGCCAGATCCACCCGCCACTCCTCCCCGCCATCGACCAAGGCACCGTCTACGCCGCCGACCGCACGGGCACAGTCACCGCCATCGACCTCCAAACCGGCACCCGCATCTGGCAAAAACGCCTAAAAAACACCCCGCTCACCGGTGCCACCGGCGCCGCCCACGGCAAAGTCCTACTCGGCACCGGCCAAGGCCAAGTCCTCGCCCTCGATCAAGCCACCGGCACCCAACTCTGGCAAACCAGCGTCAGCAGCGAAGTTCTCGCCCCCCCCGCCACCGACGGCCACACCGTCATCGTCACCAGCCTCGATGGCCGCATCCACGGCCTCAACGCCGCCGACGGCAGCCCCCGCTGGCAAGCCGACACCCAGCTCCCCCTCCTAACCCTGCGCGGCACCGCTCCACCCCTCATCATCCCCGACCTCCCCACCGCCAGCGGTCGCCCCCTCCCCGCCGCAATCATCGGCCAAGACAGCGGCAAACTCGCCGCCTACGCCCTGCGCGATGGCACCCAACTCTGGGAAGCCCGCGTCGGCACCCCGCAAGGGCGCACCGACCTAGAACGCATGGTCGACATCGATGGCCGCCCCCTCTACCACAAAGGCACCCTCTACGCCCTCGCCTTCCAAGCCGGCCTAATGGCCCTGCAACCCGCCACCGGTCGCGCCCTCTGGTTCCAATCCGCCTCCGCCAGCACCGCCCCCGCCGCCCACGCTGGCTCCCTCGTCATCACCGAATCCAGCGGCCAAATCCGCGCCTTCAACGCCTTCGAAGGCACCGAACTCTGGGCCACCGCCGCCTACGCCAACCGCCAACTCAACGCCCCCGCGGTCGCCAACCTCTACGTCGCCGTCGCCGACTACCGCGGCTACCTGCACCTGCTCGACCGCCGCAGCGGCACCACCATCGGCCGCCACAAAATCGGTCGCCAAGGCATCCGCACCCCCACCCTGTTACACAACGGGGTGTTACTCCTGCTCGACAACGGCGGCACCCTCTCCGCCTACAAGGTCGAAGAACTAGAATAAGCCGCCCACACCACGCCGCCGACCATGCTCCCCGTCATCGCCCTAGTCGGCCGCCCCAATGTCGGCAAATCCACCCTCTTCAACCGCCTCACCAAAACCCGCGCCGCCCTAGTCGCCAACCACCCCGGCCTCACCCGCGACCGCCAATACGGCCAAGCCACCCTAAACGGCACCCGCTGCCTATTGATCGACACCGGCGGCATCCGCTCCACCGCCACCGACCTAGACCAAGCCGTCGCCGCCCAAGCCCAGACCGCCATCCAAGAATCCACCGCCATCGTCTTCCTAGTCGACGCCCGCAGCGGCCCCACCCCCGAAGACGAGCACCTCGCCACCCAGCTCCGCAAACAAAAAACCCCCGTCCTGCTCGCCGCCAACAAGATCGACGGCACCGATCCGACCACCGCCACCGCCGAGTTCTACCGCCTCGGCTTAGGCCAAGTCCACCCCATCTCCGCCGCCCACGGCCGCGGCATAACCTCCCTCGCCGCCCAGCTCGCCGCCCTGTTCCCCCAAAAAACCAACCTCCAAACCGAACCGCCCCCAGACGGCATCCGCATCGCCCTAGTCGGCCGCCCCAACGTCGGCAAATCCACCCTCGCCAACCGCCTCCTCGGCCAAGACCGCGCCCTAGTCAGCGACCAACCCGGCACCACCCGCGACAGCCTCTACCTCCCCTACCAGCGCAACAAAAAACCCTACACCCTCATCGACACCGCCGGCATCCGCCGCCGCAAAAACGTCCGCGAAACCATCGAAAAATTCTCCATCGTCAAAACCCTGCAAGCCATCGCCGATTCCCACCTCGCCCTGCTCCTCATCGATTCGCAAGAGGGCCTCGTCGACCAAGACCTCCACCTCTGCGGCCAAATAATCCACGCCGGCCGCGCCCTCGTCATCGCCCTCAACAAATGGGACAGCACCCCCGACCTCGCCCGCCGCCAAATCAAAGCCAGCCTAGACCGCCGCCTGCAATTCGCCGACTTCGCCGAATGCCACCCGATCTCCGCCCGAACCGGCAGCGGCCTCGCCGCCCTCCACAAAGCCATCGACCGCGCCTACGAATCCGCCACCCGCCCCCTGCCCACCGCCCATCTGACCCGCATCCTCGAACAAGCCACCGCCCGCCACCCCCCACCCCTAGTCCGCGGCCGCCGCATCAAGCTGCGCTACGCCCACGCCGGCGGCCAAAACCCCCCCGTCCTCGTCCTCCACGGCACCCAAACCGATGCCCTACCCGACCACTACCAACGCTACCTAGAAAAGCACTTCCGCGGGGCCCTCGGCCTCGCCGGCACCCCCATCCGCCTAGAACTCCGCACCGCCCCCAACCCCTACGCCGGCCGCAAAAACCAACTAACCCCCCGCCAAGCCAAAAAAAAACGCCGCCTCCTCCAGCACGTAAAAAAACGTAAGTGAAAAAAGGCAGAGCAGGACACCATCCGCAGATAGACTAAGCAAACAGAGTGAACCACACGAGAGGCTGAAGATGGATCAGGCGCAAGCAGAAAGCGGCATCCGACCGCCCACCGATCCTCAGATCCCCCAAATCCGCCGCGCCGCCCTAAACCTACTCGCCCGCCGCGAACACGCCCGCCAAGAGCTCGCCAACCGCCTGAACGTACGCTTCGACCGCGCCCTAGTCGCCCAAGTCCTCGACAATCTCGCCGCCGAAGGACTACAGTCCGACGCCCGCTTCCTAACCCGCTTCATCGCCGCCAAAATCCAACGCGGCCAAGGCCCCCTAAAAATCGCCCACGCCCTACGCACCAAAGGCATCCCCCAATCCGCCATCCAAGAAGCCTTACACCCCCACGCCGCCGACTGGCCCGACCACGCCCGCCAAGCCGCCCAACGCAAATTCGGCAACACCCCACCCCCAACCTTCCAAGCCCGCCAAAAACGCCAACGCTTCCTAGCCACCCGCGGCTTCCCCACCGAACTATGCCACCACCTATTCCGCCAATAACCCCGCCCAACAAGGGGGGATTTCCCAGATCGAAGCCCCCCTGACAAGGGGGGTTTGGGGGGTTGCTCTGGAGGGTATGGAGAGGGGCTGGCCATTGAATTCGAAATGCTTAGAAAAAAGCCCGAAAAAAGGGCTCAACAACCACCCCAAAAACGAAACTCAACCCCCACCAAAAAACACCCGCTCGATCCACGGCAACACCGTAGCCACCGTAACCAACCCAAGCATCCAATTCAAAAGCAAAAACTTGCCACTCATACGAGCATCCAAATTTTTAATATCCGCCTCAGTCTTCTGCCCCAAAGCCTCAATATCCGACTGAGTTTTCTGCCCCAAAGCCTCAAACCCAGCCCTAGTTTCCTGCCGTAACGCCTCAATATCCGACTCAGTTTTCTGCCCCAAAGCCTCAATATCCGACTGAGTTTTCTGCCCCAAAGCCTCAATATCAGACTGAGTCTTCTGCCCCAAAGCTTCAGTATCAGATTGGGTTTTCTGTCCCAAAGCCTCAAACCCAGCCCTAGTTTCTTGCCGCAGAGCTTCAATATCCGCCTCAGTCTTCTGCCCCAAAGCTTCAGTATCAGATTGGGTTTTCTGTCCCAAAGCCTCAAACCCAGCCCTAGTTTCTTGCCGCAGAGCTTCAATATCCGCCTCAGTCTTCTGC
>JACONM010000029.1 GCA_014323765.1 Cellvibrionales bacterium | reverse complement strand
CGTGGATGGCCATTTTGCCGGGGGTGGCTTGTTTGACGGACCAGAACAGAATAACGGCAAGGGCCGGGAATGCATAAGACAGGATGAAGTCTAGGGGTCCGGCTAGACCAAACTCCTCACGCACCCAATACGATTCGCCGTAGTGGAAAGTGAGGATGGGCGCAGTTAAAACACCGAGGATAGCTAAATCAATTAGCGAGGCTCCTACACGCGGCCAGAAACCGATGTAATTTAGATTGCTGCTTTCCATGGGGGTGTCCTCTCTCTGGTTAATGTGAAATTGAAAACCAGCGGTTTTGTGCTGTCAATCGGTTTGGGTCGCTGATTTTGCGAGTGGGCTGTGGTTGGGCGGTGGCGGGCGCAAGGCGAGGTCAAGTGGCGCGGGCACGACTAGCTTTCGGCGAAGGAGACTTCTTTGGCGGTGACAATCTGGGGGGCGATGATTGTTTTGGGGGAGACGACTACTGTGCGGGCTAGTTTGTCGTGCCAGCCTTGTTTGCGTGAATCGAAGGAGATCCAGAGTAGTCCTAGGCCGAGTGGGAGTGTTGCAGGGATGTACGCGAGGTAGCGGCCTATGCATTGGGCTGTGGAGGGGGGTTGCCCGGTGCGGGCATTCACGATTTTGGCTTGGATGGCCATTTTGCCGGGGGTGGCTTGTTTTGCTCGCCAGAACCAAATAACGGCGATTGTCGGGAGTACGTAGGAAACCATGAAATCTAAGGGGCCAAGGACGGTAACGGTTTCGCGGGTCCAATGTGCCTCGCCGTATTGGAGATGTAGGGGGACAGCGGTTAGGGCGAAGACGATGGCGTTGTCGATCAAGGTGGAGCCGGTGCGCTGCCAAAGGCCGACGAACTTTAGGTCGTTGGGTTGCATTGTCTTTCTCCGTTAGGGGTGATGGAATTGAAAGCTAACTGTCTTGTGCTGTCAATCTGTGCGGGGGGCTGGTTGGGCGTTTATTGTGGGGTTTGGTTGAGTTGGGTTAGGGCGGTTAGGAGGTGGTTTAGGTGGGGTTGGGTGTGGGCGGTGGTTAGGGTGATGCGGAGGCGGGCGGTGTTGGGGGGGACTGTGGGGGGGCGGATGGCGGTGACCCAGATGCCTTGGTCGGCGAGCTGGCGGCTGGCTTGCAGGGCGCGGGCGGCGGTGCCTAGTAGCAGGGGTTGGATGGGGGTTTCGGAGGGTAGGAGTTTTAGCCCGCGTTTGGCGGCTTGGGTGCGGAAGTAGTGGATGGATTCGTGCAGTTTGTCGCGCCGCCAGGATTCGGTTGCGATGAGTTTGAGGGCGGCGAGGGCGGTGGCGGCGAGGGCGGGGGGCGGTGCGGTGGTGTAGAGGTAGGGGCGGGCGTGTTGGCGTAGTTGGTCGATGTAGAGCGCGTCGCCGGCGACGAAGGCTCCGAAGCCGCCGGCGGCTTTGCCGAGGGTGGCGAGGAGTAGGCGGTGGCCGCTGGGGGTGAGGTTCTGTTCGGCGTAGCTGCCGGCGCCGCAGGGGCCGAGGACGCCGAAGCCGTGGGCGTCATCGAGTAGCAGTAGGGCATGGGATTTTTGGGTGGCGGCGTTTAGGTGGGCGATGGGCGCGCGGTCGCCGTCCATGCTGAATAGGGCGTCGGTGCTGAGCAGTTTGCGGGGGGCTTGGCTAGTGGTTAAGAGTTGCGCGGCGCGTTGGTGGTCGCGGTGTGGGTAGCGGCGCAGGGTGGCGCGGCAGAGGTGGGCGGCATCGATGAGGGAGGCGTGGTTGAGGCGGTCTTCTATTAGCAGGTCGCCGCGCTGGAGGAGGGATTGGGGGATGCCGAGGTTGGCCATGTAGCCGGTGGAAAATAGCAGGGCGCGTTCGGCTCCGACGAAATCGGCGAGGCGGTGTTCGAGGTCTTGGTGCGGGGTCATGTGGCCGCAAACTAGGTGGGCGGCGGCGGCCCCGCAGCCCCATTGGTCGATGGCGTGGTGCGCGGCTTGGCGCAATTTGGGGTGGTTGGCGAGGCCGAGGTAGTCGTTGCTGCAAAAGTTGAGGAAGGTTTTGCCCTGTGAACGCACTTCGGCGGATTGCGGCGAGTCGAGCGGTTGGCAGTGGCGCCATAGGTGTTGGTCGCGCCGCGCCGCTTGCTGGCGTTGTAATTCTTGCCGCCAGTGCATGATGGGGGCGGGGCTATTCGGGGATGAGGCCGAGGCGGGCGAAAAGCTGCTGGTCGCGGTCGGTGGCGGGGTTTTCTGTGGTCAGCAGGGCTTCGCCGTAAAAGATCGAATTGGCCCCGGCCATGAAGCAGAGGGCCTGCATTTCGTCGCTCATTTTTTCGCGCCCGGCGGAGAGGCGGACATAGGAGCGTGGCATTAGGATGCGGGCGACGGCGATGGTGCGGATGAATTCTAGGTTGTCGAGCGGTTCGGCGTCGGCTAATGGGGTGCCGGGGACGGGGACTAGGTTGTTGATCGGGACGCTTTCCGGCGGGGTGGGGAGGTTGGCGAGGGCGGCTAATAGTCCGACGCGGTCGGCTTGAGTTTCGCCCATGCCGAGGATGCCGCCGCTGCACACATGCATGCCGGCTTGGCGGACATTTTCTAGGGTGTCGAGGCGGTCTTGGTAGGTGCGGGTGCCGATGATTTCGGGATAAAACTCGGGGGAGGTGTCGAGGTTGTGGTTGTAGTAGTCCAGCCCGGCTTGTGCCAGTCGTTTGGCTTGTTTGGCGGAGAGCATGCCGAGGGTGGCGCAGGTTTCTAGCCCTAGGTTTTTGACCGCCTGGACTGTGGCTTCGATCTGCGGCAGGTCGGCATCGCGGGGGGAGCGCCAGGCGGCACCCATGCAAAAACGTGAGGCCCCGCGGGCTTTAGCGGCTTTAGCGGCGGCGACAATTTCTTCGATTGGCAGGAGTTTTTCTTTGGCGAGGCCGGTTTGGTGGTGGCCGCTTTGTGGGCAGTAGGCGCAGTCTTCGGGGCAGGCACCGGTTTTGATGCTGAGCAGGCTGGAGCGTTGTACCCGATTGGGGGGGAAGTGGGCGCGGTGGGTTTTTGCGGCTTGCCAGAGGAGGTCGAGGAAGGGGAGGTCGAACAGGGCTTGGATGGCTGGGCGGGGCCAGCGTTTGGGGGGGTCGTATTGGTGGACGGCGGGGGTTTTGGCGGCGGTGGCGGTGTTGGGCATGGTTTTTGGGCGGTTAACCTTGGCGGGGGCTTAAGGTTAACACAGTTGCGGGCTATTCATGGGGTGGTCAGGGGCGGTCGGTGGCGGTAGCGGTTGAGCGGTTGCCGCCTGCGGCGATTCGCGCTAGGCTCACCGCCACTTTTTTGCCCGTCTTAGGGGGGCTTGGCGGTTTTGAAAAGCGATGATATAGCGGGGCGCAAACCGCGGATTCGGCCTGTGCCGGCGGTTATCCGTACCGTGCAGATTCTTAAATTTTTGGCGGAGAATCCGGAACCCATTGGGCTGTCGAAGTTGGCGGCGGTGCTGGAGATGGTGCCGAGCACTTGCCTGCATATTTTGCGGGTGCTGGTGGATGAGGGGCTGGTGGCGGTCAATTTGGAGACCAAGCAGTATGCGCTGGGGACGGGCATTTTGATGCTGGCGCGGTCTTTTTTGAGCGAGTCGAATCTGGTGCGCATGGTGCAGCCGAAGTTGGATGCGCTGACTCGGCATAGCGGGGTGACTAGCGCGTTTATCGAGTCTTATGGGTCGCGCCATCTGATTGCGACGGCGGTGGGGGAGAGTGCTGAGATGTTTAGCGTGCGGATGAAGCCGGGGATTACGTTTCCGCGCTTTTCCAGTGCGTCGGGGCGGTGTGTGGCGGCTTATTCGGGGTTGGCGGAGGCGGAGCTTCAGGCGCGCTTTGAGGTG
>JACONM010000028.1 GCA_014323765.1 Cellvibrionales bacterium | reverse complement strand
CACCCTAAAAGGCGCCACCGGCGGCGAACTAAACCCCAAAACCCCCTACCGCCTAGCCACCCAAACCACCCGCAGCGACGGCTTCATAAAAAACCACCACCTCGCCCGCGACGACACCAACAACATCGATGAAACCACCGCCCGCGCCCGCCTAGCCCACGCCGCCACCCCCAACCTAGACCTCGGCCTCACCCTATTCCACGCCAACATCGACAACGGCTACGACATCTTCAATTTCGATAACACCCGCCAAACCCGCACCAACCACCCCGGCCACGACCGCCAAAAAACCCAAGCCCTAGCCCTCACCGCCGACTGGCAACGCACCCCCACCCAAACCCTAGAACTGCGCCTAAGCGGAGCCGCATCAGACCTCGAATACGGCTACGACGAAGACTGGAGCAACCCACAACTCTGCCAACTCGACCCCTGCCCCCGCGGCGATTTCGGCTACCACAGCACCACCGACAACTACGCCCGCGACAACCGCACCCTAACCCTCGACACCCGCCTAAAAACCACCCCCAGCGACCACACCCGCACCACCATCGGCACCTACCACCGCCGCCAACAGATCGACCTAACCCGCACCACCACCGCCACCTCCCCCTTCACCAGCCGCCACCAAGACACCCGCCACGCCCTCTACGGCGAACTCGCCCAAGACCTCCGCCCGCAATTAACCCTCACCGCCGGCGCCCGCCTAGAATCCCGCCATGCCACTTACGCGGACAGCGCCCCTTTCCAATTCACCACCCGCGAAAATCTCTGGGGCGGCAAACTGGCCCTCAGCCACCGCCCCACCGCACAAACCCTGCTCTACGCCGCCCTCTCCCGCGGCTACAAACCCGGCGGCGCCAACGCCAACCCCGACCTCCCGCCGCCATTCCGCCACTACCGCACTGAGACCACCCTAAACACCGAACTAGGAATCAAAACCCAACATCCCAATTTCCAAGCCCAACTAACCGCCTTCCACCAACGCCGCCGCAACATCCAAGCCAAAAGTGCCATCGTCGACTGCGCCCCCGCCGGCGGCCCCTGCACCTTCACCGAATACCTCACCAACGCCGCCACCGCCACCCACCGCGGCATCGAAGCCCAACTCACCTGGCACCCCAACGCACGCACCAGCCTAGCCACCGCCCTCGGCCTCCTCCACACCGCATTCGGCCCCGGCTACACCAATTTCCAACACATCGCCGCCGACAACCAAACCGCCACCGGCATCGATATGACCGGCCGCGCCCTCCCCCACGCCCCCCGCTACCAATTCACCGCCGCCCTAGACCGCCAGCTAACCCCCGCCCTCCGCCTCCACCTTGACCTAGAAGGCAAAGACCGCTTCCTCTTCTCCAACGACCACGACCACCGCAGCACCCGCTACACTCTATTAAACGCCCGCCTGAGCTACCAACCCCCCCAAAACCCAAACTGGTCCGCCGCCCTCTGGGGCAAAAACCTCACCAACAAAACCTACCAAACCCGCGGCTTCGGCACCTTCGGCAACGACCCCCGCAATGGCTACGCCTGCTGCGGCCCCTACTACCAACTCGCCGACCCCCGCACCCTCGGCCTCAACATCCGCCATCAATTCTAGGAGCCCCTCATGCAACTCACCATCGAGCTCACCATGTACCCCTTCCAGCAAGACTACCTCCCCCCAATCAAAGCCCTAATCGCCCAGCTGAACACCCACTCCGACATCCAAATCCAAACCTTCCCCACCGCCACCATCCTCACTGGCGAACACAGCCAAGTAATGCAAGCCCTAGACCAAGCCCTCCGCTGGAGCACCAAACACACCGACCGCGCCGTCTTCATCGCCAAACTCCTCCCCAACTACCAAGCCCTCCCCCCCACCTAACCCCCCGCAAAATGGAAAGCCCCCCACTCGCCCAGATCCTAAATGGCATCGGCTGGCAACAGCCAGCAGAATGGCTAACCGCCACCATTGACCGCATCCCAGCAAACTGGCAACAGCCAGCAGAATGGTTAGCCACCCTCACCGCCAGCATTGACCGAGTTCTAGAAAACTGGCAACTGTCAGCAGAATGGCTGGCCGCCACCCTAGCCCTAGCCTACCTACTCCTCGCCATCCGCGAAAACCCCTACGCCTGGCCCTGCGCCTTCCTAAGTGCCGCCCTATACACCCTAATTTTCTGGCAAACCAACCTCCCCATGCAAGCCGCCCTAAACGCCACCTACATGGCCATAGCCCTATACGGCTGGCACCAATGGCACCCCCCCAACAAGAAAAGTTCGGCAAGCCCCCCTGACAAGGGGGGTAGGGGGGGTTGGTCTGGAAGCCCCCCTGACAAGGGGGGTTTGGGGGGTTTGTATTCGGGGGGCAAGGGGGGTTTGCATTCGGGTGGTTTGAGGGGTTGGATATTGAAGGTCACGAAGCTTGGAAAGCCCACCCAACTCAAAGCCCCCCCGACAAGGGGGCCCCAACTCAAAGCCCCCCTGACAAGGGGGGTAGGGGGGGTTGGTCTGGAAGCCCCCCTAACAAGGGGGGTTTGGGGGGTTTACATTCGGAGTTTCTGTACTCAGCAAGTTCACACCACCCCCCCAAAAATCCACCGCTGGCCCCCCAAAAAACACACCACAGCCCTAACCGCCATCGCCATCGCCACCGTCACCAGCGGCACCCTACTAAACACCCACACCAACGCCGCCCACCCCTACCTAGACTCCTTCACCGCCTGGGCCAGCCTACTCACCACCTACATGGTCGCCCGCAAAATCCTCGAAAATTGGCTCTACTGGATCATCATCAACCTCGTCTCCATCGCCCTCTACCTAAGCCACGCCCTCTACCCCACCGCCGCCCTCTTCACCCTCTACCTAATAATCGCCATAATCGGCCACCACCACTGGCACCAAAAATGGCAGCAAACCAAATGACCCCCAACCACTGCCTAAAAGACTGGCCCCGCTGGAGCCC
>JACONM010000027.1:1303-23255 GCA_014323765.1 Cellvibrionales bacterium | reverse complement strand
CTCCGCCGACTCCCGCGAGCTCGCCACCGCCGCCGCAAACCGCCGCCGCTGCGCCCCCAGCAAATCGATAAAACAGTTGGCAGTAGAACCAGTGCCAATGCCCAAAATGCTGTCCGCCCGCAGCCGCGGCAGCACATACTCCAAAGCCGCGGCCGCCACCGCTTGCTTGGCTTGTAGCTGTTGATCCATAAAACCCCCCCAGTTTGCCGCCAGAGCCCGCCCACAAATGCAGTAATATAGTCGCTCATCGCCCCTCGCACACGCCCGCCACCATGCCCGCCGACTACATCAAAAAAATCCTCGCCGCCCGCATTTACGACCTAGTTCAAGAAACCCCGCTAGATCCCGCCCCGATCCTAAGCCAACGCCTCGGCAACCGCATCCTGCTGAAGCGCGAAGACCTGCAGCCGGTATTTTCCTTCAAAATTCGCGGGGCCTACAACCGCCTGCTGAACCTATCAAAACCTGAGCGCACCGCCGGGGTCATCGCCGCCTCCGCCGGCAACCACGCCCAAGGGGTAGCCCTCAGTGCCCGCCACCTGAACATAGCGGCGACCATCGTCATGCCGCGCACCGCGCCGCAAATCAAAGTGGCGGCGGTCCAATCCCACGGGGCCAAAGTCGTCCTCCACGGCGACACCTACGACCAAGCCAGCACCCACGCCCGCGAACTAGCCAGCGCACAGGGACTAACCCACATCCACCCCTTCGACGACCCCGATGTAATCGCCGGCCAGGGCACCGTCGGGGTCGAGATTTTGCGCCAATGCCCAGAGCAGCTCGATGCCATTTTTGTCGCCGTCGGCGGCGGCGGCCTGTGCGCCGGCATCGCCACCTACGTTAAATACATCCGCCCGCAGGTCAAAATTATCGCCGTCGAACCCGCCGATGCCGCCTGCCTAGAATTGGCCCTGCGCACCGGCCGCCGCCGCACCCTGAAGCAAGTCGGCCTGTTTGCCGACGGTGCCGCCATCGCGCAAATCGGCCGCGAAACCTTCCGCTTATTGAAAGACCAGGTCGACGCCGTGCTGACCGTGTCCACCGATGAAATCTGCGCCGCCATCAAAGACACCTTCGAAGACACCCGCTCCATCGTCGAGCCCGCCGGGGCCCTCTCATTAGCCGGCATCAAAAAATACGTACAGCGCGAAAATTGCCAAGGCCAAACTCTGGTGGGCATCAACTGCGGCGCCAATATGAATTTCGACCGCCTGCGCTATATCTCCGAGCGCACCGAGACCGGCGAAAAACGCGAGGCCGTGCTGGCCGTCACCATCCCGGAAAAGCCGGGCAGCTTCAAACGCTTTTGCCGCATGCTGAGCAGCCGCAGCATCACCGAATTCAATTACCGCTACGCCGCCGCAGATAAAGCGCACATTTTCGTCGGCGTACAGATTCAATCCGAGCAAGACCGCGCCGCCCTAATACAGGCATTGGATGAAGCGGGCTACCCGGTGCTGGATCTCACCGACAACGAGATGGCCAAACTCCATATCCGCTACATGGTTGGCGGCCACGCCAGCGCAGTAAGCGATGAGCAGGTCTACCGTTTCGAATTCCCCGAGCGGCCCGGTGCCCTAATGCAATTTTTAACCGCGCTCGGTTCGCGCTGGAATATCTCCATGTTCCACTACCGCAACCACGGTGCCGCCTACGGACGGGTGCTGCTCGGCATGCAAGTTCCCGTCGCCGAGCGCACCGCTGTCAGCGGCATCCTCAACGACCTCGGCTACCCCTTTTGGGAAGAAACCACCAACCCCGCCTATCGCTTGTTTTTAAGCTGAATGGCGGCAGCGAGCCAGAACAGCCCACGCCGCCTGATCGGTGGTTTTTATCCAGCCCAGTCGCCGCTCCCGGGTCGCCGATAACCGGGTCGTCGATAAAAAGTGCGCCGCATTCCCATCCATCGATAGTTTTCAATCTGAACTGCGCCCGCAAAACAGAACCATGTGCTGGGCGGTTTTTTATCCGCCCGGACGCGCTGCTATATAACCGCATTCGGTCAACACCCCAGCGAGCGGTACATCCCAAGGATCCGCCGCCAATTCATCCACTTGCTGAAAACTGTGCGCCAAACCAATCAGTTGCGGGGCCCGTTCCGGGTGTTGGATCTTATAGGCAAAAGTGCGATCGTAATACCCGCCGCCCATCCCCAGCCGATTGCCATATCGGTCAAACCCCACCACCGGCAGCAGCACCAGATCCAGCGCAGCCAAGTCCACGGTCGCCGCAGTGTCCGGTTCATCCAGCCCCAACCGGTTTTTAACCAGCCGACCAGCGCGACAAAACGGCTTAAAACTCAGCCCCCCGCCCGCCTCAGACCCAACGACAGGCAAAGCCAAACGTACCTGCCGCCGCCAGAGATAATCGGCAATGGGTGCCGGGTCAATCTCCCCATCCCGCGCCAAATAAAGCGCACAGCAACCCACCTGCGCCAGCCCCGGCAAATTGCGAAACTGCCCCAAAAGCCCCACCGCCGCCCGCCCCTGCGCAGCGGCAGAAAGCCCCCCCCGCCCCCCCCGCAACCGAGCACGCAGCCGCGCTTTCTGTGCGCAGGAGGCGGTACTAGTTTGGGAGATCATTAGTGAGGATCCACCAGATGCGGCAGGCTGGCACTGCCTTGAACCCGAAGGTTCAAGGTGGAAACCCCTGCAAAGCCTAAGGCTTTCCGTCTTGCGGACATGCACACTGGCCCTGACGCGGGGAATCCGGCTTACACTTAAATCGGTTCAAGGACTCGCCAACCCACCGACACCCGGTGGACGAGCGCATCATAGCAGCTATTTTGCCCCTAGCGGGGCGGGTTTAGCGATTCAATGGCCGCACTGATTTTCTCTTGCAACCGCGCAAGGCCGCTGCCCAGCTGCCGCCCCGCATCGCCCTGTTTTTGCAGGCGCACTAGCTCGTGCGACAGGTTGAGCGCGGCCATGATCGCCATGCGCTCCAGCCCAATCACCGTGCCGCTTTTTTTGATCTCCAGAAGGCGACTGTTCAGCAGACGTGCGCTTTCGAGCAGATCCTCGCGCGCCTCTTGATCACAGTTGATCTGATACGGCTTGTCGAGCAGGCGGATGGTAACCGGGCTGTTGGGCGGCATGCGTCAGCCTTCCTTGAGGCGAGTGCTAATGGCTTTGACCCGCTGGTGCGCGAACTGATTGCGCTCAAGCAGCTGAGCATTTTCCTGCAACAGGCCGTTTTCCCGCTCGCGCAGGCTGGCGTTTTCCCGCTGCAAATGGGTGGCGAAAGCGATGAGCTCATCGATCTTTGCCTCTAAGGATTTCAGGGGGGTCTTACTCATGGGGCAGGTTGCCGCCGCATTTTTGCTGTGGTTTCTGCCCCTGCACTATAGGCATCGGCTGGCAACCGGTCAATGCCCCGCCAGTGCTACACTGCGCAACTTTCCGCCTTTCCGCCCCTCCCCGCCGCCATGCCCGCCGATCCCCTCGCCTACCCGCCGCTGGTCGACCATTTGCAGCGGGCCGCTGTGCCCCTTTCGCCCGCCGCATTGCACGGGCATCTTTGCGGGCGGTTGATTGCCGGTGAACGGCTGGCGGAGGCGGCAGCCCTGACCGCACTGGTCGATTACAGTGGCTTGCGCCCACCTGCCCCCGCCACGCTGGCCCGCCTGCTGACCGCGCTATACGAATGGCAGGCGCAGCGGCTCGACTCAGACCCATTCAGCCTGCGCCTGCTACTGCCGGACGATGCAGAACCGCTCCCCCTGCGCCTGTGCGCCTTGGCCGACTGGTGCGCGGAGTTTCTCGGCGGCTTCGGCAGTGCCGCCCGCCCGCCTTGCCCGCCGGAATCCTTGGCAGACGAGCGCGAGATTCTGGTGGATCTGGCGGAAATTGCCAAGCTGGATGCGCAAACGACCGGCAGCGAGGAAGACGAGCAGCACTTTGCCCATCTCACCGAACATGTGCGCCTAGCGGTGCTGAATTTGCATGATCTGGCTACGGACGACGGATGCCGCACAACGGAGACCGGCGATGCTTAAAAAAAGCGACTACCGCAAACGCCGCCAGCAGCTCATGGCCCAGCTCGGCCCCAATTCGCTGGCCATTCTGCCTGCCGCCACCGAGCAGCTGCGCAGCCGCGACACCTATTACCGCTTCCGCCAAGACAGCGATCTGAGCTATCTGACTGGCTTTCCTGAGCCGCAGGCTCTGGCCGTACTGGCCCCCGGCCGGCAGGCAGGCGAATACCTACTGTTTTGCCGCGAGCGCGACCGGACCCAGGAAATTTGGGACGGCTCACGCCAAGGGATCGCCGGTGCCATCGCCAATTTTGCCGCCGATGATGCCTTCCCCATCGATTCTCTGGATGACATCCTGCCCGGCCTGATCGAAGGGCGCGAGCGGCTGTACTTCAGCATGGGCAAACACGCCGATTTTGCCCAGCGGCTGACCGGTTGGCTGGGGCAGATCCGCGCCCAAGTGCGCCGCGGGGCCGCCCCGCCCGGCGAGATTGTCAATCTGGAACCCCTGCTTGCCGAGATGCGGCTGTTCAAAACCGCAGCGGAAATTGCCCTGCTACGCCGCGCCGCGAAAATCTCCGCCGAAGCGCACTGCCGCGCCATGCGCCGCTGCCGACCGGGACTGTACGAATATCAGCTACAGGCGGACATCGAACACCACTTCGCCGACTGCGGCGCCGCGGCCCCGGCCTACAATTCCATTGTCGGGGCCGGCCCCCGCGCCTGTGTGCTGCATTACATCGACAACGATGCCCGAATCGCGGACGGCGATCTGGTGCTGATCGATGCCGGCTGCGAATACCAGGGCTACGCCGCCGACATCACCCGCACCTTCCCCGCCAATGGCCGCTTCAGCGGCGAGCAGCGCGCCCTCTATCAGATCGTGCTCGCCGCCCAACAAGCCGCCATTGAAATCTGCCGCCCCGGGCGCCGCTACGACGAGCCGCACCTCGCCAGCGTCTGGGTGATCACCCAAGGCTTGCGCGACCTCGGCCTGCTCGCCGGCGACATCGATGGCCTAATCGAGCAGGGGGCCTACAAAGATTTTTTCATGCACAGCACCGGCCACTGGTTAGGACTGGATGTGCATGATGCCGGCGACTACAAGCTCGATGGGGCCGACAGCCCTTGGCGCGATCTAGAGCCCGGCATGGTCACCACCATCGAACCGGGCATTTACGTGCAGCCGGACAACCAGCAGGTGGCGGCGCGTTGGCGCGGCATCGGCATCCGTATCGAAGACGATGTGTTGATTACCGCCAAAGGCCCGCAGGTGCTGACCTCTGGGGTGCCTAAAGACCCCGCCGAGATCGAAGCCCTAATGCGCGCATGAAGACCCATTCGCCCGCCGTTCTGGAAGCCGATCTGCTAATCGCCGGCGGCGGCCTCATCGGCAGCACCCTAGCCCTAGCCCTAGCGCAGCTGTCCGCCGATCTGCGGGTGCTACTGCTCGACCGCCAGCCCGCCCCGCCGCCCACCGATTCACGCACCGCAGCGGACCGGCGGGTCTACGCCCTCAATGCTGGCAGCCGCCAGCTGTTAGAACGGCTCGACGCATGGAAGCCGCTCGGCGCACAGGCGCATGCCTATCGACGTATGCACATTTGGGATTCCGCCGGCAGCGGGGTGCTGGATTTTTCCGCCCGGCAGCTGGGCGCGGCGCAGCTGGGCCACATGGTCGAAGCCGGTGCGATACAGCGCATTCTGGATGCGCGGCTGGCGCACACCCCCAACATTCAGATCCGGCGACCAGCCAGCGTGGTCGGGTTGGAATGGCGCGACTCCGCCGCCTGTTTGCGCCTCGCTAACGGACAGCAGATCAGCACCCCCCTAGTCTGCGCCGCCGATGGGGCGCACTCAATGTTGCGGCAGCTGGCCGGCATCGCCACCCGTCGCGAAGACTGCCGCCAACAGGCGATCGTCGCCAGCATCCGCCTAGACCACCCGCACCAAGACTGCGCTTGGCAGATTTTCCATCCCACGGGCCCGCTGGCCTTCCTACCGCTGGGCGATGCCGGCGGCAGAGACTGTTCGATAGTCTGGACGCTGGACAACGGAGAAGCCGAGCGGATCGCGCAATTAGCGGATGCAGATTTTGAACACGCACTCACCCGCGCCAGCGAAACGAGATTTGGCCGCCTGACCCTGCGCAGCCCGCGCCAATCCTTCCCCCTATGGCAGGAACACGCCCGCCGCTACGTCGCCCGCAACATGGTGCTAGTTGGCGATGCCGCCCACCGCATCCACCCCCTAGCCGGCCTTGGGGCCAATCTAGGGCTGCAGGATGTGCGGGCCCTAGTCGCCGAGCTAACCCGCGCCCAGCAGCGCGGCATCGCCCTGAATCACCCGCGCATTCTGGCCCGCTATCAACGCCGCCGCCGGCTGGAAAACGCCACGACCATGCTCGCCATGCGCCTATTCCGCCACGGCTTCGCCCACCACAGCCTAGCCTTCAACGCCATCCGTAACCTAGGGATGACGGGCCTATCGCGCTGCAAACCGCTCAAAATCGCCCTAGCCAGACGCGCCTGGATGGCGGACTAGCGGCCAGCGAGCGCAGCCCGTTCCCGCTCGATTCGCCGGCAACCACCGCCAACCCATCGCCAAACTGGAGACTGCCATGCCGCGCCCTAACCCATTCTGCCATCTAGCTCTACCGCGCTTGGCTCTAACCGCCCTACTGCTAACCGGCCTCACCACCGCCTGCTCGCGCCCCGATCCCGAGACCGCCGCCGACTCCGCGCCGCCACCAGTGCGGGTCTATTCCTCCCGCGCCGAGCACCTGATCAAGCCGCTGTTCGACCGCTACACTCGCGAGACCGGCGTTCCAGTACGCTACCTCACCGATCAGGCGGCACCGCTAATTGCCCGCCTCGCCGCCGAAGGGGCCAACACCGCGGCCGATGCGCTGCTGACCGTGGATGCCGGCAACCTCTGGCATGCCGCCCATCAAGGGCTGCTGCAGTCGCTCGATAGCGCGATTTTGGATGCCAATGTGCCCGCGCACTGGCGCGCCGCCGACCGCAGCTGGGTAGGGTTATCGGTACGCGCCCGTGCGATCGTCTACAGCACCGAGCGGGTGGCCCCGGCGGAACTCAGCACCTACGCAGATCTGGCCGCCGACCGCTGGCAGGGACGGCTCTGTTTGCGCACCTCCAAAAAAGTCTACAACCGTTCACTGGTGGCGAGCATGATCGCCGCGGACGGGGTGGCGGCGACCGAAGCAGTGGTGCGCGGCTGGGTGGCGAATTTGGCGACCCCGCCGCTCAGCAACGACACCCGCGCCATGCAGGCGGTGCTGGCCGGGGTCTGCGATCTGACTGTGGTCAACAGCTATTATTTCGGGCGCCTGTTGCAGGAAAACCCAGATGCGCTGCTGGCGATTTTTTGGCCCAATCAGGGCGGGCGCGGGGTGCATGTCAATGTATCCGGCATGGGGGTCACCCGCCACGCCCGCAACCCGGCCGGGGCGCAGGCGTTGCTCGAATGGCTGTCCTCGCCCGCCGCGCAGCGCGATTTTGCCGGGCTGAATAAAGAATATCCGGTCAATCCGGCGACTCGCCCGGTCGCTACCGTCGCCGCTTGGGGCGAGTTTGCGATGGACCCCATCCCGGTGGAGCGGCTGGGCGAATTGCAGGCGGAAGCGGTGCGCTTGATCGACCGCGCCGGCTACCGGTAGTGCCCGGCGAGCACGGGTTGGCGGGGCGGTGGTGGGGTCTGCCGATGGACCTATCGCGGGAATTGGCGGAGCTGATCGGTCTAGCCGGTCTGAGCGGTGGACGCTGATGCGGTCTTGGCTGCCCCGGTTGCGGGCGAACATGGGCCCCGCTTTGTCGACCCGGCGGCGCGGTATTTTCCGTTGCAAGCGAAGGCGGCCGGGTGACCGCCCCGCCCTCTTTTGAGTCACCTATGCGTCCGTCTTTGCATTGGGGAAAATATCTGCCGCTGGGGCTCGTGGTGTTGCTGGTGGCGGGCCCTTTAATGGCACTGGGCGGCAGCTGGTGGGCGGTGGATGCGCGGCTTTGGCAACACCTCTGGCAAACGCAACTGGCGGAGCTGATTGGCAACACCCTGCTGTTGCTGGCCGGGGTCGGAGTCGGGGTGTTGGGGCTGGGGGTGCCGCTGGCTTGGCTTACGGCTCGCTGCGCTTTTCCCGGGCGCGGCTTTTTTGCCTGGGCCCTGCTGTTGCCGCTGGCGGTGCCGACCTATGTGCTGGCTTTTGTGGTGCTCGGCATTTTCGATTACGCCGGCCCGTTACAGAGTTGGCTGCGCGCCCTCGGTTACCCGGGGTTTATCGATCTGCGCCACCCGCTGATGGTTATCGGGGTGATGAGCGCGGTGCTCTATCCTTATGTCTACCTGCTGGCGCGGGCGGCGTTTTTGGCGCAGGGGGCGCAGCTGGTGCAGGCGGCGCGGGGGCTGGGGTGTTCGCCCTGGCAGGCGTTTTGGCAGGTGGCACTGCCCGCGGCCCGCCCGGCGATTCTGGCCGGCCTGTCGCTGGCGTTGATGGAGGCATTGGCGGACTTTGGCGCGGTGTCCATCTTCGGTTTCAATACCTTTACCACCGCCATCTACAAATCCTGGTTTGGCTTATTTAGCTTGGCCACGGCGGCGCAGCTGGCCACGCTGCTGTTGCTGTTTGTGGGGGGGGTGCTGGTGCTGACGCGGATGCTGCGGGCGGCGACGCGCGAAGCGGGCCGCACCGCACCGCACCGGGCACCGCCGGTATCCTTGTCTGCGGGGGTTGGCTGGTTGGCTTTTGGCTTCTGCGCGGTCATTTTTGCTTTGACTGTGTTGTTGCCGGTGGCGCAGCTTTTGCTCTGGGCTTGGCCGAGCCTGAGCACCGGCCTGACCCCGGCGTTTGCCGCGTTGGTGGGGCGGACATTTGCGCTGGGGGCGTTTGCCGCGCTGGGGGTGGTGGGGGTGGCTTGCGCTTTGGCGGCGACCGCAACATCTAGCCCGCACCGCGCCACCGCCATGCTCGGCGAGTTTGCCACGCTCGGCTATGCGTTGCCCGGCTCGGTGTTGGCGGTCGGCATTATGTTGGTGCTGGCCGCATTTGATTGGTGGTATGCAGGCGGTGCCCCGATGTTACTCGGCTCACTTGCTGGGCTGCTGTATGCCTATCTAGTGCGGTTTTTGCGCCCGGCGCATGGGGCGGTGCAGGCCGGCTTAGCGCGGGCGCACCGCCACCATCTGGAGGTCGCCGCGTTGCTCGGCGCGTCACCGTGGCGGCGGTTTTGGCGGGTGCGCCTGCCGCTGATCCTGCCCGGGGTGCTCACCGCCCTGCTTCTGGTGTTTGTCGATGTGATCAAGGAAATGCCCGCCACCCTGCTACTGCGCCCCTTCGGTTGGGACACCCTAGCGACTAAGCTGTACGAATTGACCGCCGAAGGCCATTGGCAACGCGCCGCCAGCTCGGCCCTGGCCCTAATAGGGGTCAGTTTGGGGCCAGTGCTGCTGTTGATCCGCAGTTCAAGCGGCGATCGGGGCACTGCGGCACAATAGCCCCATGTTTGCTCGCACCGCTTACAGCCTGCTGCTCTACCTGCTTGCGCCCGCGGCGGTGGGCCGGCTATTGTTGCGCTCCGGGTCACATGCCGGGTACCGGCGCAATATCCATGAACGTTTCGGGGTTTGCCCGCCTCCGCTCGCACCGCGCCCGCTCTGGGTGCATGCCGTCTCGGTGGGCGAGGTGATCGCCAGCGAGCCGCTCATTCGCCGCCTGCGCCAAGATCACCCGCAACTGCCGATCTTGGTCACCACCACCACCCCCACCGGTGCCGAACAACTGGTACGCTCCTTCGGCACCGCGGTCGCGCATTGCTACGCGCCCTACGACCTGCCCGATGTCATCGAGCGCTTCCTGCGCCGCCTAAACCCCCGCGGCCTAGTCATTATGGAGACCGAGCTCTGGCCAAATTGGGCCGCCGCCATGCGCCGCCATGCGCTGCCGGTGCTGCTGATCAATGGTCGCCTATCGGAAAAATCGGCGCACGGCTACCGCCGCCTAGGCCCGCTGGCGCGGCAAATGTTTGCCGATCTTAGTGCAGTGGGCGCGCAAACCGCGGCAGATGCGGCCCGTTTCACTGCCCTAGGTGCCCGACCAGTGCAGATCACCGGCAATCTGAAAGCCGATTTTCACCTCGATGAGTCGCTGCGCCAAAATGCGGCGGACATCCAACGGCGGTTCCAGCTGCCCCCACGCGACCAAGTAATAGTGGCGGCCAGCACCCACCCCGGCGAGGACGCGTCGATCATCCGTGCCTTCGCCGCCCTGCATGCGGACAACCCCCAGCTGCGGCTGTTATTGGTGCCGCGCCATCCAGAACGCGCCGCATCCCTGCTACGGCTGCTCAACGAGCGGCGACTCGGTGCCCTCCTACGCTCCGCCGAACAACCGCTCGACAACGCCCACCCAGTGCTGGTGTGCGATAAATTGGGCGAGTTGCGCGCCCTTTATGGCACCGCCGCCATCGCACTCATCGGCGGAACTCTGGTCGAGCACGGCGGCCACAACCCATTAGAACCCGCCGCCTGGGGGCTGGCATTGCTGGCCGGCCCCTCGCAGCGCAATTTCGATACCCTTTTCCAGCACCTCGAACACCGCCAAGCCCTGCTACGGGTCGCCCCCCAAGCCGCCGCCATCCAAGCCGCCCTACAAAAACTCCTCGATTGCCCGGTGCAAGTCGCGCAAATGGGACAGCGGGCGCAACAGTATCTAGCCGCCCACCGCGGCGCAACCGACGCCAGCATCAGGCTATTGCGCGACCATATTTTTCACCCCACCGGAGCATCGCCCCATGCCAAAGATCAGCAAACTGGATAAGCAGCAAATCACCGCCGCCCTAGCCGAGCTAAACCGCAATGCAACCGCCGACTGGCGATTGGCAGACGGCAAATTGCAGCGCGAATTCGTATTCGCCGATTTTGCCGCCGCCTTCGCCTTTATGGAGCGCGTGGCGGCAGATACCGAGCGACTCGACCACCACCCAGACTGGCGCAACGTCTACAACCGCGTCGAAGTCGCTCTGTGGACGCACGATGCGCAAGGAATCTCCGAACGCGATTTCGCCCTAGCCCGCTGCATGGAGGCGGCGGCGACCGATGCCTGAAAACGCCCCCTAAAAATCGCGAACCGCGCCGCTATTCCGCGCCATCCTCGCCGCCGTTCTCGCGCTCAACCGGCACCATCGGCGCAGGCAAGGGCAAGCCGGGGCCGGACCGCTCCACCAAACTGCGCGGCAGCGGGGCGGTCGGATCGAGCCAGTCGTCAATATCGCGAATATGCTGGGCCCGCAGGCTACCGGCCAATTCATTCAGCCGGAACAGGTCGAGGATATAGGCGTAGCGGGTGCCGGTGTAGTTGCGCCGAGCGCGGTACAGAGCCTGCTCAGCGGCCAGCAGATCGACCAGATTGCGCGTCCCGGCGCGGTAACCAGCGCGGGTTGCCTCATAGGCACTTTGCGAAGAAATGACCGCCTGATGCCGAGCGCGGACTTCGGCCACTTTGGTCCCCACCCGCAAATGCTGGCTACGGGTATCCTGCACCAAAGTGCGCTGGACTTGGTTCAGGCTTTCCTCGGCAGCCAAGTATTGATGGCGCGCTTGCCGTCGCCCCGCCGAGACCGCCCCGCCGAGGTAGAGGGGAGCTTGCAGATTCAGCGTCAGCGAGCTAGTGCCGACATCCTGATTTACCGGCATTCCACCAAAGGCGCGCTCGCCAGAGTTCTCGGCATGACTCAGCCGCAAACTCAGCGAGGGCAAATGCTCCCACTTCTTGCTTTGCGCGTTGTAACGAGCCGCATCCCGCGCTAGGGCCGCCCCCTTCAGCGCAAAACTGCCCGCCAGGGCCTTATCCACCCACGCCTGCGCACTTACCGGCTCCGGCTCAGCGATGGGAAAGTCCCCCCGCAACGGCGCAACCTGCAAATGATTCTGCCCCGTCAACACCCGCAGCCCCTCAAACGCAATCCCCACCCCGGCCTGCGCATCCAACAAACGCGCCACCACATCATCGTAAGCCGCCTGCGCCTCATGCACATCGGTAATGGCAACCCCCCCAGCCCGATGCCGTTGCCGCGCCTGATTTAGCTGCGATGCCAGCGCCACCTCCTCCGCCTTAGTCGCCGCCAAACTATCGAGCGCATCCAACACCTGAAAATAACGGCGAGTGGCGCGAATGATCAGATTCTGCTGCGCCGCCAGATAGTCCTGCTCAGCCTGTTTAGCCCGCGCATCCCCCTGCCGATAGACATACCAAGCCGGCAGGTCGAACAGGGCCTGATCCAAGGTCGCCGAGGCACTGTCGGATTGCGCATCGGTATTGGCGGCATCGCCACGGATGCGAGTATCGGTGTAGTTAGCAGCCAGCGACAGCTGCGGCAAAAGCCCCGCCCGCCCCAGTGCCCGCCCACTTTGCGCAGCCCGCAGCTGTGCTTCAGCAGCCCGTATCTGCGGGTCACGGGCCAAGCTCAGGTCAAATATCTGCTGCAGCGTATCAGCCCGCGCCACTTGACCGAGCAGAACCAGGATCGGCACCAGAACGACCAGATGACAAAAAACAAAACGGCAGTTAAGCATCCCAACAGTGTCCCAGCAACACCCGCAAGAGGGGCAAAAAAACAACCACAAAGTCTAGCAAACCACACCCCAACTATCCACGCGCACCAGCCAGCCCCCATTTTGATTTTCTTTTTCTTTTTGGACATTCCCACCCCAAAACACTAAAATGCCCCCCACACCCCACACCAGAGCCATCATCATGCAAAGTCTAGCCAAGCGCACCACGGTCTACCTCGACTCGGAGATCCACCGGGCCCTAAAGCTCCGCTCCGCCTCCACGCAAACATCGCTATCCGCGCTGGTAAATGAGGCGACCCGCCTGCTAATGCGCGAAGATCGCGAAGATCTGGAAGCCAGCAAACACCGCGCCGCCGAGCCAGAAATCAACTACGAGACCCTATTAGCCGATCTGCAAAAGCATGGCAAACTATAAACTGACCTTCAAAAAGTCAGTAGCCAAAGATTTGCGCACCATCCCCAAAGCCAGAGTCCAAGGGCTGCTCAAGAAAATAGACTCACTGGCCGAAAACCCCCGCGCCCGCGGTTGCACCAAACTATTCGGGCACGACCTATACCGAGCGCGCCAAGGGCTATACCGCATCCTCTACACAGTCCGCGACCACGACCGCACAGTCAACATCATAAAAATAAGCCACCGCTCCAGTGTCTACCAGCAAATTTAGCCGCCACATCGGACATCAAAGAATCCCAAAACGCCCCCCACCGGCAACCCACCTAGCCCACCTCCACCACCACTGCGAGCGCAACTTCGCACGCCTACGCACCCTAATGCCCTGCCTAGAAAACGGCACAAAACGCACTTTCCGCACCGGCCCCAGCAACGCCCAACACCTCCAAATCGAAGTCACCGACACCGCCCGCTACACCCGCCACCTCAGCCTAACCGGCCACACCCCCGCCGCCCCCTGGACAGGCCCACAAAACCTAGAAGTCCGCCTCTACCTAGACGCCCGCATGGCCGAAGTCACCCGCATCCGCAACCAACGCATCCGCCTCCTACGCTACCCGTACCCCAACCCGCACATGTACAGCACAGACGAAAAAATCCAAATAAACCGCTTCCTCGGCAGCTGGCTCCAACATTTCATCGATTGCGGAGCACCCAGCGCCAAACACCTCTTGCATCTGCGCCGCTCTGTGCGACAGTTACCGCCCCCACCGCGGGCCGCCAACACCGCCCCCCGCCGCTCATGATCTCCCGCCCACCAGAACACGGGGCAAACCCCCATCACAATCTATGACATCCGCCACAAACAGCACCCCAGATAACACCCCCACCCCGCCCCCAACTCACCCCCCACTCCCAGGCAACCCAACCCATGTCTGATCAATACACCGCCCACGACATCGAAGTCCTAACCGGCCTCGACCCCGTCCGCAAACGGCCCGGCATGTACACCGACACCAGCCGCCCCAACCACCTAGCCCAAGAGGTCATCGACAACAGCGTCGACGAAGCCCTAGCCGGCCACGCCAAAAAAATAGAGGTCCACCTGCACACCGACGGCTCCCTCTCCGTCGCCGACGACGGCCGCGGCATGCCCGTCGATGCCCACCCGCAAAAAAACCAACCTGGCGTCGAAGTCGTCCTAACCACCCTCCACGCCGGCGGCAAATTTTCCAACAAGCAATACCGCTTCGCCGGCGGCCTGCACGGCGTCGGCGTCTCCGTAGTCAACGCCCTATCGCTAAACCTGCACGTACGCATCCGCCGCGGCGGCAAAATCTACGAAATGGCCTTCGCCAAAGGCGAAAAAACCACCGACCTGCAAATCACCGGCACCTGCGGCCAACGCAACACCGGCACCACCCTCCGCTTCTGGCCCGACCCAAACTACTTCGACCGCCCCACCTTCTCCACCCCCCGCCTCAAACACCTGCTACGCGCCAAAGCCGTCCTCTGCCCCGGCCTGCAAGTCGACTTCACCGACGAAAAAAACACCACCCAAGACCGCTGGCATTACCAAGACGGCCTGCGCGACTACCTGCTGGAATCCACCGCCGGCCTAGAAGCCCTACCCGCCACCGCCTTCCTCGGCACCCTAACCGACCAAGCCCGCGCCGTCGATTGGGCGGTGCAGTGGCTCCCCAACGGCGGCGAAGCCTTAGAAGAAAGCTACGTCAACCTCATCCCCACCCCGCAAGGCGGCACCCACGTCAACGGCCTCCGCACCGGCCTACTCGAAGCCCTGCGCGAATTCTGCGCCTTCCGCCAGCTCCTACCGCGCGGCATCACCCTCACCGGCGACGACATCTGGACCGGCTGCGCCCGGGTCCTCTCATTCAAAATGAACGACCCCCAATTCTCCGGCCAAACCAAAGAACGCCTAGCCTCGCGCGAGGCCGCCGGCTTCATCGCCGCCACCGTCAAAGACCGCTTCAGCCTCTGGCTAAACCAACACACCGCCGACGCCGACGCCATCGCCGCCCACTGCATCCGCCAAGCCGAACAACGCGCCCGCGCCGGCAAAAAAGTCGCCCGCAAAAAACCCAGTTCCGGCCCCGCCCTGCCCGGCAAACTCGCCGACTGCACTAGCACCGACCCCGCCCGCACCGAGCTATTCCTAGTCGAAGGCGACTCCGCCGGCGGCTCCGCCAAGCAAGCCCGCGACCGCGAATTCCAAGCCATCATGCCCCTCCGCGGCAAAATCCTAAACACCTGGGAACTGGACTCCGCCACCGCCCTAGCCAGCCGCGAAGTCCAAGACATCGCCACCGCTCTCGGCATCGACCCCGGCAGCAGCGACCTACGCCCCCTACGCTACGGCAAAATCTGCATCCTCGCCGACGCCGACTCCGATGGCCTCCACATCGCCACCCTGCTATGCGCCCTATTCCTGCGCCACTTCCGCCCCATGGTCGCCGCCGGCCACGTCCACGTCGCCATGCCGCCGCTCTACCGCATCGATGCCGCCGGCCAAGTGTTCTACGCCCTCGATGAGCAAGAAAAAGCCAGCACCCTAGAACGCCTCCAAACCGAAAAACCCCGCGCCAAAATCGGCGTCCAACGCTTCAAGGGCCTCGGCGAGATGAACCCCCTCCAGCTCCGCGAAACCACCATGGCCCGCGACACCCGCCGCCTAGTCCAACTCCAAATCCCCGACCCCCCCAAAACCGACGCCACCCTAGACCTACTCCTAGCCAAAAAACGCGCCCCCGACCGCAAAACCTGGCTAGAAAAACGCGGCAACCTCGCCGAAGTTTGAGCGCAGAGAGCAACGATGAATCACGCCAAATTTCAACAGCTAATCAAGCAGCTATATTCGACAGTCCGGGAACTGGAGCAAATGTTCCCCGGTCGGCACTTCACCCCAGACGGACACATGGTCGGCAGCATCGGCGAATGCCTAGTCGCCGACGCTTACGGGCTAGAATTGAAAAAAGCATCCAACAAAGGCTTCGATGCCACTGCTCGCGATGGTAGGCAGGTGGAAATAAAGGCAACGCAGTCCAAAACCGGATCTGGAAGAGTGGGTTTTCGCAGCGAGCCAGAGCACACGGTCGTCATCCGCATCCTACCCGATGGCGCATTTGCAGAGGTCTACAACGGCCCAGGCAAGCCAATATGGGAGAAATTTGCCGGCAAAAAGCGACCGAAAAACGGCCAGTACTCTATATCGGTGAAACAGCTAAGCGAGCTAAATAAAACAGTGCAACCAACAGACCGGCTGAACAAACAACGGTGAACCCAATGCCAAAAGACCCCACCTACAACGAAGACGGCCAAGAAGTCCGCTCCCTGCGCGACTACACCGAAATGGCCTACCTCAACTACGCCATGTACGTCATCCTAGACCGCGCCCTGCCGCACCTAGGCGACGGCCTAAAACCCGTCCAACGCCGCATCATCTACGCCATGAGCGAACTCGGTCTCGCCGCCGGCAACAGCCCCTACAAAAAATCCGCCCGCACCGTCGGCGACGTACTCGGCAAATACCACCCGCACGGCGACAGCGCCGCCTACGAAGCCATGGTCCTAATGGCGCAACCATTCAGCCACCGCTACCCCCTCATCGATGGCCAAGGCAACTGGGGCTCCCCCGACGACCCCAAATCCTTCGCCGCCATGCGCTACACCGAATCCCGCCTCGCCCCCTACGCCCGCCTACTACTCGCCGAGCTCGGCCAAGGCACCGTCGACTGGGGCCCCAACTTCGACGGCACCCTTCAAGAACCCCTCCAGCTCCCCGCCCAGCTACCCAATGTGCTCCTCAACGGCACCACCGGCATCGCCGTCGGCATGGCCTGCGACATCCCCCCGCACAACCTCGGCGAAGTCGTCGCCGCCTGCATCCAGCTGCTCGAACACCCCAAAACCACCGATCAAGAGCTCCTAGAACACCTCAAAGGCCCCGACTTCCCCACCGAAGCCGCCATCCTCGCCACCCCCGAAGACCTCGCGCAGATCTACCAAACCGGCCGCGGTAGCCTAAAACAACGCGCCATCTGGCACCAAGAAGCCGGCGAAATCCTCATCACCGCCCTCCCCTACCAAGTCTCCGGCGCCAAAGTCCTAGAGCAAATCGCCGACCAAATGACCGCCAAAAAACTCCCCATGCTCACCGACCTCCGCGACGAATCCGACCACGAAAACCCCACCCGCCTAGTCCTAGTCCCCCGCTCCAACCGCATCCAAACCGACGCCCTAATGCACCACCTCTGCGCCACCACCGACCTCGAAAAAACCCAGCGCATCAACCTCAACCTAATCGGCACAGACGGCAAACCCGCCGTCAAACCCTTACGCCAAATCCTCCGCGAATGGCTCCAATTCCGCACCGCCACAGTCCGCCGCCGCCTACAACACCGCCTCACCCAAGTCACCGACCGCCTCCACCTCCTAGACGGCCTCCTCACCGCCTTCCTCAACCTCGATGAAGTCATCCAAATCATCCGCACCCAAGACCGCCCCAAACCCGTCCTAATGCAACGCTTCCACCTCACCGACCCCCAAGCCAACTACATCCTCGACACCCGCCTGCGCCAGCTCGCCCGCCTAGAAGAGCTCCAAATCCGCGCCGAACAAGCCGACCTAACGGCAGAACGCCAAGACCTAGAGCGCACCCTCGGCTCCGAAAACCGCCTAAAAACCCGCCTAAAAAAAGAGCTAAAAGCCGCCGCCGCCGAACACGCCGACCCCCGCCGCAGCCCCATCCTCCCCAGCGCCCCCCCCGCCAAAGCCTTCACCCAAACCGAACTCCGCACCGCCGAACCCATAACAGTCGTCCTCTCAAAAATGGGCTGGGTCCGCGCCGCCAAAGGCCACGACCTCGACCCTGCCGCCCTAACCTACCGCGCCGGCGACGCCTACCAAACCAAAGCCACCGGCACTTCCACCCAGCCAGTCATCTTCATCGACAGCACCGGCCGCAGCTACCAGCTCCCCGCCCACAGCCTGCCCTCCGCCCGCGGCCAAGGCGAACCCCTCACCCGCCACCTCACCCCCGTCTCCGGCGCCCACTTCGTCGCCGCCCTAATGGCCCCCGCCGACCAGACCATCCTAATGGCCTCCACCGCCGGCTACGGCTACCTCTGCCGCCTGCAAGACCTCCAAACCGCCAAAAAAGCCGGCAAAGCCGCCCTCAGCCTCCCCCCCGCCGCCCAAGTCCTCCCCCCGCTCACCGCCCAAAATCCACAAACCGACCACCTAGCCGCTGCCACCAACACCGGCCGCCTGCTAATTTTCCCCCTCAAAGACCTCCCCCACCGCAGCAAAGGCAAGGGCAGCAAAATCATCGCCCTCCCCCCTGCCAAACTAAAAACCGCCGAAGAACACCCGGAACACCTAGCCGCCCTCTGCATCCTCCCCGCCAACACCCGCCTAAAAATCCACAGCGGCCAACGCCACCTAACCCTAAAACCCGCCGATCTCGCCCGCTACCACGGCAAACGCACCCACCGCGGCCAGCTCCTCCCCACCGGCTTCCGCCGCGTCAACAAACTCAGCATCGCAACCCCCGCCCCCCAAAATTCCATTTGACCCCCGCCCACATAGGGTGTAAAGTGCCCACCTTGCAGTGTTTTTACTTGTCAAAACTGCTAGACTAGTACGCCATTGCCCTACTAAACTAGCGGCTGCAACAAACAGAACCAAGCGGTGAACTGATATGCACACATCTTCCTACCCCCTCGCCACGCCTGCGCCCCTCGCCCGCCCCGCGGTGCTAGGCGTTGCAGCCCTCCTAGCAACAGCCCTAATGCTGCTCGCCCCCCCGGCCAGTGCGCAAACGGCGGCACGCACGGTGACCACCTTCCCGGAAGCGGTCACCGCAGTCCAAGAGGTGGAAACCAAAGTCGACGCCAACGCAGCCGCCATCGGCGCATCCGGCGATGCCGCCGATGACGATGGTTCGGTCCATGCCCGCATCAACGCTGAAAAAGCCGCCCGCGAAACCGCCATCGGCACCGCCGGCACTCAAGATGCCACGTCCAAAGAACGCACCGGCGGCACCGGCATACACGGCGCCCGCGACACCGTAACCAACGAAATCCGCACCGACTTCACCGACGCCGACACCCAACTAGGTCGCCGCATCACCGCCAACGACGACAAAATCGGCGCATCCGGCGATACCGCCGATGACGATGGCTCAGTGCATGCCCGCATCAACGCCGTGAAGGCCACAGCGGATGACAACGAAGATGCCATCGGCGCCTCCGGCGACACCGCCGACGACGATGGCTCAGTGCATGCCCGCATCAACGCCGTGAAGGCCACAGCGGATGACAACGAAGATGCCATCGGCGCCTCCGGCGACACCGCCGACGACGATGGCTCAGTGCATGCCCGCATCAACGCTGAAAAAGCCGCCCGCGAAAGTGCCGACAGCGGCCTAAGCGACCGCATCGATGCGCTAACCAGCACCAGCAGCGGGGCCACCGGCGACCTCGGCAGGCGCATAGATTCAGAAACCACCGACCGCACAAACGCCGACGCCCGCATCGAACGCGAATACAAAGCCGAAGACGTAGCCATCCGCGGCGAGATAAGCGACGTCAGCGACGCCATCGAAGCGGAGACCGACGCCCGCGAAGCCGCCCTCGGCACCCGCGGCACCGAAGACAGCAGCACCAAACAACGCACCGGCGGCAGTGATGCAGCCACCACGGTATACGGCTACATCGACAAAACCAATAACGACATCCGCACCGACCTAGGAACCGCCATCGACGACGAGACCACCGCCCGCGAAACCGCCATCGGCACCGCCGGCACTCAAGATGACACCACCAAACAACGCACCGGCGGCACCGGCATACACGCTGCCCGCGACACCGTAACCAACGAAATCCGCACCGACTTCGAAACCGCCGACACCGCCATCCGCAACAGCATCGGTGCCCGCGCCACCACCGTAGACAGCGATGGACAGCGCACCCTCATCTCCGACGACAGCACGGTATACGGCTACATCGATCAGACCAACAACGACATCCGCACCGACTTCACCGAAGCCGACACCGAAGAACGCACCGCCCGCATCCGCGAAGACCGAGCCATCCGCACCGCCATCGGCACCCGCGGCACCCAAGATGCCACCACCAAACAACGCACCGGCAGCAGTAATCCGACCACCACGGTATACGGCTACATCGATCAGACCAACAACGAAATCCGCACCGACTTCGAAGCCGCCGACACCGCCGAACGCAACGCCCGCATAGCCGCCATCGGCACCAGAGCCGCCGAAGTGAATACGGCGGAAGGCGAAGCGCGCACCGTCGCCACTGAAGACTCGGTGTACGGCTACATCGACAGCACTCACAACGCCCTCAATGCCCGCATCACTCAAGAACAGCAAGCCAGTATCGCCCGAGATGATGCCTTAGGCGTGCGCATCGACAACGAACGCACCGCCAGCATCACCCGCGACAATGCCGAACGCACCGCCCGCATCAACGCCGACAACGCCATCCACAGCCGCATCGACACCCTCTCCCGCGACGCCTTCCAAGGCATCGCCATGGCCATGGCCATGCAATCCCCCGGTGTCCCCCCCGGCCGCCGCGGAGCCTTCACCGTCGGCCTCGGCCACTACGCCGGCGAACAAGCAGTCGCCCTCTCCCTAGGCGTACGCCCCGCCACCGCCGAAGACAACATCAGCTTCTCCGCCTCCCTAGCCGCCCCCGCCCACCGCCGCGCCGACAGCTCAGAAAAAATAGGTGCCCGAGTATCCTTCACCTACGAATGGTAAGCCGCAAACACCACCAAAAACCAAAAGAAAACGGGGAGCCAAAAAGCTCCCCGTTTTTTTATCCCGAACCCACACCTTGCCATCCCCCACCCCATCGCCTACAATCGCCACTCGCCTACAGGAAAACCTCATGCAGCACCCCTCCAAAATGCCCGCCTTCAATATCCTAGCCGCCACCCGCACCATTGAAGCCGCAGGACTCGATCGCGCCGTCGCCGAAGCCATCGCCGAGGTAACCGCCACCGCCGCCACCCACCCCGACCGCGACGACCTAGCCACCAAATCCGACCTAGAGCCCCTAGCCACCAAGTCAGCCCTAGAACACCTAGCCACCAAGGAGGACCTCGCCGAAGTAAAGCTAGCCACTAAGTCAGACCTCGCCGAAGTAAAACTAGCCACCAAGTCAGACCTCGCCGACGTAAAAGCCGACCTACGCTGGATGAAAGCCATCGGCGGCGCAATCGTTGTCTTGTTAATCATTCCCCTCCTAAGCGACCTACTACCCGCCCTATTCCAAACCCCTCTCTAAAACGCCCCATCGACTACAATCGCCACCTACCCACAGGAATAACCCATGCCCACCACCCCCCACCCCGACCTAGACACCAAGGCAGACCTAGAAGCGTCAAAGCAATCTACCGAGGAAGACATAACCGAGATAAAGATGCAAATTGTCCGGCTAAAAGCCGACCTACACTGGATAAAACTCATCGGCGGCACAATCGTTGCCTTAGGCGCAATCATCGCTCTACTATCCACCCTACCCCAAACCCCCCTCTAAAACCCACCCCACAGCCGGCCCACCACCGATGCAACTTGCCATCCCGATCCCCCTAAACTAAACTCCCCCACTCAAACCTGAGCAACCTGAGGAACAGTCCAATGCCCTCCACCACCACCGCCACCATACCCCACTTCGACACCCTAGCCGCCGCCCGCACCATCGAAGCAGCAGGCATAGACCGCAACGCCGCCGAAGCCATCGCCAAAGTAACCGCCACCGCCCAACTAGATCGCGACAACCTAGCCACCAAAGCCGACCTAGAACCCCTAGCCACCAAGGCAGACCTGAACTTCGCCATCGTCGAAGTAAAAGCCGACCTACGCTGGATGAAGATAATCGGCAGCACCGTCGTTGTCCTACTAGTCATCCCCCTCCTAAGCGACCTACTATCCGCCCTACCCCAAACCCCCC
>JACONM010000027.1:0-1283 GCA_014323765.1 Cellvibrionales bacterium | reverse complement strand
CACCAGCCGGCCCACCGCCGATGCAACCCCACCAACGAACCCCCCAGCAACACCCCCTACCCCCGCCGCCGGAAATTCAGTTACACCCGGGCGACTGCACCCAAATACTCCCCAGCTTGCAGGCGGAATCCGTCCACCTAGTATTGACCGACCCACCCTACTTCCTCGACGGATTAGACGCACACTGGAAAAAAGGCCGACCAAAAAAGGCAACCGGCACCATCGGCGGGCTACCCATCGGCATGAAATTCGACCGCCGCCAAAGCCAAAGCCTGCAACGCTTCATAGAGCCAGTAGCCGCCGAACTACTGCGCATCCTCAAGCCAGGCGGCTTCGCCCTCATCTTCTCCGCCCCGCGCCTGTACCACCGCATGGCCGTCGCGGTAGAAAATGCCGGGTTCGAAATTCGCGACCAATACGTCTGGCACTACACCCGCAAAGCGCAATTCAAGGCGTTTTCCATGGACCACTTCGTCCGCAAAAATCCCAAGTATTCCGCCAGCGAAAAGCAAGCCGTGCTAACCGAATTGGCAGGCCGCAAAACCCCCCAGCTACGTCCGCAATTTGAATCCATCCTCTGCGCCCAAAAACCCCGCCACGGCACCTTTGTGGAAAACTGGCTAGAACACGGCACCGGCCTCATCGATGCCGCACAAACCCTGTCCGGCCAAGCCCCCGCCACAGTCATGGCCGCAGAAAAAGACCCCAAAGACAAATACAACTGCCACCTGACCCCCAAACCACTGCGCCTGTGCGAGCACCTAATCCGCCTGTTCACCCGCCCGCAGCAATGGGTGCTAGACCCCTTCCTCGGCAGCGGCACCACCTGCCTAGCCGCCCAACAAGCCGATCGCCACAGCATCGGCATCGAGATCAACCCCGACTACCTACAGATCGCCGAAAAGCGACTGGCGGCAGAAACATGCCAGCTCCCAATCTAGCCCAAAGACACGGACACCGCGGCACCGCCGCGATCGCCCGCGGGGTGCGCACCTATTTTGCCGCCCACCCCCCGCCGGGCACAGCACCCGCCGGCAGCCCACGCCCGACCGAGACGTTCTACACCGTAGTCCGCGGCGACACCCTGTCAGAAATCGCCGAGCGTTTCAACGTCCCCCAAACCCAACTACGCACCCTAAATAACTTAGACAGCCCCCTCATCAAAATCGGCCAACGCCTACGCATCCCACCAAACCCAAAGCCCCCCTGATAAGGGGGGAAAGGGGGGTTGGTCTAGAAGCCCCCCTGACAAGGGGGGTTTGGGGGGGTTGGATGTGGGGGGG
>JACONM010000026.1 GCA_014323765.1 Cellvibrionales bacterium | reverse complement strand
CCCCGCGCCGCAACCGAAGCAGTAATACATTTGCTTTTGCGGGCTGACGGTGAAGGAAGGGGTTTTTTCGTCGTGGAACGGGCAGCAGGCGGAAAATTCTTTGCCGACTTTTTTCAGGGGGACGCGGGCGTTGATGAGCTCGACGATATCGGCGCGGTCGAGCAGCTCATCGAGAAAGGGCTGGGGAATGCGACCGGCCATAGCGTTTATCGGTGTTCGCTCGTGCCAGCGGTATGGCGGGCTAGGCGGCGAGCTTGGCTTTCACCAGCCCGGAGACCTGCGCCATATCGGCGCGGCCTTGCAGCTGGGGTTTGAGGGTGCCCATTAACTTGCCCATATCGCGCATGCTGCACGCCCCGGTTTGGGCGATGGCGCGGTCGATCAGCTCGAGCAGGGCGGCTTCATCCAGCGGTTGCGGCAGGAATTCTTCGATGACCGCGATCTCTGCCAATTCCTGCTCGGCCAGATCGGGGCGTTTGGCGTCACGGTATTGGCGGGCTGAATCGCGGCGTTGCTTGACCATCTTGCCCATGAGGGCGATGGCGCGCTGATCGTCGATCTCGATGCGCTCGTCCACCTCGATGCGTTTGAACTCCGCCCACACCAGCCGCAATGCGCCGAGCCGGGCCTTGGCGCGGGTGCGCAGGGCATCCTGCATGGCGGCGTTTAGACGGGTTTTGATGGGTTCGGACATGATCGATGGAAGATTGACAGGCGGCGCAGCGGCGATGGCGGGGGTTGGCTAGTAGAGCCGCTGGAAACGCCGCGATTCACGCGATGCTTTCTTCTGGCTGCGCTTGACGGCGGCGGCGGCTTTGCGTTTGCGCGCCCAGGTGGGCTTTTCGTAAAACTCGCGGCGGCGTACCTCGGCCAATATCCCGGCTTTCTCGCAAGAGCGCTTAAAGCGACGCAGGGCGAGATCGAACGGCTCGTTATCGCGGACGTGAACTTCGGGCATAGGGACTGTTTCCTCTGGGTTGTGGCTTGCCGCTGCATTGGTTGCGGGCAAGGCGGGCAAAATGGGGTGGGCATTTTACTGGCAAGGGCGGGTTTGTGCAAAGCGGGTTGCGATCATTAGTGGGCGGGCGGTGCTGGCGGCGGCTGGGGTAAAATGCTCGCCCCTATTCAAAATTCGACAATCAGGCAGGCGCGACCGTGCCGGTGCTGGGTATTGAAACTTCATGCGATGAGACGGCGGTCGCGCTCTACGATCGGCGGCGGGGGCTGCTGGCGGCGGCGTTGCATAGCCAGATTGCGCTGCATCGCCAATACGGCGGCGTGGTGCCGGAACTGGCCTCGCGCGATCATGTGCGCAAATTGCTGCCGCTGGTGGCTCGCATGTTGGATGAGGCCGGTATCCGCGGTGCGCAGCTGGATGGCATCGCCTATACCCACGGGCCGGGGTTGGTCGGGGCACTGTTGGTCGGGGCCAGCTTGGCGCATGCGCTGGCGGCGGTTTGGGGGGTGCCGGTGCTGGGGGTGCATCATATGGAGGGGCATTTGTTGGCCCCTATGCTAGAGGACGACCCGCCGCAACCGCCCTTTGTGGCGTTGTTGGTCTCCGGCGGCCACACTCAGCTGGTGGCGGTCGCGGCATTGGGGCGTTATCGGTTGTTGGGCGAATCGCTGGATGATGCCGCCGGCGAGGCGTTTGATAAGGCGGCTAAGATGCTGGGGCTGGCTTATCCGGGCGGCCCGGCGATCGCCAAACTGGCCGAGCGCGGCGACCGCACCCGCATGCGCTTTCCGCGACCCATGATCGATCGCCCGGGGCTGGATTTCAGTTTTAGCGGGCTGAAGACTTTTACCCTGAACACCATCGCCGACTGCCGCACACAGAGCGCAGACGGTGCCCTGTCCGAGCGCGACCGGGCCGACATTGCCGCTGCATTTGAAGAGGCGGCGGTCGCGACTCTGGTCATCAAATGCCGCCGCGCTCTGGAGCAGACCGGCATGCGGCGGTTGGTGCTGGCCGGCGGGGTGGCCGCCAATCGGCGTTTGCGCCACTTAATGGCGGCTATGGTGGCCGAGCAGGGGGCGGAGCTGTTCTACCCGCGCCCCGAATTTTGCACCGACAACGGGGCTATGATCGCCTACGCGGGGGCCCTGCGCCTGCATCAGGGCGAGCGTAGCACTGGTATCGATATTCAGCCGCGCCCAAGTTTGGAAGCCCTGCCGCCGATCGATTTGGCGGGCTGAGGGGGGGGGGGTGACCGGTGGTGGACTGGGTGCTGATCGACGGATTGGAGGCCGAGGCGATCATCGGCGTGTTTGATTGGGAGCGGCAGATTCGCCAGCGGCTGGTGATCGATCTGGAAGTGGCGGCGGACCTGCGAGCGGCGGCGGACTCCGATCGCTTGGAACAAGCTCTGGATTACGCCGCGCTCAGTCGGGCGGTGCTGGAGTTTGCGGCGAATTCCCGCTATCGGCTGTTGGAGGCCCTGGCCGAGGAGCTCGCCGCCTTGATTTTGCGCGACTTCGCGGTGCGGCGGGTGCGCTTGAAAATTGCCAAACCCGGCGCGGTGGCCGCGGCCCGCAATGTGGCGGTTTGCATCGAGCGCGATCTGGGCTAACCGCAAGCACCGGGCGGGCTACATCCGCTTTCGCAGCCAGTCGGCACCGCGAGCGTTATGGCAGCAGATTCGCCAGAGTGCGTAACAGGCCACGAAGCTGCCGAGCGCGGCCAGGGCAAAGAGCCACGATTGGGTGTAAACGCCCCACGTCAAAAATAGGACAGTGGCAGAAAAAGCGACAGCGAATGCGCCAAGAAAAAAGATCGCCAGGAGCCAAGCCACCAAGAAACCCAACACCGCCCCCGGTCTCAGCATTTTTTGTAGGGTGTTCATGCGGTAACCAAATAGTGAAAAGCCAAGCAGGATTCCTAGCCTAGCAGATTGAACGCGGCGGGGCTTAGGCGTGGGCCAGTTCCAACCGCAGATCGAAGGCTGGCTGGCCGCAGAGGGCGAGGGTTAGGGAGCGTAGGCGGAGCCATGGGTCACCGTACCGGTTGCTCTTGATCGCCTGGTCCGCCAGCTTGCCGAGCTTCAGCATGAGCGCGGTGCGGCGGGCATCGGTGCGTTGCGCAGCGCGCTGCATTAGCGGTTGTTTTTTTTGCCAGACTCCGGCACTGCGCATCGCCGTTGCCAGCGATTGGCCGGTGGCGCAAACGGCTTGAATTTGCGCTAATTGGCGTACTTCGACGACCAGTGCCCAGAGAATCAGCGCGGCCTCGGTGCCTTCCTCGCGCAAGCCTTGCAGGTGGGTGAGTGCGGCGCGGGGGCGACCAGCTAGGCAGTGGTCGACCAGTGCGAAGGGGTTGTAACGCGCGCTGTGGGTGACCAGTTCCGCCATGCGCTCGGCATCGATTTTGCCGCCGCTTTCGCCGCCGCTCTTTTTGGCATCGCCCCGTTTGGCATCGCCGCCGAGTAAGAGGGCGAGCTTTTCCACCTCCTGCTGCGCGGCCAGCAAATTGCCCGCCACCCGCTCGGCGAGGACCTCTAGGGCCTCGCGGTCGGCCTCTAAACCATGGGTGCGCAGGCGACCGGCGAGCCAAGCGGGCATTTGCCCCGGCTCCACCGGCCAGACCTGAATGTGCCCGCCGATTTTTTCCAGTGCCCCGACCCATTTGCTGCGCTGCTGGCTGCGGTCCAGTTTGCCGCAGAGGACCAGCAACAGGGTGTCGGCGGGCGGGTCGGCGGCGAATTGCACTAGGGCTTTGCTGCCCTTGTCGCCCGGGCGGCTGCTGGGCAGGCGCAATTCCAGAATGCGCCGGGCGGCAAATAGCGACATGGCTTGCCCGGCGGCGAGGAAGGCATTCCAGTCGATGCTGTCGGCGTGGAAGATCTGCCGCTCGGTGAAGCCCTGCGCCCGCGCCGCCCGGCGGAGGCTATCGGCGGCTTCATTCGCCAGCAGGGTTTCTGCGCCGCTGATCAGGTAGCTGGGTTGCAGCCCCTTTTGCAGGGTGGCTTCAAGCTGTTCGGGGCGAATTTTCATGGCGGCTGTCACGGGGATTGGGGCGGTTCTAGGGCGGCTTGCAGGCGATGGCGCAGCTGGCGACTCAGATCCGCATTGAGGTCCGCATGTGCTTGGTTGCGCTCGGCGGTCTGGGCGGCGGGGCGGTGCGGTCGCTCGAGGATTTCACGCTGTGCGTTGAGAACTCCGGCGGTCAGCAGCTCGCCCGCCGCGTCGAAAAGCTGATAACGCACCCGTTTTTCCAGTTCGATGCGGCGGCTGAATAGGTCGGCGGTCAGGCTCAGGGAGCGGTGCGATTCTTGCTCGTCTTCCAGCACCAGCCGCGGGGCCCCAGTGGGGCAGGGAGCGGCGGGGTCGATATTCAGGCGGGCGGCCAGCTGCGGCATTAGCGGGGCATGGAGTAGCTGCTGGGGGCCGTTGCGATCGACTAGGCAGAGTCGCTTTGCCAGATCCGCGGTGGGCTGTGCGCCGCCTAATTGGCCTAATTGAAAACCGCAGGCGGTGAGCAGGAGCAGGCCGGCGAATGCTCCAATGCGGAGCGGTCGCCAAGGCGGGGGGGTGCGCCTAGCCGACAACGATATTGACCAGTTTGCCGGGCACCAGAATCACCCGGCGCACGGGTTTGCCGGCGATAAAACGCTGCACCCGGTCATCTGCCAGGGCCTGCGCCTCGATATCGGCATTGGGCGCATCCGCCGCCACCTCGATCTGCGCCCGCAATTTGCCGCCCACCTGCACCGCGTAGGGCAGGCGGTCCTGCGCCAGCGCGGACTCATCCCAAGTGGGCCAGGGGGCATCGATCACCGCATCCGAGTGGTCTAATTCATGCCAGAGCCGGTGGCAAATATGCGGCGTGCAGGGGGCCAGCAGCAGCACGGCGGCTTCCAGAGCTTCGCGCTCGACCGCCAGACCTTGCGGCGCATCGCGCAGATCGCTGCGGGCGATCTCGTTCAGCAATTCCATTACCGCGGCGATGGCGGTGTTGAACATTTGGCGGCGCTCGTAGTCGTCGCTCACCTTTTGGATGGTGGCATGGGTTTTGCGGCGCAGGCGTTTTTGCGGCGCATCTAGATTCGCCGGTTCCAGTGGCGGCACACTGCCTGCCGCTAGGTGCTCGCGGGTGAGTGTCCAGAGGCGGCGTAAAAAACGCAGGGCCCCCTGCACCCCCTGCTCGGACCATTCCAGCGTCTGCGTCGGCGGCGCGGCAAACAAGGTGAACAGCCGCAAAGTGTCGGCCCCGTATTGGGCCACCGCGCCTTGCGGGTCCACCCCGTTATTGCGCGATTTGGACATCTTGACCACCCCGCCAAGCTCCAGTTTCTCGCCCTGAAAACTGGCCCCAATAACAGTGCCATCGGCATCTTTTTGCAGTGTCACCTCAGCCGGGTTAAACCAGGTTTTGGAGTCGTCTTCATTGCGCCGATAAAACGACTCGGCCAGCACCATCCCCTGACAGAGCAGGCGGGTGAACGGCTCGTCGCCCGCTAGGCGGACTTCTTCATCATCACGCAGCAGCCGGTGAAAAAAACGCGCGTACAGCAGGTGCAGGATGGCATGTTCGATGCCGCCGACGTACTGATCGACCGGTAGCCAATAATTGGCCCGCTCGCGGTCCAACATGCCCTGCGCAAAGTCCGGGCAGGTGAAGCGGGCGTAGTACCAGCTGGATTCCATAAACGTATCGAAAGTGTCGGTCTCGCGCTGCACCGCCTGGCCCGCGTGTTGCACACGGCACCAATCGGGGTCGTTTAGCGGCGACTGAGAGCCATCGATCTGCACGTCCTCCGGCAGCAACACCGGCAGCCGCTCGGCGGGCACCGGAATTTCGCCGCCATCGGGCAAGCAAAACATGGGGATGGGCGCGCCCCAGTATCGCTGGCGCGAGATGCCCCAGTCGCGCAGCCGGTAATGGGTGGCGACCCGCCCGCGGTCGCGCTCCTGCAGGGCGGCGGCGATCGCTTCAAAAGCGGCAGCAAAGTCCAGCCCCTCCCACTGGCGGAAATTGTCGCCGCAGTGGACCAGCCGGCCCTTATCGACGAAAGCCTCAGCCCGCAGATCGCAGGGCGCACCATCGGCAGGCGCGATAACCTGCTTGATCGGCAAGCCAAATTTCTGCGCAAACTCCCAATCGCGCTGATCGTGCGCCGGCACCGCCATGACCGCGCCGCTGCCGTAATCGGTCAGCACATAATTGGCGACCCACAGCGGCAGCCGCTCGTCCGTCAGGGGGTGGACGACGCACAAGCCAGTGTCCAGTCCGCGTTTCGACATGGTCGCCATATCCGCCGCCGCCCGCGATTGGGTGCGGCAGCTGTCGATAAACGCCGCCAGCGGCGCGTTGTCCGCCGCCAGAGCCAAGGCCACCGGATGCGTAGCGGCCAGAGCCACCCAAGTCGCCCCCAAAAGGGTGTCCGGGCGGGTGCTGTAGACCGTCAAGCTGTCCTGACCCGCCACAGGTTCCGCCAGTTCAAAGACGATCTCCTGCCCACGCGATTTGCCAATCCAGTTGCGCTGCATGGTGCGCACCTGCGCGGGCCAGCCGTCCAGCTTGTCCAGCCCCGCCAAAAGTTCCTCGGCGTAGGCGGTAATTTTGATAAACCACTGCGGAATCTCACGCTGCTCAACCAACGCGCCAGATCGCCAACCGCGCCCATCGATCACCTGCTCGCGAGCCAGCACCGTCTTATCCACCGGGTCCCAGTTGACCGCCGCCATTTTTTTATAGACCAAGCCGCGCTCGTACAGACGGGTAAAAAACCACTGCTCCCAGCGGTAATAATCCGGCTGGCAAGTGGCGATCTCCCGTGACCAATCGAAGCTAAACCCAAGCACCTCCAGCTGCTGGCGCATCTGCGCGATATTGCGATAAGTCCAGGTCGCCGGCGCAGTGCCCTGTTCCAACGCGGCGTTTTCCGCCGGCAGACCAAAGGCATCCCAGCCCATAGGGTGCAGCACATTTTTACCGCGCATGCGCTGATAACGGGCGAGCAGATCGGTGATCGCGTAATTGCGCACATGCCCCATATGCAGCCGCCCGCTGGGATAGGGGAACATCCCAAGGCAATAAAACTTCTCCGCGCCGGGCTTCTCCCGCGCCCGGAAACTCTGGGCATCGCGCCAAAATTGTTGCGCAGCCGCCTCGATGGGGGCGGGGTCGTACTGTGCTTGCATCGGCGGCGGTCTCGATTGGAGTGCGCCTATTATAGGGCCAGCGCGCTCGGTTTAGCGGGCGGGCCGCATTCCGCCGCCAGCAAAGCCCCGCTTGACAACCCAAGCCGCAACCCCCCATAATGCCAGCCATGCGTCGTTCCGCATTTCCATTCACCCTCCAAAGAGGATACAACATGAACACCCCAACCTTTGCCAGCCCCCGCGCCT
>JACONM010000025.1:7098-12749 GCA_014323765.1 Cellvibrionales bacterium | reverse complement strand
CCGCCCCCCCGCAAAACATCGACCACACCCTAGATCCAGCCATCGATCCGGTTATCGATCCAGCCCTCGATCCCAGCCGCGGCCTAAGCGACGATCCAAGCCCCGATTCAGATGCCATCGCCGCCGACCTCGATCCCGCCCTCGACCCCGTCCTCAATCTCGCCGCTGACCCTAACCCGACCCAAGAACCAAACGCCGAACTAACCGCCGATTCGCAAACTACCCAAGCCACCGCCGAACCGAAAACCTCGACCGAAAGCACCGAACCACCGACCAACGCCGACCCCAACCTCGAACCGGCCCTCGACCCCGCCGCCGACTTCACCCTCGACCTCGCCGCACTAAACGCCGACCCGGCGGTGGACGCTCAGTCTGCCGACAACCCCACCGCCCTAGATTCGCTGACCGACCCACCCGATTCGCCAGCGACCAGCCCTGAAACCAATGTCGCCGACCTAGATCTTCCCGACCTCGATCCCAGCCCAACCGAATCCCCCCAAGCCACCCTGCCGGACCCGGGCTCGGACTTACCCGAGTTCGATCTGTCCGACCTCGACTTGCCCGCCGGCGACCTAACCCTGCCCGACTTAGACGCCACAGATCCCGACCGCAGCGACCTAGACCGCCTAGCCGCCGATCTGGATGCGCCAGATTCCACCCTGCCCGACCTCGATGAGCCGCAAAATCCACCCACCACCCCCAAAACCGATCGCTCGTAAAATTGCTCCGCCCGCCAGTTCGCCCCCTAACCGAGCAGCGCAAATAGGGCAGGGCAGGGCAGGCGAATCCTGACCGATGAGAGATCATCAGCCCGCAGGCACCACCAAACAAACGCCGGGCGAACGAAGCTGAACAAGATAAAACCAAGCAGGAACCAGGCGAGCATGGCGGATACCCCCGAGCACAGCGAAACCACCCAAAACAACCGCTCCCGACCGTCACCCGCTATACCGATGCCAGGGACTCCCCCCCCGCCGGGCATGCACCGAGTGGCCCTCGGCATCGAATACGATGGCAGCGCCTATTGCGGCTGGCAGCGGCAAGCGCATGTCGCCTCGGTGCAGCAGGCGTTGGAAGAAGCCTTAGCGTGGGTGGCGGATGCGCCGGTCTCGCTCATCTGCGCCGGGCGCACGGATGCCGGGGTGCATGCCTGCGAGCAAGTGGCGCATTTTGACACCCGCGCCCACCGCCGTCCCGAAAGCTGGGTGCGCGGGGCCAATTCCGCCCTCGACCGCGCCATCGCGCTACGCTGGGCGCAGGAAATGCCGGGCGATTTTCACGCCCGCTTCACGGCCCGCGCCCGCACCTACCGCTACGTCATCGCCAACACCCGCCATCGCCCGGCCCTCGCGCACCGCGGGCTGACCTGGGTGCCCGCCCCGCTCGATGCCGCGGCCATGCACCGGGCCCTGAAAAAACTGCGCGGCGAGCACGACTACAGCAGCTTCCGCGCCGCCGGTTGCCAGTCACGCTCCGCCACCCGCCACCTGTCCCACACCGCCGTCACCCGCCACGGCGAGCGGATCCTCATCGAGCTCCGCGCCAATGCCTTTGTGCTGCATATGGTGCGCAATATCGTCGGCTCCTTGCTCGATGTAGGGCGCGGCACGGCAGACGAGAGCCACCTACTGCGCCTGCTAGAATTGCGCGACCGCACCCGCGCCGGCCCCACCGCCCCCCCCACCGGCCTATACCTGTTCAAGGTAAGCTACCCGCCACACTTCACCCTGCCCAACCTACCCCCAAACCCCGCCTGCCCAGCCACGCTCGGCGATTGAACAGAACTTCCACCCCACCATGCCAACCGTACGCACTCGAGTAAAAATCTGCGGCATAACCCGCCCCGCCGATGCCCAAGCCGCAGTAGCCGCCGGGGCCGATGCGCTCGGCCTAGTGTTTCACCCGCCCAGCCCCCGCGCCATCGACCCACAGCAGGCGGCGGAGATCGCCCGCGGTCTGCCCGCCTTCGTCACCCTAGTCGGCCTGTTTGTCGATGCGCAGCCAAAAAATATCGAGCGCACCCTCCGACAGGTGCCCCTGCAAGCGTTGCAATTCCACGGCAGCGAATCGCCCGATTTCTGCGCCCGCTTCCCCCTGCCGTACCTCAAAGCATTGCGCCTCGGCACCGCCCCCGGCGCGCTCCAAGGCCCGGCCCTCGCAGCGCAGATCGAAGCCCACAGCGCAGCCAACGCCATCCTGCTCGACACCCACAGCCCCACCGCCCCCGGCGGCACCGGCGAAACGTTCGATTGGGACCTAGTCCCCCGCACCCCGCGCCCACTAATCCTCGCCGGCGGACTAACCGCAACCAACGTAACCCAAGCGATCCGCCGCACCGCCCCTTACGCGGTGGATGTCAGCGGCGGCGTAGAAAGCACCCCGGGCTGCAAAGACCCTGCTAAACTAAACGCCTTCCTCCAAGCAGTGCGCCGCGCCGATGAACGCTGATTCGCCCGCCCCCGCCTTCGACCTCGACCCGCTCGATGCCCCGCTCACCAGCCAACCTGAACCCCCCCTGCGCCCAGCCCCCCCCGACACCGTAAACTTCGCCCAAGCCCCCGACGCCCAAGGCCGCTTCGGCAACTACGGCGGTCGCTACGTATCCGAGACCCTAATCCACGCCCTCGACCAACTAGAGCAGATCTACGCCCAGCTAAAAAACGACCCCGCCTTCCGCGCCGAGATGGAGCGCGACCTCACTCACTACGTCGGGCGCCCTTCCCCCCTCTACCTCGCCGAACACCTAACCGCCCAGACCGGCGGCGCAAAAATTTACCTAAAACGCGAAGATCTACTACACACCGGTGCCCACAAGATCAACAACACCATCGGCCAAGCCCTGCTCGCCCGCCACACCGGCAAACGCCGGGTCATCGCCGAGACCGGGGCCGGCCAACACGGCGTGGCCACCGCCACCATCGCGGCGCGCTTAGGGTTGGAATGCGTGGTCTACATGGGGGCCGAAGATGTCCGCCGCCAAGCGGCCAATGTCTACCGCATGCAGTTACTCGGCGCGACCGTCGTCCCGGTCACCGCCGGCTCGCGCACCCTCAAAGATGCCCTCAACGAAGCCTTGCGCGACTGGGTCAGCAACGTGGATTCCACCTTTTACATCATCGGCACCGCCGCCGGGCCACACCCCTATCCGCAGCTGGTGCGCGATTTTCAATCGGTCATTGGCCGCGAAGCCCGCGCCCAATGCCTAGAGCGGGAAGGCCGCCTGCCCGATGCGCTGCTCGCCTGCGTCGGCGGCGGTTCCAACGCCATCGGCTTTTTCCACCCCTTCTTAAGTGACGCCGACGTCGACCTAATCGGGGTCGAAGCCGGCGGCTTAGGGCTGACGACCGGCCAACACGCCGCGCCGCTGTCCGCTGGCAAACCCGGCGTGTTGCACGGCAACAAAACCTACCTGATGGCCGATGCGGACGGGCAGATCAGCGCAACGCATTCGGTCTCCGCCGGCCTAGATTATCCCGGCGTCGGCCCGGAACACGCCTGGCTGAAAGACCTAGGCCGCGTCGACTATGTGGCGGTCACCGATGATGAAGCCCTCGCCGCTTTCCGCCAGCTAAGCCGAGTCGAGGGCATCATCCCGGCCCTAGAATCCAGCCACGCCCTAGCCTACGCCACCCGCATGGCGGCGGATATGGACCCGCAAAAAATCCTGCTAGTCAACCTGTCCGGGCGCGGCGACAAAGACATGGACACAGTCCGCTCGATCGATGGCCTCGCCACCCCCACAATCCCAACCGAACAACCCTGACCGCAACCCCAAAAACACCCCTCCAACCCGCGATCCAGCCATGCCAAAAAATCCTGCGGTCAGATCGAAGTGAACCGCATCGACCAGACTCTGGCGAATCTCGCCGAACAAGGGCGCAAGGCCCTAGTGGCCTATGTGGTGGCCGGCGACCCCGACCTCGACACTACAGTGCCGCTGCTGCACGATTTGGTGGCGGCGGGCACCGATATTATCGAGCTCGGCGTGGCGTTCTCCGACCCCTCCGCCGAAGGCCCGATCATCCAACGCGCTCACGAGCGGGCACTGGCAAACCGGGTCGGCCTGCGGCAGATTTTTGCGATGTTGACCGAATTTCGCCGCACCGATCCGCACACCCCGGTGGTGCTCATGGGCTACGCCAACCCCATCGAATGGCTGGGCCTCGATGCTTTCGCCGCCGCCGCCGCGGAGGCTGGGGCGGATGGCGCATTGACCGTCGATCTACCGCCCGAAGAAGCCGCCCCGCTCGACCACGCCCTGCGCACCCACGGCCTGCACAATGTCTTTTTGCTGGCCCCGACCACCAGCCCCCCGCGCCTGCATCGCATCGCCCAAATGGCCAGCGGCTTCCTGTATTACGTCTCGCTCAAGGGCGTCACTGGCGCAGCCACTCTGGATATCGCCGCGGTCGAAGCGCGGCTCGCCGCCATCCGCGCCGCCAGCCGTCTGCCGGTCTGCGTCGGCTTTGGCATCAAAGATGCCGAGTCGGCTCGCGCGGTGGCACGGCTGGCCGATGGGGTGGTCATCGGCAGTGCCTTGGTCGAGCGGCTGGCGCAGGCGGACAGCCCCGAGCAGGGTCGCGCAGCGGTGCGCCGCTTTTTGGCCGAGATTCGCACCGCTCTCGATTCCTAAGCGAATGGACCTGCAACAGTGGCAGGCGCGGCTGGAAGCCCTGGACCCGCAGCGCATCCAGCCGGGGTTGGAACGGGTCGCCGCAGTCTATGCCCGGCTGGACCCGCAGCTGGATTGCCGCACAGTTGTAATCGGCGGCACCAACGGCAAAGGCTCCGCCGTGGCCGCGCTGGAGGCATTGTTGCGAGCGCAGGGGGCCCGCGTCGGGGCTTATACCTCCCCGCATTTGCAAAAATTCAACGAACGGGTGCGCTATCAGGGGCGCGACCTCAATGACACCGATCTATGTGCCGCCTTTGCAGTGGTCGAGAGGGCGGTCGAATCCTGCTGCGCCGCGGTGGATCTGACCTACTTTGAGTTCACCACCCTGGCCGCCCTCTGGGCCCTAGCGCAAAAAAAACCGGATTTTTTGCTCGCCGAGGTGGGGCTAGGCGGGCGGCTGGACGCGGTCAATATCCTCGATGCCGATATTTCCGCGGTGACCGGAGTCGCGCTGGACCACACCGAATGGCTGGGCGCGGACCTAGAATCCATCGGGTTTGAAAAAGCCGGCATTTACCGGGCAGGGCGGCCCGCCATCTACGCCGCCGCCAGCCCGCCGCGCAGCTTGTTGCGGCATTTGACGAAAATCGGCGCGGTGCCCTATGTGCGCGGTGCCGAGATCCAGATGCATCCTGCGGCGGGCGAGCTACAGATCGAAATGCAGCTGCCGAGCGACCAGCGCATCGCTTGCACGGTGCCGCAAAGCATGCCGCCGGAGAGCCTGCTGGCGGCCCTTGCCGCTTTCCACTTGCTTGGCTTTACGCTGGACGACGCGGCCCGCGAACACCTCGCTGCAGTACATCTGCCGGGCCGTTATCAGCGCATCCGCATCGGCGCCACGGACGCGGTGCTCGATGTGGCGCACAACCCGCAGGCGGCCGGGTATCTGGCGGCGCGTCTACAGCGGGATTTTCCGGCGGGCCTCGCCGCCATTTTCGGCTGCCTGCGCGACAAACCACTGCCGCAGCTTTGCGCC
>JACONM010000025.1:0-7078 GCA_014323765.1 Cellvibrionales bacterium | reverse complement strand
GCGCGACCTCGATGACACCGATCTATGTGCCGCCTTTGCAGTGGTCGAGAGGGCGGTCGAATCCTGCTGCGCCGCGGTGGATCTGACCTACTTTGAGTTCACCACCCTGGCCGCCCTCTGGGCCCTAGCGCAAAAAAAACCGGATTTTCTGCTCGCCGAGGTGGGGCTAGGCGGGCGGCTGGACGCGGTCAATATCCTCGCTGCCGATATTTCCGCGGTGACTGGAGTCGCGCTGGACCACACCGAATGGCTGGGCGCAGACCTAGAATCCATCGGGTTTGAAAAAGCCGGCATTTACCGGGCCGGGCGGCCCGCCATCTACGCCGCCGCCAACCCGCCGCGTAGCCTGCTACGGCACTTGACGAAAATCGGCGCGGTGCCCTATGTGCGCGGTGCCGAGCTACAGATGCATCCTGCGGCGGGCGAGCTACAGATCGAAATGCAGATCGCGGACGACCAGCGCATCGCCTGCACGGTGCCGCAAAACATGCCGCCGGAGAGCCTGCTGGCGGCCCTGACCGCTTTCCACCTGCTTGGTTTTACGCTGGACGACGCGGCCCGCGAACACCTCGCCGCGGTGCGCCTGCCGGGCCGTTATCAGCGCATCCGCGTCGGCCCCACGGACGCGGTGCTCGATGTGGCGCACAACCCGCAGGCGGCCGGGTATCTGGCGGCGCGTCTACAGCGGGATTTTCCGGCGGGCCTCGCCGCCATTTTCGGCTGCCTGCGCGACAAACCACTGCCGCAGCTTTGCGCCCCCCTGCTGGCACCGATCGACCACTGGTATTTGGTCCAACCGCAAACCCCGCGGGCCGCCACCGTAGACAGCCTGCGCAGTACACTTCTGGATTTGGGTGTGGAACCGGCGCAAATCCACCCCATCGGCAAAATCTCTGCTCTGACCCCGCACCTGCCGCAGATTCCGACCGCCGCCGTCTTCGGTTCCTTTTATACTGTCGGCGAGTTTCTCGACACCTTTGGCACAAATCAATGAGCGGACGACAAATCGCCGAGCGATCCCTTGGTGCGCTGTTAGTGTGCGCGCTGGGGTTTATTGGCTATTCCATCGTGCTCGACTCCGCCGATACCGCGCCGCCGGCCCGCGCCATCGAGATTCCCTTGCAGACGACAGAAATCGAGCCGTTGCGCATGGCGGACACCACGCCGCTACCATTGCCCGCGGGCCCGCCCGCCGCCGAGACCCTCTTTCAGCCGCAGGACCCGGTCGCGCCGGCAGACATCCAAGACGCGCCCGTGCTCGATGCCGCCGGTCGCCCCAATGCCTGGGTGATTCAGGTGGGCAGCTTTGCCGGGCTGGAAAAAGCCAACGCCCTGCGCACCCGGCTTATCGATACCGGCTACCGCGCCTATCACCGCCGCCTTCCCGCGCCCGCCACCGAGCGGCCCGCGCAGTCGCTTTACCGCATCCTAGTCGGCCCCTACGCGCACTCGGATGAGGCGATTCACCATCAGCGCGAGATCGATGCGCTGCTGAAATTGCGCACCGAACTCCATCGCTTTCAACCCTGAGCGATTGCCTCACAGCGGGTTGCGCTTTGCTACAATCGCGCCTCCCCACCGGAACCTGGACCCCCGCCTTGACTGGTGCCGACATCGTCATTCTGGCCGTCCTCTTGGTCTCCATGCTGCTCGGCCTGCTGCGCGGGTTTGTCAAAGAGGTGTTTTCCTTAGCTAACTGGACTCTGGCCCTGCTGCTGGCCTACGGCTTGCATGCGCCCTTCGGAGCAGTCCTGCCGATGGGCGCGGCGGCCAGCCCGGCGTTGCGCTCGACTCTCGCCGCTTTGCTGATTTTTTTCGCCACTCTGATAGTCGGCGGGCTGATTGGCGCGGCGGCCTACAAGCTGGTGCGGGTCTCCGGCCTCTCCGGCACCGACCGTACTCTGGGATCGATCTTCGGCCTCGGGCGCGGCGCGGTCATCGTGTTGGCCCTGCTGGCCCTGCTGCCGGGCCTGTCCGCCGATAACCCGATGAACGAGCAGGCTTGGTGGCAAGCATCCGCCCTGATTCCGCTCTTTTTGAGCGTAGAACCTTGGGCCGCGGCTCTCTGGACCGATATACTCGCCTGGCTCGGCCAGCTGTTCGATTAAAAACTGCGATGTGTGGGCTAGTCGGCATCTACGGCCAGCAGACAGTTGGCCAACGGCTGTACGAAGCCCTCACCGTGCTGCAGCACCGCGGCCAGGATGCGGCGGGCATTATCACCGGTTGCACCGGGCGATTTCACCAAAAGAAGGGCAACGGCCTAGTGCGCGATGTCTTCACGCAGGCGGATATGGATGCGCTGGTGGGGTCGGTCGGCATTGGCCACTGCCGCTACCCGACCGCGGGCAGTTCCGGTGCCGCCCTAGCGCAGCCTTTTTACGTCAATTCACCGTTTGGCATCAGCTTGGCACACAACGGCAACCTGACCAACGCCGCCGCCCTGGCCAGCCAAATCGTCCGCCGCGACAAACGCCACCTGAATACCGACTCGGATTCCGAAGTGCTGCTCAATGTGCTGGCGCACGAGCTAGGCAAGAGCGGCAAGGTGCGCTTGGCGGCGGACGATCTGTTCGCCGCGGTGGCCCGGCTGCACGAGCAATGCACCGGGGCCTACGCCTGTGTGGGGCTGATCGCTGGCCAAGGCTTGCTCGCCTTCCGCGACCCGCTCGGCATCCGCCCGCTGGTGCTCGGTCGCCGCGACCATCCCGATGGCCCCGAATACATGCTCGCCTCCGAGAGCGCGGCCCTAGCAGTGCTGCGTTTTGAATGCATGCGCGATGTCCAACCAGGCGAGGCGATCTTTATCGACCAGCAAGGCCAGCTGCACACCCGCCAATGCGCGACTGAACCGCGGCTGATGCCCTGCATTTTCGAACACGTCTATCTGGCGCGCCCGGATTCCACTCTCGACCAGATTCATATGTATAAAACCCGCCTGCGCCAAGGCGTGCGCCTAGCCGAAAAACTCCGCCGCACCTGCCCCAACCACGACATCGATGTGGTCATCCCCATCCCCGACACCAGCCGCGTCGCCGCCCAGGCCCTAGCGGAATCTTTGGGGCTGCGCCTGCGCGAGGGGCTAATGAAAAACCGCTACATCGGGCGCACGTTCATCATGCCCGGCCAGACGGTGCGCCAAAACTCGGTGCGCCAGAAGCTGAACGCGATTGCCCCGGAATTTGCCGGCCGCAATGTGCTACTGGTCGACGATTCGATCGTCCGCGGCACCACCAGCAAACAAATCGCGCAGATGGCGCGCGAGGCCGGCGCCGCCAAAGTCTACCTCGCCTCCGCCGCCCCGCCAGTGCGCCACCCCAATGTCTACGGCATCGACATGCCCTGCGCCGCCGAACTCATCGCCCACGGGCGCAGCACGGACGAGGTCGCCGCCCTGATCGGGGTCGATTGGCTGATCTATCAAGATATCGATGACCTGCTCGCCGCCTCCCGCCACGGCAACCCGGCGGTCGCGGGCTTCGAGTGCTCGGTGTTCACCGGCGAATACATCACCGGCGGGGTCGAGCGCGATTATTTAGACCGCCTCGATGCCCAGCGCAAGGACGAGGTCCGCTGCGCCCCCTGCGCCGGGCAAAGCTCAGTGGTCGGCCTGCACAACCGCGCCGCCCAAGCCTAAAAGCAACCGCGTCGAGAAAGAATGAACCACTCAGATCCGCCAAAAACGCCGCCCCAAAAACCCGGCGAGGACAGCCTACACCCGGCCACCCTAGCGGTGCGCGCCGGCGAATTTCGCACCGCCGAGGGCGAGCACTCCGAAGCCCTGATGCTGACCTCCAGCTTCGTCTTCGCCAACTGCGCCGAGGGCGAGCAGCGCATGGCGCAAAATGCTCCCGGCAATGTCTATTCGCGCTACACCAACCCGACGGTGCGCGCCTTCGAACAACGCCTAGCGCGGCTGGAGGGCGCGGAAGATGCCGTCGCCACCGCCTCCGGCATGGCCGCGATTCTGACCGCTTGCATGGCTCTTTTGCAGGCCGGCGACCACCTAGTGGCGGCACGGGAAATCTTCGGCAGCACCACCGTACTGCTCAGCAAATTCATCGCCCGCTTTGGGGTCGAAGTCAGTTTTGTGCCGCTCACCGACCAAGCGGCATGGGTCGCCGCCATGCGCAAAAACACCCGCCTGCTGTTTCTGGAAACGCCCTCCAACCCGCTCAGCCGAGTGGCCGATATTGCCTTTCTGGCGGATCTGGCCGACCGCCACCACGCCAAACTGGTGGTCGACAACTGCTTCTGCACACCGATCTTTCAACGCCCACTCGCGCTCAGGGCGCACCTAAGCCTGCATTCGGCGACCAAATACATCGATGGCCAGGGGCGGGTATTGGGCGGCGCGGTGGCCGGTGCCGCGGAAGACATTGCCGAGTTACGCGCCTTCGTGCGCTCCTGCGGGCCGGCCATGAGCCCCTTCAACGCCTGGGTGCTGCTCAAAGGATTGGAAACATTGCGCCTGCGCATGCAGGCCCACGCGGCGGGTGCGCTGGCCCTCGCACACTGGCTGGAGGCGCAAAAGATAGTCGAGCAGGTCTATTACAGCGGTCTGCCATCGCACCCCGACCACGCCCTCGCCGCCCGCCAACAATCCGGTTTTAGCGGGGTGCTGGCTTTCCGGGTGCGCGGCGGGCGAGCGGCGGCATGGAAAATTATCGATGCCACCCGGCTGATGTCCCTGACCCCCAATTTGGGCGATGCCAAAACCACCATCGTCCACCCGGCCACCACCACCCACGGGCGCCTGACCGCCGCGCAGCGCACCGCCGCCGGTATCGACGAGGGGCTGATCCGCATCTCGGTCGGGCTGGAGGCGGTGGAAGATTTGCAAGCCGATCTGCAACAAGCGTTTGCCCGCCAATGAAGCCACCCGCCCGCCCCGGTTTATCGCCCCGGTTGGCGGTTTGCGGAAGAGATCGCCATGCTGTTCGCCCATCGATCCGCCCGAACCATCGCTCGATCCAAACTGCATCCCCGGCGGCATGGCTTTGGTTAATGCCGTCCCAATCGGCGGGCAGAGGTGAATCCGAATGGGGCTAATCGTGCAAAAATTCGGCGGCACCTCGGTCGGCAGCATCGAGCGCATCGAGGCGGTCGCCGAGCGCGTGTGCCGCACTCAGGCGGACGGCCATCAGGTCGCCGTGGTGCTCTCCGCGATGGGCGGCGAGACCGACCGCCTGCTGGATCTGGCCCACCAAATCCAGCCCGATCCAGCCCCGCGCGAGCTGGATATGCTGTTGGCCACCGGCGAGCAGGTCAGCATTGCGCTGCTCTGTATGGCGTTGCGGCGGCGCGGGCGGCAGGCGCGTTCCTACACCGGCGCCCAGGCCGGCATTCGTACCGATGCGGCACACAACCGCGCCCGCATTCAGACCATCGACCCCGCCGCCCTCCGCGCCGATTTGCAGGCTGGGCGCATAGCGGTGGTCGCCGGTTTTCAGGGTGCGGATGCCGCCAGCAACATCACCACCCTCGGGCGCGGCGGCTCGGACACCTCAGCCGTCGCCCTCGCCGCCGCCCTTGAAGCCGACGAATGCCAAATCTACACCGATGTCGATGGCGTCTACACCACCGACCCCAGAGTCTGCGAATCCGCCGCCCGGCTAGAGCAGATCACCTTCGAAGAAATGCTCGAGATGGCCAGCCAAGGCGCACGGGTGTTGCAAATTCGGGCGGTGGAATTTGCCGGTAAATACCGGGTGCCACTGCGGGTGCTGTCCAGCTTCACCGAAGGCCCAGGCACCCTGATCTCACTGGAGAAACCCAACATGGAAAAGCCAATCGTATCCGGTGTCGCCTTTAACCGCGACGAAGCCAAAATATCCATCCTGCAGGTGCCGGAAAAACCCGGCGTCGCGGCGCGCATTTTAGGCGCAGTGGCGGAGGCCAATATCGAGGTAGATGTCATCATTCAAAACACGGCGCACGGCGCGAGCAACGACCTGTCCTTCACCGTCCACCGCAACGATGTGCCGCGCACCTTGACCGCATTGGAATCCATAAAAGCGGAAGTCGGCTTTGCCGCCATCGAGGCGGACGACAAGATCGCCAAAGTTTCGCTCGTCGGCGTCGGCATGCGCTCCCACGCCGGCGTAGCCTCCAAAATGTTCGGCACCCTGGCGGAAGAGGGCATCAACATTCAAATGATTAGCACTTCAGAAATAAAGATCGCAGTCATTATCGACGAGCGGTATTTAGAACTCGCCGTACGCAGCATTCATTCCGCTTTTGGGCTGGATGCGCAAGGTATCGATAATGCCGTTCAAGAGCAGGAAAACGAGCGCATTTAAAAGTATTGATAACTTCGTTTTGCGGTGCTTTTTTGCGGAGGTCTGCCCCGAATTACTAGGGCAGGTTTTTTATTGGTGTCCGGCACTTAGCCTGACAGTAAACCGTTCGCCATGCTCGATGAGGTCGGGGTCTGTGCCATTATGCTCGCGCATTCCCTTGACGATTTTGCGGGGAACACCCATCCCCATATGTTCAAGGTAGCGATAATCGCGCATTACATCCTTCAACATTTGATTCCGCGCAGCCCGTGTTCCGGCCCGCATTCGCTCAGGCGTTATTCCATTCGGCAATCGGCCCGGCGAGACAATTTCCAGCCGGTTACTATAGACCGCCAATTCAATATCGGTGCTCGTAAGCAAATAATCGCGGTGAATTAGAGCATTGACGATGCCTTCTCTGAGCGCATCGCGGGGATAGGTCGACCGCTCAACGCGCCTTCCACCGTCTACTTCAATGGTAACCCGCGTATTGCGCTGTACGAAATTTAAAGCCTGCTCGGCGAGTCCGTTTTCCACGATTTTCCCCGCTTTGTCCAACAGCGGTGTCATGGGGCCGCGCAGTGCGACGCGCTCTTGCGCAGCATAATCCTGTTCCGTTCCAGAGTAAGCGACGGCATCGATTCCCGCATGGGGAAGAAAACGGTTCGGCACCGTGCCAAATAGCAACATGCCGCCAACAGTGACACTTTCCTCACTCATAATTTCGGTGTTTATTAGCAGGGATCGCCACGCCCCCTCGTCTTCATCGGTGGGTACGCCCTGCTCGCGGATGTCGC
>JACONM010000024.1 GCA_014323765.1 Cellvibrionales bacterium | reverse complement strand
ACCCACTACCTCCACCAAGATCACCTCGGCAGCCTAGACCTCATAACCAATACCCAAGCCCAAATAGTCCAAGCCTTCAGCTTCGATGCCTTCGGCAAGAGACGTCACCCCCAAGACTGGCAAAAACTAGGCAGCAAAAAACGCCAAGCCTACCAAAGCCCCCTCACCACAAGAGGCTACACCGGCCACGAGATGCTCGACACCGTCGGCCTCATCCACATGAACGGCCGAATCTACGCCCCCCAACTAGGCCGCTTCCTGCAAGCCGACCCCTTCATCCAAGCCCCCACCCACTCCCAAAGCCTAAACCGCTACAGCTACGTCCTCAATAATCCGCTGAATGCGACGGATCCGACGGGGTACTTTGTGTTCACCCTAGCGGCACTGGTCTACACCGCCGTCGCCGAAGGAATCAAATGGTATGTGGTCAGTGCTATCTTTGCAGCCGCCAGTTTTGCGGATACACTAGTCGCCGGTGGCAGCCTGTCCGATGCGCTACGGGCTGGAGCGATCAGTGGTCTCTCCGCCGCCGCGTTCTCGGCAGTCGGTGCCAGCAACAGCTTCAGCTATGCTATAGGCGATGGACTGGAGCAACTAGCCATCAACGCAGTAGCCAACGGAGTGGTGGGCGGCATTACTAGCATACTATCGGGGGGCAAGTTCGGCCATATGGCTTCATGGCCGCCGGCCTCAGCACCTTCGCCAAACCGAGCATCCGCAAGACCTTCGGCACCAGTGCCAAAGGACTGCCCGCCCGCGTCACCGTACGCACCATCCTCGGCGGCACCCTCAGCAAAGCCACCGGCGGCAAGTTCGCCAACGGCGCAATCACTGCGGCCTTCTCGCAGTTGTTGAATGAGGAGCGGCAGATGGCGAAGGAAAATAATTACCTTAAGGGCGTGACTCGAAAAGACATTGAAAATGGAATAATCTATGAGAGGGATGAGGCCAGTGTCCTAGTGCAAAATGATGTGCCGGGCGGTGAAATTCCCGTTGTTGGAGATAAGCAAATCGCCCATACTCTGGATGTCAGTGCCAGTTTGAGAAAACAGGTACAGATCATTAGCGGCGAGAGAGGCCCAAGTCATCCCATGTACAGAGCAGGAAGCCCTCATGCGGTCAATGGGGCTATAGATGTAAAAATCAGTGGGCTTAATTCGGAGCAAGTGGCGAATACTTTGTACAGCAGCGGGCATTTTAGTCGCGTGGCTTCATACACTGATGGTAGAATTTCTGCACATGCAGACTATAGACCATCTGATCATGGTAGATATCAGGGTAGAAAGCCCAATCAAAAGTGGATTAAGGTTCACAAATGAAAATATCTTGGCTATTTTCATTACATGCGGAAAAGCATATGCTTGTTCTAGCAACTCCATTCCTGTTCATTTGCTAGGGAAAAATGCCTATGAAAATGAAATTAATTTTAAAGAATTTCTAGCGCAAATCAACGTTGAGCCTTCCCCCGACTCTGAATTGCTTCCCGGAAATAGTTTGCGGGAAACTTGGTTTATAATTGATAAAAGCCGGAACTACTTCTGGTTAGGAGTTTCAAGTGGCATCATAGATAATATCACGATACAAGATAAATGTTTAATAACTTCTGAGGGCATTAAAATAGGTGATTCTATGGCAAAGGTAATGAAGGTATACCCAGACGCAAAATTTAGAGCAGATTCAGAAGATGTTGCTAAGGGTGTCTATGATATTGTTGCGAATGAAGGGGCATTGGTATTCTGGTTCGATAGCCGGGATATACGAAAGAGATTAAGCATGGGTGAAGACATAACACCAGACCAAGAGATCGTGAAAACTATGAAAGTTTCTCTAATAAACATACTTTTGCGTTGACTGGAGCCTTGCACATGATATTAAATACACTGCCAAAAATATTTACCATACTAGCTATGCTATTTTTTCCAGCAGCTATGCTTTTCATCTCAGTTTACTCAGCAATGATCTGCTACAAGCAGTGAAAATACAGGGCAGCGGAGTTGCGGTTCACGCCTACTAAGCGGGCTGTTGCGCGAACTCTTATATCTGCGACGAAGTGCCTCATCAGCCGCTTGTATAAGGCTACTGCAGTCGCCAGACAAACTTGCAAGCGCAGGATTTGCTTCACCAGCAACAATCACAGCCCGGCAATCACCACCGCATTATCCAGCATGCGATTGGCAAACCCCCATTCGTTATCGTACCAAGCCAGCACCTTGACCTGATTGCCCAGCACCCGAGTCTGAGCGGAATCAAAAATACAAGAGGCCGAATGGTGGTTGAAATCGACCGACACCAGCGGCAACTCATTGATCGCCAAAACTGCCGGCATGGTCGCAGCGGTATCCGTAACAGCGCGATTTACCTCCTCCACCGTGGTCTCGCGCCCGGTCTGCACAGTCAGATCCAACAGCGAGACATTCAATACCGGCACTCGCACCGCCAGCCCATCCAGCTTGCCCTTGAGTTCGGGCAGCACCTCGCCGATCGCCGCCGCCGCCCCGGTCTTAGTCGGGATCATCGACTGCGTGGCCGAGCGCGCCCGCCGCAAATCACTGTGATAGACATCGGTTAGCACCTGATCATTGGTATAGGCATGCACAGTGGTAGCCAGCCCGCGCTCAATGCCCATGGCGCGATGCAACGCCAAAGCCACCGGCGCCAAGCAGTTAGTAGTGCAAGAGGCATTGGAGATCAGCCGGTCTCCCGCCCGCAAGGTCTGGTGATTGACCCCATGCACCACGGTCGCATCCATCTCCTTGCCCGGTGCCGAGACCAACACCCGCCCCGCCCCAGCTTGCAAATGCAGCCCGGCCGACTCACGCGTGGTGAACAGCCCGGTGCATTCCATCACCAAATCCACGCCCAAGTCTTTCCACGGCAGGGCGGCAGGGTCCTTTTCCGCCAGCACCGCGATGGCATCGCCCTCCACCACCAGCTTGCCGTCCGCCGCCTCCGCCGTGCCCGGAAAGGGCCCGTGCGTACTGTCGAATTGCAGCAAATGCGTATTGACCTGCGGCGAGCCAAGGTCATTGATGGCGACCACCTCCAGCCGGTCGCGGTAGCTGTTTTCATAACAGGCGCGCAGGATATTCCTGCCGATGCGCCCAAATCCGTTGATGGCGATGCGTAACATAGTTGGCCTCCGATAGGTCAGTGGTCGAAAAAGCGACAGCGCGAATGTCGCCCATTATGTAATAAAATTACAAGATAAAGCAACTATTCTCTGCCCACCGTCGATTTACCCTGCGGATAGCGCGTCACCCGCAGCGAATCCTTAATTTTCTTCAGGTGCGCAGCAAACGGCGGCCCGCGCCGCAGAGCCACCGCCGCAACCAAAATATCGACCAACACCAGATGGACGATGCGCGAGCTCATCGGCGTGTAGACCTCGGTATCCTCGCGAATATCCACCCCCAAAACCACGCCACATTCGGCGGCCAACGGTGAACCATCGGCGGTAATACCAATCACGGTCGCGCCGCTCTGCCGCGCCAAACGAGCATTGTCGACCAGCGCGATGGTGCGCCCAGTGTAGGAGATAAACACCGCCACCTCGCCCGCGCCCAAGCCCGCACACGCCATGCGCTGATTCAGAATATCGGTGTGCGCGACCACCGGCATATTGCAGCGAAAAAACTTGTGCTGCGCATCCAAAGCCACCGGCCCCGAGGCTCCCAACCCAAAAAACAGAATGCTCCGCGCCTGCGCCAAGGCATCGACCGCCCGCTCAATGGCCGCCCGCCCAGCACTGGCCCGCGCACATTGCAGCGCAACCGTCGTGGCATCAAAAATCTTACCGACCAGGCTGGCGACATCGTCCGTCGGCAGCACATCGCGCACCATGCGCAGCGGCTCGGCGGACAGTTCCTGCGCCAGCTTGACCTTGAAATCCGGATACCCCTTGCAGCACAACCGCCGACAAAAACGGTTCACCGTCGGCTCGCTAACCGCGGCGGCCCCCGCCACCTGCGCGATAGGCGCATGAATGATCGCCTCCGGTGCAGCCAACACCGCCGCCGCCACCTTGCGCTCCGCTTTACTCAAACGCAAACTAGGGCTTTGCAACAGGGCGAGCAGGGACATGGGTCTCTCCAGCAGTCCACCAAAAATCCATTCTGTAATAAAATTACAAAACCAGCCACATTTTACTGGTTTTCGGTATGATGGAACCCGTTCTGGCAACGATGCGCAAAACCATTCACCGGCAAACGAGGGCACCCCAATGCCACTAGGGCCACCAATGCGGGAACAGCCACAATGCTAGTGCTAATCGTCGGCGGCGAGGGCGATCTGGCCTACCGCAAGCTCTACCCCGCCCTATTCGAACTCGATCGCGGCGGTCACCTGCCCGCCCCCCTGCGCGTGGTCGGCATCGCCCGCCATGAAGTCACCCAAGACGAATTTGCCGAGCGCGTCCAGCGCGGCGTGGTCGCTGATCTGGCCGAGGCGGGCACCGAACTCAAAACATCAGACTGGAAACGCTTCGCCGCCCGCTTAACCTACGCCGCCGCCGATGCCACCTGCGCCACCAGCATGCAGGAATTAAAACAACAGCTATTCCCCGCCGATTCCCAACCTCCCGCCAACACCGCCCCCGAAGAACTGATCGTCTACCTCGCCATCCCCCCCAACATTTTCGCCCCCGTTTGCAAGACCCTCGATGCCGTGAATCTCGCCGGTCCCACCACCCGCATAGTGGTCGAAAAGCCGCTCGGCGATGACCGCGCCTCCTTCCTAGAAATCAACCGCCAGCTAACCGCCGTCTTCAACGAAAGCCAGATCTACCGCATCGACCACTACCTAGGCAAAGAAGCAGTGCAAAACTTGCTGGCCCTACGCTTCGCCAACGCCATGTTCGAACCGCTATGGAACCAAAAATACATCGACCACGTGCAGATCACCGTAGCCGAGACCGTCGGCGCCCAAGGCCGCTGGGCTTTCTACGATGCCGCCGGTGCCCTGCGCGATATGATTCAAAACCACCTGCTCCAGCTGCTTTGCCTCACCGCCATGGAGCCGCCCGCCACCATGCAGGCCGACGATGTGCGCGATGAAAAGCTAAAAGTGCTGCGCTGCCTGAAACCCATGGATGCCAGCAAAGTACGCCGCCAATCGGTGCGCGGCCAGTACGCCGCCGGGGCCATCGCCGGCCAACCCGTAGCCGGCTACCTGCAAGAGCCCGACGCCGGCCCCACCTCCACCACCGAAACTTTCGTCGCCCTAAAGACAGAAATCGACAACTGGCGCTGGGCCGGCGTCCCCTTCTACCTGCGCACCGGCAAACGCCTGCCCATGCGCTTCTCGGAAATTTTCATCCAATTCAAAGAGGTGCCGCACTCCATTTTCGGTCGCGCCGAAGCCGACGCCCCCAACAGCCTAAAAATCCGCCTGCAACCAGACGACAGCATCCAGTTAAACCTAATGAACAAAGTGCCCGGCCTCGACACCCGCCTGCCGCTGCAATCGGTCGCCCTCGACCTGTCCTTCTCGGAAGTTTTCCACGACCACCTCAGCGCCGATGCCTACGAACGTCTGCTGCTCGATGTCATCCGCGCCAACCCCACGCTGTTCATGCGCACCGACGAGGTCGAAGCCGCCTGGACCTGGGTGGACGGCATCCGCGCCGGCTGGCAGACCAGCGGCCAGCGGGTGTCCGCCTACAGCGCCGGCACCTGGGGCCCGTCGGAAGCCATCGGCATGCTCGCCAAAGACGACCGCCACTGGGACGGCATCGATTAACCGCAGCACTCAGGAAAAAAGCATGCCCATCACCATCCACGCCCACGCGCACAACGCCGATCTAGTCATCCAGCTCGCCGCAAAGATCATCGCGCAGCTAAAAGACAGCCTCAAATACCGCCGCCGCGCATCGCTGATCGTCTCCGGCGGCAGCACCCCCAAAACCCTATTCCAAACCCTCGCCAACTACCCCCTAGAATGGGACCGCGTCCAAATCAGCCTAGCCGATGAACGCTGGGTCCCCGCCGACCACCCCGACTCCAACGCCCGCCTAGTGCGTGAAAACCTACTGCAAAACCACGCCGCAAACGCCCAATTCATCCCCCTAACCAGCCCCCACGCCAGCCCCTTCGCAAGGGACGCCGAAGCCACCGTCGCCGAAAACCTCGCCGCCATCCCCCGCCCCTTCGATGCCGTCATCCTCGGTATGGGCACCGATGGCCACACCGCCTCCCTCTTCCCGCAGGCAGAAAATCTCGCCGCCGCTCTCGACCCCTTCGCCCCCCGTCCCTGCGTGGCCATTCAACCGCCCAATGCCCCCCACCCACGCATGACCCTGACCCTATCCGCCCTGCTCGACACCCCGCTGCTCGCCCTGCACCTATTCGGCGAGCCAAAATGGCAGGTATTACACCGCGCCCTCCCCCCCTTTGAGACAACCCAACTCCCCATCAGCCGCCTGCTAAACCAAGACAAAACCCCGCCCCAAGTGTTCTACGCCGCCGCCCAATAAGCTGCCCACTAAAAAGCCCGAGGAACCCAAATGACCGCCAACACCCCCCCACTAAACCCCACAGTCGCCGAGGTCACCGAGCGCATCCGCCGCCGCAGCCGCGATTCCCGCGCCGCCTACCTGCGCCTAGTGCAGCAAACCCGCGACCAAGACCCCCCCAAACGCCGCCTATCCTGCGGCAACCTCGCCCACGGTTACGCCGCCTGCACCCCCGCCGACAAACAAACCCTAAGCCAACTCAAATCCGCCAACCTCGGCATCATCACCGCCTACAACGACATGCTCTCCGCCCACCAGCCGCTGGCCGACTACCCCGCGCTGATCAAATCCGCCGCCCGCGCCCACGGTTGCACCGCCCAGGTCGCCGGCGGCGTGCCCGCCATGTGCGATGGTGTCACCCAAGGCCAACCCGGCATGGAGCTCAGCCTATTCAGCCGCGACATCGTCGCCCTCGCCACCGCCGTCGGCCTGTCCCACAACCTGTTCGACGGCATCCTCTGCCTCGGCGTGTGCGACAAGATCGTGCCCGGCATGCTGATCGGGGCCCTGCAATTCGGTCACCTGCCCGCCGCTTTCATCCCCGCCGGCCCCATGCCCTCCGGCCTACCGAACAAAGAAAAAGCCGCAGTACGCCAAAAATACGCCGCCGGCCAAGCCAGCAAAGGCGAACTCCTAGCCGCCGAATCCGCCTCCTACCACAGCCCCGGCACCTGCACCTTCTACGGCACCGCCAACACCAACCAAGTCATGGTAGAAATGCTCGGCCTCCAGCTGCCCGGCTCCTCCTTCATCAACCCCGAAAACCCACTGCGCCCCGCCCTGATCCGCGCCACAGTCGCCCGCCTCATCGATGCCGCCAGTCAATCGCACTCGCTGGCCGATATGATTACCGAATCCGCCATCGTCAACGCCCTGGTCGGCATCCTCGCCACCGGCGGCTCCACCAACCACAGCCTGCACCTGCTCGCCATCGCCGCCGCCGCCGGCATCGAACTGCACTGGCAGGATCTGGACGCACTCTCCCGCGCCGTGCCCCTACTAGCCAGGGTCTACCCCAACGGCGAAGCAGATGTCAACGCCTTCCAACAAGCCGGCGGCATGGCCTTCCTGGTGCGCGAGTTGCGCAGTGCCGGGCTATTAAACGAAGACGTAAAAACCCTAATGGGCGCGGGCTTAGCCGATCTAGAACTCGCCCCAGAGCTAAACGCCGACGGCGAAGCAACCTGGCACCCCGGCCCCACCCAATCAAACCATCCCGACGTCCTCGCCCCCATCAGCCACCCCTTCGACCACGAAGGCGGCCTCCGCCTGCTCACTGGCAACCTCGGCCAGGCGGTCATCAAAGTCTCCGCCGTCAAGCCCGAACACCGCCGCGTCCGCGCCCCCTGCCGCATTTTCTGCGAACAAGACGAGCTCAAAGCCGCCTTCGATGCCGGCGACCTCGATCGCGACCTCGATCGTGGCTTAGTCGCCGTCGTCCGCTTCCAAGGCCCCGCCGCCAACGGCATGCCCGAGCTCCACAAACTCACCCCCTACCTGGGCCTGCTGCAAGACCGCGGCCAACAAGTCGCCCTCGTCACCGATGGCCGCATGTCCGGCGCCTCCGGCAAAGTGCCCGCCGCCATCCATCTCTCGCCGGAAGCCCTAGACGGCGGCAACCTCGCCCGCCTGCGCGATGGCGACATAATCCGCCTAGATGCCATCAAAGGCGAGCTGCAAGTCGAACTATCCGCCGACGAACTCGCCGCCCGCTCCCCCGCCCCGCCCCCCGACCGCCCACAAACCCTAGGCCGCAACCTCTTCACTCCCATGCGCCAAAATGTCAGCCAAGCCGCCACCGGCGCCCTCTCCCTGCCACGTTTTACCCCTTCTGACAAGGGGAGCAACCAACCTTCTACCCCCCTGACAAGGGGGGAAAGGGGGGTTTCTTCGTGAGTTTCCCCAAGAAAAAGAGGGTTTCCCCATGAACTTCCCTCAATACCTAGCCGACCTAAAAATCCTCCCGGTCCTCACCGTCGAAGACGAACAAACCGCCGTCGCCCTCTGCCAAGCCCTTAGCCGCGCCGGCCTCCGCGCCGTAGAAATCACCCTGCGCACCGCCGCCGCCCTAGCCGCCCTAAACGCCGTAAAACGCGCCCTGCCCGACCTGCAGACAGCCGCCGGCACCGTAACCCGCCCCGCACAAATGGCGCAGGTAAAAGACGCCGGGGCCGACTTCGCCGTAAGCCCCGGCCTAACCGAAACCCTAATCGCCGCCGCCAACGAAGCCGAGCTCCCATTCCTGCCCGGCGTCGCCACCGCCTCGGAAGTAATACGCGGCCAAGAACTCGGCATAACCTGCTTCAAGCTATTCCCCGCCACCGCCGTCGGCGGCCTCCCCCTATTGCAATCCCTCGCCGCCCCGCTCCCCACCGCGCATTTTTGCCCCACCGGCGGCCTTAACCAAACCAACTTCGCCGGTTTCCTCGCCCTCCCCAACGTCCCCTGCGTCG
>JACONM010000023.1 GCA_014323765.1 Cellvibrionales bacterium | reverse complement strand
CCCCCCCCCCCCCCCTGCTTATCCCACAAACCATCTAACCGCCTAATCGCGGCACTCTTTCTAGCTCTCAGCTTCAGTCTCACCACCCCAACTGCCTTTGCGCAGGTCACCGGTACCCCAAGCAGCGGTGCCGACACCCTCACCGGCGATGCCACCGCCAACACTATCGATGGCTTAGCCGGCGAAGACACCATCTCCGGGGGCGAGGGCAACGACACCCTAATGGGCGGCGATGGCGACGACAAACTCATCGGTGGCAAGGGCGACGACACCCTGCAAGGGGGTGCCGACAACGACAAACTCAATGGCGGCACCGGTGCCGACACCTTAAACGGCAACGCCGGGCGCGACCGGCTCAGAGGCCAAGCCGGCGATGACATCCTGCACGGCAACGACGACCGGGACCGCCTCAAAGGCGGCGCAGGCAACGATCAGCTATACGGCGGCGATGCTCGCGACTGGCTCAATGGCGGCCTTGGCGACGACACTCTAGAAGGCCAAGGGGGCCGCGACAATCTCCGCGGCGGCCCCGACAACGACAGCCTAAACGGCGGCATGGGCAACGACAGCCTCAATGGCGAAGCCGGCACCGATGAACTGACCGGCGGCGAAGGCACAGACCGCTTCCTGCTCCTCAACCCCGAATCCGATACCGACAACGCCGACACCATCACCGACTTTGCCCTCGATGAAGATCGACTGATTCTGCCCGCAGACACCACCAGCCTTTGGTTTGAGCACCTCACCGACTCCGGTAACGAAAGCACCGCCCTCTACAACGCCGCCGACCGTAGCGGCACCTATGCCATTCTAGATGGCGACCACTTCGATCTGACCGACAGCGATGCCACCCTCCAAGACACCGCCGGCACCGCCATCGCCACCGTGCAAGAATGGACTCCCCCCTCCTCACTGGGCGAGCTAACCATCGCGGACGTGGTCGACAACTGGTTCACACCCCGCAAACTACACGCTACTGCCCCCAACACTCCAATTACCACATCCACAGTGGCTGAGGGCAGTGTCGCCACCGCTCTCATCGGAATCGCACTTAACCTCAGTGCCGCCCCCACCGCGGAGGCCACCTTCATCGCCAGCCTAGCCGCCACCCGCGACGGGGTCAGTCAGACCGTCGCCAGCTTTTTCACCGCCGGTGCCGCCGACTTAGCTGCTAATACGAGCACCGGCTGGTACTGGCGCATCACCAACAGTTGCGCCGCCATCAATGATCCCGGCTGGCTACAAAGCGGCGCAACCGGCATCGAATTCACCTACCCAGCCAACGCCGCCGCCGAATGCCTAAATGGATTCGTTGTGCAGATAATTCCACCACGCATCAATACCTCCGGCTTTAAAGATGCCAACACCGTCCCGGAAACCATCACCCTAACTATCACCGCCAAATCCACCACCGCTTCGACCCGCTATCAGTTACCCCCCGCCCACACCATCACCTTCACCGACACCGGCAGCTAACCAAAAAAAGCCCCCCTGACAAAGGGGGAAAGGGGGGTTGGTATTGAAGCCCCCTGACAAAGGGAGTCCCCTAAATCGAAGCCCCCCTGACAAGGGGGGTTTGGGGGGTTTGGGAGTTTGAGATGTCTGTTTAGAAAAAAGGGGGGGTTTGGGATGTTGGGAGATTGGGAGTTAGTTTGGGAGGGGGGTTGGAACGGGGTGTCCGTTTAAAAAACGGCAGGCTGAGAGCACCAGCGGCCCACGCCCTAGCGACCAACTCAAAGCCTCCGCCACCCCCAGCAGAGCAGCGGCAGCCTGCAAGACAAACCGTTGGCCTATTTCCCCTTATCCGCCTTACCAGCACCCACAGTCAACAAATGCCGATTCTGCTCAAGAGTCTTAGCCCCAATCCCCTTGACAGCAGTAAGGCCATCCAAGCTGGAGAAGTGCCCATGCTCTGTACGATAAGCAACGATGGCCTCCGCCCGAGACATACCCACCCCACTAAGCGTCGCAGCCAGCTCCTCCGCCGTAGCCGTATTGATATTAAGCAAATGGGAAACCCCCTCGGCACTATCGGTCATGGCTTCATTTGGGGCCCGATCGGCTTGCGCACCCTTAGCGTAAGCCCCAGCATGCAAAGCAACCGATGCAGCCAACAGCAAAGCAGCGACGGCGATGAGGGAAGCAGTAAAACGAGTGATGGAACGCATGGCGATATCCTCAGTGTGTAAATTC
>JACONM010000022.1:47234-53696 GCA_014323765.1 Cellvibrionales bacterium | reverse complement strand
ATCACCGAATCCAACGGCTCGAGCTCCATGGCCTCGGTGTGCGGCACCTCGCTGGCCCTCATGGATGCCGGGGTGCCCATGAAGGCCCCGGTGGCCGGCATCGCCATGGGTCTGATTAAAGAAGACAGCGGCTTCGCGGTGCTGACCGATATTTTGGGCGATGAAGACCACCTCGGCGATATGGACTTCAAAGTGGCCGGCAGTGCCGCCGGGGTAACCGCCCTGCAAATGGACATCAAAATCGAGGGCATCACCCAAGAGATCATGGAGATCGCCCTAGATCAGGCCCGCACGGCCCGCCTGCATGTGCTAGGCGAGATGAATCAGGTCATCGCCACCGGTCGCGCCGAGGTATCCGAGAACGCGCCGCGCATGCAGGTCATCCGCATCGACCAAGACAAGATTCGTGATGTGATCGGCAAGGGTGGCGCAACCATCCGCGCCCTGACCGAGGAGACCGGTGCCACCATCGACATCGAAGACGATGGCACCGTAAAGGTCTACGCCACCGAAGCGGAATCGCTCAAAGCCGCCCTCTACCGCATCGAGATGATCTGCGCCGACCCAGAGCCAGGCGAGGTCTACACCGGCAAAGTAACCCGCATCGTCGACTTCGGCGCCTTCATAGAAATCATGCCCGGCACCGAAGGGCTACTGCACATCAGCCAAATCGCCAACGAGCGGGTAGAACGCATCAGCGACTACCTAACTGAGGGCGAAGAGGTAAAAGTAAAATGCCTAGACGTAGACCAACGCGGCCGCATCAAGCTGTCGATTAAAGAGTTAGCGCACGGCTAGTCGGCGGTCAGAATCTACGTACCCCGGTACCCCATGATATCTGGCTTACCTCTTTTTTATTGCGGGCCATGGAGAAACCATCGTAATGCATGGAAAATCCGGGGTCGCCATGCATGTATCACTAAAACAGAGGAATGCTATGGGTTACGATGAAATAGTAAAAAATTGCGAGCAACTTTCCTACCGAGACAAATTTAGGCTTGCCCAACTTCTGATACAATTTGGTCGCAAGGAAGAGGAAGATGCAAGCCCTGATGGTAGGAAGCTGGCAGCAAGCGATCCCGAACTTACTGGTTACGTTTTAGAGCGACTACAGAAATCCAAACCAGCCAAAAAAGCCGCTTTGCTCAATTTTATTGGTGTAATGTTCCAATTCCAAGGCGGGATTTCAGATGATGACAAAGAAGCCATTGTTCGTGAATTGCAAAATAAAAAACAGATTACCGTAGACCAGAATGGCAAAGTTTCGTACACAAAAGACTAACTTTGCACTCTAGGACGACCCACCGACAGCATAATGAAGAGCGGCAGTGTTTTAGTCGAATACCCATGGTATGGCTAGGGTAATGTTTATTTAAGATATTCTCTTCAGGGGGCGGTTGAGGCTATAACTAAAATCTACAAAACTTGCGACCGACTTCTTCCTTATGCACACGAGTGAAATCCTGCTTTCAGAGTCGGTGAGAAATACCTGCGGTGATGCGGGGTGACTTTGTTCGCGGGTGACGGCACTGTCGATTCTGCGGATTCGGTACAGGCTAACAGCCTCGCTGCGCTTCCAATGTGCATCAGGCAACCGCGCTGCTGTTTTTTTACATGGCAACCATGCCAAACCCACCGTCGCGGGGTACAATCGCTCACCCATCGCCGCACAACCCCTCGCTCGTTGGTGCCCTCAATGTTCTTAGTATTTCGCTTAACCATAATGGCGATCGTCCTGTCGCTGACGGTCGCCTGCGCCTCCTCTGCTGGCTACACGGAAATTAATGCGGATGACCGCCTCGGCGAGCGGCTCAATAAGCATTCCTATAACGCCACCGATTGGGTCGACCAGTACAGCCTAAAGCCGCTGGCGCAGGGCTATCGCTTTCTCCTGCCCGACCCGCTGGAACGGGCGGTGGCGCGGATTTTTGCCAATGTCCGCGAGGTGCGCACCGCGGTCAATCGCGCCCTGCAAGGCAAACTTGACCAGGCGGCGCACGACTCCCGCCGGGTGCTGGCCAACAGCACTTTGGGGGTGCTCGGCCTGTTTGAGGTCGCCGAGCCGCTGGGTTTAGAAAAAGGCTACCCGGAGGATTTCGGCCAGACGCTGGCGGCTTGGGGCATCGGTTCCGGCGGCTATGTGTACCTGCCCATGCTCGGCCCATCGACCGTGCGAGATGCGCCGGCGCGGGTGGTGGATGCGTTGCTCAACCCGATAAACTACCTTGAAACATCGAGCACCCGCCATTCGCTCACCGCGCTGGATTTTGTGCAGCGCCGTGCCGCGCTGTTCGATAATGAACGGCTGATTAGCGGCGACCGCTACCAATTCATCAAAGATGCCTATCTCCAGAGGCGCGATTATTTAATTCGCGATGGGGTGCTGCCCGAAGACGACCTAGACGATTTCGACAGCGACTTTTGATGGAAGTGCGCCAGGCCACCGAATCCCCTAATTCCCCGCTTTTCTGGCTGCAAAATTGCGTGCTCAAATGCGTAGTCAGGGCCTGCGGATATTTAGCCTAGATCAGGATCCGCAAGCGCGGCGGTTAATCGCCCGCTATCTAAGTCGCCGCGGGCATCGGGTTTGCGGCTTTGCCAGCCTGCAAGACTTAGCCCAATGCCATGAACGCTCGGCACCGGACATTGTCATTTGCAATATCGATCTGTGCGATAAAACCGAGCAGCAGGTGGCGCAGCGATATCCGAAGAAAAAACAAATTCAATATATCCAGCTTATCCGCGAACACCCTATCGAGCATGTGGTGGAAGCCTTTCAACACCCCAACCGCGATTGCCTGCCCTACCCTTTCACCGAGCGCACCCTGATTCTGGCTACCGAACGCGCCAAAGAACGCCGCCTGCACCTAGCGCGCAACCTACGCATTCAACGCCGCCTAAAAAAGGCGATGGAACAGGCGGAAAACCGATTGAGTATTTTACAAGCGGATCAAATTGCCGGCCGCCAAATGCAGCAATCCCTGTTACCGGCATCACCCGTCATCGCCCCGCCCTATTACATGGCGCGGCAGATTTTGCCCTCGCTCTATCTATCCGGCGATTTCATCAATTACATGCCCGCACTGGGCGATTATTTGCTTTTTTATTTAATGGATGTGTCCGGCCACGGGGCCTCCTCGGCTTTTGTGACCGTGATGGTGCGCCAGTTAATGCGTCGCATCGTGCGCCGCCAAGTGGCCGAAGACAATCGCGTCGCTCTCGACCACGCGCCTGAAGGATTTCTGGAGGCGATCAATACAGTGCTGGCCGATAACGAGGTCGACAAACACCTGACCATGTTTTCCGGCTGCCTAGACCGGCGCACTAATACATTGCGCTACGCAGTCGGTGCCCAGCTGCCCATGCCGGTGCTAATTACGGCGGGCAAGGCTGAGTTTCTGGCCGGCAGCGGTCGACCGGTGGGGCTGTTTTCAGACGGCGACTGGGCGATTATCGAGCGGCAATTACCAGCACAATTTATTTTAATAGCTTTTACCGACGGAATTTTAGAAATTCTTCCCCCCGGTAGTCTGGCCGAAAAAGAAAGTTACCTTTTGGAGCGGCTCAAATCCTGCCCACCAGATATCGAACAACTGCTACCGTGCCTAGAAGTCGAAGTGCCGACCGAATTGCCGGACGATATCGGCATCTTTATGCTGACGCGCGGTTATCACTAAAGGAGGGAGTCGATCAATGAGTGACGGGCGCATTTATTACGCGCAACAGAATGGCAATTATCTGCTGAAACTGGTCGGCGATGTGCGGGTGACGCTCTGCACCAGTTTGCGAAAATGCATTGGTCGCCTATTCGCCGCCGACAAGCTGCAATCGGTAGTGGTGGACCTGCGCGAGGCACAGACAGTGGACAGCACCACCCTAGGTTTTCTGGCTAAGCTGGCCTTTTACGCCAGCGAGCGCGACATCCGCCCATTGCTGATCAGTCACGACCCATGCATGCTGCGGCTGATTAAGGGCATGGGTTTTGCCGAGATCTTCCAAATCGTCGCCGATTTTGCGCCGACCGCCGCGGGTAATTTAAAAGAAATGGATTTTTGCGCCGCCTCCATAGAACAAACCCGCCACGAGGTAATCACCGCCCACCGCACCCTCATGGCCATGAATTGCAAAAACATGCAAGCGTTCTCCGCCCTAGTCAAAACGCTGGAGAAAGAGTCAGAATCAGAATCCGCCTGAACCGTGCCTGCCAAATACTCAGTACTCTACTCTTTGCGTAAATAACGTGCTTAGTTTGGTGTCGATAAGAGTTCGCAGCTGCTGTTGTGTGGTTCGGCTATCTCAATTAATGCTCTTTGATTGCCGTGATGATTTCGGGCAGGTTGCCCTGTACCCATTCGTGTTTATTTTGGAATTGGGCGTGAATGTATTTTTCGGTTTCGCGGAAGTTGGGCTTTTCGGTGTAAAACTCTATTTTGTATTGGCGGTCCGGGTCAGAAGTTTGGTAGGAATTGAGGCGTGATTGCCAATCCTTCGCGATGCCGACCTTGTATTCGCCGGGGTATTTTGGATGGGAGATAACATAGACGAATTTCTTCTCTTGATAATCCATGCCTTGGTCGGTGCGCTTTGGTGGATCCGTGCGTAGATTTACCTGAGTTCTGTCCTTGGTAAAGTCTTTCTGCGGATGATCGACTTCATGCCGCAATCGATCCTGTACTAGTTCATAGGCTTTGATGGATATATCGATGCCGATCCAGCATCGACTTTGCTTTTCTGCGGCAATGCAGGTCGTAGCGCAGCCGCAAAATGGGTCTAGCACTGTGTCGCCTGCGTTGCTGGATGCTCGAATAATATGGTCGAGTAGCGCAAGCGGTTTTTGCGTGGGGTATTTCGTTCTTTCTTTGGAATTTTGATTTATCGGGGGCATTTCAAGCCAGTCTAGGGGCAGGGCTCCCTTCTTCATGTAGTGCCTATACACCAGTTCTGGATTCATTTGCTCCCACTTTGGGGAAACATCTCTTTTTGATTTTATCGGGCTGCTAACGATGCCTCTGCCCATCAGCCGGTATTTGCCTTTTGAATCTTGGTGGCGATACTTTTTCACGGTAGATTCTGCTAAGGGGCGCAAAATGGCTTCGTAATTGAACGTGTAATCATGTCCTTTGCTATAAAACAAAAGATTATCATGTTTTTTATTGTACTGGCTTTTGCTGTTTGCGCCGTCTTTGTAGCACCATACCAGTTCATTCCTAAAATTATTTTCCCCGAAGATGCAATCCAGCATGAGTTTTATGTAGTGGCTCATAGTTAGATCGCAATGCAGGTAGAGGCTGCCTGTGTCTTTCAGGATGCGAAAACATTCCAGCAGACGGATCGTCATATAGGCCAAATAGGCAAAGTTGTATGGCTTGCCGACTAGCTTGATCGCGGTGAGGAAATGGAACAGATCCGGGCGTTCTTCCGCGATCTCTTGCAGCCATTCCTCTTTCAGGTCTTCTTCGCGGAATATATCCTTGAAACTTGTACCCTCGGCACTGGAGCCAAGCGGCGCGGAAAATACCTTGTTTTTGTTAAACGGCGGGTCTAGATAAATTAGATCGATGCAGCTGTCGTTGATGCCGCGCAGCACCGGTAAATTATCTTTGCAAAAGATAGTGCGATTTGGGACGTTTAATTCGCTCATTGTTGTCTCGTTGCTCACTTGCTGCCGTATTCGATGGATCCGTAATTCGATCTATGAAAAAATGTCGCCTACTGAAACGCCTGCCATACCTGATCCTCCTCTTTTTTATTCCAGTCTTCACGCAAATTTTGCTCGCTCAACAGGGCTGTCTCGCTGGCTGTTGACGGGGGCTGTTCCCTTTGATAGCGTTGCTTGAGAAACAGATAAAAGTCGTAGAGTTCATCTTGGGCCCGCTTAGGTAGAGCCGCTAGGTCTAAGTCTAATCGCTTTGATACGCACATGTCATTCCCTCCAGAAATTTAATTCCGCGCTCTTTACCTGCCAATAAATGCTGCGATGAAGCATCAGCCGGCTTGCCACCCGGTATTCAGATCGCCACCGGTGCCGGAATGTGCGGGTGGGGATTGTAGCCTTGTAGGGCAATATCTTCAAACTGGAAAGCAAATAGATCGCTTACCTGTGGGTTGAGTTCGATTTTCGGCGAAGGGAAAGGGGTGCGGCTTAGTTGCTCGTCGGCCTGCTCGAGGTGATTGGTGTACAGGTGTGCATCGCCGAGGCTGTGGATAAATTCGCCGGGTTGCAGGCCAGTGACTTGCGCTAATAGCATGGTTAGCAGGCTGTAGGAGGCGATGTTGAACGGCAGCCCTAAAAAGACATCGGCACTGCGCTGATAAAGCTGGCAGGATAGCTTGCCGCCTTGCACATAAAACTGGAATAGACAGTGGCAAGGCGGCAGGGCTTGGCGACCGCGGGCGACATTTTCGGCGGGCGAATGCGCGGGGTCTGGCAGCACTGCTGGGTTCCAAGCACTTACCAACAAG
>JACONM010000022.1:17139-47214 GCA_014323765.1 Cellvibrionales bacterium | reverse complement strand
TTAGGGTTGCTTTTGATTTGCGCTATTAAATCGGTTATTTGGTCGACCGTCTGCCCATCCGCCGCAAGCCAGGAGCGCCATTGCTGGCCGTAGGTGGGGCCGAGTTCGCCTGCCTCATCGGCCCATTCGTCCCAAATGCTGACCCCGTTTTCCTGCAAATAGCGCACATTGGTGTCGCCGCGTAAAAACCAGAGTAATTCATGGACGATGGAACGCCAGTGGCATTTTTTGGTGGTGACTAGCGGGAAGCCATGCGCCAAATCAAAGCGCATTTGATGGCCGAAAATGCTCAGGGTGCCGGTGCCGGTGCGGTCGGGGCGCGGTACACCCTGTTCGCGCACTTGGCGCATTAGGGTTAGATATTGCTGCACGGCTAGGTTTTTGGGGCGGTCGCGGGGGTGCTGCGCCGCAAGGCCCAAACCAACAGCGCGATACCCAAAACAATCATCGGTGTGCTGAGCAGCTGCCCGCGGGTTAGCCAGCCGAACAGTAGCGAATCCGCTAGGTGCATATCGGGTTCACGGGCGAATTCGACCGCAAAGCGAAAACCGCCGTAACCGAGCAAAAACAGCCCGGAGAGCAGCCCCACCGGACGTTGTTTGCGCGACAGCCACCAGAGCCCGGCGAACAGCACCAAGCCCTCAAGTGCGGCCTCGTAAAGCTGCGAGGGGTGGCGCGGCAGCTGTTGCGGGTCGTGCGGGAAGACCATCGCCCACCAGCCTTCCGTCGGTCGCCCCCAAAGTTCCTGCCCGATAAAATTGCCGAGCCGCCCAAAAAACAGCCCCACCGGCATGGCCGGGGCGATAAAGTCGCCGAGCCGCAAAAAGCTCAGGCGGTTTTTCCGCGCCGTCCAGTAAAGCGCGGCCAGCACGCCGAGCAGCCCGCCGTGAAAGGCCATGCCGCCTTCCCAGATGCGTAACGCCCAGAGCGGGTCGGCCAAAAAGCGGTCGAATTGGTAAAACAGCACATAGCCCAGCCGTCCGCCGATAATAACCCCCAGCGCACCGTTGAAAATCATATCCTCGACCTGCGCCGGCTGCACCGGGCTCCACGGCTGGTGGGTGCGCCACAGAAACAACCGCCAGATGCAGGCAAAACTCAGCAGATACATCAGCCCGTACCAATGAATCTGCACGGGTCCCAGCGTTAGGGCGACCGGGTCTATGGGTGGATAGGGGAGCATTTTGGGTTTCCTTTAGGCGTTGTGCGGCCTGAGCATGTCGGAGCGGTGTCCGGGCGGAATGACCAGCGATCAGGCGACGATATAATAACCGCTGGCGCGGCTGCGGCATGCTTGATCGCGCAAACCATCAGTGCCGCATTCCCAGTCCTGCCATCGCCTCCACAAACAGCCGCCCTCGTCCACCCTGCCCCAAAAGCGTCGCATATCAACTACTCAAATATCCCCAAAAAATCCTTGACAATCCGCCAGCCCCAGCTATAGTGCCGCCCCCTTAAACCCGAGTCTGGCTAACGCCAATCGACTCGCGATTCCTTGGTTTCCATCACAACCCCGCCTAGAGGTACCAAAGATGCTCAGCCCAATCCGCCCTCAATTTTCCCCCCCCCCCGCGGCTAACCAAAAGCGCATTTAGCGGGAAGCCACTGGCGTACAGCGGCTTAAAATATCAGCTTCTGATTCTTGCCCTGATTGGCGTACTGTTAGCCAGCTGTGCGGGCCGTGCGCCTAATGCCGTGGCCGCCCGGCAGGTGGGCGACAGCCAAATGGACTGCGCCGAGCTCGCCGCCGAGATGCAAGAATTAGATCGCAAGGCGAAGCGGTTGCACGGCGAACAATCGCAAAAAGCGGGCAGGAATGCGGCTTTGGGCGTGGGGGGACTCTTCCTTTTCCCTCTGTGGTTTGCGATGGACTTGTCCGATGCCGAGCGACAAGAGGCTCTGGCCATGCAAGACCGCTACAGCCATTTGAATCGCCTGTTCAATAAGAAAGATTGCGAAGGTTTCTAGTTGGGTTGAACTCAGCCCAACCCCGGGGCCATTTCGGCGAAGCGGCGTAGTTGCGGGTCGGTGATCGATTCATTGAGCACCCGCCGCACGCTCTCGGCATCGGGTAGTTTTAGGACGTGGCGTAGCAGCTGCTTTAGCTCGCTCAGGCGCGAGCCGCGGATTAGGGCTTTGACGCGCAGTAGGTTGGAGGCGTTCATCGATAGCGAATCGTAGCCCATCGCCAGCAGCAGCAGGGCGCCGAGCGGATTGCCGGCCAGCTCGCCGCAGACCCCGGCAATTTTGCCCTCGGCATGGGCGGCGCGCACCACTCGGTAGCAGGCCGCCAACACGGCCGGGTGCATGGACTGGTAGAGGTCGGCGACCTGCGAATTGTTGCGGTCCACCGCTAGAATGTATTGGGTCAGGTCGTTGCTGCCGACCGATAGAAAATCCACTCGCCGGGCTAGATCGCGGGCCAGAAAAATGGCTGAGGGCACCTCGATCATCACGCCGATGCGCGGCGGATGGATGTCCAGTCCCTCCTCGGCGGTGAGCTCATGATGGGCGCGTTCGATCAATTCTAGGGCCATTTCCAATTCGGACAGGCTGGAGATCATCGGCAGCAAAATGCGCAGGTTGCGCAGTCCGGCGGAAGCTTTCAGCATGGCGCGCAGCTGGGCTAGGAAAAGCTCTGGGTGGTCTAGGGTGATGCGGATGCCGCGCCAGCCGAGGAAGGGGTTGGCTTCGTCGATGGGGAAGTAGGGCAGGTTTTTGTCGCCACCCACATCTAGGGTGCGCATCACCACCGGGCGCGGGGCAAAGGCCAGCAGCTGTTCGCGGTAAAACTGGCGTTGCTCTTCCTCGGTGGGGAAACGCTGGCGGGCGAAAAAGGGCACTTCGCTGCGGTATAGCCCCACGCCCTCGGCACCGCGTTCCAACGAGATGCGCACATCCGCCAGCAGGCCGGTGTTGACCAGCAGCTTGATCGGGTGCGCATCCAAAGTCACCGCCGGTGCATCGCGCAGCCCTTCTAGCTCGGCCAGCAGCTGGCGGTCCTCGGCCAGCACCCGGCGATAGTGCGCGAGGTGTTCGGCGGTGGGGGCCACGTAGACGTGGCCGCTGTAACCATCGACGATCAGCCGCTGGCCGCGCAGGCGTTCCAGGCGCAACCCCTGGATGCCAAGCACCGTGGGGATGCCCATGGCGCGCGCCAGAATGGCTAGGTGCGAATTGACCGACCCCTGCACCGACAGCAGCCCGGCGATGCGCCCGGCGGACACAGTGCCGAGGGTCGCCACCGACAGTTCTTCGCCCACTAGGATGGCGTTTGCCGGGTAGGCGACCTGCTGCTGCTCGCTTTCCTGCATGTGCGCCAGCACGCGGCGACCGAGGTCGCGCAGGTCGGCGGCGCGTTCCTGCAAGTAGCTGTCTTGCATGGTCTCAAACTGGCGCACATGGGCGATTATCACCGCACTCCACGCCGCCTGAGCCGCCGCCCCGGCACGGATGCGCGCCTTGACCTCTTTGCCGAGGCTTTGATCATCGAGCATTTGCGCATAGGCGGTGAACAGCCACTGTTCCTGTTCGCTGATCTGCCCGGATAGGCCCTGCGCCAGCGCGGCGATGTCGTGGCGGGTCTTTTCCACTGCGCGGCGGTACTCCGCCAATTCGGTCGCCACCGAGCGGGCGGCGGGCGCATCCAGCGCGAAGAGATCGGCGACCGGCGAGATAATCACCGCCTCGCCGATGGCAATGCCCGGTGCGCCCGGCAAGCCCCGCAGATCGGTCTCGTGGCTGTCCGGATCCTCAGGGTGAATGAGCTGGGCTAGGTCGCCGGTGGATTCCGAGTGCGCGATGGTGCCGGACAGCTGCGCCGATAAGGTGATCAGAAAGGCTTCTTCGCTCTCGTCGAAACGCTGCGCCTGCGCCCGTTGGACGACCAGCACCCCAAGCACCCGCCGATGGTGAATGATCGGCACCCCGAGGAAGGAACGGTACTTCTCCTCGCCGGTCTCCGCCAGGTAACGATAGTTGGGATGGTCGAGGGCGCGGTCCACATTGAGCGGTTCTTCGCGGGTCGCCACCAGCCCCACCAGCCCCTCATCCTGCGCCAGCGATACCTGGCCGATGGCCCGCTCGCGCAACCCATGGCTGGCGCACAGCCACAGGCGGTGCCCCTGCGGATCCCGCAAATAGATGGAACACGCCTGCACCGCCAGCGCATCTTGCACCTGCTCCACAATCAGGCGGAGCGACTCGCGCAAATCCGCGGTCGCGCTGACGCGCTGGACAATGGAACGAAGCTGATCGAGCATTTCAGCCGGCCCGTGCAGCCTCAGCTTGCGTAACCCCGGCCTGTTCGGCTCTGACCTGTTCGGCTCTCACCTGTTCGACCATGGCCGCGTGGGCGGGGGCCAGCTCGTAGAGTGCCTGGGCGTAGACGGTGCGTTTGAAGTCCACCACCGCCCGCGCTGGGTACCAATAGCTGACCCACCGCCCAGTGCTGAATTCCGGCGATGCACCGCAATCGAGGCAAATCGCGTCCGGCGGGTCGAGTAATTGCAGCAAAAACCAGCGTTGTTTTTGGCCGATGCACCGCGAATTGCGGCGGGGGGCGGGGGAGCGGTAACGTAGCCAGCGGCGCGTCTGGGCCAGCAGGCGGACTTGGTGCGCCTGCAACCCGACCTCTTCGTAGAGCTCGCGAAACAGCGCGTCCTGCGGCGACTCGCCCGCTTCCAGCCCGCCTTGCGGAAACTGCCAGCAATCGGCGGGTTTTACCCGATTGCCCCAGAATACCTCGCCATCGGGACGGGCGAGCAGGATGGCCACATTGGCGCGATAGCCGTGCCGGTCAATCAATGCATGCCGCCTTGCTCAAACTTCCGCCGCGTAGCCATCGGCATCGAGGGCATCATCGAGCTCGGTCAGATCCGCCGGCTGCACCCGGAATAGCCAACCATCGGCGTAGGGGGCACTGTTGATCAGCTCCGGCTGATCTTCCAATGCCTCGTTGACCTCCACCACTGCGCCGCTGAGCGGGGCGAAAATATCCGATGCCGCCTTGACCGATTCCACCAAGGCGCACTCGGCGCGGGCGCGCAGCTGCTCGCCGACCGCCGGCAATTCGACGTACACCAAATCCCCTAGATTCGCTTGCGCGTGGTCGGTGATGCCCACGGTCACCGTGCCATCCAGATTTTTGCGCGCCCATTCGTGGCTGGGCAGGTAACGCAGATCGGCGGGTATTTCGCTCATGCTTGGCCTCGATAGGGTGGCGGGCGGGCAGTGCATCGCCGCCCCGGAATCTGCGCGGAATACTGACACCCCCGCCGCGCATAAATCAACCCCTTTTTCGACGGATGCGGCGGCTGTGGCACAATCGCCCCCTGCTCCGCACCCGCCCTATCCGCCCTCCTGATTCGCATGCTGCGCCGCCAATTTTCCCGCTTGGCCAACCCGGCCCACCACCCGCGCATCGGCCCTTACTGGCGGCTGTTGCGCCTCGACAAGCCGGTCGGCACCCTGCTGCTTCTCTGGCCCACTTTGGCAGGGCTGTGGATCGCCGGCGATGGGCGACCGGACTTGGTGCTGGTCCTGATCTTCGCCGCGGGCTGTCTGCTGATGCGCTCGGCCGGCTGCGCCATCAACGATGTCGCCGACCGCCATTTTGACGGCCAAATAGCCCGCACCCGCCAGCGCCCGCTGGCCACTCGTGAACTCCGCCCGCGGCAGGCCCTGGTCTGTTGCGCCGCGCTTGGATTGCTGGCTCTGGGTCTGGTGCTTTTTACCAATCGGCTGACCATCGCTTTGGCGTTTGGCGGGGCCCTGCTGGCCGCCATCTATCCCTTTCTGAAGCGGGTGACGCACCTGCCGCAAATCTGGCTGGGGCTGGCGATGAACTGGGGCATTTTGATGGCCTACAGCGCACAGACTGGCACCCTGCACCCAGGCATTGGGCTGTTCTATCTGGGCGCGGTGCTTTGGTGCGTCGCCTACGACTGTTTTTACGCCATGGCCGACCGGGAAGACGATCGGCGGCTGGGTCTGAAATCCATCGCCATCCTGTTCGGCGAGCACGACCGCCTGATGTGCGCCGGCCTGCAAGGGCTGAGCCTGCTGGCTTTTTATGCCGCCGCCGGACGGCTGGAATTGGGCGCGGCTTACCTGCTCAGCCTCGCTGCCATCGCCGGGCTGTTCGCCTATCAGCACTATCTGATCCGCGACCGGGCGCCCCACGCCTGCACCGCCGCCTTTCGGCACAACCGCTGGGTGGCCCTCGCCCTGTTTATCGGGGTGCTGGTCGATACCCGCCTGCTGGCATGAAAGTCCGCTTTATCGATTCCATCACGCAGGTGGCGGCGGTGGATTGGAACGCCCTGCTGCCCGGCAATTACCCCTTTGCCCGCCACGAATTTTTGCATGCACTGGAGCAGTCCGGCGCGGTGTGCGCGGCGACGGGCTGGGTCCCGCAGCATCTGATCATCGAGTCTGATGGCGCATTGGCCGGGGGCCTGCCGCTGTACCGCAAAAGCCATTCTTACGGCGAATATGTGTTCGACTGGCAATGGGCGCAGGCATTTGCCAGCACTGGGCAAAATTATTACCCCAAACTGCTGTGCGCCATCCCCTTCACCCCGGCGAGCGGCCCGCGCATGCTGCGCCGCCCGGATCTGCCGCCGGGCAAAGTTTGGCAGGCGGCGGCGGTTGCGCTGGATGCGCGGCTCGCCGAGCAGGGGCTGTCCGGCTGGCACCTGCTGTTTGCCGATGCGTCGCTGCAAAAAATACTGGCGGGGGAAAGCGATCTGCTGCGCCGCGAGGATGTGCAATTTCACTGGTTCAATCGGGCGGCGGACGGCACTGGTCCCGCGCAAAAATACCGGGATTTTGCGCACTTTCTGGCCGGCCTGCGGGCCAGCAAACGCAAGCAAATTCGCCGCGAGCGGCGGCGCGTCGCCGAGCAGGGCATTGTTTTACACCGCCTGTGCGGCGAGCAGATCAAAGACTGTCACTGGCGCATTTTTTACGCCTGCTATCAGGCGACCTACCTAAAACGCAGCGGGCATGGCGGCTACCTCAATCGGGACTTTTTTGCGCAACTTCGCGCCAGCCTGGGCACCCAATGCATGCTGGTTCTCGCCAGCATCGCTGAACAACCGGTCGCCGCCGCCCTGTCCCTGTTTGACGAACACCGCCTGTACGGGCGCCATTGGGGGGCACTCGGCGACTACGATTGCCTGCATTTTGAGGCTTGCTACTATCAGGGCATCGAATTCGCGATCGCCGCCGGGCTGGACTGTTTCGACCCGGGGCCGCAGGGCGAGCACAAACTGTTGCGCGGCTTCACCCCGGTGAAAACCCACTCCTATCACCACTTCGCCGACCCGAACTTTAGCCGCGCGGTCGGCCATTTTCTGCAGCGCGAGCGCGATCAGGTGGATCAATACCAAAGTGCGGCACACGCCCATCTGCCGTTTCGCGCCGAGCTAACCTAGCCGCCGCCCGCCAATTCCTGTTCCATTCCATCCAGAGGCACGACCCATCAGAGACCGCGGGCATCGTCATGTTGCCGCTGAGTTAGCTTGGCTGGCTGGCCTCGTCCTGCCTGCCGCGGCGGTGGGCGCGATTTTGGGGGAGGCCCTGACCGGTGCACTGGCTGGCTTCGCCCTGTACGCGGGCTTCAAGCTGTGGCAAACATGGCGGCTGAGTCGCTGGCTTGAGCCGGGCAAAAAGGGGGGGCTGCCGGCCGCGCTGCCCGGCATTTTTGGCCGCTTTATCGAGCAGGCGGAAAAACAAAAGCGCACCCACAAGCGCGGCACCAAAAAACTCAAAGCCGCCCTGCGCCGCCAGCGCGAGCTGATGGAAGGGGTGCGCGATGCGGTCATTTTGGTCGATCCGCAGGGCGGCATTCAATGGTTTAACCGGGCGGCGCGCCGGCTGTTTGATCTGAAACCGAAGCGGGCGCGGGGCACGCCGGTCGCGCAGCTGCTGCCAGACCTCGAATTCATCGCCTATTTGGATAAGGGCCAGTTTGCTGAGCCGCTCGCCTTTGCGCACCCGGCATCGCCGGACCGCTGGCTGGAAGCGCGGGTTACCGAGTATCAAAATGCCGAGCGGATTATTTTGCTGCGCGATCTGACTCGCTTGCGCCGCCTAGAAAACAGTCGGCGCGATTTTGTCGCCAACCTGTCGCACGAACTGCGCACCCCGCTGACCGTGCTGCGCGGCTATTTGGAAACCTTGCGGCTGCACCGCCAATCTGACCCGGCCCTGCGCGATGCCTTTGATCAGATGGAAGTCCAATCAATTCGCATGGCCCGCCTGTTGCAGGATCTGACCACCCTGGCGCAGTTGGAAAGCCCGGAGCCGGCGCGATGTCTGCAGCCGGTCGAGGTTACCGGCCTGCTGCGGCGGATCGTCGCCGATGCGCGGCAGTTGAATGAATATCGCGACCACCGGCTGGAGACCCAGTTTGCCGGGCCGGTTTGCCTGCATGCCATAGAATCAGAGCTTTACAGTGCGTTCAGCAACCTGATCTTCAATGCGGTGCGCCACACCCCGGGCGGCACTGCGATTCAGATCCGTTGCGATCGCTCCAAGGCGGGGCTGCGGGTGCGGGTCGAGGATGCCGGGCCGGGCATTGCCGCAAAGCATTTGCCGCGCCTGACCGAGCGGTTTTATCGGGTCGATGACAGCCGCAGTTCCGCCACCGGCGGCACTGGCTTGGGGTTGGCGATCGTCAAACATGCCATGGCTGGCCAGCGCGGGCGGTTGCAGATCAAAAGCCAGCTGGGGGCGGGCTCCACTTTCAGCTGTCTGTTTCCCGCCGAGCAAATTGTGGAGGCGGACTGTTGTGTGCTGCCGCCTGCTGATGCTAAGCCACTGGTTGGGCCGGATTCGGTCGATTCGCCGGCATCCCAATCAGAACCCTCGCCCGCATGCAATTAACCCACCCCTTCGCCGCCCTCGGCCCGGCTTTTTCACGGCCCGCCGAATTATTGCCGCTGCAAGATCCGCGGCTGGCGAGTTGGAATGACTCCGCCGCCGCGCTGCTTGGCTGGCAAGGCGGCCCACCGGCGGATTTTCTGGAATTCATTAACGGCGAGCGGGGCTTGCCGCATGCGCCGGTCGCATCGCTCTACGCCGGCCATCAATTCGGGGTTTGGGTGCCGCAGCTGGGCGATGGGCGGGCGGCGATTTTGGGGCAGGTCGACAGCGCGGAAAATGGCCCTTGGGAATTGCAAGTAAAAGGCGGCGGTCCCACGCCTTTTTCTCGCGGTGGCGATGGGCGTGCCGTGTTGCGCTCCACCATCCGTGAATACCTCGGCAGCGAGGCGGTGCATGGGCTGAATATTGCCAGCACCCGCGCCCTAGCCTTGGTCGATTCCAGCACCCCGGTCTGGCGGGAACAGCAGGAAACGGCGGCATTGCTGGTGCGCCTGTGCCCCACCCATGTGCGCTTCGGCACTTTCGAGGTCTTGGCATCGCGTGGGCAAACGCAGGAACTCAAAACTCTAGCGGATTTTGTCATCGAAAATTTTTACCGCGACTGCCTTGCCGCCGAACAGCCGTATTTGGCTTTCTATCAAGCGGTCATCGGGCGCACCGCCGAATTGGTCGCTGGCTGGATGGCGCAGGGGTTTGCGCACGGGGTGCTGAACACCGACAACATGTCGATTCTGGGAGTCACATTGGATTACGGCCCCTTCGCGTTTATGGATGCCTACGAGCCGGGCTTTATTTGCAACCATTCCGACCATCATGGTCGCTATGCCTTTGACCGGCAACCGGCGATCGCCCTGTGGAACCTCAGCTGCCTCGGCAGTGCCCTGCTGGCGCTGGTGGAGCGTGGCGCGGCGGAGGAGGCATTGCGCCAGTTTCCCGCCCAATACACCCGCAGTTTTAGGCGGCGGATGGGGGCTAAATTGGGGTTGGCGACCGTGGACGAGCGCGATTGGGCGTTGGTCGAGCAGCTGTTGTCGATAATGGCTCGCCAGCGCGCCGATTACGCCCGTACTTTCCGCCTGCTGAGTCGGCGCGCTACCCATGATTCGCTGGCCGGGCTGTTTGCTGGCGATACGGAATTTGCCCGCTGGCTGGCGGCTTATCGCGAGCGCACGGCGGGGGTGGCGAATGCTGAGGCGACGGCTTTGGCACACAACCCCAAATATCTGCTGCGCAATTACATGGCGCAAATTGCCATCGAACGCGCCGAGCGGGGCGATTATCGGGACATCGAGCGGCTGCTGCGACTGGTGCAAGCCCCGTTTGCTGAGCACCCGGACGCGCAGGAATACTTCCAAAGCCCGCCCGCTTGGGCCGCTGGGTTGCAGCTTAGCTGTTCGTCTTGATGCGCTCCTGATCCGCAAGTGCGCCGCGAGCTTATCGGTTAGCTGCGCAACAAATTGCTCGTCGGGGGGGGTGGCGGAGGTTTTGGCGTTAGTGTCGGGGGCGGTGCAGACTCTGAATCGACAGCGCGGGCGATCTTGCTGCGTATGCCGGGCCGGGTCCATCTGCTAGACTGCCCGCATGCTGGCTATCACCTTGCTCAACGTCGCGCTGGTCGTGGCGGCGGTCGCGATTCACTATGAATTTTTGATGGTGTTCGCCCGCCGCTTGGCGCATCGGCGATCCGGACGTTTCGCCGTGCTCGGCGGCGTGCTGGCGGCACTGGTCGCGCATGCGTTGCAAATCTGGTTGTTTGCGCTCGGCTATTGGCTGACCACGCAGATGGATGGCTTGGGCCGGCTGACCGGCAACTTCGGCGGCGAGTTTCTCGATTGCTTGTATTTTTCCTTCACCACTTACACCACCCTCGGCTACGGCGACATCGAGCCGTTCGGCCCGGTGCGGTTTTTGGCCGGCATCGAGGCTTTGGTCGGCTTGGTGCTGATCACTTGGACCGCTTCCTTTCTGTTTTTGGAGATGCAGCGGCATTGGCGGGAGCCCTAAGACTGACGTCTCCCCCTAACCCATCAGTATTTAGGGTTATACCAGATAACCTCAAGGATGATTCTTTTTGGTACCCTAGGTGGGGCGGCAGTGCCTTTTATGTCGCTTTTTATGCGCTACAATGGTGCGCTATTGATGGTTTGTTGGGTTAGAACCTGTGCTGGAAACCAGTGCGGCGGCCAGTGCCGGCTTGCAACAGCGGTTGGCGGAGGCGGGGGTTAGCCCGGCCAAGATCGAGCTGGCCATTGAACAGAGCCGTTCCCATAAGCGGTCTTTTGTCCTGCAGCTTCTGGAGGCGGGCTTGTTGCCTGCCGAGCGGCTGGCGCAGCTGGTGTCGCTGGAAGCCAATTTGCCTCTTTATGACCTGACTGCGCACGACCTGCCGGCTGGCCCGCAGGGGGTGGTGGATGTCAAGCTCATCCGCAAGCATCGGGTGTTGCCGCTGTATCAGCGCGACACCACTCTGTTCGTGGCGGTGGATGACCCCTTCGACCGGCTGACGGTGCCGAATATCCGCTTTCAAACCGGGCTGCGGGTGCGGTGTGTGGTGGCCGATGCGCATGCGTTGGCTGCGGCTATCGAAGAATATCTAAAGGGCCAGACGGCGAGCTTGGACGATGCCCTTAATGAGAGCGGCGGGCTGGATGATCTGAATGTCGAATTTCTGGATGTGGATGCGGATGACCGCGATGAGGAGATGGACCTGCGCGAGGAGGAGCAGGCACCGGTTATTCGTTTTGTCAATAAGATCTTGGCGGATATGATTCGCGAGGGGGCCTCGGATATTCATTTTGAACCTTATGAGAGAAGTTATCGGGTGCGCGCTCGCATTGATGGGGTGCTGAGCAGCATCGTTAGCCCGCCGGTCAAGGTGGCGGCGCGGTTGGCGGCGCGGCTGAAGGTGATGGCGCGCATGGATTTGGCGGAGCGGCGCAAACCGCAGGATGGGCGCATCCGGCTGCGGCTGTCGGCGACCAATTCCATCGATTTTCGGGTCAATACTCTGCCGACGTTGTATGGCGAGAAAATCGTTTGCCGGGTGCTGGATTCTGGCTCGGCGCAGATGGGCATTGAAGCACTCGGCTACGAACCGGCGCAACAAAAGCTGTATCTGGATGCGTTGCAGCGGCCGCAGGGGATGGTGCTGGTTACCGGGCCCACTGGCAGCGGTAAGACGGTGTCGCTTTACACGGGTTTAAGCATCCTTAATACTGAGGAACGGAATATTTCCACTGCGGAGGACCCGGTGGAAATCAATTTGGAAGGCATCAATCAGGTGCATATCAACCCCAAAGCGGGGCTGACCTTTGCCGCTGCGTTGCGCTCGTTTTTGCGGCAGGACCCAGATGTGGTGATGGTGGGGGAGATTCGCGATCTGGAAACGGCGGAAATTGCGATTAAAGCGGCGCAGACGGGGCATTTGGTGCTGTCCACTTTGCACACCAATAGCGCACCGGAAACCTTAACTCGCCTTTTAAATATGGGGGTGCCGGCGTTTAATGTGGCCTCTTCGGTTAGCCTGATCATCGCGCAACGCCTGGCGCGACGGCTGTGTCCGGCTTGCAAAAAACCGGCGGAGCTGCCGGAAAATATCTTGCGCGATGAGGGGCTGTTGGACCTTGGCATCGCGCCCAATGAGGTGGCGGTGATGGCTCCGCAGGGCTGCCCGGAATGCAAGGGCAAAGGGCAGAAAGGGCGCACTGGAATCTACGAGGCGATGCAGATCACGCCGGAGATCAGCCGGCTGATCATGGACGGCGGCAACTCGCTGCAAATTGCGGAACTGGCCGCCGAGCAAGGCTGCCACAGCCTGCGCACCTCGGCTTTGCGCAAAGTGGCGCGGGGAGAAATCGGCTTAGCCGAGGCCAACCGCGTTACCACCGATTAGCGGCGGACGGATTATGGCTAAGACAGTGGATTACGTTTGGACCGGCACCAAGCGCGGGCAAAAGGTCAGTGGTGAGCTGAGCGGCGAGAGTGCGCCGGCCTTAAAAACCCAGCTGCGCCGCCAGGGCATTGCGGTGCGCTCGTTTAAGAAAAAGCCGCAGCCGCTGTTTTCTCAGGGTAAAAAAATCACCCCCGCCGATATTGCGGTTTTTACCCGCCAGATGGCGACCATGTTGCGCGCCGGGGTGCCGCTGGTGCAGGGGCTTGGTATGGTGGTGGAGGGCCTGAGCCATCCGCGCTTGGCTAAAATTATTAGCGCGGTGCAGGATGAAGTGGCCTCGGGCACCGCCTTTGCCGCCGCACTGCGCCAGCATCCGCAGCAGTTTGATGATCTTTATTGCAGCCTCATTGAGGCCGGGGAACAAACTGGCGCGTTGGAAACTTTGTTAGACCGGGTGGCGACCTATAAAGAAAAAGCCGAGGCTCTGAAGAAAAAGGTGAAAAAGGCGATGATTTACCCCATAGCGGTGCTGGTGGTGGCGGCCATCTGTACCGGGGTTTTGTTGGTTAAGGTGGTGCCGCAATTTGCCGAAACCTTTGCCAGCTTTGATGCGGAATTGCCGGCTTTTACCCAAATGGTGTTGCGAATATCGGAATCCATGCAGGCGACTTGGTATCTGTATTTAGTCGCCATTGCTGGGCTCATTTTTTTACACCGGCGGCTGTATCGAAGTGCGCCTAAATATATCGGCCTGTTCGATGCCAATGTGCTCAAGATGCCGGTGATCGGCGATATTCTTTACAAGGGGGTGCTGGCGCGGTTTTCTCGCACCCTGTCGACCACTTTTGCCGCCGGGGTGCCGCTGGTGGAGGCACTCGGCAATGTGGCGGGCGCGGCGGGCAATTTGGTTTATGCCCGCGCTATCGAGCGGGTGCGCGAGGAGATCACCGGCGGCAGCACCCTCAATAATGCGATGCGCGGCACCGGTCTATTCCCGCCGTTGGCCGTGCAGATGACCGCTATCGGCGAGGAATCCGGCGCGCTGGACGATATGCTGGACCGGGTCGCCAGCCACTACGAGGCGGAGGTGGATAACGCGGTGGATGGCCTGACCGCCCTGCTGGAGCCGGTGATTATGTCGGTGTTGGCGGTGTTGATTGGCGGTATTCTGGTCGCTATGTATTTGCCAATTTTCCAGCTTGGTTCGGTGGTTTAGTGGCTGGACGGTGGCGGGTTTTTTATTGGGGTTTTTTAATCTTTGCGTGAGAGGAGTCGCTGGTTCTGGCTCGCGGGTTTGCTGTTGTAAAAATTAACATTTGAAGAGACGTATCCGATGTCATTACATTTGCTGGAGCCGCTGTTGCATGGCTGGCCGTTATTGGTTTCAAGTGCCGTGCTTGGTTTGATAATCGGTAGCTTTTTAAATGTGGTGATTTACCGCCTGCCTATTATTTTGAAGCGTGCTTGGCGGGCGGAATGGCGCGCTTATTTGGAGTCGGATGCGGAGGCAGGCGTAGTGGCGGAGCTGCCGCAGGATGACGGCCTACCTAAACATTATTCGCTCGTCCGACCGCTCTCGACCTGCCCGACATGCAATAAGCCTATTCGCCCGCAACACAACATTCCGCTGCTCAGCTATTTGTGGCTGCACGGGCGTTGCGCCTGCAAAAAGGTGGCTATCGGTTGGCAGTATCCGGCGGTGGAATTATTGACCGCCGTGTTGACTGTACTGGTGGTGTGGCAATGGGGGGTGAGTGTGCAGGCGTTGGCTGCGTTGGGGGTGACTTGGGCGTTGTTGGTCTTGGCGGGCATTGACCTGAAAACGCAATTTTTGCCGGATTCCATTTGTTTACCGCTGTTGTGGCTGGGGTTGATTTTCAATTATTTTGGGGTTTTTACTGATTTGGAGTCGGCTTTTTGGGGGGCGGTGGCGGGCTATCTCAGTCTGTGGGCGGTCTGTCGTTTGCACGGGCTGGTAACTAGGTGGCTGGGAAACGATCGCGAAGGGATGGGGCGCGGCGATTTCAAATTGTTGGCTGCGCTCGGGGCTTGGTTGGGCTGGCAGGCGTTGCCGATGGTGGTGCTGTTGGCATCGCTGAGCGGTTTGAGTGTGGCGGCGGTGCTGTTGGTTTGCCGGGCGCATCGCTGGAATGTGCCCATCGCTTTCGGCCCCTATTTGGCTTTGGGCGGCTGGCTGGGCTTGGTTTTTGGTGCGCAGATTGCCGTGGTGGTGCCGCTGCTCGCGCCCTTCTGATCCGCTATCAAATTGTCGCCGGGATGTTCACAGTCGGCCTGACCGGGGGCATCGGCAGCGGCAAATCCACCGCGGCGGATTATTTCCGCCGGCAGGGCGTGCTGGTGGTGGATTTGGATGAATTGGCCCGCGCCGCGGTCGCCCCCGGTAGCCCGGCCTTGGCGGCCATTGCGCAGCGTTTTGGGGTACAGATATTGGCCGCGGATGGCAGTCTTGACCGTGGGGCTTTGGCGGCGCTGGTGTTTGCTGACCCGCAGGAACGCGCCTGGCTGGAAGCGCAAACCCACCCGCGCATTCGCGAACTTTGCCGCGCCGCGCTGGCCGCCGAGCAAGCCAGACCGGCGGAGAGCCGCGCCCCTTACGCGGTGTTGGACGCGCCCTTGCTGGCGGAAAGCGGGTTGGCAAGCGCGGTCGACCGGGTATTGGTGGTCGATTGCAGCCCGGCGTTGCAACTGGAGCGGGCGGTACAGCGCGGGCCGCATTCCCGCGAGCGGGTCAGAAAAATTATTGCCAATCAAGCGAGTCGGACGGAGCGTAATCGATTGGCCGATGATTTGGTGTGTAACGAGGGGAGCTTGGCACAGCTGTACGAAAAGCTGGTACCATTGCATGCCGGGTATTTGGAATTGGCGCAGGCGCAATCGGGCTCCCGCCAGTAAAAAATCGCACTGGTTCACGGCGGACATTCAATCACCCAAGCATCGTTAAGGGTGCTGGCGAATCGGGAACGGTGCCGCATAACCGCGCTGCTTATTATCCGCCGATAGCCGGGTACGCTAACCTTTACGCCCCCTCAAACCGCAGCGACAAATCAATGGCACGGACGTTTTTGCAAAGGGCACCGCTGGAGACAAAATCGATGCCCTCGCCGATGACCGCGCACAGACTGTCGGCATCGATATTGCCGGAGCGTTCAAACGCCACCCCGGGCCGCTTGCGGGCTAGAGCGCGGCGACAGTCGGCGGCGGAGAAATTGTCGAGCAGGATTCGATCGGCACCGGCCGCCTGCGCCTCCGCTAACTCGGTCAGATTTTCCACCTCCACCGCGACCGGTTTATCCGCGGCGATTTGCCGGGCACGGGCCACGACCGCCGCGATGCCACCGCAGGCGCGGATGTGGTTTTCCTTGATTAAAAAGGCATCGTAAAGCCCCATCCGGTGGTTGTCACAGCCGCCAGTTTTGACCGCGTATTTTTGCGCTAACCGCAGGCCAGGCAGGGTTTTGCGCGTATCCAAAACGCGAGTGGGCGCACCCGCCGCTAACTTGGCATAGGCACGGGCGGCGGTGGCTGTGCCCATCAGCGTTTGCAGAAAATTCAGGGCGCAGCGCTCGGCAGTCAAAATGGAACGCGCCCGCCCGCTGATCTCCACCAGCACCTGGCCCGCCGCCGCCTCCGCCCCCTCGGCCAGCTGCCAATGCAGCGCGACCTGAGCGTCAATTTGCCGAAATACTTCATCAACCCAAGGGCGACCGCAGACGATGGCGGCCTCACGGGTAATTACTGCGGCGTTGGCCTGCGCCGCGGCGGGGATCAATGCGGCACTGATGTCAGCAGCCGGATCCACATCGCCAGCACCGCCGCCCAAGTCTTCGGCCAGTGCCAAGCGCACGGTATCGACCAAGTTGGCAAAATAATCGGGCGGGGCGGGCGGCTGATTCATCGTCGGTAGGTCGGGCGGATGCGCCAGTTTGGGCGCGAGCGGCGCGTTCGATAAAGCAGGGCGGCGGGCGATTCTAGCTTGAATTTTCCGCCGCCGACGGTTTAATAGCCCGCTATGGACTGGCTGGACGGGGCGGAGCGGCACCCATCGCCGAATTGCGATGCGCGACCGGCTGGGGTGGCGGTCGACCTGCTGGTCATTCACGCCATTTCCCTGCCGCCGGGATGTTATGCGGGGGACTATGTGCAGCAACTCTTCACCAATCGCCTGCCCGCCGCCGGGCACCCGTACTTTGCGCAGATTCACCGGCTGCGGGTGTCCGCTCACCTGTATATCCGCCGCGCCGGGCAGGTGATCCAGTTTGTGCCCTTCGGCCAGCGCGCTTGGCATGCCGGGGAATCGGCTTGGCAAGGGCGCACGATGTGCAACGATTTTTCCATCGGCATTGAATTGGAAGGCAGCGATGCCGACCCCTTCACCGCTGCGCAGTACGCCGCCTTGCAATCCGCCACCCGCACTATTCGCGCCGCATTCCCCGCCATTTTGAAAACCCGAATTGTGGGGCATGCCGATATTGCCGCGGGGCGCAAAACCGACCCCGGCCCGCAGTTTGACTGGCCGCGCTATTTGGCTTCCCTAGACGCGGGTAGCGCAACGGAAGAGTGGTGCGGCGCATGATTGGATGCATGCTTCGGTCGCTGGGCAACAAGTCGCTATGGCGCGACAAACTGCAGGCGGGCGGCATCCATTTGCTGGCTAGTGCGCTGGCGGTGGCCCTCATTTTGCTGGGGTTGCATCTGTTCTGGTTCCCCGCGCCGCTGTTGCGCCTCGGCGCGGTGCAGGGGGTGTCGCTCATCCTGATTGTGGACCTGTGCATCGGCCCGCTGCTGACCGTGCTGGTGTTCCGCCGCGGCAAGCCGGGGCTGGTGCTGGATCTGTGCCTGATAGTGGCCCTGCAAATCGCCGCTATGGGCTATGGAGTCTGGGCCGTGCATACCCAAAAACCCAGCTTTATGGTGCTGACCTGGTCCGGGCTGGAGGTGGTCAGCCGCTACGACCTGCAACGCTTTGTGCGTGAACCGGGGCGCGAGATAGCGACCGGGGTGCGCGAATCCAGCCTGCGCTATGCCGGGCAGATTCCGGTGGTCTGGTTGGATGAACCGCCGACCGCGAGGGAACGCGGCGCAGCCCGCTTCACCTTTGAGCTAAACAACAGTGCGCACCCCTATTATTTCAACACCACCCAATACCGCCCGCTAACCGCCCTCAGCGCGGCCCCGCCCGTGGCGGCAGGGCAATTTACGCGAGTCGGCGACTGCTACTGGCTGCCCTTCACCTCGCCGCACGGCCAAGCCCGCGCATGTCTGGCCGAGCGCGATGGGCGACTGGTCAGGGTGAAGAGCGCACCGCCCGCGCCAGAAACCCCACCAGCAAAATAACCGGCACCCCCAGCCCCGCGGTCAGCAAAAAGAAATCCGCGTAGCCCAGCTGCTCGACCAAAGTGCCCGAATAGCCGCCCAACAACTTCGGCAGCAAGGTCATCAGCGAGCTAAAAATGGCGTACTGCGTGGCGGTGAACGACACCGAGGTCAGGCTCGACAGCCAAGCCACAAAAGCCGCCGCCGCCAGCCCAGCACTCAGATTATCGGCGGCGATGGCCAGAGTCAGCGCGCCCACGGTCGGTTCCGCCGCCGCCAACCACACAAACAGCAAATTGGTCGCCGGAGCCAGCACCGCCCCAGCCAACAACACCGGCACCACCCCCAGCCGCAACGCCAGCAGGCCGCCGAGAAAACTGCCAGCGATGGTCATCAGCAGCCCAAAAACCTTAGCCACATCGGCGATTTGCGATTTGCTGTAACCCAGATCCTGATAAAACAGATTGGCGATCGTGCCCATAACGATGTCGGAAATGCGATAGGTGCCCACCAGCAGCAAAACCCAGCACGCCAACCGCCCATAGCGGCGGAAAAAATCGCGCACCGGTCGCCAGTAGCCGTCCACCGCCAACCGCCGATCGACCAGCCGCAGGCGCATACCGAGCGCCCAGACGAACACGGCGGCAGCCAAGGCGACCGATAATTTAAGCGCATCGGCGGCAAACATCAGCAGGGGCGCACCCTCCGCCTTGACCGCGCCCAGCACCCCCGCCCCCCCCGGCAGCCCAGCCACCAGCCAAGACCACCCCAGCAACACCGCCATCATCCCCCCCACCGCCAGCACAAAGAGCGCAAAAAAGCGCACATAGGCGGCGTTGCTATGCGGATAAGCACTTTGCCCGCCGCCCGCCGGCTCCGGAATCAACAGGGTGGTCGCCACACCCACCCCCATCACCGCGGCCATCAACAAATAGGTTTTCTGCCAAGCGGCATAGGCATACCCCCCCGCGCCGCTCCCAAAAAATTCCGCCAAATAAAGGCTCCCCGCGCCGGCGACCACCATGCCGATGCGGTAGCCGGCGATGTACCCGGACGACAGCAGGGCCTGCTCAGCCGGCCCAGCACATTCGATCCGATAGGCATCGATGACGATATCCTGAGTGGCGGAGGCAAAACCCAAGGCCACGGCGGCGCAAGCCATGCCAATCAGCCCCGCCGCCGGGTCGCTGAACGCCATGCCCACAATCGCCGCGATCACCGCCAGCTGCGCCGCCAGCAACCACCCCCGCCGCCGCCCCAGCCCCGCCGATAACAGCGGCAGCGGCAGCTTGTCGACGATCGGTGCCCAAATAAATTTGCAGGAATACCCAAGTGCCGCCCAGCTGAAATAGGTCACCGCAGACTTTTCCACCCCCGCCTCGCCCAGCCACAGCGACAAGGTAGAAAAGATCAACAACAGCGGCAGCCCGGCGGCAAACCCCAAGAAAAACAGCCGCACAGTGCGCCGCACAGTCGGCGAGCAAAGGGCATCCCAAAGGTCTGGCATGGCGGCGGCAATCAGTAGAAGAGCGATAGAACAGGCAGCAAACGGCAACCCTAGCGGCGGACGCGCAGGGTACCAAATGCCCCACCGCCCACCGCGATAAAAAAATCCTCCGCTAAGGCTTGAATTCGCCATGCCCACCCGCATAAAGGGCAAGTCAAACGCAGGGCAGGCAGGCGAAGTCCCTCCACCCCGCCGCTGACACCGTTAATTTTTCGCACAAACTGGGAGATAGCAGCGATGAAAATTCGTCCCCTTAACGACAGGGTTGTGGTGCGCCGCAGCGAAGAAGAGGAAAAGACCACCGGCGGGATCATCCTCACCGGCTCGGCCAAAGAAAAGCCGAATCAAGGCAAGGTGGTCGCAGTCGGCCCGGGCAAACGGCTCGATGACGGCTCGGTGCAGGCGATGGGCGTAAGCGTGGGCGACACCGTGGTGTTCGGCCGCTACGCCGACAGCAACACCCTCAAAGACGGCGATGACGAGCTCATCATCATGAACGAGAGCGACATCTACGGTGTGCTCGACTAGCCCCGCCGCCCCATCCATCCACATCAACCAATGCTACTGACGAGGAACAGATCATGGCAGCTAAAGAAGTGAAATTTGCCGATGCCGCCCGGGCCAGCATGCTCAAGGGCGTGAACATCCTAGCCGATGCCGTCAAGGTCACTTTGGGGCCCAAAGGCCGCAACGTGGTGCTCGACAAATCCTTCGGTGCGCCGACCGTAACCAAAGACGGTGTCTCGGTCGCCAAGGAAATCGAGCTGGAAGGCAAGTTCGAAAACATGGGTGCGCAGATGGTGAAAACCGTCGCCTCCAAAGCCTCGGACGATGCCGGCGACGGCACCACCACCGCCACAGTGCTGGCGCAATCGATTGTCGCCGAGGGCCTCAAATCGGTCGCCGCCGGCATGAACCCCATGGACCTCAAACGCGGCATCGACAAGGCGGTCACCGCGGCGGTAAAAGCGGTACAGAGTGCCGCCACCCCCTGCACCGACAACACCTCCATCGAGCAAGTCGGCACCATCTCGGCCAACAGCGACTCCCAAGTCGGCCAAATCATCGCCCAGGCGATGGACAAGGTCGGCAAAGAGGGGGTCATCACGGTCGAAGAGGGCAACAGCCTGGAAAACGAGCTGGATGTGGTCGAAGGCATGCAGTTTGACCGCGGCTACCTGTCGCCCTACTTCATCAACAACCAGGACAACATGTCCGCCGAGTTGGAAAACCCCTACATCCTCATGGTCGACAAGAAAATCTCCAACATCCGCGAGCTCCTGCCGCTGTTGGAGCAGGTCGCCAAGTCCAGCCGCCCGCTGCTGGTTCTGGCCGAGGATGTGGAGGGCGAAGCCCTAGCAACGTTGGTGGTCAACAACATGCGCGGCATCGTCAAGGTCGCGGCCTGCAAAGCCCCCGGCTTTGGCGACCGCCGCAAGGCCATGTTGCAGGACATCGCCATCCTCACCGGCGGCCAGGTGATCGCCGAAGAGGTCGGCCTAGATCTGGAAACCGCCGGGCTGGAACACCTCGGCGAAGCCAAGCGCGTGGTGCTGACCAAAGACGAGACCACGGTCATCGATGGTGCCGGCAAAGCGGCGGAAATCGACGGCCGCGTCAAGCAAATCCGCACCCAGATCGAAGACACCACCTCCGACTACGACCGCGAAAAGCTCCAAGAGCGAGTCGCCAAGTTGGCCGGTGGAGTGGCAGTCATCAAGGTCGGTGCCGCCACCGAGGTCGAGATGAAGGAGAAAAAGGCCCGCGTCGAAGACGCCCTGCACGCCACCCGTGCGGCAGTGGAAGAAGGCGTGGTCGCCGGCGGCGGGGTCGCCCTAGTGCGCGCCCTGCAAGCGGTCGATGGGCTAAAAGGCGATAACGAAGACCAAAACATCGGCATCGCCATCGCCCAACGCGCCATGGAAACCCCGCTGCGCCAGATCGTTCGCAACGCCGGTGCCGAGGACTCCGTAGTGCTCCACAAGGTCAAAGACGGCAAGGGCAACTTCGGCTACAACGCCGCGACCGGCGAGTACGGCGACATGATCGAAATGGGCATCCTCGACCCGGCCAAGGTCAGCCGCACCGCCCTGCAGGCGGCCGGCTCGGTGGCAGGGCTGATGATCACCACCGAGGCCATGGTCACCGACCTGCCCAAGGACGACACCCCCGCCGCCGGGCCCGATATGGGCGGAATGGGCGGAATGGGCGGCATGATGTAAATGCCCGCCCCGTCCCCCTCAGCCATTGGCTGCAAAGAACCCGCTTCACGGCGGGTTTTTTGTACGCACGGCTTTTTAGCCTGCCGCCGCAATGGCGTATGATTGCCCGCAAACCCCGCGGAGCGCAGCAGGTGCCAAAGCCCCATTCAGCCTTGCCAAGTTCGTCCAGATCGCCAACATCAAAGGCATGCAAAGTACACATGGTGCAGCGCACCCACCGTGGCCTGCGCCGCCCCCAGAATGAGGACAGACTCGGCACCTGGCCCGAATTGGGTCTGGCAGTGCTCGCCGATGGCATGGGCGGGCACCGCGCCGGCGAGGTCGCCAGTGCCATGGCCGTGGCCGCCGTCCTCGTCCACTTCCGCCGCGCCGCCGCTCCTGACTCCTGCCCCGATTCGCCACCGCCCACCAAAACACCCCATGCCCCCCTCTCTGACCTACTGCGCGAATCTCTGGAACATGCCAACCGCCAAATCCACGCCGCCTCCCAAGCCAACCAAACCATGCGCGGCATGGGCACTACAGCGGTCGCCATGCGCTTCACGGGCACCGCGCTCGAGATCGCGCACGTGGGCGATTCCCGCGTCTACCGCTGGCGTACCAACCGCCTAGAACCGCTAACCGAAGACCATTCCGTCGCCCAAGAATGGGTGCGCAAAGGACGTTGCCCGGGGGCCGAACCGCCCCCGCAAGCGCGCCACCAGCTCACCCGCGCCCTCGGCATCGATAGCCACGTGCGGGTCGATGTCGGCTGCCACCAAGTCGCGGCGGGCGACCTCTACCTCGCCTGCTCGGACGGGCTGACCGATATGCTGACCGACGCGGACATCGCCGCCCAGCTGGCCACCGCCACCACAGATCTAGAACACACCGCCGACACCCTAATAGCGCAGGCCAACGAAAACGGCGGGCTGGACAATATATCCGTTATACTGGCCCGCGCCGCGGTCGCCCCCTCTGATACCTAAAACGAGCCCCCAATGCCAGACCAAAACATGCGCATCATCGCCCCTGAGCGCGATGAAATCCGCGCCCGCCACCGCGGCAAAAAACCGCCAACCCTCCCCGCCGCCACCGCGGACGGCACCGGCGCACAGGCAATGCTCTGGCTATTAACCCTCTTAGTACTAGGTCTCGCCGCCGCCACCGGCTACCTGTTTTGGCAGCTGCAAACCATGGCGGAAAGCCGCGCCCAGCTGGCCGCCCAGGTCGCCGCACTCTCCGGGGCCGATGAATCCCAACAACAATCCGGCGCCGCCATTCAGTCCACCCTCAAAGCCCACGAGGAAGAAATGGCCATGCACATGTCTGAAATCCGCAAACTCTGGGGAGTGGCCTACGACCGCAACCGCCCCGCCATCGAAAAACTCCAGCAAGCGCAAACCGACACCAAAGCCCGCCTCGACTCGCTGGCCAGCACCACCGCCCGGCTCAGCCCCTTAGCAGGCGAGCAAGCCACCATGCGCTCCCGCCTGCTGGAGCTGGCCGCCGAAACCCGCGATCTCGCCGACCGCAGCACAGCCGACCGCGATCGCATCGCCACCAACGAAAGCAAAATCACCCAGCACGAAGAGGCCATCCAAGCCATCGATGAATACCGCCGCCAGACCAACCAGCGGCTATTGCGGCTCGAGCGCACCGCCCCGCCCGGCGGCTAAGCCCACCCCGCCCATCGTCCGCGCTAAATTTGCCCGCCCGCCTTTGCAATCGCCGCACCCATGACCCTCATCCGCCAGCAGGACCTCATCGACAGCGTCGTCGATGCCCTGCAATTTATCTCCTACTACCACCCCAAAGACTTCATCGATGCAGTCTATGCCGCCTACCAGCGCGAACAATCGCCGGCCGCCAAAGATGCCCTAGCGCAAATTCTGCTCAATTCCCGCATGTGCGCCCAAGGCCACCGCCCCATCTGCCAAGACACCGGCATCGTCACCATGTTCGTGCGGGTCGGCATGGACGTGCGCTGGCAGGCCGACATGCCCCTTACCGACATGCTCAACGAAGGCATCCGTCACGCCTACCGCCACCCGGACAACCTACTCCGCGCCTCCATCCTAGCCGACCCAGACGGCACCCGCCAAAACACCGGCGACAACACCCCCGGCGTGATCTACCACGAGATCGTCGCCGGCGACAAACTAGAGGTCCAGCTGGCCGCCAAAGGCGGCGGCTCCGAAGCCAAAGCCCGCTTCGCCATGCTCAACCCCGCCGATTCAGTGGTCGACTGGGTGCTAGAACAGGTGCCGCAAATGGGCGCCGGCTGGTGCCCACCCGGGGTACTCGGGGTAGGCGTCGGCGGCACGGCGGAAAAAGCCATGCTACTGGCCAAGCAAGCCATGCTCGACCCGATCGACATTCAAGCCCTCAAAACCCGCGCGCCCCAAAACCGCGCCGAAGAACTGCGCCTAGAACTCCACCGCCGCATCAACCGCCTCGGCATCGGTGCCCAAGGCTTAGGCGGGCTAACCACAGTGCTCGATGTCAAAGTGCGCGACTTCCCCACCCACGCCGCCAACAAGGCGGTCGCCATCATCCCCAACTGCGCCGCCACCCGCCACGCCCACTTCACGCTCGATGGCTCCGGCCCCGCCTATCAGACCCCCCCGCATCTAGACGACTGGCCAGACATCAGCTGGCAACCCGGCGACCGCGCCCGCAAAGTCAACCTCGATACCGTCACCCGCGAACAGATCGCCGACTGGCAGCCGGGCGAGACCCTACTGTTAACCGGCAAAATGCTCACCGGCCGCGATGCCGCCCATAAACGCATGCTGGCCCTACTAGAAAGCGGCGAAGATCTCCCCGTCTCACTTAAAGGCCGCTTCATCTACTACGTCGGCCCGGTAGACCCAGTCCGCGACGAAGTGCTAGGCCCAGCCGGCCCCACCACCGCCACCCGCATGGACAAATTCACCCGCCCGCTCCTCGCGCAAACCGGCCTACTCGGCATGATCGGCAAAGCCGAGCGCGGCCCCGCCGCCATCGCCGCCATCCGCGACCACCAAGCGGTCTACCTCATGGCCGTCGGCGGCGCGGCCTATCTGGTCTCCAAAGCCATCCGCGCCGCACAGGTGGTCGGCTTCCCCGATCTCGGCATGGAGGCGATCTACGAACTTGAAGTCGACGACATGCCCGTCAGCGTCGCCGTCGACTCCCGCGGCGAATCGGTGCATGCCAGCGGCCCGCAATTCTGGGCGCAGCAGATCGAAGAACGCGCCCTCGAATTGGACTGATCCAACAGCACCTCAAAACCACACCAACCCCATGCCCGAAACCCTCTACTGGCACGACTACGAGACCTTCGGGGCCCACCCGGCCACCACCCGCCCCTCCCAATTCGCCGGCCTCCGCACCGACCTCGACCTACAGCCGCTCGGCGAACCACTGGTGCTCTACAGCCAACCCGTAGCCGACCTCCTACCCGCCATCGATGCCTGCCTGCTAACCGGCATCAGCCCGCAAGTGGCGCAGCGCAAGGGCATCCCCGAACCCGAATTCATCCGCCGCATCAACGCCGAATTCAGCCGCCCACAAACCTGCGGAGTCGGCTACAACAGCCTCCGCTTTGACGATGAGGTCACCCGCTACACCCTCTACCGCAACTTCCTCGACCCCTACGCCCGCGAATGGCAAAACGGCTGCTCACGCTGGGATCTCATCGACATGCTGCGCCTAGCCCACGCCCTGCGCCCCGATGGCCTAACCTGGCCCGAACACGAACCCGGGGTGCCCAGCTTCACCCTGGAAGATCTCAGCACCGCCAACGGCCTAGAACACGACTCAGCGCACGATGCGCTATCGGATGTCACCGCCACCCTGCACCTAGCGCGCCGCCTCAAACAGGCGCAACCCAAACTCTACGACTACTGCTGGCAACTGCGCGACAAACGCAAAGTCCGCACCCTCATCCAGCAAGCCGGCAACAAACCGTTGCTGCACATCTCCGCAAAAATCCCCGCCCGCCGCGGCTGCGCCACCCTAGTGCTAGTGGTCGCCCCCCACCCGCGCAACCAAAACGCCGTACTTGCCGTCGACCTCTGCGCCGACATCCGCCCCCTGCTGGAATTGCCCGCCGACCAGCTCAGCGAACGCCTGTTCACCCCACATGCCGAGCTTAGCCCCGACCAGCCGCCCGTCCCGCTCAAAGGCATTCACCTAAACCGCTGCCCCATCCTGCTAACCCCCGCCGCCCTCGATACAGTCAGCCCCGAACGCTTGCAAATAGACCGCCCAACCGCCGAGCGCAACCGCCAAGCCCTGCTAAAAACCGACCTTGCCCCCAAAGTCCGCGCCGCCTTCGACCGCGACTACGCACCGACCGCAAACGCCGAAGCCGCCCTCTACGCTGGCTTCATCCCGGACGCAGACCGCCCCCTAGCCAACGCAGTCGCCGCCGCCGATGAGTCCGAATTGCGCACCCGTGACTACCCCTTCACCGACCCACGCCTGCACACCCTGCTATTAAACTACCGCGCCCGCCATCATCCGCAAAGCCTGTCCGAACCCGACCGCGAAAAATGGCACAACCAGGTCGCCCGCCGCCTGCAAGACGGCACCCCAGACTCCCCCAAACTGGCCGACTACGAAAAGGATCTAGCCGCCCGCCTAGCCGCCCAACCCCCCCCCGCCGAACAACAAACCCTGCAAGATCTACAAGAATGGGCCAGCACCCTACGCACCCGCTTCCTCGCCGACACCGCCCCGCCACCACCGGAATAAAAGTCGGAATAAAAAATGGATTTTGTCGGCGCCCACATCCTCAGCGTGACGCAATTCGACCGCGCCGACATTGCCCACCTCTTCGCCACTGCCGACCGCTGCGCCCCCTACGCCCTACGCCAGAAAAAAACCCGCGTCCTCGAAGGCGCGATCCTTGGCAACATGTTTTTTGAATCCAGCACCCGCACCCGCCTCAGCTTCGGCACCGCCTTCAACCTGCTCGGCGGCCAGGTGCGCGAGACCACCGGCCTCAGCAGCTCCGCCCTAGTCAAAGGCGAATCGCTCTACGACACCGCCCGCGTCCTCAGCGGCTACAGCGACATCATCTGCATGCGCCACCCAGAACCCGGTTCCGTCGCCGAATTCGCCGCCGCCAGCCGGGTACCGGTCATCAACGGCGGCGACGGCCCCAACGAACACCCCACCCAAGCCCTCCTCGACCTCTACACCATCGCCCGCGAACTAAAAACCCAAAAAAACCCCCCTGACAAAGGGGACACCCCAAAAACCCCCCCTGACAAGGGAGGCACCCAAAAAAACCCCCCTGATAAGGGGGGCAGGGGGGGTTTGGGGTGTGGCAAGGAAGGTTTGGCGGGTAAGGGGAATTTGAAAAGTGCGCCAGATTCAGACAGCCTCAGCAACCTAGACGGCCTACGTATCGCCATGATCGGCGACCTAAAATACGGGCGCACCGTACATTCCCTCTGCCGCCTGCTCTGCCTGTACAAAAATGTCCGATTGGTGCTCATCTCCCCGCCCGAATTGCAAATGCCCCAAGCCCAGCTCGCCGCCCTCAAAGCCGCCGGCCACCAAGTACAGACGACCGAAGACCTAGAAGCCGGCATCGAAGACGTCCAAATCGTCTACTCCACCCGCATCCAAACCGAGCGCTTCCCCTCGGCGGCGGAAGCCGACCTCTACCGCGGACGCTTCCGCCTAAACCAAGCCGTCTACACCCGCGCCTGCCAGCCCAACACCGTCATCATGCACCCGCTCCCCCGCGACAGCCGCGCCGCCGCCAGCGAACTAGACCAAGATCTGGACAGCAACCCCAACCTCGCTATTTTCCGCCAAGCCGACAACGGCGTGCGGGTGCGCATGGCCCTTTTCGCCCTAATTCTCGGGGTCGACTCCCTGATCGAAAAATACCAGCGCGAGGTCAGCTGGCACAGTGCCAAAAGCCGCCCCGCCGAATAAACCGCACCGATTCATGCCCCACGATTTCGCCGACATCCGCCCCTACACCGATTCCGAGGTCGCCGCGGTATTACGCCGCCTCTGCGCCGACCGCGAATTTGTCGAAGCCATGCTGCGCCTACACCGCGACCCACCGCCCTGGCTGGCCCCCGTACTGCGCGCCTACACCCGCCACCGCCTCCGCCACCGCGCCCGCCGCATCCACAGCATCGCCGACTTCCAGCAAATCATCGAACAACAACTCACCAAATGCATGCAAAAAACCGCCGCCGACCTCACCGTCACCACCGATGAACCGCTAAAAGCCGGCACCGCCTACCTCTTCATGTCCAACCACCGCGACATCGCCATGGACCCCGCCCTGTGCAATTTGATTTACCACCAAATGGGCCTAGGCACCATGCGCATCGCCATCGGCGACAACCTATTAACCAAACCATTCGCCGCCGATCTAATGCGCTTAAATAAAAGTTTCATCGTCCGCCGCAGCCTAAGCGGCGGGCGGGAAAAACTGCGCGAGCTGCGCAAACTCTCCGCCTATGTCCGCCACTCGCTATTAGAAGAAAACCACTCCTGCTGGATCGCCCAACGCGAAGGCCGCGCCAAAGACGGGATCGATAAAACCGAAATCGCCCTAATTAAAATGCTCATGCTCGCCCGCGATAAACGTCACAATTTTGCGGCGGGTTTTAAGGCACTGCGCCTAATTCCGGTCAGCATTTCCTACGAATGGGATCCCTGCGATCTGGCCAAAGCCACCGAGCTCGCCACCCGCGCCCAGACCGGCAATTATGAAAAACAACCGCACGAAGACATTCGCAACATCGCCCGCGGCATTCAAGGCTGGAAAGGACGAGTCCACCTGCATTTTGGCAAACAGATCGAACGCCCCATCGACAACGCCGAGCAAGCGGCAGCAGAAATCGACCGGCAAATTATCCGCAATTACCGCCTCCAACCCAGCCACCTAGCCGCCGCCCAATTATTAGAAAAACCGCTGCCCGCTATAACCGAAACCTGGTCGCCGACAGAAATCACTGCCGCCCGCACCGAATTGCAAACCCGCATGCAGCAATTAGCCACTGTGCCCGGTGCCCCGCACCAACTATTACAAGCCTACGCCAACCCCCTACTCGCCAAATCAATGCCCTTAGACCACGCCCCCTGAAAAGATCGAAAGCCAATCACAACCGCTGCCGCACCCGCAGTTCGTCGCCGATCTGCGTCCATTCCAAATTCGCCAAGGCCGACATTCCCAACAACGCCGGGCCATCCATATGCGGGTTAATCGCCGCCGGAATATCAAACAATTCTATATTGCCCATCATCAAGTGGGCCACCTCAGTCGCCCGCACGCGAATAGTCCCGGCGGCGGTCGACACCGAATAAGAAGCCCCCGCCCGCAACCCAATCCGCTCCGCCTGCGGCACAGTAAACACCAGCTGACTAGCCCCAGTATCCAGCAAAAAGGTCACCGTCTCCCCATTCACCTCGGCATCCAACATATAATGCCCCCCGCGCCCCCGCTGCAACACAATCTCCCGCACCCCATCCACTTCGCTCGACGCAATGCGCTGATTAGGATTGATCCGCGCCGCCTCACGCACACTAAACAGCTGCGCCAACAAAACCAAAAACACCACCCAGCCGATCACCAGCATAGCGGTACCGATCTTTTTCTGCGCAGAAGAAACCATAATTCAAATATCCTTAATCGAAACACCTGCTCGTGCTGCATCAAATAACATTCGTCGCCTCCTTTTAAGGGGAGCGCGCCAAGCGTTGAAAATCTTTGGCAACATATTTTTGGAAACGGGCATGGCAATGCTCGGTGTATTCGCCCGTCTCTTTATTCTTACGTTTGCCATTAAACCATATTGAGCGTTTGCCAATATTTTTCCCGGTTTTGTTTTGCCGGGCCTCCTCAATAAACTCTCGCGAACTCATAATCCAAAATGTATCCAGACGCTCGGAATAAAAAACGAAATAATAATTCTCGCGCCGCTCATGGTCAATGGTCGCAAATAAAGCAGCATCACCCATTACAACTTTTTTAGAACGCGCCTTAATTTGCGCCTCAACAAAAGTGCCATCCGCCCGCCGCACCACGGCATCTATGCCATTGTCATCGACCAACGGCAAATAGACATCCATGCCCTCTTTAAGCATCAACCCCACCACCCAGTATTCAATCCGTTTGCCAAAGCCCGCCGAATGTCGAAAGGCAGCACTCATCGCACATCTCCCCGCTCACCCCCAAAAACCACCGCCTCCTCCACCGCCAAACGCAACCCCACACTAGCCCCGAT
>JACONM010000022.1:17013-17110 GCA_014323765.1 Cellvibrionales bacterium | reverse complement strand
CCTGCGCCCATAAACTGCTTGCGCTCAATGCGCCCCGCCACCGCCCCATCCGCCGCAAAACGCACCTCCTCCGGGCGCACCAAAACCCGCATCGCCC
>JACONM010000022.1:4804-16933 GCA_014323765.1 Cellvibrionales bacterium | reverse complement strand
TGCGCCCATCGTCCGCCACCCGCCCCTCCAACAAACTCCCCCGCCCCAGCGCAGCCGCCACCAACGGATCAGCCGGGCACCGATACAGATCCTGCGCACTGCCCCACTGCCGCAGCCGCCCATCGCCCAGCACCCCAACCCGCTCAGCCAGCGCACAGGCTTCCAATTGATCGTGAGTCACCAGCAAAGCCGTCGTCCCCCGCGCCCGCAAAATCTCACCCAGATCAGCCGCCAACTCCCGCCGCAACGTCAAATCCAAGCTAGAAAACGGCTCATCCAACAGCAACAGATCCGGCCCCGCCGCCAAAGCCCGCGCCAAAGCCACACGCTGCTGCTGCCCGCCAGACAACTCCGCCGGGTAACGCCCCGCCTCCCCCGCCATACGCACCAACTCCAGCATCCGCGCACAAATCGCCGCCCGCTCATCCGCCTTTTTACCGCCCAATCCAAAGCCAACATTCTGCGCCACCGTCAAATGCGGAAACAGCGCATAATCCTGATAAACCAACCCCAAATTGCGGCGTTCCGGCGCGACCAACCGATCGCGGCTAGACAGCAATCGCCCCCCCAAATAAATACTGCCCGCCCGCGGCCGCAAAAACCCAGCAATGGCCCGCAACAGGGTGCTTTTACCGCCACCACTAGCCCCAAGCACCGCCCCGATCTGCCCGCGTCCCAACCGCAGATCGACCCCCCGCAACACCGCCAGATCGCCATAGCCGACCACGAGTTCATCGATGCGCAAATAGGGGACGGCAGTCACGGCGGCAAAAACGGCAGGGCAGGGCAGGGCACCTATTCTAACCCCTCCGCCCCCAACCTTCCGCTCGCCATCAATCCCCACCACCCCGGCAACCGCCCCTCAACCCAGCAAAAATTCAATCAACGCCTTTTGCGCATGCAACCGATTTTCCGCTGCCGCAAAAACCCGGCTATAACGACCATCCTCCAACAACTCCGCGCTCACCTCCCGCCCACGACAGGCCGGCAAACAATGCAAAAATATCGCATCCGCCGCCGCCCGAGCCATCAATTCCAAATCCACCTGAAAACCCGCAAACGCCTCAATCCGCGCCGCCTTCTCCGCCTCCTTCCCCATCGATGCCCAAGTATCGGTCACCACCAAACTCGCCCCGGCCACCGCCTCCGCCGGCGAATGCCCCAGCCGCACCCGCCCGGAATTGGCCGCCAACAACTCCGCATTCGGCGCAAACCCCCGCGGACATGCAATGCGCAATTCAAAATCCCACTGGCACGCCGCGTTAATATAAGAATTGCACATATTATTGCCATCGCCCACCCAAGCCACCGCCTTGCCCGCAATCCCCCCGCGCTCCTCCGCAAAAGTCTGCATATCGGCCAACAGCTGGCAAGGGTGAAACTCATCAGTCAGCGCATTGATCACCGGCACCGCCGAATGGGCCGCAAATTCCTCCAAATCGCGATGGGCATAAGTGCGCACCATAATCAAATCCACCATGCTAGAAATAACCCGCGCACTGTCCGCCACCGGCTCCCCCCGCCCGATCTGCGTATCGGCAGGCGACAGAAAAATCGCCTGCCCCCCCAGCTGCGCCATACCGGCCTCAAACGAGACCCGAGTGCGGGTCGACGACTTTTCAAAAATCATCGCCAACACCTTATTTTTAGCGATAGATGGCCCCGCCGCACCCGCCGCCTTCATCGCGGTTTTCATCTCGATAGCCCGGCGAACAAGCCCGGCCAATTCGCCAGCAGAACAATCCAGCAACGTCAAAAAATGTCGCACGCTCATGAATCCCCCTCCCCATTTTCCGCCACATCCGCCGCCCAGTGCAAAATCACTGGGCACAGCGTACCCACCAATTCCTCAGCCTCCGCCGCGGACATATTCAGTGCCGGCAACAGCCGCACACAGCACCCAGCAGTCACATTGATCAGCAACCCCGCCGCCGCCGCCCGCCGCACCAATTCCCCACAATCGCGCCGCATCTCAATCGCCAACATCAGCCCACACCCACGCACCTCGCGCACCGCCTCGCACCCCGCCAATTCCGCCGCCAGCCGCACCCGCAACCACTCCCCCAACTCCGCCGCCCGCGCCGCCAACCCCTCACTTTCGATCAAATCAAAAACCTTGCCAGCCACCGCACAAACCAACGGATTGCCGCCATAAGTCGACCCATGCGACCCCGGTCCAAACAACCCCGCCGCCACACCCCGCGCCAAACAAGCCCCGATCGGCACCCCATTCCCCAGCCCCTTAGCCGTAGTCAAAATATCCGCGCACACCCCCGCCCCCGCCTGCGCAAAATGCGTCCCCGTCCGCCCATTCCCGGTCTGCACCTCATCCAAAATCAGCAACCACCCACAGCGATCGCACAACGCCCGCACCCCCCGCAAATACCCCGCCGCCGGAATGCGAATCCCCCCCTCGCCCTGCACCGGCTCCAACATCACCGCCACCACCGCCGGATCATCGCCATACCGCTCCAACGCCGCCAAATCATCAAACGGCACCCGCACAAACCCATCAAAAAGCGGCGCAAACCCGGCCCGCGCCCGCGCACTAGAGGTCGCACTCAACGCCGCCAAAGTCCGCCCATGAAAGCCCCCCTCCGCCACCAACACGACCGGCCGCTCGATGCCCCGCTCCCGCGCATAAAGCCGACTCAGCTTAATCGCCGCCTCATTCGCCTCCGCCCCCGAATTGCCAAAAAACGCCCGCTCCATCCCCGCCACCGCACACAGCTTCTCCGCCAACGCCTCCTGCGGCGCAGTGCGATACAAATTGGACGCATGCACCAACTGCCCCGCCTGCGCCGCCAACACCGCCGTAATCGCCGGGTGCGCATGCCCCACCCCACACACCGCAATCCCCATCAGCGCATCCAGATACCGCCGCCCCGCCGCATCCCAAACGCGACACCCCGCCCCACGCACCAACCGCAGCTCCCGCTCGCCATAAGTGTCCATCAAAAACGCCCCACTCATCACCCACCTCAATAAAAACAAAAAAGCCCCCCTGACAAAGGGGGGTTCCCAGATCGAAGCCCCCCTGACAAGGGGGGTTGGGGGGGTTTCTCACCCGGCCCCAAAATTCTAGGCCATCCCCCCTGACAAGAGGGGCCCCAAATCCGAAGCCCCCCTGACAAGGGGGGTTTGGGGGGTTTGTTCGCCCACCCCCAAACAGAAAAGCGGCGGATTGTACGCCCGCCCCCGCCCCCTGACAATGCCCCACAGATCACCGCCCCCCCGATCCACCGCTAGATAAACCCCCCAAATGCGACTACCATGCCCCCTCTCGCCACCCACCACCGAGGCACCCCAAATGAGCACCGAGTCCGAAACCATCGACCAGATCAAAGAACAGATCGCCGCCAACCCCATCATCCTCTACATGAAGGGCTCCCCCACCGCCCCCCAATGCGGCTTCTCCGCCCGCACCGTGCAAGCCCTAATGGCCTGCGGCCAACGCTTCGCCTACGTCGACGTACTCACCAACTCCGACGTCCGCCAACACCTCCCAAAAATCGGCCACTGGCCCACCTTCCCCCAACTATGGATAGCCGGCGAACTAATAGGCGGCTGCGACATAGTCACCGACCTCCACACCAAAGGCGAACTAAAACCCCTAGTCGTCGCAGCAGTAGCGAAGTGAGCGCGGCAATGACTCCACTCAGAACATCGCACCTCAACATGCTCCGCTCGGATAACCCACGGCTGAGAAACGATGCGTTTATCCTGGAATGAAATTCGCACCCGCGTCGCAACATTTGCCGAGGACTGGGCAGGGAAGGGCTACGAAAAAGGGGAAACCCAACTCTTTTATCAGGAGTTTTTGATGTCTTCGGCATACCAGTCCGCCGCGTTGCCAGCTTCAAACAACCGGTAAAAACCCTAGGCAAAAAAAGAGGATTCATCGATCTGTTCTGGAAGGGCATACTGCTAGTAGAGCAGAAAAGCCTAGGCCGAGACCTTAAAAAAGCGAAGACCCAAGCTCTAGATTATTTTCCGGGCCTGAAAGATTCAGAACTTCCCCGATTTCTGCTGTTGAGCGACTTCCAGAATTTCGAGCTCTATGATCTTGATGGGGGTAAAGAATGGCACATTCCGCTCGCAGAATTACCAAAGCATGTAGAAAAATTCGGCTTTATCATCGGTGTTGAACGCCGCGAATTCAAAGATCAGGATCCCGTCAACATTAAAGCGGCGGAGCTCGTCGGCAAGCTGCACGATGCGCTAGAAAAGTCTGGCTACACCGGTCACAAGCTAGAACAATTCCTAGTCCGCATCGTATTCTGTTTGTTTGCGGATGACACCGGAATTTTTGAGCGAGACCTCTTTCTCGACCTGCTAGAAACCCGCACCCGAGAAGACGGCTCCGACCTTGGCAACTGGCTTGCGCAACTCTTTCAGATCCTCGACACGCCAGAGGAAAAACGACAAAATAATCTGGATTCCGATCTAGCCCGCTTTCCCTACGTCAACGGCGATCTTTTTCGTGGCTCACTGCCGATCCCGTCCTGTGACAGCACAATGCGACAACATCTTATCGAAGCATGCCGCTTTGACTGGTCCGGCATCTCCCCGGCTATTTTCGGTTCGCTGTTTCAATCTGTGATGGATAAAACAGAACGCCGCGCCTCAGGCGCGCATTACACGACGGAAAAGAACATCCTAAAAGTAATCGAACCGCTTTTCCTAGATAAGCTTCGCGCCGAGTTTGCCGAGATCAAAGACTTCAAAAGAAACCGCCGCAAGAAGTTGGAGGAATTTCACGCCCGTCTAGGCGCGATGAAATTCTTTGATCCAGCATGCGGCTGCGGCAATTTTTTAATCATTGCCTACCGTGAACTACGCGATCTTGAAATTGAGCTGATCCGCGAGCTGCGCGTCTATCAGCGTCACGAAGGCAAACAAAAAGAACTGTACGCTGCCGATCTTGCCGTCCTAAATGTCGACCAATTTTACGGCATCGAGATCGGTGAATTCCCCGCCCGCATCGCAGAAACCGCATTGTGGATGATGGACCACATTATGAACAACCGCCTCAGCCTCGCATTCGGTGAAACCTATGTCCGCATCCCGCTTCGGAAATCGCCGTACATAGCGGTCGGCAATGCCCTAGAAATGGACTGGCAAAAAATCCTACCGTCCAAGGATTGCACTTTCTGTTTCGGCAACCCGCCCTTCATCGGCCACCAATGGCGCACCAAGCAGCAGCAGGCTGATATGGCAAACATTTGGGGCAAAGAGGGGCAAGTCAATCGCCTCGACTACGTAACCTGCTGGTTTAAAAAAGCGATACTCTATGCCGGACAGAGTAAAAAGACCGAGATTGCTTTTGTGTCCACTAACTCAATTATCCAAGGCGAACAATGCGGCATCCTCTGGCCGGTTATGTTCGCCGGTGGCATCTCGATCCGCTTTGCGCATCGCTCCTTTCAATGGAATAGCGAAGCGCGGGGCCAGGCAACCGTGCATTGCGTAATCGTCGGAATGACCTACGAAAAGCCTGCGGAATGCAAGATCTACGAATACGAACAGGGCCGCGGCGAGCCGCACCAAGCGATCGTCTCTCGACTCAATGGGTACCTACTCGATGGCCCACAATACGCCGTGCCCGCCCGCTCACAGCCGCCAGTCGGACGCTTAAAAATGCACAAAGGCAGCCAGCCGACCGATGGCGCCCGCCTGAAAAAGCCGGGCGGCGGCTATCAGAAATTCAGCAATTTGATTCTTGCAGAAAGCGACCGGCAAAAACTACTGGCCGAAGACCCCAATGCAGAAAAATGGCTAAAACCCTATGTTGGCGGCGATGAATTGATCTCCGGAAATTGGCGCTGGTGCCTCTGGTTAAAAGATGCCGATCCTAGAGAAATCAAAGCATCAAAACCGATTCAAGAACGCATCGAACGGGTGCGGCAGAGGCGACTGCAAAGCCCGACTCCAAGCGTTCGCGAGTTTGCCCAATATCCAACGCTATTCACTCAAGACCGCCAACCCGTTTCCGATTATCTTGCCATTCCCGAAGTATCTTCGCATGCAAGAAATTACATTCCGATGGCAATGTTGCCGCCCACGGTAATTGCGTCGAACCAGCTTCGGATTATCCCGGGTGCATCGCTCTATTATCTTGGAATCTTGACATCGGCCATGCATATGGCTTGGATGCGCACCGTGACGGGGCGATTAGGCAACGGCTACAGCTACGCCCCCGCGGTCTACAATTCCTTCCCATGGCCGACAGTATCCGTGTCCCAAAAGGCCAAAATTGAACAACTTGCACAGAATGTAATAGATGCCCGGCGCAAATTCCCTGAATCGACGCTTGATGATATGTACGATGAAAATTCGATGCCGCCGCCCCTACGCAAAGCCCACACCACACTCGATAAGGCGGTCGATCGACTCTACCGCCGCAAGGCTTTTGCCTTTGAACGCGAGCGAGTGGAATACCTTTTCGAGATCTACGAAACAAGCACCGCCCCCATGGCCCCCCGCAAAAAACGGCGGCGAAGAGCGGTAAAATGAGCATGGAGACTCAGCCAATGGAGGAAAAAGCAAGATGAGCAAGCAAATCTACGCCGAAGGCACCACCCGCGACCTCCTCCATAAATTTGCTAAAACCCTCGAACCGGGGCAGAAATTCTCCCCCAAAGACGCAGTCCGCTGGTTCGCCGAAAACTACCCAAGGATCAACCCCAGCACCGTGGCAATACACGTGCGCAGGATGGTCGTCAACGATCCGCACCTAGCGGGGCGCAAGTGCATCAATCGCAATGTGAAATGGAATCTCTTCTTCAAGGTTGACAATAACCGCTTCCGTCTCTGGAACGAAGCGATTGACGGCCCACCCCAGTACCCAGATCAGTCGACCCCACAGTCCACCGACTCCATCGATGCCGAAGACGAAGACGAAGAAACCACCACCCCCAACGAAGCCGCCGAAGAATTCGCCCGCGAACAAGACTTGCGCGACTACCTAGCCAAAAATCTAGAAACGCTAGAACCCGGCCTGCGCCTCCACGAAGACGGCATCGAACACCCCGTCGCCGGCGGCTTCATCGACATCCTAGCCCTCGATAAGCAAGGCAACCCCGTCGTCATCGAGCTAAAAGTCTCCCGCGGCCACCAACGCGCCATCGGCCAGCTCGCCTACTACCTAGCCTGGGTAAAAGAAAACCGCGCCAACGGCAAACCCGTCCGCGGCATGATCGTCGCCAGCGAAGTCACCGAAAAAGTCCGCCTAGCCGCCTCCCAACTCCCCAACACCACCCTATTCGAATACAGCATAACCTTCTCCATCCACCCGGTAAAAGGCTAAGCAGCCCAGCGTTCCACTCACCGACAAAACCGAGGAAGAAAAAATGCCAAACACTCAAGAAAAAGTGTTCAACACCGAACTAGCAAAAGTCCTACGAACAAAACACCCCGATTGGCGCGACGGCATCGGGGTAGAACAAACCGGCGTAATAGCCGAAAACCCCGGCCTATGCCCCGATATAATCATCCAAAACACCGGCGGCATCCCCGTTATCGTAGAAACCGAATACGACCCAGCCACAACCGTTGAAGCAGACGCACAAAAATACTTCGGCAAACTCTTTGCGAAAGGCGACGAACCGGTCGAACAATCCATCGCAGTACAAATACCAAAACCCCTACGCACCGCCAACCAAAATGACCTCGCCAACCTGATTCGAAAATCAGAATTCGAATTCTGTATTTTCTCATTTGAATCAAAACAACCGCTCCGCTGGCCAGAACAAGGCTGGATTAAAGGCAGCATCGACGACCTAGCCACCTGCATAGAACTCACCGCGCTCTCTGAAAACCGCATCGCCCGCGGAATGGAAATCCTAGAAACCGGGATCAGCCAAGCCACCAATATCCTACGTGACCCTGCCGCCGACATCCCCGACGCACTAGAAGCCATTGCCCAAGAATTGCACCAGCAAGACGGCACACAAACCTCCCGCATGGCAATGGCGATAATTGCCAACGCACTAACCTTCCATCTCGCAATAGAAGGGAAAGCCGGGATAAAAAAGTTAAAAAACTTACACGGCGGCATACTCGGCGAATTGCAAGATAGCGAACTGCTGAACGCCTGGCGATATATCCTAAACGAAGTCAACTACTGGCCAATTTTCTACATCGCATCCGCAATCCTGCGAGAAATCCCCTTCAAAGTGGCCCGCAAAATTCTCAAAATACTGGAACGGGTTGCCAACGACCTAAATTCCCTCGGTGCCACCAGCCATCACGACCTATGCGGCAGGATGTTCCAACGCCTAATCACCGACCGAAAATTTCTCGCCACATTCTACACCCTGCCCAGCTCAGCGGCATTACTCGCCGAACTCGCCGTATCCCGCCTTGACATCGACTGGGCCGATAAAAACGCCGTAACATCATTACGAATCGCCGATTTTGCCTGCGGCACCGGCGCACTGCTTAATGCCGCCTATGCCGCGGTGTTGGCCCGCTACCGAAAAACCGGTAAGAACGATAAAAATATCCACGCTCGAATGATGGAAAAGGCATTGGTCGGCGCTGACATCATGCCCGCCGCCACCCATCTAACCGCCACAATCCTTTCCAGCACCCACCCCGGTGTGCCATTCCAAAACACCTCCATCATTACGCTGCCTTACGGCAAACAAGCCAAACGAGACGGGCGATATACCATTGCATTAGGATCTTTAGACCTCATCGCAAGTGAGCGCACTCTTCCACTGTTTTCTACCGGGCAGGAGCGGGTACGCGGTGTCGATGGAGAAACTACCAATGAAGTAAAAATACCGGATAACAGCTTTGATATTGTGATAATGAACCCGCCTTTCACCCGCCCAACAAATCACGCCATTGCCACTGTTCCTGTTCCATCGTTTGCCGGGCTTGGCAAAAGCGAAGACGAACAAAAAGCAATGTCGGAAACATTGAAGAAAGCAACAAAGCCCAAAATGGCGGGGAGTGGATATGCCGGGCTTGCCTCCAATTTTATCGACATCGCCCATGCCAAAATAAAGCCCGGCGGAATAATAGCACTGGTCATCCCTGCCGCATTCCTGCAGGGGAAATCTTGGCAAAACGCCCGCGACCTTATCGACCGTTATTACACCGATATTGCCATCGTAAGCATTGCGGCGGTTGGGCATAAAGACTACGCCTTTTCTGCCGATACCGGAATGGGTGAAGTGCTGCTTATTGCAACACGCAAAAAAGATGATCGAAAGGCTCCAAGTCAGGCAGTTGCATTCGAAGTTTTGCCTGACGTTTTCACTGCACCGATCTCCATGACAAGCGGCCATGAGTTTGGCTGTTTCGTTCGTGGTAACCTGTCAAACGCCGGTTATTCAGGCATCAAAGAAGCGGGCATAGCACTTGCGGCAGAAGGATTGCAATGCAATGAATTGCGACTTCCCCGCCGATCTAAATCAATGCATTTACCAATGACGACACTGGCAAGCCTCGGTAAGAGAGAGCTTGTACACCGGAATCTGAACGGAAAACATGTCGGGTCTGACGGATTTCCTAAACCACCGTTTGACATCGCCCCGTTAAGCGGCGGGATACCCACCTATCCCGCACTGTGGAACCATAACGCGAAACGGGAAACCAAAATAGTGGTTCAACCGGATATGCAAGGGCGGGTGCGGCATGAACGTGATAAGCAAGCAGAAGAAGCATGGGAAGCAACAGCCTCTCGGTTGCATTTCACTCTAGACTTTACACTCAGTTCGCAGCCGTTAGCGGCCTGTCTTACTCCGGAACCAGTAATAGGCGGCAGGGCATGGCCGAATTTCCTGTGCCATGAAGACGATTGGGAAATTCCCATCGCCCTATGGGCCAACACCACACTCGGCCTAATTGCTTTTTGGTGGCACGGTTCACGCCAGCAAATGGGAAGAGCAATAACCACAATATCGAAACTACCGGAATTGGCGATTCTCGATGTAACACGACTAACCGAAGATCAGATTATCCAATCGCACTACATCTTCGATAAATTCAAAGACCGAGAATTCCTCCCCGCAAACGAAGCATGGCGCGACAAAACCCGCCAAGACCTAGACCGCACCATCCTACTAGACCTACTCGGCCTACCCGAGTCCGTCTTAGAACCCTTAGCACTACTACGCCATCAATGGTGCGCCGAACCCTCCGTCCACGGCGGCAAAAAAACCGCCCCAAAAGCAACCCCGCGAGTGATATAGTGGTCACCGAAAAATCCCGCCAAGCCGCCCCCCAACTCCCCAACACCACCCTATTCGAATACAGCATAACCTTCTCCATCCACCGAGTAGCAGGCTAAACCCCAATGAGCAAGCAAATCCACGCCGAAAGCATCTCCGACCTTTTCCCCCGCACCAACAAAACGCCCTCCCAAGACAGTTCCATGAACTCGATTTTGACTCCCCGCCCAAAAACACAAACCCCCCACATGCAACGCACCTGGACCGCAGACCTATTCGAATGGGAAGCCCTGAATTTCACCCAGCCCCCGCAAACCCCATTCACCCTCTTCAACGACCGCTGCGAAAACATCTACCCTCGCATCAAAACCGCAAGTATCGACCTAATACTAACCGACCCACCCTATGGCACGACCCGCAACGGTTGGGACACGCAAGAATTCCGCAAAACCCTCGATGCCACCTGGCAACAATGGCTCCGCATCATCAAACCCAACGGGGCGATAGTGGTCATGGCCGCATCGCCGTTTGACAAAATACTAGCCGTATCCCAATTAAAACTATTCCGCTACGAATGGATATGGAACAAAAACAAAGCAACCGGCCATCTCAACAGCAAACGAATGCCAATGAAAGCCCACGAAAACATCCTCGTTTTCTACCAAAAACCCCCAACCTACAACCCGCAAAAAACCATCGGCCATGCCGGCATGAACGCCGTCAACGCCTGCGCCGGCGACGGCTCAGTGCGCAACTACGGCGCACACGATTGCCTAGGCAACTCAGGCGGCGAGACCAAACGCCAGCCCCGCACCATCCTCAACATCCCCGTCCACAACAACGACTCGGACGAAAAATGGCACCCCACCCAAAAGCCGGTAAAACTAATGGAAGTCCTAATCCGCACCTACACAAAACAAGGCGAAAAAGTACTAGACCCTTTCATGGGAAGCGGCACCACCGGCGTAGCAGCAATGCGCTGCGGGAGAAAGTTTCTCGGCATCGAGCTGAAAAAATCCTACTTTGAAAAAGCCGAACAGAGGCTAAACCGAAATGGATAACCGAAGAGCCGACCTTGTAATCGCCATCGAGCAATGCATTCTCCAAGCTCTTGACGGACACCGAGGCAGGAGCAACACAAAAACCAGCCTGCTCCACGGGGCGATACAGAAATACATCGACCCCGAAAACAAAATCCACTGGCAACATGAAATAAAGCTGGAAGAGCAAAGCGAAAATACCTTCAATGTAGATATTTTCGCCGCAGGAGTGAAAAACGATAGGGGCTGTCCTAGATAACTAGCCCATCCGCTCCTTGCAGAAAAATAAGAAAAACGCACTAGTCAATATCTGGGGTGAAGCGATAAGGCTTTCAATGGTGCGTAGAAAACACCCAAGGAAAATGAACGTCCTGTCAATATCTATCCACCCCAAGACAGATATTGTCATCACGCGAAAAACCCTATCGGGCGGAGGCGAAACCACATTCAGACCCTACCAAGCGGATTCGCCAGACTATTACAACGAAGGCTTTAGCCTGTTGAAACCGGGCAAAACGCAGATAGAATATGTGGGACTCGCATACGACTACACAATACCCCCCACACTAAAAACCCTAAAGCGCGTCGCTGAGGCCCTAAAAAGCATCGAAGCAGGCAAGCGCATCACCATCGCTGAAGAGGAATGGGCGAGACTAAAAACACGCCACACACCGCCAAGCGCGACGGCTTTGCATTTGCACCCCAGAGAGACACCGAAATCGCCATCGCCTGCCGCCCCGACCATTTGCTCGCCTATTGCCTAAACGCCACCGATCTACACCGTCACAGAGCCGATCCCGCAGTCGCCGCGCTACAAAACACCCCCCAATAACCCTACCCACCCCGCCCCACCACAAACCCCGCCATCTCCACCAGCCCCCGCTTATACACGCTATCCACCAACC
>JACONM010000022.1:0-4784 GCA_014323765.1 Cellvibrionales bacterium | reverse complement strand
TCCGCCGCCCCCGCATCCTGCCCAGCCACCCCCGCCAAAATATCGCGCCTCTCCGCCGCCGACCGCTCCCGCAACGCCACCACCAACGGCAAAGTCGGCGTACAACCCGCCAAATCATCGCCGGTATTTTTCCCCATTGCCCGCGGGTCGCCGCTGTAATCCAACACATCATCCCGCAGCTGCAACGCCATCCCCAAATGATGCCCATAATCGCGCATCGCCCCGACCACCGCCTCCGACTGCCCCGCCAACAACGCCCCGCCCGCCGCCGCCGCCTGAAACAACGCCGCCGTCTTTTTCCGCATCACCTCCAAACACCCCGCCTCATCCAATTCCGCATTCTGCGCCGCCAACAGCTGCTGCACCTCGCCCTCGGCAATCGTATTGGTCGCATCCGCCAACAACGCCATAATCGCCGGAATGCCCAACTCCACCAACATCTGAAACGCCCGCGAATACAAAAAATCCCCCACCAACACCGTCGGCGGATTCCCCCATTTCGCATTAGCCGTCGGTCGCCCCCGCCGCCGCTCAGACAGGTCCACCACATCATCATGCAACAGCGTCGCGGTATGGATAAATTCAATAATGCAAGCCAACCGCACATGCGCCCCCGGCTCCCCATCGGACCGCCCCGCCGGCCCCCGATACCCGCACCCCAAAGCCGCCAACAACACCGTCAGCGGCCGCAACCGCTTGCCACCCCCAGCGATAATATGCCCGCCAATTTCCTCGATCAATCCCACCTCAGAATGCAGCTGCCGCCGAATCAACGCATCGACGGCGCAAAAATCCGCGGCAACAGGCCGTCTGAATGGCAACATAGGAATACAAGCGTGATGAATCGGGCGACCGGACCGGCCCCGCGACCGCAGAATGCTAGGGCGCACCCCCGATTCTGTCAAGCCACACAACCGCTTGCCACCGCCCGCACTTCCGCATACAATCCGCTCCTCCCCAACCGGCCCCGCCCAGGCCGGCAGCCAGCCCCAAACTGCAGGAGCACCCCCAATAAAATGTACGCGATCATCGAAAGCGGCGGCAAACAACACCGCGTTGTCGAAGGCGAAGTCCTACGCCTAGAAAAACTCGCCGCAGCCACCGGCGACACCGTCGATTTCGACCGGGTGCTACTAATCAAAGACGGCGAAACCCTGAACGTCGGCACCCCCTACCTCGCCGACAGCCACGTCACCGCCGAGGTTCTCGAACAAGGCCGCGGCGACAAACTAAAAATCGTCCGCTTCCGCCGTCGCAAACACCACGAAAAACAACTCGGCCACCGCCAAGCCTTCACCGCCGTAAAGATCACCGCCATCGCCACCGCCGCACCCCCCAAAAAAACCGCCAAAGCCGCCCCAAAAAAACCAGCCACCAAAAAATCGGCACCCGCCCCCAAAAAACCCACCGAGGAGTCCGCCAACCAGGGCCCCTCCCCCAAACCGGAGTAATCAAAAATGGCCCACAAAAAAGCCGGCGGTAGCACCCGCAACGGTCGCGATTCCCAAAGCAAACGCCTCGGCATCAAACGCTACGGCGGGCAGGTCGTCCAAGCGGGCGAGATCATCCTGCGGCAACGCGGCACCCGCATCCACGCCGGCGAAAATGTCGGCATCGGCCGCGACCACACCCTGTTCGCCAAAGCCGCCGGCACCGTACAGTTTGTCACCCAAGGCCCGCGCAACCGCAAATTCGCCCAAATCGCCCCGCCCGCCTGACCCCGCCAAATAATAAAAATCCCCGTAAAAGGGGGGTTTCACACCCAACCTTTGCACCCCAACAAAAGCCGCCCCACCCTCAGGCTAAAATACCCCACCGCCCAGCCTTGCACCGCCCATGAAATTCGTCGATGAGGCGCAAATCAGCGTCGCCGCCGGCCACGGCGGCCCCGGCTGCCTCAGCTTCCACCGCGCCAAAAACCGCCCCCGCGGCAAACCAGACGGCGGCGACGGCGGCGACGGCGGCAGCGTCTGGCTGCAAGCCGACCCCGCCCTCAACACCCTGGTCGACTTCCGCTACCAACCCCAACACTGCGCCCGCAACGGCGACCCCGGCCGCGGTAGCGACTGTCGCGGTCGCTCGGCGGAGGACCTAACCCTGCGCGTACCGGTCGGCACCATCTTGATCGACGCCGACACCGCCGAACACCTCGGCGACCTCAGCACCCCCGGCCAACGCCTCTGCGTCGCCCAAGGCGGCTTCCACGGCCTCGGCAACGCCCGCTTCAAATCCAGCACCAACCGCACCCCGCGCCAAACCACCCCAGGCACCCCAGGCGAATCGCGCAACCTCCGCCTAGAGCTCAGCGTCCTCGCCGATGTCGGCCTACTCGGCACCCCCAACGCCGGCAAATCCACCCTGCTAACCCAAGTCTCCGCCGCCCGCCCCAAAGTCGCCCCCTACCCCTTCACCACCCTAATCCCCAACCTCGGCGTGGTGGCACTCGACCATGCCCGCTCCTTCGTGCTCGCCGACATTCCCGGCCTAGTCCCCGGTGCCGCCACCGGCCGCGGCCTCGGCACCGCCTTCCTCAAACACCTAACCCGCACCCGCCTGCTACTACACCTCGTCGATATTGCCCCGCCCGATGGCGCCTGCCCCGCCGCCAGCGTCCGCGCCATTGAAGCCGAGCTCGCCGCCTTCAGCCCCACCCTAGCGGCGCGCGAACGCTGGCTAGTCCTCAACAAAATCGACCTCCTACCGCCCGCCGACCACCCCGCCACAGTCGCCAAAATCCGCCAAACCCTCGCCTGGAAAGCCCCCCTCTTCACCGTATCCGCCGCCACCGGCCAAGGCTGCGCCGCCCTCTGCCAAAGCATAATGACCCACCTCGAACAGCCCACCGCAAACACCGACGAAGCCCCCGAAGCAAAGGCGACGGCAACCCACCACCAACAACAAATACCCCCCGAACCCCACCCCAAATCAGCGACACTAGCCACCCAGTCGCTCCCCCCTTAAGCCCGCGGCAACCACAAACCAACAACCCCCGCCACCCGCTATGCGCAAAGACAGCAAAACCAGCAAAGACACCGCCACCAGCGCAAAAACCCCCACCCACCTCCGCAGCGGCCTAAAACACCCCGGCACCTGGGTAGTCAAGCTCGGCAGTGCCCTCTTGACCCGCGCCGGGCTAGACCTAGAATGCGCCGCCATCGCCGATTGGGTCGCCCAGCTGGCCGCCCTCCACGCCCGCGGCTACCAAATCGTGCTGGTCTCCTCCGGCGCCGTCGCCGCCGGCCTAGCACGCCTCGGCTGGAAAACCCGCCCCACCGCCATCGACCAACTACAAGCCGCCGCCGCGGTCGGACAAATGCGCCTAGTGCAAGCCTACGAACAAGCCTTCCAAAAATTCCACCTCACCACCGCGCAAATCCTACTAACCGCCGCCGACCTCAGCGACCGCACTGGCTACCTCAACGCCCGTAGCACCATCCGCACCCTACTAGCCGCCGGCAGCATCCCGATAATCAACGAAAACGACAGCGTCGCCACCGACGAAATCCGCTTCGGCGACAACGACCGCCTAGCCGGCCTAGTCGCCAACCTAGTTCAAGCCGACTGGCTACTCATCCTCACCGACCAAAACGGCCTCCACACCGCCGACCCGCGCCACACGCCCGACGCCAAACTCATCCCCCAAGCCGCCGCCAGCGATGAAAAATTGGCGCAAATGGCAGCCCCCTCCGCCGGCACTCTCGGTCGCGGCGGCATGCAAACCAAGCTCGCCGCCGCCCGCCTAGCCGCCCGCTCCGGCACCCACAGCATCCTCTGCAACGGCCGCACCCCGCACATCCTCGAACGCCTAGCCCAAGCAGAAAACCTCGGCACCCTGCTCTACGCCGACAACGCCCCGCTGGCCGCCCGCAAACGCTGGTTAGCCGGCCAACTGCGCGTCGCTGGCACCCTACACCTAGATGCCGGCGCCGCCCAAGCCCTCGGCGCAGGCCGCAGCCTACTCCCGATCGGCGTCACCGCCGTCGCCGGCACTTTCACCCGCGGCGATCTAGTCAGCCTCCGCACCGCCGCCGGCACCGAATTAGCCCGCGGCCTAGTCAACTATTCCGCCGCCGAATCCCGCCAAATCATCGGCCGACGCAGCCCCCAGATCACCCAAATCCTCGGCTACAGCAACGCCGATGCCCTAGTCCACCGCGACAACCTAGTCCTGCTGAACTAACCCCGGATTCCACCATGCCCCTCTTCAAACCCCACCTCTACGCCCTAGATGCCTACCAGCCGCCGCTAGAAGGCCGCTCAGCACACCGCCACCTGCTCCTCGATTTCAACGAGCGCACCCTGCCGGTCAGCCCCGCGATAACCGCCGCCCTCCGCGACTACATCCAATCCGGCCCGCTCCAAAAATACCCCGCTTACGGCGACATCACCGCCCGCCTAGCCGCCTACGCCGGGGTCGAACCCGCCCAGCTAATGATCACCAACGGCTCCGACCAAGGCATAGATCTCGTCATCCGCGCCGCCACCGGCCCCAGCGACCGCGCCATCATCCCGGCCCCCAGCTTCGCCATCTACGCCCAATGCGCCCAAGTGCAAAATGCCGAGCTCATCGCCCCCCCCTACCAAATAAACGCCGGCTACCCGCTAGACGCCGTCCTCGCCGCCATCGACGAACGCACCCGCCTAATCGTAATACCGCTACCCAACAACCCCTCCGGCACCGCCCCACCCCTCGCCGCCATCGAGCGCATCGCGCAAGCCGCCCCCGCCGCCCTAGTCCTAGTCGACGAATGTTATTTCGAATACACCGGTCTAACCGCCGCCCC
>JACONM010000021.1:66316-67973 GCA_014323765.1 Cellvibrionales bacterium | reverse complement strand
ACAAACGAATGCATATCGACCAGCGCATCCATCACCTGTCCTTTCAACCGCGCCTGCGCATGTGTCGCGGCCTCGCGTTCCAGTCGGGCGCGAATCTCCGCTTTGAATGCCGCCAGATCACCGCCCTCAATGCCAAATTTTTGCAAAAAATCGGCATCCAGAGACGGCAAAACACCGGCGCTAACCTGATGCAGGCGCACCGCAAAGACCGCCTGCGCCCCCGCCAGCGACTCAGCCGGGTAATCGGGCGGAAATTGCGCCGGCAGATCGCGCTCCTCGCCCGCCCGCATACCGCAAATCCCCGCCTCCAACGCCGGCAAAATCTGCCCGCTGCCCAGCACGACCTCGGCATTTTCCGCACTGCCATTGGCAAACGGTTCGCCATCGATGCGCCCGACAAAATCGATCCTCACCCGATCGCCGTCCGCCGCCGCCCGTTCCACCGGCTGCCAATCGATACGCTGGCGGCGCAACGCCTCCACCGCCCGCTCGACATCCGCATCGGCCACGGTCACGCTAAGACGCTCCAGCTGAATTTGCGCCAGATCGCCCAAATCGACCTCGGGATAAACTTCAAAAGTCGCCGTATAACTAAACGACTTATTAGCGGCACCGGCACCCCCCTCCGCAGGCTCCGCATCCGCCGCGCCCTTCATATCATCCGCCTCCGCCTCATCCGGTTCCAACGGCTCGATACGCGGCTGCCCCGCCGGGCGGATTTTTTCCTGCGCCAATGCCTCGCCGTAGCTTTTGCTGACCAGCTCGCCCAGCACCTCGCCGCGCACCGCCGCGCCAAAACGCTGCCGCAACAGGCTCATCGGCACCCGCCCCTTGCGGAAGCCATCCAGAGCCGCCGTGCGCTGCGCCTTTTGCAAACGGGCAGCCACCTGCGCCTCGATATCCGCGCTTGGCAGACTAACGCGCATGCGCCGCTCCAACCCGCCAGTGCGTTCAACCGATACCTGCATGCCGGGCCTCAGAATAATAGGTGCGCGATACGCCCTCGGCACGGCGGCGGGGCGGGGCTGTCATAAAATGCATGGGGATGTTGTGTGTGGTGCGAAAGGAGAGACTCGAACTCTCACGCCTTGCGGCACTGGAACCTAAATCCAGCGCGTCTACCAATTCCGCCACTTTCGCTCAGTGAGGCCAGCGCAGCGACCGAAGTGCCATCGACCGACCGCCCGCGCATTCTGCCACAGGGCAACGCACGGCTTCAAGCGGGGTTGATAGCGGGTGAATAGGCAATAAATGGGGTGACTGATGGGAATCGAACCCACGACCACCGGAATCACAATCCAGCGCTCTACCAACTGAGCTACAGCCACCATTGCCTTGAAAACCGTGCAATTCACCGCCAATCCGCACCCTCACTCGCCTCTACGCTCGCCCCTCGATCCGATCCGCAGCCGCCGACCGCCCGATGCATTGGCGCGCCCGGTAGGGCTCGAACCTACAACCTACGGCTTAGAAGGCCGTTGCTCTATCCTGTTGAGCTACAGGCGCCCGAACCGTGCAAAATCTGGTCGGGGTAGAGAGATTTGAACTCCCGACATCCTGCTCCCAAAGCAGGCGCGCTACCAGACTGCGCTATACCCCGCAATCGCGGCGCATGATACCCCCCAAGCCGCCGCAAAGCTAGACCTCATTCCCCCCC
>JACONM010000021.1:38488-66296 GCA_014323765.1 Cellvibrionales bacterium | reverse complement strand
GCCAAAACAGCCGCTCGACCGCACCGCCGCTGGCAACCACCCAACAACCACTTTGCCTAGCGCACCGCCCGCCTTTTTGCGACAATCGCGCCCCCGCCAATTCTACCCGCCCGCACCGCCCGCATGCCCGCCACAGTCCTCGATGGCAAAGCCCTAGCCCAGGCCACCGAAGCCCAACTACGCCAGCGGGTCGACGCCCTGCAAGCCCGCAGCGGCGGACCCCCCCCGCATCTCGCCACCATCCTAGTCGGCGACGACCCCGCCTCCGCCACCTACGTGCGCATGAAAACCAACGCCTGCCAACGCATCGGTTTGGAATCCGCCGCCCTCCAGCTACCGCAGCAAACCACCACCCCCGAACTACTAACTCAGATCGAAACCCTCGCCCAAAACCCCGCCATCCACGGCATCCTGTTACAACACCCGGTGCCGTCGCAGATTGACGAACGCTGCTGCTTCGATGCCATTCCGCCAGCCAAAGATGTAGACGGCGTCACCTGCACCGGTTTCGGGCGCATGGCGATGGGCCAGCCCGCCTACGGCAGTGCCACCCCGCGCGGCATCATGCGCCTGCTGCACCACCACGCCGTACCGCTGGCTGGCCAACACGCCGTAATAGTCGGGCGCAGCGCCATCCTCGGCAAACCCATGGCGATGATGCTGCTCGCCGCCAATGCCACCGTAACCCTGTGCCACTCGCACACCAAAGACCTCCCCGACCAGATCCGCCGCGCCGATATTCTGGTCGGTGCCCTCGGCAAACCGCAATTCATCCGCGCCGATTGGGTCAAAGACGGTGCCGTAGTCATCGATGCCGGCTACCACCCCGGCGGAGTCGGCGATATCGAACTCCCACCGCTCATCGACCGCGTCAGCGCCTACACCCCCGTGCCCGGCGGGGTGGGCCCCATGACCATCAACACCCTAATAATGCAAACCCTAGAGGCCGGCGAACATGCCCTCGCCTAACCCCACCATGCCCGCAAACTCACCCCCCCCAATCAGCCCAGACACCACCATCGATCTGGCCAAGGAATACCTAAAATTCTCCGCCGCCCACTTCACCATTTTCTCCGCCACCGAACGCGAACGCCTGCACGGCCACAACTTCCGCGTCGCCGCCCGCCTCCGCGCCCCCGTAGGCCCAGACGGCCTCTGCTTCAGCTACGGCGACTTCAAAGCCAAACTCCGCGCCCTCTGCACCGCCCTAGACGAATACATGATCCTCCCCAAACACAGCCCGCACCTAAAAATCCACCGCGAACAGGACGAATACCGCGTCCAATTCCACACCGAAGAAATGCGCTTCCTATCCGCCGACTGCCTGCTACTACCGATCCGCAACACCACAGTCGAAGAATTCGCCGCCTACCTATTACAGCAACTGCTCGCCGACCCCGACATAAACCGCTATGCGCTCCACGAAATCGAACTCAGCGTCTCCTCCGGCCCCGGCCAAAGCGGCACCCGCCGCTGGCGCCACCCCGACTTCACCGGCTAACCCCATGCCCCACTCAAAAAACAAATTGCTAATCATCACCGGCGGCAGTGCCGGCATAGGCCGCGCCACCGCCGAGCTATTCAAAGAAAAAGGCTACCAAATCCTAAACCTCTCCCGCCGCCCGCTCCCGCCCCATCTCGGCCAACATCTCCAAGTCGACCTCAGCGACCCAAACTGGCCCAACCAAGCCACCGCCCAAATCGACCAAACCTGCGCCCAGCGCGACCAAATAACCCTAATCCACAACGCCGCCATCCTACGCAAAGACCGCCTCCAAGCCGCCAGTGCCGAGCTTGCCAAAGTCTTCCAAGTCAACCTCATCGCCGCCCAGCAGCTAAACGAAATCGTCCTGCCGCACATGCGCCGCGATTCCGCCATCCTCTACATCGGCTCCACCCTATCCGAAAAAGCCGTGCCCGGTGCCCTCAGCTACACCGCCTCCAAACACGCCCTGCTCGGCCTAATGCGCGCCAGCTGCCAAGATCTCATGGGCAGCGGCATCCACACCGCCTGCCTCTGCCCCGGCTTCACCGACACCCAAATGCTCCGCGACCACCTCGGCGGCGACCCGAAAATCATCGAACAAATCGCCGCCGCCAACAGCTACCACCGCCTGCTAACCCCAAAAGAAATCGCCCAAACCCTCCTATTCGCCGCCGCCACCCCCGCCATAAACGGCAGCCTAATCCACGCCAACCTAGGCCAGCGGGAAACTTAAAGCATGCAAACCCCGCCCCAGTGCGCTACCGTATAAGGTCACCGCCACCCTACCCCGCCACCAAAAAACCACGCCATGTCTGAAATATCCGACCAACTCCCCGCCCTAATCCTCTCCCTGACCCCAGAGGACGGCTCCTCCATCGGCAACGTCAGTCTGCTGGCCCTGCTGCGCGAGCGGCTGCCCGGCCTCAGCGACCAAGACTACGCCGCCGCCCGCGATTCCCTGATTGACCAAGGGCTACTCGCCCGCGGGCGCGGCATTTTTTGTTGCCTTCAGAGTCGAAACGTTGCACCAAGGGCTACTCGCCCGCGGGCGCGGCCGTGGCGGGGCCGTCCATCGCGCAGACATAGACCTCGACCTCACCGCCGCAGAAACCACCGCAAAAACCACCCCAAAACGCCGCCAATCCAAAAAGCCCGCCGAAGTGCTCAGCTACCACCACGCCAGCAAACGCCCCAACAACCCCGATACCGGCCTAGTCAGCCCCACCACACCAAATACGCCGCCACTAAGTCGTGCGAATGAAAATGGCAGGCGATTCCTGTTCCATGTTTATTGAGCGCATTACGGAATTGACCGCTAGTGAGTCAATGATTTTTGCGGATATTGCTACACGGCTAGGGTTGTAGAAAATGCGGGTTACTCCTTAGTTGGTGCGGTGTATTGCGGATGGACAGATAACGAAGCTCGGTAGATCTGCGCGTTATCAATCTGCATCGGTCAAACATCGACAGAAAACTCTTTGGAGTGGTGAGGGTTAAACAAGAAAGCGGAAATGCGGCGTTACAATTCAAGTTATTTTTTGCCTTGACATTCATCCCAGATATCACGCGCCATAGCGGTGAATGCTTTCTTCGCATCAACATCCGCAACGAACTCAGCCCACAAATCCTTTCCCAACTTCCGCCGAGCAAATGCGCCAGCCATTGCAATAAACGCTCTCAGCACCGTGTGCATGTCGTCGACGTATCCAGAAAGAGCGGTTTCCGTGCCGGGTCTGTATGCTAGAAAAAGTGCCTCTCTATAGTTCGCCTTGCCGAGGTAGCGGGATGCCTGATGAACAAACCCAATAGATTTTCGCTCAAGCCATTCATCGCGTAGTGCTCTTGCACGCTTTGAACGGAAATTGTCCACGCCCAGATCCTTGAACTTGCGATCTCGTTTCAGGTTCTCTTCCGTCTTCCAAGCGTACCATTTCGCCGAGCCAGACAGGTACCCAGCGGCTACACCCAGCGCATCGTCTTTCGTGATAGGGCGCATCTGGATAATTCCGTTTCCACCCCTACGAAGCGCAGCGATTTCCGCTCTGTATGCTCTTTCCAAGAGACTGCTGACCCTCCAACTGAACGGTGCCATGGTTAGGCCGCGGCTCGCTATTTGTTCATCCCATGTCTGCGCTGTTCCTGCATGATCTTCTTTAAAAGAATCAGATTGCGCAACGGTCATCGCACTCGCCGCATTGGCGACACCGTAGTACCACGCCAGCACTCCAACTCGTGCGTAGTCCGCGACGGGCGATCCGCGACAGAACTTCCCAAGTGCAGAAAGGTGATGGAGCGCAAGGAAGAGTTGTTCTAGCACGGTGTTCTCGACTAGAAGATTCATCTTCTTTCGTCTGTTTGCTTTGACGTAAAAAGCAGTCGTCGTAGCGAAATTGATGTCTTTATCTTCGATAAGAATTCGTAGTGCCCGCATCCAGTTAACCGTCGCCTGTCGAGCGAAATCGGGATTCGACTTCCCTTTCGGTTCGTTGATAGTGCCATAGTTAATGATACGATCGTAAAGCATGTTTTATTGATATCCAATCTACGTACACAAAGGATTCTTCGATATTTCGATTCGTTCGCTAACTAATGCGGTAATTTTCTTTAAGATCGATTTGTGCTAGCAGCCTTATTGGTTCAATGCTATCACTTTGAAATTGAAATACAAGTGCATCAGATCTTCTCCTTCTGCATGCGGTCGATGAGTGAAGGAATGTAGGTTTGATACCGATCTTTCATGAAGAATACATGCATTTTTTCCAGATCTTCGAGTGTCTTGTCCCAATTTAGTTTGTTGAAATGTGTTGGTGTGACGATGAAGCTGTTTAGGGTGATGTTTTTGTCGGCGAGCCTGGCTTGGATGCCCTTGATGGTCTTATGGAATTCGATTTTTTTTGTCGGCGGGGCCGGTGTGCTGGAGGCCGTGTGGTTCGATGAAAGCGATTTGCTGCTGGTCGTTTTGTATGCGCCAGAGTAGAAAATCGGGGTAGAAGTTACCGGCTTCAAAGAAACCTATTCCGCGCCCGCGGCTTTCGTTGCGGAGTAGGAAAAATTCGACTCCTTCCGATTTTAATTTTTGTTCATTAGCCTGAATATAAGAAGATAGATCCCTAACGAATTGAAATTCGCTTTCATTTAATGAAACGGGGACAATTTTTACTTTGCTGCCCTTAGGCGCATGAAATATCGGGTTATAGAGATGCTTATCAAACCGGAGAGATCTTACTTGTAGATCGGCATTTAGCATCCCGTTTTTATACTGTTCTATATCTTGGATAAGTTTTTTGATATCTTTGATCAGCCAGCTTTCGTTGGCATCGACAATTAGTTGGTATTCTTCGGCATCGGGAAAATTGCCATCGTCTGGCTTTAGTTCGCGTAGCTCTAGGCGCGGCTCGATAAAGGCTGCTTTGCAGTGGTTGTAATGTTCCTGCAACAGCTTTTTCAATATCTCGATGGCCATTTCTTGCCACAGGGCCACATTGGCAAAATCGGCGAAGTTCATTTTGGTGGATGGGGCAATTATTCCGTACCAGCTTTTATCCGCAAGCAGTGCCTTGAGTGCAGACTTGCAGATATTTAGGTTGTACCATTTACGCTCGCGCTTGAATTTTTCTAGACAGAAGAAAATATCATCGTAATCTAGAAATTTCAAATGATCGCCCGTAAAAGTGGCTTTTTCTTTAGTGCTCAGATGGGTGCCGCCTTTAGAATCAATAGATTCAATACGCGGGTACCAGTCTATTTCGATCTTTTTATCTTTTATCTTTGGTACAATTTCTTGTGGCATGGGTAGTGCGGGCATTGCCCCGTCGCGACGGAAATCGTATTCACGGCCATCGCCACGCTTTCTTCGGAGGCGCAATACTTTTAGACGCTGTCCAAAATCGCGGGTAACGGTTAAGGGAACCCTAAAAATCTGCTTTTTATCATTGCGGGGCAGATCTTCGGCATCTAGGAACTTGCGGAAGCGTTCCATAAAGCTGGCTTCGATGCCAAATACATTCAAAGTTTCGATGTACTGGATATAAGCTGGTTGACCAGCCGAGGCGAAAAAGCCGCTGCGTTTGAGCGACCAGTCATAGCCCTTCAGGCGCACCCCGCGTCCGAAAAGCTGGATAATTTGCGCACCTTCGCTTTTGCCTACATGCATAAGACCCAAGGTGCTGACGCGCCAGCAATCCCAGCCTTCGACAAAACGCTTGGAGCCGATCAGTAGGTTAAGCGGGGAGCTAGATAGGTTGATTTGGCCGAACATGCCAGCGGCAAACTCGGATTCGTGGACCACGGCATTATCGAGGCCCCGTTCGGCGAGGTGCGTTGCTAACCCGGCGGCATCGCCGACGTTAATCAGGCCGAAAGGCTTTGTAGCTTGGCCGGTGTGTAGCAGGATTTCATTTTCGTCGCCTTTGATGCGGGAGATCGATAATTTACCGCCGGCCCGGTTGTGAAATAACTTGTCGAGAATGTCGCGGAACAGATCGGCTGCTTGCCATCCCTCATTTTCTTTAAGTTTCTGTAGGTAGGTAAAGTTTTGGGCGAAGATGTCGTTGCCATGTTCATCGATTAGCCCGGTTTCCTGCGCGTTGCCATTTAGGATGCGTTCAATTTCGGCGGATGTTCTGCTCTCGCTTTTAAGGAATGCGGCGATAAAGCGTAAGATTTTCCCCACATCGGATACTGTGGCCTTCTCGGTTTTTGTGCCGCTCGCCTTGGTTACGCTGGAGCCGACAAAAACCCATAGCGGCTTTTCAAGGTTGTAGGGCGCGTAGGTTGTGCGCTTATCTTGATAAAGCCGCAGCTGCTGATAAAAACTTAACAGACATGCCGTAAGGTAGGAAAACTCCATATCGGCAAAAGTTGGTGGCAGATTGAAAATGCGATAATCTTTGCCGTAGCCATCTTCGTAAAAATACCGGTAGGAATAATCGAATAGGATGGCCTTGGCGTAGGATGCCTCGATCTCCGGGCGTTTGGCGGCTGAAATGGCCTCTTTTAGGGTGGCGGAATATTCAAAGACAAAGCCCTTTTCCGCTAGCGCGGTGCGGTTTTTAAACCAGCCGCGCTCTTCTTTGCCGCCCATGCCGCGGTGCGCCTCATCGACTAATAATAGGTTGCGGTCGCCTAAACTACGTACCGCTATAACATTGGGGCCCTCTGTGTCGCCGAGCTTGGTTACTTCGGTGTAGTCCACTTGGCGTAGCCCGCTTTTGCCCGATGGCAGCATATCGCCGCTGTCGCTTAGCAAGCGCGATGCGGTGATGTTGCTGATCTTCATCTCGTCCGCATGCTGTTGGGACAGGGATTCGTTTGGGGTAATTAGCACGGTGCGCGTCAGGTCATGCTTGAGTGGCGATTTATCGGCGTAATGACGGAACTGCAGAAAGTTGACGTGCATGAGTAGTGTTTTACCGGAGCCGGTGGCATTCTGCAGGCAGATCTTGTTTAGATCATCGAGCTCGTAGGGGGTGATCCCGGTTACATGCGCCCCCCAATGTGCATTGAATGTATCGACATAGTCATTGAGCGAATGCAACAGCATGCTACGGTCGGTGAAGAAGCGGTCTAGGTAAATTTCGGTGAATAGCAGAGATAGCCATTGGTGGTATTTCCAGATAATCGGTCGCTCGCGCTTGGTGTTAATGACTAGGGTGTGGCTGGTGATGTTCTGTTCGTAGCGTAGCAGGTCGGACTTTGTGAGTTTGTCGTTATCATGAAAAATCGCATCCAATGCTTGGTAAAAATAGTGCTGGTTTTCAGAGTTCATTCCCTCCCCCGCGTCTTTTACCGTTTTTATCAACATGCGCATGGGTTGAAAGCTGCTATTGCCGACTAGGCGGTCGCGCAGCGGATTCATGCCGAATAGGCTGACAATCCATTGGTTGAGAACCAATTTATAGCCGAAGGGCAGCTGTTTAATTCTGCGTTTTCGCAACATGGTTAGCTGTCCGTGCTCCACATGGCTTGGTGGAAGGCTTCTTCAATTAAGCGGACTTGCCAAGTTTCATGGGGTTGGCATAGGTTGGCGAGGTTGTTGGAGCCGTTCACGTAGATGAGATCAAAGTCGGATTTTTGTGTGGCGGGGTACTGCTGGCGGAACCACTCGTCCAGTATTAGGTTGTCTTTTTCAATGTCGCCGGTGAGTTTACGCCAGATAATTAGCACCCGTTCCCGGTCTTTGCGATCGCCGGGGGTGTGCAGACGGTAGCCTTCGACCTTGCGGAAATGCCATGGGCCGGCGGCGGTTTCTTGCAATGCGCTGTCTAGTGCTAGGCGGGTGTCGGTCTCGTCTGGCAGGGCGGGATCTGGCTCGCGCTTGCAGGTGGCGGCATAGCCATGCCAGCGGCCTAGATGCTGAACATGCATGCCAAGTAGCCAGTTAAAGGTCTCGATTAGGTCCACCGCCCGCTCGATGTATTCATCGGTGCCGGGCTTTTTTATTTTTAGTTTGTAGGCGGTGGGGTCCACAAACCATTCGATATTTAGCAGCGATGGGCTGCCTTTGGTCTCGCAGTCAAGCCAGTAGCGGAGCATGTAATCGCGGGTGAAGTCGGATTCTGTCTTCTGCAATAGATCTGCGTCCGGTGCTGAGGTGTTGAAGGCGAGGTTATTGAGGGTGTCTTCGTAGGATTCGAGGCGGATGTATTTGAAGGCGTGACTTAAGCCATCCCGAGAGACGGGCTTGCCGTCTTTCCAGTCTTTGGAATAGACAATTTTTTGCATACGCGGGCGGGTGACGGTATCAAAATAATCGCCCATTTCTACTAAGATGTACTTGCGCTTGCCGCCGTCTTCACGGTTTAGATTTACGACGGCGTGGCCTGTGGTGCCGGAGCCGGCGAAGTAGTCGAGAATAATATCATCTTGATCGTGCGATGCGGCACCTATCATGTCTTCATATAAAGAAACTGGATGACAGTATGGAAAATCTATTTTCATAGGCCCAGTATCGGCTTTGCCTTTCTTTGCGTTCTGTACCAAAGAAGAAAATTGCCTTCTACTGTACTTGGTTAGATACATTTTCTGTTGCGGTTGGGTTGTTTCATCGCTCCCAAATAATATATCTCCCTTTCTGATCATTGCTTGCAATGTTTCAGGGGTTCGAGAGAATCCGTTAGGAGGCATTGCGCATGGCTTTCGTGTAATGGGGTGGATAAGTGGGCGATGAAATTTCTCGTCCTCTCTTGGTTCGGGAGCACGTAGACTTACTCCCCTATATATTTTTCCTGAATTGTCAATATATCTATAGGCTTTCTCTCCGTTAGTTAATGAGCTGCTTTTACTCACCCAAGCTGCAAATTTTTTCTTGACTTCTTCTGTTACGCCCCCCGCAGAAGAAATTAGATCTTGGGATTTTGCAAGCATTAAAAGGATCGATTTATTTCGATTGTACATTGGTTCGGTGTTTTTTTGTTTCCAAACTATGTATTCATGTTGGGTAGCTACACCGCTTCCCCCGTTCATTGGATTGCGTTTATCCCAAATTACAGTCCCTGCATTATTAAGAGAAAATTGCTCTAACAAAATATACAGATTTTCATATTCATTTTCATCGATATGACATTGTGCGCTTCCATCCTCATTTAAAAGAGGAATTACGCATGCAAACCGATTACTCATCATGCTCAACCAACTTGAGTGCTTGTAGCCATTTTTATAGGAAAATCCACTGGTTTGAGTATTATATGGCGGATCAATATGGGCACATTTTATCTGTTCTTTATATTTTTCTTGCATCAATTCCAAAGCCTGAAAATTCTCACTATGGATCAGTAGCCCATCCAGATTTTCATCCAAATCTGGCATGCTGGCCAGCAGGGCATCCTTGAAATCGCTGCTAAAAAAGGCCGTATCCAGAACAAGGAATGGATTGGCTTTTAGGAACTCTAGGCTTAGTGGTTCGCTGTACCCATTTAGCTGCTCAATCCAAAAAAGCCGCACCCATTCCTGTCGCTGCGCTGCGTTGGCGGCGATTTGTGGGTAAAGTTCCGGTGGGATGCGGTCTAAGGTGATGCAGTATTGGGTTTCGGTGACAAACTTTTTCTTTAGCCAGAGGCGTTTTTGGAAATCTTCCAGCTGGGCGAGGAAGTCAATTAGGTATTTGGCGATGCGGCGTATTACGCGGATTTTTTCTAGGTAGCTTTCTACATGGGGTGCGGCGGCGGATTCGATGTCGTCTAGGCGCATTATTTCGTTTTTAATGTAAAAATCTAGTTCGCGGCGCAGGAACCCGCCTAGGTCTTTGTGGATGAAATAATCCATGGTGTTGCGGGCGGTGTATTGGGCTAGGTATTTTTCTAGCAGGGTGCGGTCGGGGGCGGGTTCGGTTGGAGCGGGGGTTAGCAAGGCGGCGGTGTAATGTTGTGCGCCCTCTAGTTTGGGTAGCGCGGTTTTTATTTTGTCTGCGGCTTCCGCTAGGCGTTTTTTGCGCCAAGTGCCTTCTTGGCCGGTCTTTGCCGGGTCGGCGCGGTATTGGAATTGGATGACGAGCTCGGGCTGGTCTCGGTCGCCGGTTTCCAGCTTTATTGGTTCGGGGGCGTGGAGGATGAAGTAACGCTCGGTTTGTGCGGATGCTTTGAGGTTGTTGTGTTCGCCTTCGGTGGCGGCGACGACCCGGCAGTGGACCCGCAACGGCTGTTTGCCTATATCGGGGACGGCTAGTTTGTTTTTGTGGGCCTGGAATTCCGGTGCTTTGGTGGGGTCGAAGGTGAAGTTGGTCAGGTATTCGGAGGTTTTGATGTAGTATTGATCGCGGTTGGCCCAGTGCAGGTGAACTTCGCGGCCATCGTAGGGTACGGCGTAGGGAGCGGCTTGGCCGTCCGTCTCGCGAGTGAAGTAGCGGCGGCTCATGAAGTCGCCGTTGTCGTAGTAACGTTCGAAGAAGCGGTACAGGTGGTTGTAGATGTCCGCTTCTTGTTCTTGGGCTTGTTGGGCTTTCTGCCGGGCGGCTCTTGTTGCTGCGGGCTGGGCGGGGTTCACCTCGCCGAAGGTGGCGCGGATGATGTCGAGCAGGTCGTGGTCGAGGAACTTGGTTACCCGTTCGGCCTTGGCATGCATGATGCGGTAGAAGCCGAAGTCTAGGTCGGGTTGGTCGAGTTGGAATAGCTGTTTTAGCAGGCGGAGCAGGCGGTCTCGCTGCTGTGCGGGGCTTGGCATTGTGGCTTCTCTTGGTGTGGTGGGGGTGGGGCTGGGCTGGATTGTGGTGCATTGTACCCCTATTTTGCGCCCCGCTCGGACTAAAATCTCGATGTTGGGGTAGATAATCCGCGCTTTCTAAGCCTGTGCTCTGCCCTGTGTCGCTATGCAAAACCTATGACCTGTGCGGGCGGGTGGCGGATGAGCTGGGTGCGGGGCTGGCGGATGGTGGGGTGGGGACCGTGCCTTGCCCTTAGGAGGGTGATGTCTTCGATGCGATACTGCTTTTCAGGCGACTCCAGAAAACTATCGATAGAAAGACCATTCCTGCGGCAATCAGATAAATTAACCCTTTGTTTTCTGCGTTTTCCATAAATTCACCGAATCGTAGACTGGTTATGAGCCCGGCAAATATCATCGAAAGATTATAAACACCGGTGAAATATCCCATCCGATGTGGGTCGGCGAACTGTGAATACAACGCAAAGGGTAGGGTAATCATAGAAGACCAGGCGATGCCCGCTAATAACATAATCCCCCAGATTACATAACTGTTGTAACCGAAAAAATAGAGGAGAATGAGGGCGGCTACCATGGTCCACAGTGCGCCAATATGTGTTGCCAGCGAGCCGTACTTCTCTACAAACCGATTGAGCACCAACATGGGAAGAAAAATTGCAACGCCATTGAAAATAAACAGTGCCCAATTATTGATTGAGCCAAGCGATTTATCGTCTAATTCTGGCATACGGTATTTGAGCAGTGCGACCAGAAAAATGAATATGGTAAATGGGCCAAACCAGTTGACTGAGTTGGCGGCGAGATTGCGTTGAAATTGGAATATGTTATTGGATACTTTAGAGTTTGAGTGGCGAAATGCTGTTTCAAATAGAAAATAGAAGGCGATTATAATTATCAAAACTTCGAGCCAGATTACGGTAGGGAGATCAGCAAAGTTGAGCACCATCGCATAGATTGCATAGATCCCTAGCCCCCATAGTGGGCGAATGATTAGAATGGTTTCAGTCAATGAAAAGGTTACTTTTGAGCGGGTATCTTTTAATTGTAATTGGCGAGGTTCTTTTATAAATAGAATTGGGACAATCATCATGAAAACTATAGCAATAGCACCGGCATATATCAGAATATAGTTTCCAAATAATGCACCAATAGCAAGGCTGATGCCGGTCACCGCGCCAGAAATGGTCTGAGCCCATAAGAAAGCTTGGGCACGTTTCTTGCCTATGGGTGTAACATCCGCGACCAACGATCGGGTTGGATTGAAACTCGTATTGATCGACAGATCAATAAACAAAGATACTGCGATAGCCGTGGCAAGAATGGTAAATACACCTATCGATTGGGCAATAAACCCAATGTTTGGGAGAGCAAAATAGGCTAATGCAGTACAAATACCCCCAACAATAATGTATGGTTTTCTGCGTCCCCCTATAAACCAAGTTTTGTCGCTGAGGGCACCAATAATAATAGTGCCGAATATGGCTGCGATCGGACCAACAGACCAAACGATTCCCACGTCTTTAGGGGATAGGTTATATTCCGTTATTAGTACCCAAGTAAGCACCGCATTCTGCATTGAGAGCCCAAGCCCCATCGCTGTTACCGGTAGGGCGAGCAATATGAGAAATGGTGTCGATAATTTCTTCTGTATCTCTAACATGGTTTAATCCTATGGATAAATTGGAGATTTGCTGCGCCGGGGAAGTCGCCCGATTAGGCCTGGTTGGTGCGGCGGTCAGGATGGAGCCTAGCTCTTAGGTAGCGGATAGTGGGGGATTTATGGGGGGTTGTCAAGGGGGGTTCTTCGAGCGTTCAATTTGATCAAAAAACATGAGAGATTCCTTGATTTGTCTGGACCAGTAATCCCAGTCGTGTCCACCTGCGCGCTCCATGTATTGATGCTCAATATTCAGCGCGATCAGCTGTTGATGAAAACGCCGATTGCCAGCCAGTAATAGATCATCTAGGCCGCAGTCTAGTCTTATTGGTGGCAGTTGCTTGAGGTGCTTTTTTAGCCAGTGGAAAATGGATGAATCATGTTGTGGTTCTAAGGCATCTTCTATGGGCGAATGATCGGTAAAGTGCTGGAATTCTGTAATGTCAGTGATCGCAGAATGTGCGGAGATACCGCTGACGGTGGTGCTATATTTGGCCCCCAGTCGTAGTGCGCCATACCCGCCCATGGATAAACCGCAGAGATAAATAGAGGACTTTTGGTTTATTTGTGGAACGGCTCGCTGCGCCGCGGCTATTACATCGGACATAATCCATTTTTCATAGCTGCCGCTATGTCGATTTAGATAACCGCTGCCGTCCCCGCTTAGGCCATCAGAGGGCATTACCAATACAAAATCGCTGAGCCCTTGTTCGCGCTTGAGGGTGTCGAGGCACCGATGTGCGCCGCCGGAAAACATCCAGGCCCAGTGGCTACCATAGACCCCGTGCAACAGTATGACAATGGGTGCTGGCTTAGCCGTGCTGTTGGTGTTGTACAGGCTAATATCGCCGCGCCCGCTAAGGTGGCGGGAATGCACGGTTATCCATCTATGATTGGCGGGGGTGAGGTTTGGATTGGATATTTCTATGGTGCGGAAATCAGTGGGCATAGTGAAAACTCTTGTTTATTGGAATTGTATAAAACCGCTAGTCGAATAAAACGACACCTTTGGCCAGCTTGCCGCTCAACATATCGGCGAACCCATGTTGCAGTTCATCTAATCGATAGGTTTTAGTAATTTGTTCATCTAATTTTAATTCGCCGGTATGGTAGAGATCTTGCATAATAGCGAAATCCCGTTTGGGGTTACATTGTCCATAGAGGGGGTTGATATAGATTTTGTCCCATTCGAACAGGCTGCAGTCAAAGTTGACAGGTTGTTCAATTCCGCTGACCTGAACCGCCATGCCGCCATGGCGAATAAAGCGTAAAGGGGCATCGGCCATAGTGGGGATAGAGGTGCATTCAAATGCGTAATCGGCACCGCGATGGGTGAGGGCAAAGATTGAATCGCGCGCGCTGGCAAGTGTGGTGTCTTTTGGATCGCTTAATATGCCGTGGGTGGCGCCAAATTCTTTGGCTTGATCTAGGCGTTTTTGGGTAATATCGATGGCGATTATTCGGGTGGCACCGGCAATGCGGCAGCCTTGGACCACATTGATCCCGACACCGCCGCAGCCGAGTACGGCAACGGAACTGCCGGGTTTTACTTTAGCGGCATTGACTGCGGAGCCAAAACCGGTCATTACACCGCAGCTGAGGATGGATGCGCTGGAGTAGGGGATCTTATCGTGCAATTTGCAGACTGCCGATTGCCGTACGATGGTGTATTCAGATAATGCGCCTAGGTAAAAAGACCGCCTAATTGGTTTGCCTTTATAAGTGGTGCCTTCTGAGTGCGCGTGGCCCGATACGCCGTCGCCGTTGGCGACGGAATAATTTTCACACAGATGAATGCGTTTATCCGCGCATGCTAGGCAAGCTCCGCAGTGCATCGCCCAGTTTAGAACTACAGGGTCGCCTGTCTTAAAATCGGTTACATTAGGGCCAATGTCTGCAATGATGCCGGCACCTTCATGCCCCATTACGTGGGGAAAATCGTTGCCGTTTAGAATGTCTAGATCGGTATGGCAGAGGGCGGCTGCTTTGATTTTTACCAGCACTTCATCGCCCTTTGGCGGCGATACCTGGATGTTATCGATGGTAAAACTGCCTTTGCTGCCGGCAACGGCGGCGCGGGATCTAATAGTCATGGGTATTTTTCTGTATCCGGGGCGGGGCTAGTGGCCTTTAAAAACCATATCGAGACGCTTATAGCCATTTTGCCGGCGATAGACTTTCCAGTCTTCAAACGAGGCGACGCTATCCAGAATGCGCAACTCGGATACGCGCTGTGGCAACTTCGTAAGCAGGGTGCGCATAATTAGTCTGGCTTGGGGGGCACCTAGGCAATTATGGGTGCCACTGCCAAAGGCGACGTGGGGGTTAGGGCGGCGGTCTAGCTTGACTTGTTCTGGTTCCTTAAACACGGTTTCATCCATATTGGCGGATAGCCAGCAGAGACCGGCACGATCATTGGGGGCAATTTTATGCCCATGAATTTCTGCACCGTGCGGACAGACGCGACCGAGAAAAGTGAGCGGTGAAAATACACGCACAAATTCTTCGGTCGCACTGGTTACTAAATCTGGTTCGTCACGCAGTCGTTCAAAGGCATCGCGGTTTTGCGCTAAATAGGCTAGGGTGTGCGTTACGAAGTTGATAATAGTGTCGCGACCGCCGGCGAAAACAAGATTGGCAAAGCCGATTTTTTCTTCACGGGTGAGATGTCGTCCTTGGTATTGGGCGGCATTAAGTGCGCTGAACATGTCATCCCCGGGGTTTTCTGCGGCGTTGTCCAGCTGTTTTTCAATATAGGCATCGCAAAGCTCCTCGCTCGCACTGGCTGGATCAACTCGCAAGACATCATTGCCCCAACTAATAAACAGGTCGGCATGGTCTATGGGGACACCGAGTAGTAGCGTTAGGGATTTAGACTGCAAAGGCAGCGCAAATTCATTAGCAACATCCAGAGAATCCCGGGCAATCGCCTCATCTAGGTGCTGATCTATCAGTGCTTCAATTTTGGCAATATAGGCTGGATCGGTCGGCCGGCGAAAAAACGGCTCGACAATGGCGCGGTATTCTTTGTGTTGTGGGGGGTCGACTTCAATCGGTAGCTGGCGTACAGAGCGTAGGTCTTCTTGCGATGGAACCGGGACCCGGAACGGCGCATCCGAGCTGTAAGTTTGCCAATTCTTGGCGGCTTTGCGTACATCGTGAAAACGCAAAATCAACGGAATGGTCTCGTCTCCGACTTTGAGGTCTAGGGCCCCTTCTTCGCGCCGTGCTTTTTGGAAAGCATCAAAAGTATTCTCTGCCATTGTCATCGCTCCAATGAATGAAATAAGGATTTAATTTTTAACGACACGCAGTACTAGGCCGTCCAGTTCATCGCTGACTTCTATTTGGCAGCTCAGGCGACTGTGGTCTGAGCTGCCATCTTCGAGCTCTAGCATTTCCTTTTCAATATCGCCAGCCGCGCCAACTTTATCGAGCCAAGCAGGATCGACATGCACATGGCAGGTGGCGCAAGAGCAAACGCCGCCGCAATCGCCATCGATGCCTTCGACCATGTTGGTCACTGCGGCCTGCATCACCGAGCCGGACTGAGCGGTGACGGTGACTTCCTCCCCGGAAGGCGTGATAAAGGTAATTTGCGCCATGATGGAATTCCTCGATACTGTTTGATGCCGTGCGAGATTATGGCGGCGCGGCGGTTCTTTTGCGCAGGGCGGTGGATAGTGGGGGATTGATGGGGGGTTGTCAAGGGTCGATTGGGGGGATTTTGGGCGGTGATGAGTGGGGTGGATTTGGTATTTTAGCGCGATCTGTGCGCATTTTGGCCGAAGCTGTGTCCCTAAATCTGTGTGGGAGTTATATAATACGCACTCTGTCCCTCTCTGCTCGCGCCCTGCCCTGCTTCTGTTATGTGTCAACATAAGTCGCTATTCAAAGCCTATGACCTGCGTGGGCGGGTGCCGGATGAGCTGGATGCGGGGCTGGCGTATCGGATTGGGCGCGGGTATTGCCAGCTATATCAGCCAGCGCGGGTGGCGGTGGGGTTTGATATTCGTAATGAGAGCCCGGGGTTGGCGCGGGCGTTGATTGCGGGGCTTACGGACGGCGGGGCGGATGCGGTCAATATCGGCCTGTGCGGCACGGAGGAGGTTTATTTTGCCGTTTTTAATGGGAAGCTGGATGGCGGCATTATGGTGACCGCCAGTCATAATCCTAAGGGCTATAACGGGATGAAGCTGGTGGGGCCGGAGGCGCGGCCGATTAGTGGCGAGACGGGGTTATTGCGCCTGCGCGATCTGCTGATTGAAAATGAATTTTCTGCGGTGCAGGGGCGGGGCCGGGAAATTGCGCAATCGAATAAAAGTGATTATATCGCACATTTACTTTCTTACATTGATCTAGGTGAATTGCGGCCATTGAAAATGGTCGCTAATCCGGGCAATGGCGGGGCGGGGGCGATGGTTAAATTATTGGCGGCACAGTTACCGTTTGAATTTATTTATATTCATGAAAAGCCGGACGGCGACTTTCCCAATGGGGTGCCGAATCCGTTATTGGTGGAAAATCAGGCGACCACGGCGGAAGCGGTACGGGCACATAAGGCGGATTTGGGGTTGGCTTGGGATGGCGATTTTGACCGCTGTTTTTTCTTTGATGCGCAGGGCGATTTTATCGAGGGCTATTATTTGGTCGGGCTATTGGCGCAAACCATGTTGGCGCAGCATCCAGGGGCGACTATCGTCCACGACCCGCGGTTGACGTGGAATACCATTGAGCAGGTCGGTGCCGCTGGAGGGCGGGCGGTGCAATCGCGTTGCGGGCATGCCTTTATCAAGCAGGCGATGCGTGAGCGGAATGCGCTATACGGCGGCGAGATGAGTGCGCATCATTATTTCCGTGATTTTTCTTATTGCGACAGCGGCATGATTCCTTGGCTTTTGATCTGTGCGCTGCTAAGTCGCTCAGGGCAGTCGCTGCGGGAATTGGTGGCGGAGCGGGTGCAGGCTTATCCGTGCAGCGGGGAAATTAACTTTCGAGTGAATGAGGTGGCGGCGGTTATGGAGCGGGTGTTGCGCCGGTTTGAACGCGATGCGACCCATATCGACCGCACCGATGGCATTGGCATGGATTTTGCCGATTGGCGCTTTAATCTGCGCGCTTCCAATACCGAGCCGCTGCTGCGATTGAATGTGGAGGCGCGTGGCGACCGGTCACTGATGGAACGGCAGCTGGCCGCATTGGTCAAGCTAATCGAATGCTAGGCTCGGCGTTTTTTTATTGCCGCAGTGCGGGTAGTGCTGGTATAGTTTGCGCCCCTACCGCCATCGCCAGCAAACGCCAAGACAAATTGGGAGGCTATTTTGCAAGCAGTTAGAAAAGCCTTGATACCGGTGGCCGGGCTAGGTACCCGGGTGTTGCCGGCATCTAAAGCCATCCCCAAAGAGATGCTGCCAGTCGTCGATAAACCCGCCATTCAGTATGTGGTGGAGGAAGCGGTCTCGGCGGGCATTAAGCAGGTGGTGCTTATCACTCGTTCTGGTAAAGAGGCCATTGAAAACCATTTTGATGCGCATTTTGAATTGGAATCGGTGCTTGCGCAAAAAGGTAAAACCCGCACTTTGGAATCGGTGACCGATATGGTGCCGGAGGATGTGGAGATTGTCTCGGTGCGCCAAGACCAGCCGCGTGGCTTAGGACATGCGGTGCTCTGTGCGCGGCATTTTTGCGAGGATGAACCCTTTGCGCTGTTGTTGCCGGATGTGCTGTTGTTTGCGCAGGGGGACTCGGATTTGCGGCGGATGATGGGGCATTATTTGCGTTCCGGGGCTGGGCAAGTTATGGTGGAAACGGTGCCGGCGGAGCGGGTGCAGCAGTATGGCATTGCCGATTGCGGTAGTGCGCCGCCCGATGCGCATGCCAGCGCGCCGATTGCGGCATTGGTGGAAAAGCCGCCACCGGCGCGGGCACCGTCCAATTTGGCAGTGGTAGGGCGTTATATTTTGCCGCCGCAGGTAATGCCTATTTTACAACGCACTCAACCTGGCACCGATAATGAAATTCAGCTGACCGATGCCCTGGCCGCGCTTTTATCCGATCAGCCGCTGCATGCTTACCGCATGGGCGGGTGCAGTTTTGATTGCGGCAGCAAGCTAGGTTATTTATTGGCCAATTTATACGTCGGATTGCGCCATTCAGAAACCGCCGCTGGGCTTAAAGCGGCTTTGACGAGCATGCAGAACTCTTCGCTACAATGTACAGATTGAAAACCACACCCAAATCGCTGCCCGAGTGGCGAAAGCTGGCTAGGCTGGCCGCCGCTCAGAATGACCGTTATTTGGCCGATGAATTGGTGCGCGACCGCGGGCGTTTTGCGCGTTTTTCCCATCGCTTTGAGCATTTATTATTAGACCTGTCCAAGCAGCCGTTAAATGTGAAAATTGAGCAGACTCTGCTGGCATTGGCGCAGGCGAGCGGGCTAAAAGGCGGGATTGAAAAACTATTTAGCGGCGCAGCGGTTAATGGCTCCGAGCAACGCGCCGCTTTGCACAGTGCCTTGCGTACGCCGGCGAAACAGGCATTGCGGGTCGATGGGGTGGATCTGAATGCGCAGGTTCACCGTAGCCTGAATAAAATGGCGCGCATGGTGAAACGGCTGCATGGTCGCCAGTGGCCGGGTTGCACCGGTGCGCCCCTCGATACGCTGGTGAATATCGGGGTGGGCGGCTCGGACTTAGGGCCACAAATGGCATGCCATGCGCTGGCCGAATTTGCGGTTGGCTCTGCGCCCAATATCCACTTTGTTTCCTGTATGGATGGCAGCGAACTCGCTCGCCTATTGCCGCAGTTAAACCCGCACCGCACAATTTTTGTGCTGGCTTCTAAATCCTTCACTACCGCGGATACTCTGGCCAATGCCACCACGGCCCGTCAGTGGTTGGCGCAAGGTACTGGACGTTCGCAACAGGTCTGTCTGAAGCGGCACTTTATCGGCATTTCTTGCAATTTGGCGGCGATGACCGAATGGGGGATTCCGGTGGCGCATCAGCTGGAAATTTGGGATTGGGTTGGCGGACGGTATTCGCTCTGGTCGGCGATTGGCTTTGCGATTGCTGCGCAAATTGGGTTGTCGGGATTTCGCGATATGTTGGCCGGGGCGCACAGTATGGACGAGCATTTTCGGGGTACGGATTTTGCTCAAAATTTACCGGTTTTGCTGGCGTTGAGCGATATTTGGAATAGCAATTTTCATAATATCGAATCGCGGGCGGTATTGCCTTACGATGGCCGCTTAATGCACTTGCCCGCCTATTTGCAACAGTTGGAAATGGAAAGCAATGGCAAGGGGGTGACTCAGGACGGCAAGGTGGTCGGTTGCGCGACTGCCCCGATAGTTTGGGGAGCGGTCGGCCCAAATGCGCAGCATGCTTTTTATCAGCTATTGCATCAGGGCACTCGGCGGGTGGCGTGTGAACTGATTGCGGCCATAGATCGACCGGCATCGGCAGATAATCCGGCAATGGCGGAATTGGCCGAACAACACCGGCTGACACTGGCTAACTTTTTGGCGCAGTCGCGCATTTTGGCTATGGGGGATGCGGCGGCGGAAGAGGCAACCGCCCTGCCCCATCGCCGCTACCGCGGCGGCCAACCCTGCACCAGCCTACTGCTCGATAGTTTGAACCCGCGCAGCTTGGGCCAGCTAATTGCGCTCTACGAACACAAGGTTTTCGTGCAATCGGTTATCTGGAAAATAAACCCCTTCGACCAATGGGGCGTGGAGCTTGGTAAACGCGCAGCCGCCGGGATCTTGCCGGCTTTGCAGGGGGAACCAGCATCGGGGGGACTGGATTCTTCTACTGTTGGGTTGTTGGCAGCGATGCAACGTAAATAGGAGCAGATGTTATGCGCAGAAGTAAATTTTTAGATACAATTTCTAAACACCTTGAAAGGCTTGGGTTTCAGGTGCAGGAAATTGTCAATGAACATGCCTTTGCCGATATTGCGGTTTATTGCAATGATTCGGGTAAAAAATGTTACATCGCAGCCAAGGGTCGATTGACTTTTTATAGAGCATATCTGCGCCAAAATTTGCATGTTGCGTTCCTCGATAATGGGAAGCTTTATTTATATCCCCACGATCAATTGATTGAAGAATTGAAAATTGCGGGGGCACCTTATTTTAATACAGTCTCTTGGATCAAAAGAGAGGGTTATAGCAATCCGATTGTTCCCCAAAAATATCTTCACATAATGGAAAAATACCATCCTTCTAATCTAAAGAATACATGGTACTGATTTTATAAATACCCTTTGGGGTTATTTTTTTGCCAGTTCCAGTGGTCTTCTACCATTTTTTGTAGGTCAAATTGCGCTTGCCAGCCGAGTTTTTCTCGGGTGAAATCTACTGCGGCATAGTATTCGGCGAGGTCGCCGGGGCGGCGTGGTTGGAATTGGTAGGGGATCTCGCGGTGGGCGGCCTTTACAAAAGCGGCGACTACTTCAAGTACGGATGCGCCTTTGCCGGTGCCTAGATTATAGGCGGTGCAGCCGGGATGTTTATCGAGCGCGGCGTAGGCGGCTAGGTGGCCGGCAACTAGGTCTTGGACGTGGATGTAATCGCGCACCCCGGTGCCATCGGCGGTGGGGTAATCGTTGCCGAATATGTGCAGCACGGGCAGGGTGCCGACGGCGACGGCGGCGATATAGGGCATCAGGTTATTCGGCACGGCTTGCGGGGCTTCGCCGATGAGTCCGGATGGGTGCGCGCCGACCGGATTGAAATAACGTAATAGGGCGACGCGCCAATCCGAGTCGGCGGCGCAGAGGTCGCGTAATATATCTTCGACCATGCGCTTGGTGCGCCCGTAGGGATTGACTGGGGCCAGCGGCATGTCTTCGGTGTAGGCAACCGCACCCGGGGCACCGTAGACGGTGGCCGATGAGCTAAAGATAAGTTTTTTGCAGCCGTGTTTTTGCATGGCGGCGCAAAGCGTGGCGGAACCGGCGACATTGTTTTGATAATAGCGCAGCGGCTGTTGCACCGATTCTGCGACGGCTTTGAGGCCGGCAAAGTGGGCGATGCCAGTAATTTTGTGGTGGTTGAAAATTTCATCGAGCAGGGGCGCGTCGGCGATATTGCCTCGATAAAAAGGGGGCGATTGACCGGTTAGGGTTGCGATGCGCTGTAATACGGCGGCATGGCTATTGCTTAGATTATCGAGTAGCACGATCTGATAGCCAGCTTCTAAAAAGCAAACTGCGGCGTGGCTGCCGATATAGCCAGTGCCGCCGGTGATTAGGATCGTTTCCATGCGTTATGCCTCTTGTGTTGCGGATTTAGCGGGCCCGGTGCCCAGCCGTTCCAGCCGGTAATTGCCGCTGAGCACGGCGCGCCACCATGGTTTATTTTGCAAATACCAGCGCACTGTTTTGCGCAGGCCCTGTTGGAAGCTATGGGCGGGTGTCCAGCCGAGTTCCGCAGCGATTTTACCTGCATCGATGGCGTATCGGCGATCGTGACCGGGGCGGTCGGCGACAAATTCGATTAGATCGCGATAATGCGCTAGACTGGTGGGTTTTTCCGGGGCCAATTCTTCGAGCAGCGCGCAAATGGCTTCGACCACCTGCAAATTCGTTTGCTGGGCATTGCCGCCGATGTTGTAAGTTTGTCCCGGCTTTCCTTGGGTTAATACGCGATACAGTGCGGTGGCGTGGTCATCGACGTAAAGCCAGTCGCGTACCTGTTTTCCATCGCCATAGAGTGGCAGAGGGCGAGCGGCTAGGGCATTTAAGATTATGTGTGGAATTAGCTTTTCCGGGAAATGATAGGGGCCGTAATTATTGGAGCAGTTGCTTAGCAAAACTGGTAGCCCATGGGTGCGGTGCCAGGCGCGCACTAGGTGGTCGGCAGCGGCTTTGCTGGCTGCGTAGGGGGAGCTGGGCGCGTAGGGGGCTTGCTCGGTAAAGGGGGCGGCATCGGGTGCTAGGTCGCCGTAGACTTCGTCGGTGGAAATATGTTGAAAGCGGAAGCTTTGCGCCTCTGTACTGTCTAACGCGCGCCAGTATTCCAATGCGCATTGCAATAGAGTGAAAGTGCCGACCATGTTGGTTTGAATGAAAGCCCCTGCGCCGTCAATGGAGCGGTCGACATGCGATTCGGCGGCTAGGTGCATTATTGCATTGGGGCGGAAGGTGGCGAAGAGTGTGGCGAGTTTTTCGGCATCGCATATATTAGTTTGGCTAAATTGATAGCGCGGGTGGTCGGCTGCGTCGGGCAGTGAATGCAGGTTGCCGGAATAGGTGAGCGCATCGATATTAAGCAAATGGTGGTCGGTATTGGCGAGTAAATAGCGCACTAAGGCACTGCCGATAAAACCGGCCCCGCCGGTGATTGCGATTTTCATTGTGTTAGTTCTCGTTCTGGTGGCGCAAAGCGTACAGTGCTGCGTTTAAGGATTCTTTTAGCGGCGGTATTTTAATGCCAAATGTGTGCTGGAACTTGGTGGAGTTTAAGGCGGAATAGGCCGGGCGTGGAGCCGCGGCGGCGTAATTTGCGCTGGAAATATCCATTACTTGCGGGCAGTGCGCTAACTGGCCCTGCGCTTGGGCTTGGCGGAAAATAATGCGCGCAAATTCACTCCAGCTGCACACCGTGGGGCCGGCATAATGATACAGCCCCCCAACAGCGGGGCCAATGCGGCCTTGGATACAGATCTGCAAAATTGCCGCGGCGAGATCGCCGGCATAGGTCGGGCAACCGTATTGGTCGGCGACCACGGCGATACGTTTTTTAGTTATGGCTAACCGCAGCATGGTTTTTAAGAAGTTGTGGCCATGTTCGCTGTACAGCCAGCCGGTGCGGATAATCAGGTGTCGTCCGCCCTGTTCGACGCAGGCTTTTTCACCGGCGAGTTTGCTGGCGGCATAGACTCCTTGCGGCGATGGCGAGTCGGTTTCCGTGTAAGGGTGGCGGGCTTGGCCGGCAAAAACGTAATCGGTGGAAAGATGAATGAGCGCAACATTTTGCGCGGCGCAGGCGGCGGCGACATTGGCGACACCGGTTGCATTGACGGCGAAGGCTTGCTCGCGATTTTTGCCAGCACTTTGCTCAGCGTGGTCGACCTTTGTGTAGGCTGCGGCGTTGATAAAAAAATCTGGGTTATGGACAGTTAGGGCGTGGGTCATTGCGTTGCGGTCGGTAATATCCAGCGCGGCGCGATCTAGGCTAATTAGATCCACCCCCAATGCGGCGGCGCGTTCAATAAGGCAGAGGCCTAGCTGGCCGCTGGCCCCGCTCAGCAGTATCCGGGGACTCATCATTTCGTCTTTTGGGGCAGTTCGGCTAAGGCTAGGCCACGTTGATCTTTTGCGGAAAGTTGCGGAATTTGCCCTGCCGCCAGCGGCCAATCGATACCCACTGTGGGGTCGTCCCAGGCTAGGCAGTATTCATCGTCGGGATGGTAACTGTCGGTGCATTTGTAGGCAAAATCGGCGAATTCTGATAGCACTAAAAAACCGTGCGCTAGGCCCGGCGGTATCCACATTTGATGTTTATTTTGCGCGGATAAAATTGCGCCCTCCCAATGCCCATAGGTGGGTGAGTCGCGGCGGATATCGACTGCCACATCGAAAACTTCGCCGCGTAATACGCTGACCAATTTGCCCTGCGGGTGGCGGTGCTGAAAATGCATGCCGCGCAACACGCCGCGCCCGGAACGCGATAAATTATCCTGCACAAACTGCGCGGCGATGCCGGCGGCGGCGTAACGCTGCGCCTGATAGGTCTCGACAAAAAAGCCGCGCGCATCGCCATGCACTTGCGGTTCAATTAATTTAAGGCCGGCAATTTTTGTATCACGAACCTGCATTTTCTTAATATCCATCAGCCACGGTTAACAAATAACGCCCGTAGCCGGTTTTGCCCAATGCTTCGCCATGGCGGCGTAAATCGGCGGCACTGAGCCAGCCTTGGCGGAAAGCGATTTCTTCTAGGCAGGCGATCTTAAACCCTTGACGTTGTTCGACGGTTTGCACAAAGCTACCCGCTTGAATTAGCGCATCGCAGGTGCCGGTGTCTAGCCAGGCAAAACCGCGCCCAAGCAATTCCACGTGCAATGCGCCCTGTTGCAAATAGGCGTTGTTAACATCGGTAATTTCTAATTCCCCGCGTGCCGAGGGCTTGATGGAGCGGGCAATGTCCACCACCTGATTGTCATAAAAATATAGGCCGGTGACGGCGTAATTAGATTTTGGCTTTTGCGGCTTTTCGACGATGGCAACCGCCCGCCCACGTTGGTCGAATTCCACCACACCGAAACGCTGCGGGTCGGTGACGTGGTAGCCGAAAATGGTCGCGCCTGCGGTGCGCTGCATGGCTTTTGCCAGCGCATCGCTAAATTGGTGGCCAAAGTGGATGTTGTCGCCGAGCACTAGGCAGACCGAATCAGTGCCGATAAAATCTGCGCCAATTACAAATGCCTGCGCCAGCCCCTCAGGGCGCGGCTGTTCGGCGTATTGCAGGCGCAGCCCAAAGCGACTACCATCGCCGAGTAAGCGGTGAAAAGCGGGCAGATCAGCGGGCGTGGAGATTAGTAGCAGGTCGCGAATACCGGCCAGCATTAGGGTTGCCAACGGATAGTAGACCAGCGGTTTGTCGTAGACCGGCAGCAGCTGTTTAGACACCCCCTGCGTAATCGGGTGCAGCCGCGTCCCTGCGCCGCCGGCTAGGACTATGCCTTTGCGTGGGGGGGAGGTGGTTGTGTTCATGCGCATGGTTGCTCTGCTGTTGTTTGGCTTGCGATGAAAATTAGATGCGGGGCGCAAGCGCAATTCTACACTCTGTGGCAAGCACACCCACAGCCTTGCATTGCTTCAATTTTTCATTACACTTGCCTTCCTTAAAAATAGCAAGTCGATACATTGCAGATTTCGTTTCGCAGCCGAAAACTCGCTAAACTCTGCGCCTCCGAGCGGGCGTTGGTGAGGGAATTCGGCAGGGAAAATGCGAGAAAGATCATGATGCGCCTGACTGTGCTTGAAGCGGCTGAGAGTCTGAACGATGTGCCAACCGCCCCGCCGACCCGACGGCACCCGCTGCAAGGGAACCGCAAAGGGTGCTTTGCGGTCGATTTGAAGCATCCGTTTAGAATTGTGTTGAAACCCGCGCAGCATCCCATTCCGAAGCGGGATGACGGCGGCATTGACCTCTTTGCAGTCACGGCGATCGAGATCATTGACATCGAGGATTATCACTGATGGCTACCAACGAAAACGGCTTTCAGCCCGATTACGGCATTCCCCCGGGTGAAATTTTGGCGGAAATGCTGGCGGCACGGGGTATCGGTAAGGGCGAGTTTGCCTCCCGTTGCGGGTGCCCGCCCAAGACTATTAGCGGCATTCTGAACGGGCATGTTGCGATTACCCCGCAGACGGCCCTTGAATTCGGGCGCGTTCTGGGCACGGCGGCTTCGCTGTGGAGCAACCTTGAGGCGCGCTATCGCCTGCGCCTCGCGGAGCAAAATGGGCGGCAATTTGATGGTGCAAGAAGGAATTCTGCGCCCGATCCCATTCATTCCGGAATCCCTCGCTCAAACGCTTGTCGGCAGTAGTCGGCGATGTCGGGAGCATTGGCACACAGCCTCTTCTCGAGAACCCTGTAAAGCTGCTTGAGTGCATCCCGTTCCCCGGTGGCTAGGGCGTAGAAACTTGCCCCGTCAGTTTCAAATAACCGATTGCCTAAATTGGCTTCATATCTGATATTTTTTCTGGGTATGGTAATGACTAGATAGCCTCTGTATCCGGGGCGGGATTTCAATGCGGTTTTTAGGTTGTCTACGACTCTCTCTCGGTTGGATGCGTTCATTGTATTGTGCTTGTTTTTTATCTCGGCTAAAATTTTGCGTTCGGTATTTTCCAAGTCATACCCGGCATCGTGATTTACGAACCTCTGAACCTTTCCTAGCACATCCTGATGAAACCGTCCCAGTGCGCTGGATATGGCGGTGGAAACCGAATGATAGGTTCCCTGTTCCTTCAATTTCTCCACATCCCGAATACCGTAGGCGGCCGCAATACACATCAGCAGGAATGGATCTTCTACGTTTTTTGATACCTTGACCAGGGCATTGCCATGTATATTTCTGATATTTACAATAAGGTTGTCAAGCAAGCTGTTGATGCCCTCATCGGAGATCCAGGATAAATTAGCGTTGGACATGCTCGCTCCTAATTTCGATTCCTACGCCCACTCGCCCTAATGTGCGGGCTGTTCGGAAGGTGGTTCCGCTGCCGCTGAAGGGGTCTAGGACTGTGTCGCCTTCATCGGTGAATAGTTTGATGAAAAATTCTGGGAGCCATTCGGGGAAGGCGGCACTGTGGCCGGTGTTGTGGCAGATCGGGGGTTTGTGTAGGACGTTGGAGGGATACACTTTATCGCGCCCTAGCCAAGCACTGATGCGGCGGCCGGTTTTTGGGTTGGTGCCGGACGGTTGGCGGGACAGATCGTTGCGGCTCATGTTGGTTAGGCGTTTTTCCGTCCAGTCCATTATGGGTACCATGACCGCGCTTTGGTTCATTTTGAATTCTTTGGACTTGGAAAAATGCAGCAGTCGCTCCCATGCATCGCGGAAGCGGTATTTCCATTTGCCTGGCATGCTGGTGGTTTTGTGCCAGATATATTCTTCAACCCACAGAAAACCAACTTCTTTTTTAAGGCTGGCGATTAGGTCGAGGACATAGGTGTGGCGTTCCCCGCCGACGGCTTTTTCTTTGATATTTAAGACAAAAGATCCAGTTGGCTTGAGAATACGGTGCATCTGCTCGGCCCGCGGGCGGAACCATTCTACATACTCATCCGGATCGACACCGCCGTAGGTGTGTTTTCTGGCATCTGCGTAGGGCGGGGAGGTGACAATTAGATCGATGCAGTTGGCCGGTAATTGCGCCATGACCGTTAGGCAGTCGCCTAGGATTATCTGGTTTTGCCATGGTAGATCTTGGGGCGATATTGGCTCTTGCGACGGGTCGTGGACGATCGCCGGGCGGGCTTTGGTGTCCCATAAATTGAACGTGGTCATGGGGTGATTCGCCGCTATTTTTTGCACTTATTCGGTGGCTAGGGCGACCGAGTCGGGGATTAAGCGGGCGTCGAATTCGGCTATTAGTTTTTGCGCCAGTGGACTTTGCATTATTTGTTTTTCGGCATCGATAAGACGCTGCTGGTCGCGCCGCTGGCCGTATTCGGCGGGGGTTTCTTGCTCGGTCTCGCCGGCGGCGATGGACAGCTCTATTGGTTCGCCGAAATGTTCGCCTATAATTTTTTTTAACTGCGATTGGTGCGCGGGGGTAAATTTGCGCTGCGTCGATTCGCGGAAGATGAATTGCAGCTTGGTGCCGTCCACGGCGGTCAAAATTAGATGGCCGCACAGGGGTTTTAATAGGCCGCTTAATGGTAAATGCTGGTAGAGGTCGACCCAATTATCCGGGTGTAAATCGGCCAGTTTTTGGGGTGCGGGGGGGGATTCTGCGGTGGTTTTATCGGTATTGGGGGT
>JACONM010000021.1:13392-38339 GCA_014323765.1 Cellvibrionales bacterium | reverse complement strand
GGGGGGGCGGCGTTGGGTTTGCCCTCGGCGGGCGACTCGCGCCATTGTTCGCCGGGGCGCGCTGGCTGAAAAGCTAGCAGACGTAGCAGGAGCATTTCGAAGCCCAAATGCAGGTCTGGACTCAACGCCAAATCCTTTTGCCCCATTAGCAGCATTTGGTAGCTCAGCTGTACTTCTTCCGGCGAAAACTGCGCGGCGTATTCGGCCAATTTGGCGTTGTCGAGGCCCTCCGCCGAGGCCATTTCGGGCACCTGCTGATGCACCGCGATGCCGTGTAGCCAGACCAACAATTCGCGCACTAGAGCCGGGTAATCCGGCGCAAATTCGGCTAAAGAGGCGGCGGTGTCGAGCACCATCTGCGCATTTTTCGTGGCGATGCCTTGCAAAATGGCGTGCAGTTTTTGTTGGTCGATGGTGCCGAGCATTTGCACCACTCCATCCTCTTCCAATTTGCCGCCGCCATGGGCGATCGCCTGATCGGTCAGGCTGAGTGCGTCGCGCATGCTGCCGGCCGCTGCCCGTGCTAAATGCCAGAGGGCGGCGGGGACGGCGGGCACTTTTTCTTGCTCCAGGATCAGAGTGAGGTGCTGTTCGATCAGGCTGCTGGTGAGGTTTTTTAGATTGAATTGCAGGCAGCGTGAGAGGACGGTGACGGGGAGTTTTTGCGGGTCGGTGGTGGCGAGTAGGAATTTGACGTGTTCGGGGGGTTCTTCCAGTGTTTTTAACAGTGCGTTGAAGCTGTGGGTGGAGAGCATGTGGACTTCATCGATGAGGTAGATTTTGTAGCGTCCGGCGGTCGGTCGGTATTGGATATTTTCTAGCAGTTCGCGGGTGTCTTCGACTTTGGTGCGTGAGGCGGCGTCTACTTCGATGAGGTCGACGAAGCGGTTTTCGTTAATCGCAAGGCATGCGCTGCATTGGCCGCAGGGGGTGGAGGTGACGCCGGTTTCGCAATTTAGGGCGCGCGCCAAAATCCGGGCGATGGTGGTTTTGCCGACTCCGCGGGTGCCGGTGAAGAGGTAGGCGTGATGCAGGCGATCGCCATCGAGCGCGTTCACCAAAGCTTGCAGCACGTGCTCTTGGCCGGCCAGTTCCGCAAAGGTTTTTGGGCGCCATTTGCGCGCCAACACCTGATAGCTCATCTCCGCTCTCGTTTCAAAATGCAGGGCGGCATTATACCCCTGCGGGGGTGGGGCAGGCGGTAACTCTGTCGCCCTGAACGCCGCCGGCGGATTGCATGCGGCGGTCGGAATGCGCATAATGCGCCTGCGCTGGTGGCCCCATCGGTGCTCCGCAATCTGACGCTGCCAACCCCGCCAGGCCCGGAAGGGAGCAACGGTAACAGTGCCCCAGAGGTGCCGGAGGTCTGCTGGTGGGTCGCCGCCAGCGCACTTTTTCCACTGCAATTTTCCGCCAGTGCGATTGCTCGATAGCTCGCTGCGTTTTGTCCCCCCTTGTGCGGGGCGGTGCTATTGCCGTTTTCATCCGCCCTGCCCTGCTGTGGAAAGAAGCTGGCGGGCATCTTTTATTTTCCGCTATTTTCGCAAAGGGTTAGAGATCGCCCTAGCCCGGCGGTGCGTTGCGTTTCGGCAGGTATTTCACCGGGTCCACCGGCCTGCCGTCTTTGCGGATTTCAAAATACAGTCGCGGGTTGCCCTCGGCATCTTTGCCGGAGACGGCGATTTCCTGCCCGCGCCGCACCGTTGCGCCTTCGCCGACCAATAGCTGGCTGTTGTGGGCGTAGGCACTTAAAAATAGATCTGAGTGTTTGATGATCAAAAAATTGCCGTAGCCGCGTACCCCGGTGCCGGCGTAGACCACCGTCCCGGCGGCGGCGGCGACCACCCGTTGCGCCGGGGCGGTGGCGAGGATGATGCCCTTGGTCAGCCCGCTGCGGTTGAAAGGTTTGATTACCGATCCTGGCACTGGCCATACCCAACTGGCGGGGGCGGCGGGGGCTGCGGATGGCGGCGGGGCGGATGGGATCGATGGCGGGGGCGCGGATTGGGCGGGCCGGGCGGCGACCCGGCGCTCGCCCGATCGGGCGGCCCCGCGGCCCGCCGGGCCAAGTTGAATTTGTTGCCCGCGTTGCAGGGTGAAGGGCGGTTTTAGGGCATTGATTCGCGCCAGTTGATCTATGTCGCGCTCGTAACGCCAGGCGATGCTGTGCAGGGTGTCGCCGGCTTCGACACGATGGGTATTGATGAGGCGCGACGGCGGCGGGGCGCGCTCTTCCACTGGCACTGTGTTGCTGGTCGCGCAGCCGGCCAGGATCGCCAGCAAAATAACGCAGGCGCGGGCGGGGCGGGCGGCGTTTCTGGCCTTGTGCGGTAGGTTTTTAATCATCGGCGGTGCTCGGCGTAAACGGTGAATAACCCAGCCAGCAGGGCGGCGGCAAACATAGCTCCCAATGCGGGCGCGAGCATGGGCTCGGCCAATTCGCCGGGCCAGACGGGCGCAGTCGGCTCGGCTTCCGACCGCCAGGGCCAGAGCGGGTAGAGGGAGCCGGCCAACAGGCCGAGTAAAAACATGCTGGCCAACTGTTCATGGCGATTCAACAGCCAGCAAATCAGGCGACTAAACGCCAGTAAGCCCGCCAACGCCCCGCTGCCGAAGGCGAGTAAATAGCCAAGGTCTCGTGCCGCCACCGCTTGCAGGGTCGGCTCGTAAAAACCGATCAGCAGGAGCAGCAAACTGCCGGAGATGCCGGGCAACAGCATGGCGCAGCTGGCCACACAACCGACCGCAAAGACCGCGGGTAGGGCCGCGCTCGATGTTGGCGCATCGAGCGTCGGTAGCATAACAAGCAGTAGCACCGCCGCCGCCCCAGCCAGTAGGCAAGCCAGCGAAGTGGGCGTCGGGCGCGTTTGGCGGATGGCCAGCGCGGCGACTGATGTGGCAATTAAGCCAAAAAAGAACGCCCAAACCGGAATGGGGAAACGCTGTAATAACCAGGCCAGCAGCGGTGCCAAGCTGAAAATGGCGGTTACTATACCGGCGGCGAGTAGGGCGAGAAAGGCAGCGTCCACCCGCCGCCAGCCCAGCGCAAATTGGCCGCCGATAAGCAAACGTAGTAGCCGGGTATCCAATGCCGCGAGGCTGCCAATCAGTCGCGGGTAAATGCCGGTAATCAGCGCGATGGTGCCGCCGGAAATGCCCGGCACTAGGTCCGCCGCGCCCATGAGAATACCTCGCAAATAGAGGCCGGCCGCCGTCCGGCTTTTCATTTTTATTTGGTTTGACACGTCGAGACCTGCGCAACTGCGCTCATCAACCGTCAAGCCCAGAATGCAGCGGCACAAAGCGCACCGATTCGATGTTTTGGGTTTTAAACCGCTCGGTGTGGCCTTGGCGCACCACTGTTTGCAACTGCTGTTCGTGCTTATCGCCCACCGGAATAACCAGAATGCCATCGGGGGCCAGCTGCGTCAGCAATTTATCGGGGATAGTGGCGGGGGCCGCCGTGCTTAATATCGCATTAAAGGGGGCTTTTTCCGGCCAGCCGTGGCGACCATCGGCATGGCGGGCGATCACATTGCGCAACCCTAGCTCGCGGAAACGGGCGCGCGCTTTTGCCAATAATGGGGACAGGCGTTCGACCGTGAAAACCTGCGGCACTAACCGCGCTAGGACGGCGGTTTGATAGCCGCAGCCGGTGCCAATTTCTAACACCCGCTCGGGCGTGCCCTGCGCCAAAATTAATTCGGTCATGCGCGCCACCACATAGGGCTGTGAAATGGTTTGCCCGCAGCCAATCGGCAGGGCGGTGTCCTCGTAGGCGCGGTGCGCGAGGGCCTCATCGATAAACAAATGGCGCGGCAGATCTTGCATGCAATCGAGCACCGCGGGGTTGTCGATGCCGCCATCTCGCAGGCGCTGAATAAGCCGCTCGCGGGTCCGCCGCGAGGTCATGCCGATGCCTTGGAATCGGTTTTGCATGGGGTTGTGATGGAGGAGTGGCGGGGTTGTGGAAGGGGCGAATGTTAGCACAGCGGGTTGCGGGGGGGCGGCGTTGGTGGTTATGATGGCGGCTGAATTTGGATGCGGGCAGCGGCGAGAGATTGAGATGCCAAAATATGATGAGGAGCAGGAGGATGCTGTGCGGGGGCTGATCGCGGAGATTGAGGATGCTTGCCGGGGTAAAGAGGCGATCTTTAGGGGCGAGAATAAACAATATCCGTATCCGGTCTCGTCTAAAATCTATCGAATTCATCAAGAACATTTTTCATTTCTAAATGAGAATTTTGATACGATCGATATCGAAAAGAACATGATAGAGCATGCACGATCTAGGTATTTTCGACCAGATAGCACCGCCCAAGAAATCTTAACAGATTTACAACATTTCGGCGGACTAACCAACCTGATAGACTTTAGTCGTAACATGTTTGTAGCGTTGTTTTTCGCATGTAACGGTGAGACAGACAAAGACGGCTATGTTTTTGTGTTACCGGTACAATCTCAAACCGAAGATATTCACGACAAAGACACTTCTAAATCCTTTACATTTCTTGAACCAGCTAGAACCGAAATATCACGTGTCCGTGTTGAGGGACAACACAGTGTATTTGTCTACACCCGATACGGGCACGTTTCCACCGGCGAGAAGTACTTGAGAAAAATTTCGATTCCAAAGCATTTAAAACGGCCATGCCTGAAGTATTTGGCGCAATTCTGTAACATTCGAACGGAGACCGTATACAATGATCTATTCGGCTATATCCAGAATCAACACCTCTCGCAACGTGCCATTGCTTTCCTCCATAGTGGCCGAGTGAAAATTGACATGGGAGAAGAAAAATCGAAAAATGGTATCGATCATTATAAAGAAGCCATCAAAGACTTCGAGCAATCAATTAAGGATTTCGATAAAGCGATTGAGCTAAAACCGGATCTCGCCGAGGCATTTTCCTTACTAGGCTACGCACAAAGCAAAATCGCCAAACTGATGTCCTCTCTAGGTGATGAGAAAAACGCTATTAAAAAATACAAGGATGCTATCGAGAATTTCGATGAAGCGATTCGATTCAAACCGGATTTTCTCGGAGCTTTCTTCCATCGCGGTCTGGCAAAATTTGACAGAGATAAAGCGGGGGCAAAAGCCGATCTGGAGAAGGCTTGTGAATTGGCTCGCCAGCAGAATAATACTGAAGCTTTGACGCAAGCTCAAAATCTTCTTAACAAGCTAAACGAAGAGGAATAAGCCGTTAATTTTGGTCATCACCATAGCTCAATTTATTCTGCAACGACCCAGACTTCCCCATGGGCGTAGGGGTTGCAAACCGCTTGCCTTCTAGGATTTCGGGTACGGATAGGATTTGGAGTTTGGGGTAATGGCGGATTGAGCCGGGCATTTCTAGATCGCCGGCTTGGGCGGCTAGTTTTAGGAAGTTGGTTTTTTGGCGGTCGGGTAGCGGTTCCATGGTGATGAGGCCCGCCATTAAGGCTTCTTCCCGTTCTAGGACGCTGTGCAAGGCGCGGAAGTCGGCGATGCTGACATTTTTACCGCCTTTGACTTCTAAGATCATGCTTTGCAGGTCGCGCTGGCCGGGCATGTCGAAGTACAGTCGGCCATCGATGCCGCCGTCGGCGGTGCGCTTGGCGGTGACAAATCCGTCTACCTCTTCCACTGCCCATTTTTGAAAGTGGTATTTGTCTCGTTCCCATAGATCCTTGGCTCCTTCTAGGCTGTGCGGGATCCCGGCTATCGCGAAATCTTTGCCTTGCTTCAAGTGGCAGCGTTCGCCTAGGCGGATAGCGGCTACCCGCTTTATAGCGTGGATGGCGATGTCTATGCCGATCCAATTTCGTTTAAGCCGGTGTGCGGCTTCTAGGGTGGTGGCGCAGCCGCAAAAGGGATCCAAGACTGTGTCTCCTTCATTGCTGGATGCCGATATGATCCGCTTTAGTAGTGTGACGGGTTTTTGGGTGGCGTAGCCTAGGCGTTCCGATTTAATGCGGCCTACGGGGCTAATATCGCTCCACCAGGATTCTGGTATCTTGCCACGTTTCACATACTCGGCGACTGCTTTCTCATCCATATCGCCGCCAATACCTCCGCCGCCTTTTTGTGTGCTTAATTTTTTGTAGGGGATGCGAATATTATCGGAATTGAAAACCCATTTATCGCCCTTGCTGTAGAATAAAACAACATCATGTTTGCGAGGGTATTGGCTTTTTGTACCGCTCGGCCCGGTGTAGGCCCAGATAATTTCATTGCGAAAGTTTTTATTCCCAAAAACCACATCCATCATTACTTTAATGTAATGGCTGGCTGTGGGGTCGCAGTGTAGATAGATTGAGCCGGTGGGGCGTAGCAGTCGCTTCATTACTATGAGTCGCTGCATCATGTAGGACAGGTACGCCAGCATGGTGGGTTGGGTTTTGCGTAGGGCGTTCATCCACAGTCGCCAGAATTCGACTGTTTCATCGTCTAATCCTGCTTCTCGCAGGATCACTGGCATATGGCGGATGGCTCGCTCATGCTCTTCGTTTAGCGTCCATAGATCGCAAAAGGCATCGATCTGGTCCGGAAGAGGCCGACCGGTTTCATCTTTGTAGATGGCGTTGTAGGAGCGGTTGGAATTAAAGGGTGGGTCGAGGTAAATGAGATCGACGCTGGCGGATTCCATTTCCTGCATGATGGTTAGGTTGTCGCCGTAATATAGATGGTTCAAGTTTATATCCTCTGTGTGTTGGCATTAAAGATGCATGAAGCGCATTTGATCATTTGTCACGATTATACTGATCTCCGCCCGCAAAAACCAGCACAGTGGCTTGGGCGGCGATGCCTTCTTTGCGGCCTACAAAGCCGAGCTTTTCGGTGGTGCTGGCTTTGACGCTGATCTGCTCTAGATCGCAGCCTAAGTCTGCCGCTATATTGGCGCGCATAGTGGGGATGTGCGCTGCCATGTGTGGGGCCTGGGCGATAATGCAGCTATCTAGGTTGCCGATTTGGTAACCGTGCTGGTGGACTAGGTGGGCGCATTGGCGCAGTAAAAGGCGGCTGTCGGCTTGTTGCCAACGCGGGTCGGTGTCGGGGAAATGCTGGCCAATGTCGCCAGCGGCCACCGCGCCGAGCAGGGCATCGCAGATGGCGTGTAGCAATAGATCGCCGTCTGAATGCGCTACTAAACCGCGGGAGTGGGGAATGCGCACTCCGCCGAGGCGCAGGTGGTCGCCCGGCCCGAAGGCGTGGGTGTCAAACCCTTGGCCGATGCGTATTTGCATGATTCAAATTTCCTGTTGATCTGTTTTGCGGGCTGGCTCTATTTTTGATTTGGATTCTAATTGCCTCGCCCGTAGCAGTAATTCGGCAAAAGCCAGATCTGCGGGTGTGGTAATTTTTATATTGCTGGGTGTGCCTTCGATGAGTTGTGGGCTGTGGCCGAGAGATTCGACTGCGCTCGCTTCATCGGTTATTTGCGCCAAATCATCCGCCTGCTGCAAACCTTCGTATAATAGGGAATAGCGAAATATTTGCGGGGTGGCGGCAGACCAGAGTCCACGGCGGTCTTCGGTGCGGATTATTCGATCGGTGCTATCAGCGCGTTTGACGGTGGCGCGGATGGGCGTGGCGAGCAGTGCGCCGACTGGCTCATCGGCCAGCGCGGCCAATAATTTGTGCAGGTCGGATGCTGCCAACAGGGGGCGGGCGGCATCGTGGACTAATACCCAATCCTGCGGTTTTGCTCCGCGTAAACTGAGCAGTGCATTGCGCGCCGATTCGGCGCGGGTTGCCCCGCCGGTCACTGTTCGAATGCGGGGGTCGGTGGCCAGCTTCAGCTGCGGCCAGTGGTGGTCATCCGCGGCCAGTGCTAGGGTTAATTTATCGGTGAAGTCGAGCAGGGTGATTAGGCTGTGTTCGATTAGCGGTCGGTCGGCGAGCGGCGCGTATTGTTTTGGGGTGGAATCGCCAAAACGTGTGCCGCGACCTGCTGCTAGGAAGATCATATGTAGCTGTTTTATTTTCATTGCCTATTTCTCCGCGATTGATTTGCAAATTTTTATGTGGGTTTTAATAATTCGTTTTGTTTTGCATTTTCAGTTGATTGCACAGGTGTTCCATTCCGTGATTTTTTATTCGGATAGCTGCGGATACGAATTCAGACGATACATGGCTCATCCATTGCTGTGCGAAATCTACGTATTCGGGATTGAGTTCAAGGCCTAGCCATTCGATGCCCAATTTCATCGCTACGACGCATTCGGACCCGGAACCGGCAAACGGGATAAGTATTTTGCCTGTGTTGCCCTTAATGCGGGATCTGATTAGTCGGCGAGTTAGTTCCATGGGTTTTTGCGTTGGGTGTTTCATGGTGGCGTGGTCTCGGTGGTGTTTTGCTGCATGCGGTGGGAAGACTTTGCCGCCGCAGTCGTGGCATTTGAACCAGCGTTCGCTGGCCCCGGCACCGCCGGCTAGGGCGGGGACTTTTAGGACATCTCGTGGCAGGGCCCCGCCGTGATCTGTGTAAATGGTTTCTCGGTCACTTCGCCCGCCGAAACGGGATTCGGTACCAGCGCGCACCTTGCCGACGGAGTTTTTCTGATAGGTGTCGGTGTAGGATTCGCGGATTTGATCTATTTCCAGAGTGGGGCGCGATTGGCCGGGCGGCCAGAGGCAGAGAATGCTCTCGTGCGAGCGTTGCCAGAACCTGGCTTTTGGCACCGCTTTATTCGTATAGTGCCAAGCCAGCCAGCGTTGGTTTTCCAGCGGATATTGGACGGCGATATGGGCGAGGATTTCGGGGAAGCCGTAAATATACATAATGCCGTTCTGCGCCAGGAGATCTAGGCAGCGGGAAATCCATTTTGTGGACCATTTTACATAGTGCGCCAGTGGGCGATTATCGGAATCATTTCCAAAATCCTTGCCGATGTTGTAGGGCGGGTCGGCGATGATTAGGTCGAATTTTGGGCGGTTCGGTAGGTTATCCAGCACGTCCAGCGCATCGCCCTGTACCAGTCGGGGGCGGATAGGTTGTGCTGGCGATACTGCCGCCGAGTCTTCGAAGGCTAGGTTTTCAAAGTCAATGTTGCGGTGCGTTGTTGCTGGGTTCATGGTTGTTTTTAAGGGGCTTCGTTTGCGGATTCAGGTGCGGGGGCAGTGGGGGCGGGCTGTTCGGGGAGGAGGTAAAAAACTTCGTCTGCGCCGATCATGCCTAGCCGTGAGCGGGCTAGTTCTTCCAGCCCCTCGGCCCCGCTGGCCAATACTTCGATTTCATCGATAATCGCCCGGTTGCGGGTTTCTAGCTGTTGATTTTGATCGCGTTGGGTGGCGATTTCGCGTTGTAGGGCGAGGCGTTGGCTGAGGCTGCCGGGGCCCACCCAGAGCCGGTATTGCAACAGCAACAACAGCGTTAGCAGCACCGCGAACAGGATGCGATAGGTGCGTTGCCCGGCGGGCCGCTTAGTGCTGGCCGGAGTGCCCAAAACCGCCCTCGCCGCGCTCGCTGTGGGTGAATGCGGCGACTTTTTGCAAAGCCACCTGCGCCACTGGCACAAACACCAGCTGCGCAATGCGTTGCGCTGGTTCAATGCACAGGGTCGCTTGGCTGCGGTTGCAGGCCGAGATCAGTAGCTGCCCCTGATAATCGGAATCGATCAGCCCGATTCCATTGCCTAGCACCAGCCCCTGCCGATGGGCCAGACCGGAACGCGGTAGTACCAGAGCCGCCAGAGCGGGGTCGCGAATGTGCAGGGCGAGGCCGGTGGGGATGAGCTCGGCCTGCCCCGGCGCAAGGGAAAGCGGTTGGTCGAGGAGGGCGCGCAGATCTAGGCCGGCGGAACCGGGCGTGGCGTAGGCGGGCAGGGGGAATTCGGCGCTGCCGATGCGTGGGTCGAGGGTTTTGAATTCGATGCGTTTCATGCGGGGTGGGGGGCGGTCGCGGTGGCGGGGCGGGCAGGCGATGCTTCTAGGGCGGCGATATCGGCGTGGGTGGTGGGGAATAGGCGGTGGAAATTGGTAGTGGTTTGCTGGGCGAGGTCCTCTGCGGTCATGCCGCGTAATTCGGCTAAATAGGCGACTGTTTCGGGCAGGTAGGCCGGCTGATTGGGCTTGCCGCGGTAGGGCACGGGGGCGAGGTAGGGGGAGTCGGTTTCCACCAGCAGGCGGTCGAGGGGCACTTGGCGGGCGACATCGCGGACGTTTTCGGCGTTGCGGAAGGTGACGATGCCGGAAATGGAGATGTAGTAGCCGAGGTCTAGGGCGCGGCGGGCCATCGCCCAGGATTCGGTGAAGCAGTGCATGATGCCGATGGTTTTGCCGGCGTAGGTGCCTAGCAGGTCGAGGGTGTCGGCTTGCGCCGCACGGGTGTGGACCACCACGGGTTTGTCGAGGTCGGCGGCGGTTTGCAGGTGCAGATCGAAAGAGTGTTTTTGGGCGGCGCGGTTGGTGTCGTCGTAGTGGTAGTCGAGGCCGGTCTCGCCGATGGCGATGACCTCCGGGCGGGCGCAGTATTCGCGCAGGGGGCTGGCATCGGTCAATAGCGGGTCGGTCAGGGGGTGTACTCCTAGTGCCAGCCAGATGTCCGGGCTGGCGGCGGTCAATTCCAGTAGCGCGGGGGCTTTGTCTAGGTCGATGCCGATGCACAGAAAACCGCGTAGACCGCGGGCGCGGGCCGCGTCTAGGGCGGCGCTGAGGGAACCTTGGTGGGAGTCGAGGTTTAGCAGGTCTAGGTGGCAGTGGCTGTCGATCATTGGCGGGGCTACATGGTGTAGGTGGGTTTGCCGGAGGCGGCTTGTTCGACCAGCAGGGTCTCGATGCGCTTGACCAGCTCGCGGTTTTCGTCGCCCAGCTGAATGCCGATGCCGGGCAGTGCGGCGGCAGCCCCCGGCGGGGTTATCCAGGCCACCCGGGCGGCGACTGGTTTGGGTTTGCTTTGGCCGGGCAGGGTGACCAGCGCGAATACGCCCTCGCCGATGCGGTATTGGCGGGTGGTGGCGATGAATAGCCCGCCGCCTTTGATGAAGGGCATGTAGGCGCGATAGAGATCGAGATCGTCCTTGCAGTTTAGCGACAGGGCACCGCCGCCGTCTTTTGCTTGCATGGTTGCCTCCTAGTTTTTGCACCGGTTGCGCTTGCGGATTGTAGCCCGCCCCCCGCCTGCGGGCAATGCGCCTTTGTCCATGGCCGGATAAATAGCCGGCCCGGGCTGGCAACGGTCAACACCTTAACCGCGCTCGGTCGGCCAGTCGACGAACAGGCTTTCTAGGCTTAACTGCGGATTGGGGTTGGCCCCGGCATTCAGGTCTTGGCGGGTTTGCAACAGGCTGCGGTAGGGGCGATTCAGGCGTTTGAAGATGGCGGGTTGCTGCAGGGCCGCGTTGCGCATTTTCTTCATCAGATGTTCCAGTAGCCAGTCGATGAGCCGCGGGAGGTCTTGCCCCTTGAGTTTGTTTGCCGCCTCTATGGCACTGATGCGCCCGGCGGAGAGGGCGGCGATCTGTTCGTGCGCTTGCTGCCAAGCCGACCAGATGTCTTGCTCGACCCATTGGGCGATCTCGGTCGGGCGGTTGCCAAGTTCTGTCAATGCCTGCTCGATCAGCGGCGGTTCCAGTCCGCGGTCCTGCAAATAGGTCGCTGATTGCGCGGCGGTGGGCGGCGGCAGGCGTAGGGATACACAGCGGCTGCGCACTGTGGGGAGCAGCAGCTGTGGGCGTTCGCTGAGTAGCAGTAGCAGGCTGTTGCCCGGCGGCTCTTCCAATACTTTCAGGCAGGCGTTGGCGGCGTTGGGGTTCATACGGTGGGCAGCGGTGATAATGACCACTTTCCACGGGCTGATTTGCGGGGTCTGCGCCAGCGTCTCGACCAGCCTGCGCACTGCATCGACCTTGATGGCGGCACTGGCTCCTTCGGGGGCTAAGCGTTGTAGGTCGGGGTGACTGCCGGCGCGTAGTAGCAGGCAGGATTTGCACTGTCCACAGGCCCCCTTTTCGCCGAGGTCAAGGTCGCCGGGGTCAAAACAGAGTCGCAGCGCGGCCAATTCCTGCGCAAATTCATCCAGCCCGCCGCCGGGGGCGCTGCTTATCAGCATGGCGTGCGGAGTGCGCCCGGCGGACAGCTCTCGTGCCGCCTGTGCGAAGGGGTCGGCCAGCCAGGGCAGTGCTTGCAATGCGCTCATCGTTCTAGCTCCGCGTCCAGAATTTGCGTGAGATTCTGCTGTACTTCGACCAGTGGGCGGCTGGCATCGAGCACTCGGTAGCGGTCCGGGTAGGCGGCGGCGCGGTCTAGGTAGCCTTGGCGGACTTTGGCGAAGAATTCTGGGGTCTCGCCTTCGAAGCGGTCTGCTTCGGACTCTGCCCGTTCGCGGCGCTGACGGGCACGTTGTAGACCGGCTGCGGGCGGCAGATCAAATATCAAGGTTAGATCCGGGCGCATATCGCCCTGCACCATGGTTTCTAGCTGCGCTACCGGGACCGCGCCCAATCCCCGTGCTGCGCCCTGATAGGCGTAGCTGGCATCGGTGAAGCGGTCGCACAGCACCCAACGACCGGTGCGTAGGGCCGGGCGGATCTTGGCGGCTAGATGCTGGGCGCGGGCGGCAAAAATCAGCAGCAATTCGGCGGTGGGGTCGAGCGGTTCGTCTGTGTGGGGGGTTAGTAGCAGTTCGCGGATTTTTTCGGCGTAGGCGGTGCCGCCCGGTTCGCGGGTGCAGAGGGGGTCCAGTCCGTGCGCTTTCAAATAGGCGTGCATATGGGCGATGCCGGTGGATTTGCCCGCGCCCTCGCTGCCTTCGATGGTGATGAATTTGCCGGGGGTTGCGCTCATCGTTTGGTTCGGCTTGTTGCGATGCATAGCGGATGCTGGCGAGGCGGTGTGGGCGGCAACATTATTGTCCGCCTTTGCGCTTGCGCATCAGAAATCTTCCATGAAAAACGACGGGAGAATATCGATGCCATGGGGAGACGCTTTTTCTAGCTCGTTTGTCCCGTAGATCAGCAAAAACAATCCAGCAGTAAAAAGTAGCGCACCGCAGAATGCGTTCCAGTTATCGTCCCCCCGAAAACATGGATACCAGCGCGAACCCGACGCAAAGCACAAGAAACACGATGCCTAGGATGCACAGGATGTATAAGGGGTACCAATAAATAGGGTGCATGATTTCCATTTCTGCTTCCTCCTATCGCAATTCGTCTTGGGCAAAACATTCGCTGCCAGCACACAGATAAGTGCGGTTGCCGCGTCGCTCCGGGTGGACTATTCCATCCTTCAACAGCCGTACCCGCACTTTCGCAGGGCAACTGAGCAGTGTCGCCGCTCCTTCCAGCGCGCAAATACCTCTCATTGCGCTTAGATGCTTGCAACAAGCCTCCGCCACAGTAGACGATATGTGCTCCTGTTTGGCTTTTACTTGCTCCTGCTGTATGACTTCGTCCAGCAATTCTGAGCCTTTCAAGCCCAAAGAAAGCGTGGCGAGTAGCAGTGTCAATAGTAGCCTTGCTTTGTTCATCTCAGATTCCTCCGGCTGTGAATCTGTTAGCAAATTCGCGTCGCGCTCAATAGATGGCGGCGCGGGTGATTATTTGGCATGGGGATTGGCGGTTAGGGGGCGGGGGTGGAGCGGTAATCTTGGCGGCGTTTTTCGATTTGGTATTTGCGGACGGCGCGGTTGTGTTCGGCGAGGGTGGCGGAGAAATGGTGGGAGCCGTCGCCGCGGGCGACGAAGTATAGGCTGTCGCCAGCCGCCGGGTTCAGGGCGGCGGCGATGGCGGCGCGGCCGGGTAGGGCGATGGGCGTGGGCGGCAGGCCGGGGTAGCGGTAGGTGTTGTAGGGGCTGTCGACATTTAGGTCGCGGCGGCGCAGGTTGCCATCGTAGGCGGTGCCGAGCGCGTAGATGACGGTGGGGTCGGTTTGCAGGCGCATGCCCTGTTGCAGGCGGCGGATGAAAACGCCGGCGATGGTGGCGCGCTCGGCGGGCACGGCGGTTTCCTTTTCGATGAGCGAGGCCAGAATTAGGGCTTCGTAGGGGCTGGCTAGGGGCAGGTCGGGGCGGCGATTTTGCCATTCTTCTTGCAGTGTTTGGCGCATTTGGCGATGGGCGCGTTTGAGAATGGCGGAGACTTGGGTGTGGCGGGCAAAGCGGTAGGTGTCGGGGTAAAACCAGCCTTCCAGATGGGCGACTTCCAGCCCTAGCCGGGCGATGAGTTGCGGGTCGGTCAGGTCTTTGGTGTCGGCGGTGAGCCGTAGGTCGGCTTCTAGGTCGGCGCGCATGCGGGCGAAGCGGATGCCTTCGGGGAAGGTGCGGGTGTAGGTGAGCACCGCGCCGCTACCCAATTTGCGCAGCAGGCCGCGGGGGGTTAAGCCCGGTTCCAGGCGGTATTCGCCCGCTTGAATCAGGCTTTGCCCGTGCCACTGTGCATGCCAGATCAGCAGGCACGGGTGGTTTAGTGCCCCCTTCGCTTTGAGTTTGCGGGCCACTGACCAGAGGGTGCTGGCGGGCGGCACTTCGATGGTTATGGGCGTAGCGAGGGGCAGGGGCGCATCCATAAAACGCTGGTGGAAAACCCAAGCGGCGGTGGCGGTGAGTAGGGTCAGGGCGGTCAGCAAAATGCCGCCTAGGGCCAGAAATTTGAATGCCCGCCGCATGGGTGCCGCCTAGTAGCTGAAGAACCCAGATGATACACGCTTGCGCAGCATGGTTCGCAGTGCCGGGCCGGCCTGTTGGGTGCGGGACTGCCAGAGGTCGCCGATTCGCGCTATGTTGCGGATGCCGCGCACGGCGTTGCAGGCGAGTAATTCTTCGCACTGTTGCAAGCGCGGTAGGTCGAGCGGTTCGATGGCCGTTTGTTGCCCGGTTTGGTTGAGGTAGTCGTGCACTAGGGCTTGCATCACCCCACGCACCCCGGCTGCGCTCGATTGGGGGAAAATGTGGCGGCCTTCGATTACGCCAATCAAATTGCTGGAAATGGCTTCCGCCACCCGCCCCTCCGCGTCCAGTAGGATGCCCTCGTCCTCGCCGGGGTGCAGTTCGCGGGCGGCGAGGACCTGCTCTAACCGGTTTAGGTGTTTGATGCCGGCTAGGGCGGGTTGGGTTGCCAATCGCTGGGTGCAGAGTCGGGCGATTAGGCCCGGTGGAGCATCGCCCGCCTGCGTGGGGTCAGATTGGGCGGCGGGCGGCATATCGAGGGCGGCGATGCGGATGTAGGTTTCATGGGCGCGGCTGGTGGGGGCGTAGCCGGTGGCGGGGCCGCGGCGGCAGAGGATTAGCTTGATCACCGCTTGTTCGTTGTCGGCTAGGTGCTTCGCCTGCGCTAGGTTTTTTTCGATTTGGTCGATGTCGGGATCTAGTGCCAGCCGCTCGCAACCGTGGAGTAGGCGGGTGCGGTGGCGTTTCCATAGCGGGATTTGGCCATCGATGGCGCGCATGGTTTCGAACAGCCCATCGCCGTAGGCTAGGGCCCGGTTGTCGGCGGGGAGCTGGGGTTGTTTGGTGCCGTTTATTAGCCAGGTGGGGGGCATTGGGGGGCGATGCGGCTGGAGTTGGTGGTTATGAAGGGCGACTAAGGCGAGGATGTGGGCAGACGATCAGGGGCATTGTTTCATATACCAGTCCACGACCTTGCCCGCCCGATCGGTGGTAAAAGAACGGCGGGCGTTTATGCCAAGACCGCATGTCTGTAACCAGAGATAGACCTTGCCGTCATCAATGCGGGGGGTGGTCGAATCAGGGGCACCCATGGATTCCATAACCGTATCGATTGAAGAACCCACCCAAGAATCCATCGCATTTGCTGAAGATATCAATACTGGCAAAGTACTAGACAAAACCCGACGTACGGCTTGAAGCGAGTGTTCTGCAAACTGCAGATCCGAATCCTCGATTACTGCCTGTTTCGCTTTCTGTGCAATACCGCTTTCTACCCGCTCAATCTCGGACTCTATCCGCTTAAACTCCGGTTGCATGCGTTCAATCTCACTCCATACCCGCTCACGATTACCCGATAGATGTTTAATCTGATCTGATAGCTGTTGACTCGCAAGGTTTAACCGTATAGTTTCAAGCCTTTCATCATACAGGGCGGTGAGACTGATACGCGACGGTGGCGGGGGGTGCTCTTCCACCACTGGCGTGGGTGCGCTACCGTATCCCGCGTTAGCTAAGGGTAGCAACAACACGAGAACAGACCAGATTGGCCGCTGACGTGCAGGATCAAAATTTTTCATCGGGAACCTCTAGGTTCAGATTTGGGAGAGGAGAGCGACGTAGTCGCCAATGGGTGGCCACTGCGAGGACGGGGATGCTACCAGAATCGAAGTACCATCTACCCTGCCGATGACTGGCCACAAGCCGTCGCGTTGCGGTCAGGTAGCACTACGCGCACCTTCTTACCCTCTTACCGCTAGACGATTCTCAATCAGTGCCCAGTTGTCCTCAAATTCCGCTAGATCGGCAAGGCTTACGGCTGTATGCGTTGATTTTGGGTTCCGCGGGCGCACGCCATCATGCTTCCGCAGGTATGTCTCGTGGTTTTTGAGGATAATGGCTTGTAAGTCACGCTGGAGCAGGATGAAAAACCCGTCTTCCCCATAACGCTCACCGATTTTCACGAACACACAGATCATTGCGCCATCCAGTGTTTCGTCAGTTCCGCGTACTATTTGACGAGATCCATCAAATTCAATGCGTATGAAGCGAGCTGCATCGAGTTGCGCATCGCCGCCAGATTGAAAAGTTCTCAACTGTAGATGCGCCATCGCCTCATCAGCATCCATTCCGAGCCTCGCTAGTTCAGCAACGACTAGGCTCTCGCCCACCTTCCTAGTAGATTTTTGACCGTTAGGCACCATGCTAGTACTCCATCATGTCTCACACGTCACGGTTATACCAAGATAGCATTCGCCGCCTGCGCTTGCCACCGCGCTTCGTTAACAGCAAGAGAAAAGGCCCACTCGATGCGGCACCATCCACCCAAACACAAAAAAGCCAGTTGGCACTTGCGCGCCAACCGGCCCTTGCACCGTGCTGTCTAGCTTTTGAGGTGGGTGTTGATGTAGTCGATGGCCAGCTGCACGGTGGTGATTTTCTCGGCCTCCTCGTCGGGAATTTCGGTCTCGAATTCCTCTTCTAGGGCCATCACCAGCTCCACGGTGTCCAGCGAATCTGCGCCCAGATCATCGACGAAGGAGGCTTCGTTCTTCACCTCGCCCTCGTTCACGCCGAGCTGCTCGGCCACGATCTTGCGTACTCGTTCTATTACGTCGCTCATGTTCGGTCTCCTATGAATTGCCCGTGTTGGGGTTGGCGGGCGGTCTGGCTCAAGGGGGCGCAATTCTACACGGTTTGCGCCCGTTGCAACAGGGCCTCTACGCCATGTACATGCCGCCGTTTAGCTGGATGGTCTCGCCGGTGATGTAGGCGGCACTGTTGGAGGCCAGAAAGGCGACCAGGGCGGCGACCTCCTGCGGTTCGCCGAAGCGGGCGGCGGGGATGGCGGCGAGCATGGCTTCGCGCTGTGGCGGGTCTAGGGCGCGGGTCATATCGGTGTCGATGAAGCCGGGGGCGACGGTGTTGACCGTGATGCCGCGCCCGCCCACTTCCCGCGCCAGCGAGCGGGAAAAGCCGGCCACCGCGGCCTTGCTCGCCGCGTAGTTGGCCTGCCCGGCGTTGCCCATGCCGCCGACCACCGAGCCGATATTGATGATGCGCCCCCAGCGGGCACGGGTCATACCACGCAGGCAGGCGCGACACAGGCGGTAGACGGCGTTTAGGTTGGTGTCGATCACTTCCGACCACTGCTCGGCACTCATCCGCAACAGCAGGGTATCGCGGGTGATGCCGGCGTTGTTGACCAGCACGGTCGGCGCGCCATAGTCGGCGGTGGTTTGCGCGACTAGGTCGGCGACCGCTGCGGAATCGGTGACATCGAGCACGGCACCGCGCCCGGCAATTTTTTGCTCGGCCAGCTGTGCGCTGATGCGTTCGGCCCCTGCCGTACTGGTCGCAATGCCGACCACTGTGGCCCCGACCCGGCCCAATTCGGCGGCGATGGCGGCACCGATGCCGCGGGTGGCCCCGGTGACTAGGGCGACCTTGCCGCCTAATGCCGTTTGCTTGGTCTCTTCTGCTGCCATTTTTGCTGCCATGGGTGCGGTTACTCAGTGTGCGGGGGGCTGGGCGGCCTGTTGCAATGCGGTTTCTAACAGCGGCGGCGTGGCTGTATTCAGACAGCTTATATCTGGCGCAATCCGCCGATTCAGCCCGCTGAGCACCCGCCCCGGGCCGCATTCGCACAGCTGCTGTGCGCCCATCTCGGCCAGCTTGCGGACCGTCGCCACCCAAGGCACTGGCTCGGTAATTTGGCGGATCAGCAGCTTTTTGATGGCCGCGGGGTCGGTTTCCGATTCCAAGCTGGCGTTGTGAATCACGGGTATGGCGGGCGCAGTAAATTCGGTGGCCGCCATATCCTGTTCCAGCTTATCGGCGGCCGGGTGCATGAGCGCGGTGTGGAACGGGGCACTGACTGGCAAGGGCACGGTGCGCTTGGCCCCGGCCCGTTTGCAGTTCTCGGCGGCCCGCTCCACAGCTTTGACATGCCCGGCGATCACCACCTGCCCCGGCGCATTGAAATTGACCGGCCCGACCAGCCCGCGGTCTTGACCTGCGGCCCCCGCGCAAGCCTCTGCGACCGCCGAATCATCCAGCCCGATCACCGCCAGCATCGCCCCCGTGCCCACCGGCACCGCCGCCTGCATATAGCGACCGCGCTGCCGCACCAGCCGCAGGGCATCGGCAAACTCGATCGCCCCGGCGCACACCAATGCCGACCACTCGCCCAGACTGTGCCCAGCCAACACCGCGGGCGATGGCCCATCCAGCTGCCGCCAAAGCCGCCAGAGGGCAACGCTGGCGGTCAACAAGAGCGGCTGCGTCACTTCGGTGCGGCCTAGTTCTTCCTCGCTGCCCTGCTGGCAGAGGGCCCAGAGATCTTGGTCGAGAATTTGCGACGCCTGCGTGAAGGTTTCCGTGATGAGCGGGTGCTGCACGGCCAATTCCGCCAGCATGCCGACATGTTGCGATCCCTGACCGGGGAACACAAAACCCAAAGTCGCACTGGCTGTCATGCTTGCCATCCGCCTGTCCGTCCGCCCTGCAGCCGGGCCACCCGCCCTGCCCTACTCATCGGCCTCGTCCGGTTCCGGCTCAGCGGCCCCGGGCAACACCTTGCGCCCGCGATAAAACCCATCGGCGGTTACCTGATGGCGGCGATGCCGTTCGCCGGACACTGGATCCACCGATAGGGCGGCACCGCTTAGTCCATCGTGCGCCCGGCGTTTGCCGCGCCTAGCACGGGTTACTTTGCTCTTTTGAACAGCCATTTTTTACTCCAAGTTTTAGGGGTTGCCCGCCGCCCTCACTATGCTTTGCAAATTAGCAAAGGGGCGGTATCGATCTGCCCTGTCCGCCGTCGCTAGCGACACCGGCGGGGCGCATTCGCCCTGCGGATGGCGGGCCACCATCGGCAGGGCCAGCAGAATTTCATCCTCGACCAGCGCATGCAGGTCAAAGCCATCCGATGCCTCCCAGGGGTCGCTGTCCGCCGGCACCGAGCGCAGCTGCGCCTCATCCCAGACCGCAACCAGGTTCAGCGGCTGCGCAATGGCGAGCCGCACTGCCCGCATGCAACGCTGGCATTCCAGGTGGATATTGCCCGCCACGGAACCCTGCACCCGCACCCGGCGTTGCGCATCGCAGCAAAATTCAATCTGCACCGCAAAGCCCGCCTCGTCGCCGGCCAACGCCAATTCGCGCACCCGCGGCAGCTGCGCTAGGCTCAATCGATCGCGGTAGATCGCGCCTTGTTCGGCTAAGCGAGAGGGGTCGACAGTTTGCGGCAGCATGGGCGGCAATGGCGAGCAGGAAGAGGTGGGGGTGCGATTGTAGCCGCAAGTGGGGCGGTTTTGTAGCGGGTGACGGCGGGGAGGCGGTTCAAATTTGGAAGTAGGTGCGGTACCAGTCTATGAACTTGGCGATGCCTGTTTCTAGCGGGGTGGCGGGGTGGAAGCCGAAGTCTGCTGTTAGATCATCGACATCGGCGCAGGTGGCGGGGAGGTCGCCGGGTTGCATGGGGAGGAATTGTTTTTTGGCGGGGGTGCCGAGGGCGGATTCTAGGGCGGCGATGCAGTCGAGCAGGGCGACCGGGGCGTTGTTGCCGATGTTGTAGAGGCGGTAGGGGGCGGTGCTGCTGGCCGGGTCGGGGGCGGTGCCCTGCCAGTTTGGGTTGGGCGCGGGCGGGCGGTCGAGCACCCGTAGTACGCCTTCGATAATGTCATCGATGTAGGTGAAATCGCGCTGCATTTGGCCGTGGTTGAAGACTTGGATGGGGCGGCCGGCGAGGATGGATTCGGTGAAGCGGAATAGGGCCATATCGGGGCGCCCCCAGGGACCGTAGACGGTGAAAAACCGCAGGCCGGTGGTGGGCAGGCGGTAGAGGTGGGCGTAGCTGTGCGCCATGAGTTCGTTGGCTTTTTTGGTGGCGGCGTAGAGGGAGGCGGGGTGATCGGTTTCGGCGGTGGTGGCGAAGGGCAGGCGGGTGTTGAGGCCGTAGACGGAGCTGCTGGAGGCGTAGACCAGATGTTGCACTTTGGCTTGGCGGCAGGCTTCTAGGATATTGCCGGTGCCGACTAGGTTGCTGTCGATGTACGCGGGTGGGTTTTCGACCGAATAGCGCACGCCGGCTTGGGCACCTAGGTGTAATACGCGGTCGAATTGGGTTTGCGCGAAGAGTTTTTCGATGGTGGGGCGGCAGGCTAAATCGCCTTCTACGAAGTGAAAATTGGGCGATTCGAGTTGTTTTAACCGGGCGCGTTTTAGGGCGGGGTCGTAGTAGGCGTTGAGGTTGTCGAGGCCGACTAGCTGCTCGCCGCGATCCAGCAGACGGCGGGCGGCGTGGAAGCCGATGAAGCCGGCGGCGCCGGTGACTAGGGTATTGGTCCGGTTTGCCATGCTTGCCATAGTTGCCTAGTCTAGCGCAGGGCGGCGCAGGGCGGTCAATGCGGCGGTGAGGGGGGTGGGTAGCGGGGCTTCGATCTGTAGCGGTTGCCCGGTCTCGGGGTGGCGCAGGGCTAGGCGGTGGGCGTGTAGGAACATGCGGTTTAGGCGGAGTTTTTGGCAGAGGGATTGGGGTGACACATCGGCGTGATCGGCGTGATGGCCGGCATGATAGTCGCCGTATTTGGTATCGCCGAGGATGGGGTGGCCGGCGTGTTGGGCGTGGGCGCGGATTTGATGGGTGCGGCCGGTTTCCAGTTTTGCTTCCAGCAGGGTGGCGGCGGCGAACTGTTCCAAAACCTTAAAATGGGTGCGGGCGGGTTTGCCCTGTTCGCTGACCTGTACTCGTGCTTCGCCGCTGGCGGTGCGGTATTTGCGGAGCGGGGCATCTACACTGGTGACTGCGGCGGGCCAGGGGCCGGCCACCAATAGTTGATAGCTTTTCTGGATCTGGCCGCTGCGTAAATCTTGGTGCAGGGTCGCTAGGGTCCGGCGGTGTTTGGCCAATAGCAGGCAGCCGGAGGTGGCGCGGTCTAGGCGGTGGACGAGTTCTAGATAATCGCCGCCGAGGTTCATCGCCCGCAAGCTGCCGATGAGCCCCGCCGCCACCCCGCTGCCGCCGTGGACCGCTAGGCCCGCTGGTTTGTCGAGGGCCAATAGGTGGTCGTCTTCGAAGAGGATTGAGTCGCGTAGCCGCTGTTGCAGGGCGGGGCCGGGCGGTAGGGTGGCGGCGGCAGTGCCCAAACGCAGCGGCGGAATGCGTACCCGGTCGCCGTGGTAAAGGCGCTGAGGCGGGCGGGCGCGCTTTTTGTTCACCCGCACTTGGCCGGTGCGCAAGATGCGGTAAATCAGCGAGCGGGGTGCGCCTTTTAATTCGCGCAACAGGAAATTATCGAGCCGCTGGCCGGCGTAGGCCGCTTCCACTTCGACTAGGCGCACCTGTGGTCGGGCTGCCGCATCGCCCATCGCCGCCGCGGATGGCATGGTCGGGTGCGATGGGTCGCCGCCCGATCTGTCGCCTGAAACTTGGCTTAAGTCCGCCGTCACCATTCGCCCTGCCTTTTACCGATTGAATCGGCGCGCTGGCCTTGCTACACTCGCCCGCATCGCGCCCGTATCCTGTTCACGGCGCGACCTGAAGAGATGCCCCGCCCGCCGAGTATTGTAAGCAAAGAGCGGCGGTCGGACACCCAACGCCCGGCTCGGTACAGAGTTGCCGCAGCCGGAAAACCCAACCGGCGACACCCGACGCACACGTATTACAGCCACAGCCCGCGCACCTCGGTGCCTATCCCAAACAATAGATAGCGGCGGCCCTGTGGCGAGGTTGAACATTGAGCCGTAGTCGACCACCGGTCGGCGATGGCAACCAGCGAGTCCAGAGGCGCAGGCGATCAATGCGTCGCCCCCCTGCCGCCCTCCGCACGAGGCACCCGGCTCGCCCTTCAGCCCGTAGCCGTCCTTGTCGCCCACCGATAAGGAGTGCGCTATGAAACGCATGCTGATCAACGCCACCCAGCCAGAAGAAATTCGCATCGCGCTGGTGGACGGCCAGAAACTGTACGACCTAGACATCGAAGCCCGCGGCAAAGAGCAAAAGCTCGGCAACATCTACAAGGGCAAAATTACCCGAGTCGAACCCAGCCTAGATGCCGCCTTCGTCACCTATGGCTCCGACCGCAACGGCTTTCTGCCACTGAAAGAAATCGCCCCGGAATATCTCGGCAACGGCCAGAATGAGGGCGGCGATTCCAACGGTCGCCCCAAAGAGGGCGCGGAAATCCTGGTGCAGGTGGTCAAGGAAGAGCGCGGCACCAAGGGCGCGGCCCTGAGCACCTTTATCAGCCTAGCCGGTCGCTACATGGTGCTGATGCCCAACAACCCGCACGGCGGGGGCATATCGCGGCGCATCGAGGGCGAGGAGCGCAGCGACCTGCGCGAGGCCGTACAGGGCCTGAATCTACCCGCCGGAATGAGCGTGATTGTCCGCACCGCCGGCATCGGGCGCGAGCGGGCCGAGCTGCAGTGGGACCTCGACTACCTGTTGCAGCTGTGGGAATCGATCGCCAAAGATGCCCGCACGGCGCAAGCCCCGCATTTTCTGTTCCAAGAAAGCAATGTGATCGTCCGCGCCATCCGCGACTATTTGCGCCCAAGCATCGGCGAGGTCATCATCGACAAGCAGGAGTCCTATCAGCTGGCGCAGGGTTTTATCGCCCAAGTCATGCCCAGCTACGGCGAGCGCATTAAGTTTTACGAAGACGACCTGCCGCTGTTTAACCGCTTTCAGATCGAAACCCAGATCGAGACCGCCTTCGAGCGCGAAGTCACCCTGCCCTCGGGCGGCTCCATGGTCATCGACAAAACCGAGGCATTGGTCGCCATCGATATCAATTCCGCCCGCGCCACCCGCGGCACCGACATCGAAGAGACCGCGCTGGCCACCAATCTGGAAGCCGCCGAGGAAATCGGTCGCCAGCTGCGCATCCGCGACCTCGGCGGGCTGGTGGTCATCGACTTCATCGACATGGGCCCGGCGCGCAATCGCAAGGCGGTGGAAGACCGCCTGTTCCATGCCCTGTCCATCGATCGCGCCCGGGTGCAGGTGGGGCGCATTTCCCGCTTCGGCCTGCTGGAAATGTCACGCCAGCGACTGCGTCCGTCGCTGGAAGAAACCATCTTCGAAGCCTGTCCGCGCTGCGCCGGCCAAGGGGCCATCCGCAGCATCCGCTCGCTGGGGCTGGCCATTCTGCGGCTGGTGGAAGAGGAGGCGCAAAAGCAATACACCCGCGAAGTGCATGCCCTAGTGCCCCAGGATGTCGCCACCTTTTTGCTGAACGAAAAACGCGCCGCGGTGCATGAAATGGAACGCCGCCAAAGCGGGGTGCGCATTTTGATCCTGCCCCGCGCCGAGCTACAAACGCCGCACTATTCCATCCGCCGCCTACGTTTGCAGGATGGCGAAGCGACGCAGCCAAGCCACCAGATCGCCCCCCCTGAGGCCGCCCAATCCGCCGCCGAGCGCATGCTGCTCACCCCGGTGAAACCCCAGCCGCAAGCCGCCGTACAGCGACGCGCCCCCAGCCAACCGCCACCCCGCCCGACCAGATCGAAGGCGCGATCGCAGGCACAATCAAAAGCCCGCGCCAAAGCCAAATCCCCGCGCGGCAAAAAGGCAGGCACGGGCGGCATTTTCGGCGCACTACTCCGCCTATGCCGCGCCCTCTTCGGCGGTGAAAAGGGTAAAAAGGCAACCCAGCGACCCCCAGTAACCCAGACAAAACGCCCGCCCCGCAACGCCCCGCAACGCCCCGCCACTTCCGCCCAGCGACCCACCAGTCGCCGCAATGACCGCCGTGATGCCCCGACCGACCACCGCCAACACCCCAACCGCAACCAGCCCCAAGAACCGCCCCGCCGCAATGGCCACGATAACCGCGACATGCCGGCAAGAGGCAGGGAGCAAACCCCCGACCAAAACCAATGGAATAACCGCGAACAAAACCGCGAGAACGGCCCAGATCGAAACCGCGACGACGGCCAACGCCAGCGCCGCGGCCCCGGTCGCCGCTATCAGCCCAGACACCGACACCCAGACCCGCGCGACAATCGCCCAACGCCGCCCGCTCCAGACCGCCAAGACTCCCCCGCCGACCACGCCACCGCCGACCCGATCGGCGAACGCCGCGACCCCACTCGAGTCCAGCCCGAAGACACCCGCGCCCTAGCGCAAGCATTGCGCGCCGCCACACAGCCGGCGAACACCCCACCCAACAACGCCAGCACCGCCCAGCCCGCCGTGCGCCGCCGCCCACCGCATTCCGACCCCCGCCCCATGCGCCAACGGCAGCGCGGCCAAGCTCTGGAAATCCCCGCAGCACAGGACGATACCCCGCCGCTAGGCACCACGCCCGCCGCCGAACCCCCACCCAACACCCCCCCGGAAACACCAACACC
>JACONM010000021.1:0-13315 GCA_014323765.1 Cellvibrionales bacterium | reverse complement strand
GCACCTACACCCGCCCGCAAAACGACCCCCGCATCGCACCACGCACCACCGAGACCCAAATTACCACCCCGCGCCCAACAAGCAACCCGCCCTCCCCCGCGGCCGATAATCCAGCCGCCCCCAGCACCTATCCGGGAGCGGAAACACTTGTTGCGGAACCCGCCACCCTTCCTGAGCCAGCCACCTCCAGCCCTCCACCAAACAAAGAACGCCAAATCGCCCGCCCCGCCAACGACCCCCGCCACCCCTCCCCAGAGCCATCGCCCGAAAGCTAAGCGCAACCGACTCACCACAGCGGCTTACCGGGCGAATCCACCGCCGCCCCGCCAAGCTTGCGGCATCCCCCCGCCAGTCTATAATTGCCGCCCACGGAGGGGTGGCTGAGTGGTCGAAAGCACCGGTCTTGAAAACCGGCGTACCGCAAGGTACCCAGGGTTCGAATCCCTGCCCCTCCGCCATCCATTCCCCTCCGCCTCAGCAATTATAAGGAATCCAGACATGCTCAAGCCTTTCCCCTTGGCTTGACATGCATTGCATCCTGATATGTAATCCGTTTGACCCATCTCATCAACAAACATGGAGGCTGGATGCTTAAAGCATCCCAGACGAAATAGACAATGGCTCGTCTTGTTTATTCTTGCCGCTTCGACGTTGCGGCTAAGGACGGTATCGAAAACGTTCTCTCTACCTATAGGGACTGGATTATTGGGCACTATAGAGACCGACAGGATATCCCCGATTTTGAGTTCGAGCCGGAGGTCGCAATTGCTCCCAAAGAACTTCCGGATGGCCATTCACTGACTTGTTCGCCCTACGAGATCGAAGACGAACGTGCGGTTCAAATTCATTGGTCCCACCCCGATAGCAAAGATGCTGGTTTGAGGTGGGCGAATGAGATCCGTGTCGGCCAGTTCGGAGACTGCTGTAGCGTTGAACACCTTATTTTCATCGAGTCGGTCAAATACAATGTAGTGCCCGCGAAACTGCTTTTCGGCTCGCCCCGAGTCATCCTCGACATTTGCGCCAAGGTACCCGTCCGCATTGGAGAAATGCAGCTTCGGGCTGAACCATATCCTTTGGGGAAAAATGAATTGGCCGACATGCTTCGTATTTTGACGAGCGAACATCGTAGGCTGCCCGTGGTTTTGTTGTCGCCATATGCCCGCGGGGATCTAAATCAGATTGACTCCGCACGGCTCGCGCTCAACCTCGCCGGTGTAGCCGCGGTGGTTCAGGCTAGGAATCCTGATTTGACGTGGGATTTTACCGACGAAGTCGGTCGACAGCTATCCTGCTTCAACGGAGCAGCCCGAATTTACTGGCCCGGATTCTCGAAAACATGCAATCCGCGAAGCCATCACTTGTTCCTAGGGGACTGGATCGAGAAGGTCGGGACTGGATGGGCTGCCCTCAAAATTGAGCGCACGATATTTGAAGTGGCAGCTTTTCGCTATGTGCCCGACAACAGAATTGCGGATTTAATCCGTCGCGTCCAGTCCGAGGAGAGACGGAGGATCCTCGCCGAGAAAAAAGAGAAGGCCGAAGAAGATTTTCTATCCGAATACGAGCGCGATCTTACTCGGCTCGATGATGCCGAAAAGAAGATTAAAGAACTCGAAGCAGAGAATGCTAATCTCAGATGTAATCAGAAGGTGTTCTTCGAAACCGGTACCGACAAACTCGCTGAATCCGAAGAGACAGAGGAACTCTCGCCCACCTCCGTCTCGGCGGCTGTAAAGCTTGCTAAGCAAAAACTCAAGAACCTAGATATCCTTGACACGGCCATTTCCGCCGCAAAGCAAAGCCCGTTCAACCGCCCCTATGACGTATTCACGGCGTTGACCCACCTTGATAAATTTGTTGACGGTTGGCGCAAGAAACAGCAGGAAACGGGAGGGCTCCTGAAGTATTTGAAAGACCAAGGTTGGAGGCGGAGTAGTATGCATATCTCCGTTACCGCAAAAGGCAAGGAAGGCCACCATTACAAATTTATGTATCAAGGCAAGAAACAGCTATTTGAGCCCCACATCACAATTGGTGCCAAGGATCCGAACTCATGCGCATCAATCCATTTTATCTTTGACAAAGATCGTTCACCCGCGAAGATAGTCGTGGCGCATGTCGGAAAGCACCTGCCAAATACAAAAACTTGAACCGCTCCGCCGATTCAACCTTCGATCGTTACCAATGACTAAGCAAAGCGCGGTTAGACTAACCGCATCGCCAAGCGGAGCAAAACCATGGCCCAACCCGCCCACAAATACGCCACCTATCAGGATGTGCTCGATGCCCCACCCAACATGGTCGCAGAAATCATCGCCGGCAGCCTCTACACCCACCCGCGCCCGGCCCCACCGCATGCTTGGGCCAGCTCGCGGCTAGGTGGCGCGCTAGACTCGCCATTCAACGGCGGCAACGGCGATTCCGGCGGGCCCGATGACCCCAATAGCCCCGACAGCTGGCGGATTGTCTTTGAACCCGAAATCCACCTAGGCGACGATATAGTAGTCCCCGACCTAGGCGGCTGGCGGCGCACGACCATGCCACAGCTACCCACCACCGCCTATTTCCCCACCGCCCCCGACTGGGCCTGCGAAGTCTTATCACCCTCCACCCGCCAACTAGACTTGGGGCCTAAGCGTAATATCTACGCCCGCGAAGGGGTCAGCTACCTATGGCTAGTGGACCCCGATACCCAAACCCTAGAAGCCTTCCATTTACAAGAAACCGGCCAATGGCTACTAATCGCCTCGCTATCGGAGAACGACACCGTCTCCGTCCCCCCCTTCGATGCCATTAGTTTCCCACTGGCCAAACTCTGGCCCTAACCCACCGCCAAAACCAGATTCCCCATGCCCAATCTATTTATTATCAAACTTCCAAAAAACCGAGCACTTGCGATCTTCGTCGCCGCCAAACCGCGGGGATTCCCCTTACTAAAACTAAGCATTATCAAACTTCCAAAAAACCAAACCCCAACGCCAAACGATGCTTGTAACACCCCACGCTTTTTCGCCAACGCGACACTCGCCGACATCGCCGCTCAGGTGCAAAACGGTGCCGACCTGAAAACACAGAACACAGACGGTCAAACCCCGCTACATCTAGCGGTCGCCAACAGCCCGGCAGAGGTGGTCCAAGCACTGTTGGAAGCCGGGGCCGATATTGAAGTGCGGGCCAAATGGGGCGCAACCCCCCTGCACACGGCGGCGCAGTTCGCCACGGCGGAAACCATCGAAGTGCTCATTGCCGCCGGTGCCAATCTGGAAGCGCAGGGCGAAGGCGACCACACCCCCTTGCATGTGGCCAGCGCAGCGGGCACACCGCATGCGGCGCGGGCACTCATTGCCGCCGGGGCGCAGATCGATGCGCGCAATAAAGACGGCCAAACCCCACTGCATCTGGCGACCGCCTGCGGCGCAGTCCCCATGATCGAGATGCTGATTCAGGCCGGTGCCGACCCGGAGGCGCAGGATACCGATGGCCTCACGCCCCTGCATCTAATGGGCGATAATGCGTACGCAAACACCATGCTCGGATTGCTAAATGGTTGGGTCAAAGAAGGAAATTGGCCTAAAGACCTGCGCCATGCAATGCGCCCGCCCGCGCTCGATCTGCCTGCCACCATCAAAACACTAATGCATGCCGGGGCCAGCATCGAAGCCCGCGGCAACCAAGGCCAAACCCCACTACATGTAGCAACCATCGGCAGTCCGACCAAGGTCCGCGCACTGCTCAAAGCCGGGGTCAACATTGAAGCCTACGATCAAGACCGCCAAACCCCCCTGCATTGGGCAGCGCGTGGCCGCTCGGATACCGTCCAGACCCTACTCGATGCCGGAGCCAATCTTCACGCACGTGACAAGGTCGGTCGCACACCCCTGCACGCCGCCATGACCTCAGAATATACGGCGCAGGTACTGATCGATGCCGGGGCCAGCCCCAAGGTACGCGACCAGACCGGCCACACGCCCTTACACCTAGCGGCAGCAGGGTGGGGGTCGCCCGCACTGGTCGAGGTATTACTCAAAGCCGGTGCCAATATGGAAGCCCAAACGGAAAGTGCCCGCACCCCGCTACATGAAGCCGCAGCACGGGGCCGCCCCGAGATGGTCAGTGCCCTGATCGATGCCGGGGCGAACCTGCAAGCGCGGGACCAGGCAGGCAAGCTCGCTGCCGATCTAGCGGAAGAAAACCGCGAGGTCAAAAAACATGACATCTTCTGGGTCCTGAACGAAGCTCGCTTCAATTAACCCGCGCCTCCAGCCCGTTATCCTAGGCAAGCGGAGTGCTCCCCTCTCTGCCGCTCACTCCCGCCGATAATTATCCAGCGTCACGAAAGGATCGCGAGGCAAGCCAGCACCGGCACCGCCACCCAAACACCGAGAAAAGTACGGTTAAACTAGCCGCATCACAAACAGGAGAAACCCATGGCCCAACCCGCCCAAAAATACGCCACCTACCAAGATGTGCTCGATGCGCCGCCCAACATGGTCGCGGAAATCATCGCCGGCACCCTCTACACCCACCCACGCCCGGCCTCGCGCCACGCTTGGGCCAGCTCACGCTTAGGCGGGGCACTGGACTCACCATTTAACAGCGGCAACGGCGATTCCGGCGGACCCGATGATCCCGGCAGCCCCGGCGGCTGGCGAATTGTCTTCGAGCCTGAGCTTCACTTAGGCGACAACGTGGTAGTCCCCGATCTCGGCGGCTGGCGGCGCACCAGCATGCCCATCTACCCCGATGTGCCCTTCTTCACCCTAGCCCCCGACTGGGCCTGCGAAGTCTTATCACCCTCCACCCGCCAACTAGACTTGGGGCCTAAGCGTAATATCTACGCCCGCGAAGGGGTCAGCCACCTATGGCTAGTGGACCCCGACGCCCAAACCCTAGAAGCCTTCCATTTACAAAAAACCGGTCAATGGCTACTAATCGCCTCGCTATCGGAAAACGACCAAGTCTCCGTCTCCCCCTTCGATGCCATTAGTTTCCCACTGGCCAAATTGTGGCCCTAAACAGCAAACCCAACCCCCGTGCTAACCCACCAAACCATCGCCGCCTACCCCGGCAAAACCATCGCGGATAAATACCACCCCGCCCTGTGGCATATGCTGGATGTGGGCGCGGTGGCGACCACGGTCGCGGAGCGGCAGCCGCTGACCGAATGCCCAGCGTGGAATCAGGCACTGATAGCTCTAATCGCCCTGCACGACATCGGCAAGATCAGCGCGGCTTTTCAGGCACAGATCACCAGGCAAGCAGGGCGGAGCATGCCCCACAGCCAATGCAGCTTCGCCTTATTCACCATGCACGATGATCTGTTCGAAGCGGCACTCGGCGGGGACAAAAACCAACGCGAGCAACTCTACGCCGCCGTAGCCGGCCACCACGGTGGCCCGCCGAGACATGAAGACCGCCGCCAGCGACACAAATCCAAAAAAGCCATTGGCGAAGAGGCGCAAGCAGTCGCCCGCGACATGATGGCGGCAGTCTTGGATCTGTTCCCAGATGCCACATTAAACGGCCTGCCCGATGCCGAAGCCCTAAGCTGGCGACTAAGCGGCGCAACGGTGCAGGCAGACTGGATCGGCTCCAACGTCGACTGGTTCGGGGTAAAACCGCCGGACATCCCGATCGAAGACTATTGGGCGCAGACCCAACAGCATGCCAAAACCGCCATAGAAGAAGCCGGCCTGCACCACGCAACCCCAAAAGAACAAGCAGAAATCCTGCCCGACGATACCGACCCACGCCCCATGCAACAGGCCACAAAACAGGCACCTCTGCCAAAAGGCCCCACCCTAGCCCTAATCGAAGACGCCACCGGCTCCGGCAAAACCGAAGCCGCCCTGATTCTCGCTCACCGCTTGATCGCCGCCGGCAAAGCGCAAGGAATATTTTTCGCCCTACCCACCATGGCCACCTCCAACGCCATGTACGAGCGCATCGCAAAAATCGCCCCACGCCTGTTCACCGGCAAACCCTCCCTCGGCCTCTCCCACGGCCGCGCCAAACACAACCCGCACTTCCAGCGAATTAAAGGCAACGCTGGCTCAGACCCCGATGAACCGGTCACCTGTGGCCAATGGCTGGCCGATGACCGCCGCCTAATCCTGCTCGCCGACATCGCCGTCGGCACCATCGACCAAGCCCTGCTCGCGGTGCTCCCAACCCGCTTCAACACCCTGCGCCTCTGGGGTCTGTCATCCAAAGTGCTAATAGTCGACGAAGCCCACGCCTATGACCCCTATATGGAAAGAGAGCTAAGCCACCTGCTGCGCTTCCACGCCATGCTCGGTGGCTCCGCCATCCTGATGACCGCCACCCTGCCCCAACGCATGCGCGACCATTACGTAGCGCAGTTCCAAAAAGGGCTGGGAATGCCCGCCGCACAAACAAAGACCCCCCTAACCACCGCCTACCCCGCCCTAACCGTGCTATCAAAAACCGCCACCGCCCGCGAGGTCGACCCCGTACCAGCAACCCGCCGCACCATCGCCGTGCGCCGCATTGAACCGCGGAATGCACTGGAAATCCTAGCGGATGGAGTGAAGCGCAACGCCGCCTGCGTCTGGATCCGCAATTCGGTCGATGAAGCGATCGAGGCAGTACAGGATCTAGAAAAGCGCGGAATCGCCGCAGACCTGCTCCACGCCCGCTTCACGGTCGCCGACCGCCTAGAAAAAGAAGAAGCCTTGCAAAAACGCTTCGGCAAAGACGGCACCAACCGCGCCGGACGGGTACTGGTAGCCACGCAGGTGGTGGAGGCATCGCTCGATCTGGATTTCGATCTCATGATCAGCGACCTAGCCCCGATCGGCACCCTGATCCAGCGCAGCGGACGGCTATGGCGGCACATGGACCGCCACCCGAAATCCGACCGCCCGCTCCCGGATCCAGTTTTGCACGTGGTATCGCCCGACCCGGAAAAGGTAGAAAACGAAAAATGGCTCCGCAACATGTTCCCCGCCGGGGCATGGGTCTACCCCCTAGCCGACCAATGGCGCACCGCCCAAGCCCTATTCACCGCCGGGCAAATCCACGCCCCCGATGGACTGCGCAAACTGATCGAAGCGGTGCATGGCCCCGACTCCAAACCGGTGCCCGCAACTCTGGAAAACGCCGAAATTGAAACCGAGGGCAAAGTCTTTTGCGAGCGAGCCATGGCAAACAATCTGCTATTGCCCCCAGAGGGCTACCTGCACGCCGCGCAAAAGGTCTACGACGAAGACAGAATCCTAACGCGACTAGGCATACCACAAATCACCCTACGCCTAGCCCGCCAAGGCCCAGATGGACTGCACCCCTACGCCGCCAGCTGGGAAGAAAGCGAGGTCTCCCTATCGCGCAGCCGCTACGAAAAACTAGGCGGCATAGACCAGAACTGCCCGAAGATCGCGGCGATCAAGCAAAGCTGGCCCGAGTGGCAACGCAAAACACTGGACATCGCCCCAGTGAACCCAGACGGTGAGATCTCCGACGGTTTGCGCTACGATGCGCAGTTCGGCCTAGTAGCCCGCCCAAAACCCTAACAACCACAAGCAACCCAAAAAAACCACCGATGCTAAACCTGATTTCCGACCACTGGATCCCCGTCCAGCGAGACTCCGGCCCCGACATCATCCGCCCGGACCAAATCGCCGACCCCGATGTACGGGAACTCGCTTGGCCACGCCCCGACCTAAACCTAGCCTGCCTAGAACTGCTAATCGGCCTAACCTACCTCGCCTGCCCACCCGCCCGCGCAAATCGCGGTCCAGCCCCCGATGCCGCCACCCTACGCGCCGGCCTCGAACCCCTAAAACCCGCCTTCAACCTACTCGGCGACGGCCCCCGTTTCTTGCAAGATTTCGACCCAAATCTGGAAGGCAGTACGAACCCGCCGGACATGCTATTCATCGACTCGGCGGGCGAGGCCACCGCTAAGAAAAACGCCGATCTCATGGTGCGTCGCGACCGCTATGAATCCATACCTCTGCCACTGGCGGCCATGGCCCTCTACACCTTGCAGGCGTTTGCGCCCTCAGGCGGGGCGGGCAACCGCACCTCCATGCGCGGCGGTGGACCCATGGTGACCCTAGTGCGCCCGCGCAATCAGGGGCTATGGCCAATGATCTGGGCCAATGTGCCGCCCAGCGCACCGCTTGAAGATCTAACGCAGTTGCCCTGGATGCGCCCCACCAAGACTTCGGAAAAGGGAACGGGGAAACCGACTCCACCGCCCGCTAACCTAGACCCCGGCGACCCGCCGCCCCCCGAAATGTTCTTCGGCCAGCCCCGCCGCCTGCGCCTAGTCGGGGATAAAAACGGCATAACTGAAGTAATGCAACGCCCCTACGGCACCAATTATCAAGGCTGGCTACACTATTTATCGCCCTACTACCTAGACACCAAGATGCAAAAGCTGCCGGTGCATCCCAGGCCGGGCGTTTTCGGCTATAGAAACTGGCGCGGCATCCTGCTAAGCAGCGAAAAGGGCATAAACCCTGAAACCCTACGCTGCTACCGTAAAGGAGACGGAGACAATGCCGAGCTAATAGTGGCCGGCTGGGCAATGGACAACATGAAGCCAATCGACTTCATCTGGTCCGAACAACCCGTTTTCCCACTATCGGACGATGCGGATCTCGAAGCAGGCAACATGGTCGAAGCCGCCGAGCAGGCAGGCAATGCCCTGCGCACCGCCCTGAAACAGGCGATGAGTAAAAAGAAAGGTAACAAACTAGGCACAAGCTATGATGGCCACATAGCCTCTGCTGAAGAAGCGTTTTTTATCCAAACTCAAGACGAATTCGAAAAACATGTCGATCGCCTATCAAAGAATCAAAAACCAGACATGAATAGCTGGCGAAAGCACATGCGCCAAGTCGCGATCAGTTTGTTTGATCAGCATGTGGAGCCTGCCCTACTAACGATGGACATCGCGCAAGCGGAAAAAGCGGTTCATGCGCGGAATAAGCTACTGGCAACATTCAAACACCTCAAACCGGAGAAATCCGAATGAATGACGAAAAACCCAAGGATATCGGCACAGTCTGCAAAGACTGGTGGAAAGCGGCGATCAAAAAAGACGACGGCCCCGCCCGCAAAACCCGCGCCGAACTACGTCGTGCCGCCACCCCACTGGAAGCACTTGGTATTCCCGCAGTGCATGACCTGTACGCCGCCCTCGTGAAAGCAGGCTACGACCTGCGCCATCACCCCGCCGGCGACGGCCCCAACCGCCTAGCCCTAATCGCCATCGCCATCGCCCGTATAGACAACAACAGTAACCGTCGCGAATCCCGACTGGCTTGCCGATTAGGGGAGCGCGGCGAAGGCGATAGACCCCGGCTCAGCGAGATGCGCTTCCACCGTCTGTTACGCGCCGAAACTCCCCACGAGCTAATCCGCCCCCTGTCCCGCGCCCTACAAATGCTGAAGGGCGAAAAGGGCGGGGTAAATCTGTCTTGTCTGGCAGACAACCTCTATTGGTGGAATGATAGAGTGCGCACCAGCTGGTGCTTTGACTACTTCGGCGCATCCGCCGCTAAACCCGAGCAACTTGAGGAGACCACAACATGAACCGCTTCATCCAACTGCACTACCTAACCATCTACCCCCTGTCGAACCCCAACCGCGACGAACAAGGCCGCCCCAAATCCGCCACCTACGGCGGGCAACCGCGCCTGCGCATTTCCAGCCAAGCACTAAAACGCGCCGCCCGCCTGTCGGATGCGATGCAAGATGCGCTGGCCGGGCACCTCGGCGAGCGCACCCAGCGCATTGGCGAGGAGATTCGCAAAACCCTGAAAGAAGAGGGCGTGGACGGGCAGCAAGCCGAGGAACTGGCGACAGCGATCGCCGATGTCTTCGGCAAACTCGATGAAAAAGCCGCCAAAAAAGGCCAAATCCGCACCAAGCAGCTGGCCTTTATCTCACCCGATGAACGCGCCTGCGCCATTGATCTGGCCCGCAAAGCAGCGGCGGGCGAACCACTGCCCGACAACGCCGAGTTAAAGAAGCGGATTTTGCGGCCCGCCGATGGCGCAGCGGATGTGGCCATGTTCGGGCGCATGCTGGCCGGTGACCCGGACTTCAACCGCGAAGCCGCCGTGCAGGTCAGCCACGCCCTAACCACCCACCGCGCCGTGGTCGAAGACGATTTTTACACCGCAGTCGATGACCTAAAAACCCCCAGCGAAGATGCCGGTGCCGGGTTTGTCGGCGAGGCTGGATTCGGCTCCGGCGTGTTCTACACCTACGCCTGCGTGGATGTGAATCTGCTGCGCGAAAACCTCGAAGGCGACACCGATCTCGCCGCCCGCGCCGCCGGGGCCCTAGCCGCAGCCCTAGCCACCGCCACCCCCTCCGGCAAACGCAACGCTTTCGCCCACCAAACCTGCGCCAGCTACCTCCGCGCCGAAGCTGGCGAGCGGCAACCGCGCAGCCTGGCGGGTGCTTTCTTCACCCCAGTGGCAGGCAAGGACCTCTTGCAGGCATCGATTAATGCCTTGCAAGATACGGAACGGCAGATGACCAAAGCCTACTTCAACGGCCAGTCGGAGAAATCCGCAATCATGAACGTCCCCGCCGAACAGGGTTCGCTGGATGCCATCCGTGAATTCGTCGAAGCGGCAGTGCGCGATGCGTAACTTTGTGGTGCTGACGCTGGTCGCGCCCATGGGCGCGTTTGGCGATCTGGCCGGGCACGAACGACGCGGCTCATGGCATTGGCCGGGGCGCTCCGCCCTGCTAGGACTGCTCGGTGCCGCCCTCGGGGTGCGGCGCGATGATCGGGCGGGGCAGGAAGCCCTAGCCATCTGGCAAACGGCGGTCGAAGTGCTAAAAATCGGCCCGCACTGGCGCGACTTCCACACAGTGCAAACCGTGCCCTCCACCCGGATAAAACGCCCCGCAACCCGCCGCAAGGCCCTAGCCGCCTTGCAGCCCAAAGACAACGCCCTGATCACCCGCCGCGACTACCACAGCGACTGCGCCTTCGCCGTGGCCCTTTGGACCAAAGAGGAGAGCGACGAGGATGCCGCAGCTCTCTGCAAAGCCCTAAAACGCCCCGCCTTCATCCCCTATTTGGGGCGCAAAAGCTGCCCACTCTCCGCCCCCATGGCCCCGCAGCAAGTACAGGCGGAAGATGTCCCGGCGGCCCTAGCGCAATTCAAGTTGCCCGATTTCTTGCCCACCCCTGAACCAGAGACTGAACGCCTGATTGCATCCGACGAAGATTTGGGGGACGGTCGCCAAGAGACCCGCTGGGACACCCCGCTAGACCGCAAAAAATGGCACTTCAGCCAGCGGCGCGTCTATCTCACGTAGCGGCAGGCCCCCGAATGAGCCTATACCTATCGCGCCTGCGCCTAAACCGCAATGCCAGCGCAGCGGCCCTGCTGCCCCTGCTAAACCCGCCAGAGCAAGAAAAAGCCGCCGATGCCCACCACCGGCTAATGTGGCTGGTCTTCGCCGACGGCCCAGAACGCACCCGCGATTTCCTCTGGAGGTACGATGACAACGGGCAATTTATGACCCTCTCTACCCGCCCACCGCAACCGCACGACCTGTTCCAAACGCCCGAGACCAAGGAATTCTCCCCCAACCTGCATTCCGGCGACCGCCTAGAATTCCTCCTCCGCGCCAACGCCACCCGCGCCCGCAAAGACGAGCAGGACCAATGGAAGCGGGTGGATCTGGTAATGGACCGCCTGCACAAAATCTCCCAAGCAGAACGCGCCACCCAACGCCCCGCCATAGCGCAAGAAGCGGCGCAGGAATGGCTAACCGGCCTCGGCGAGCGCAGCGGCTTCACCCCAAACGACGTCATTGCCGAGAATTACAACACCCTAGAACTGGGCCGCAAACGCCGCCAAGGTGCCACCTTCGGCATTCTCGACCTACGCGGACAACTCACCGTAACCGACCCCGCCCTCTTCCTCCCCGCGCTAACCAAGGGCTTCGGTCGCGCCAAAGCCTGGGGTTGCGGCCTGATGCTCATCCGCCGGGCCCTGCACCGGGCATGAGCCTGCCCGGCCTGCCCCCGCCTAAGCCGATTCCGCTCAAGGAACGCGCCGCCATCGTCTTTGTCGAGCGCGCCCGCATCGATGTGCGCGACGGCGCATGCGTGGCGGTAGAAGCCGACGGCACCCTAACCCACGTACCGATCGGCGGCATCGCCTGCCTAATGCTGGAACCCGGTGCCCGCATCAGCCACGCCGCTGTGGCCCTGGCTGGTCGCGCCGGCACCCTGGTCACCTGGGTGGGCGAGGCCGGGGTGCGGCTCTATTCCGCCGGGCAACCCGGCGGGGCCCGCGCCGATAAACTGCTGTGGCAAGCGCAAGTGGCCCTGGACCCGGCGGCCCGCCTGCGGGTGGTGCGCGCCATGTACGCCCGCCGCTTCGGCGAAGAACCGCCCGCAAAACGCTCCATCGACCAGCTGCGCGGCATCGAAGGCCGCCGTGTGCGCCACGCCTATCAATTACTGGCCGACCGCTTCGGCGTACGCTGGAAAGGCCGCAAATACGACCCGCACAACTGGGACAGCGGCGACCTGACCAACCGCTGCCTGTCAGCAGCCACCGCCTGCCTGCACGGGCTGAGCGAAGCGGCAGTGCTGGCCGCCGGCTACGCGCCCGCCATCGGCTTTTTGCACACTGGCAAACCACGCAGCTTTGTCTACGACATCGCCGATATCTGGAAGCTAGACACCGTCGTCCCGGAAGCCTTCCGCATCGCCGCCCAGGCGCAAGAGGGCACCCTGAAAACCGGCCCAGAACGCGCCGTGCGCCTAGCCTGTCGCGATGCCTTCCGCAAATCGGGCCTGCTGGCAAAAATTATCCCCGGCATCCAAGAGCTATTGGAAGCCGGCGAGCTACCCCGCCCCGAACCACCGCCCGAAGCCCAAGGCCCCGCCTTCGAGGAAGAGACCAGCGGCGATGATGGTCATCGCGGTTAACAACGCCCCACCCAACCTGCGCGGCAGGCTCGCGGTCTGGCTGCTGGAAATCCGCGCCGGCATCTACGTCGGCAAATACTCCACCCGAGTGCGCGAGCGCATCTGGCAACAGGTCGAAGCCGGCATCGGCCAAGGAGACGCTGTAATGTGCTGGCAAGCCCCAAACGATCAGGGGTTCGAATTCGCCACCGTCGGCCAAAACCGCCGCATGCCCCGCGATTTTGACGGCCTAACCCTAGTCAGCTTCTCCCCCAGAGAGGAGTCGGAAAATGCCAAATGTAGCCGGTAACTTTTGGGCCTTGCCAAAAGCCCCAAAAGTTCAATAAGATACACCTAGTCTGTTCCCCGCACACGCGGGGATGAACCGCC
>JACONM010000020.1 GCA_014323765.1 Cellvibrionales bacterium | reverse complement strand
AGCGGAGGGTGTGGTCGGGGGGGAGGGCGTAGGCGCTGGCGGGGGCTCCATTGGCGGTGATGGCGATGGTGACGGTTTCTATGTCGTCGTTGGTGTAGGGGTTGCCGGGGGCTTGGATTAGGATGGTGAATTCGGTTCGACCGGGGGAGACGGTGACGTCGAGGGTGGGGTTGTCGGCATCATCGATGAAGTTGCTGTCGCTTGTGCCACTGGTTAGCCAGCCAACACCGCCGCTGGTTGGGAATGAGCCACTGTCGCCGGGGAGGACGGCTAGGCGCCAGCCGGTGTCGTCTTGGACGCCGTCGTTGTCGTTGGGGCCGAAGCCGGTGGCGAATTCGACGTTTTCGCCGGTGAAGGTGAGGGTGAAGGTGGTATTGGTGCTGGTGGCGGGGGTGCTTAGGGCGTAGGTGAGGCGGAAGTTGCCGAAGCCGCCGGGGCTGGTGTAGGCGATGCCTTCGGCGGCGGTGGAGGTCATCTTGTCTTGGCTGATGGCGAGCTCGGTGTCGATGCCGTCGAGGACTTGGGTTAGGGCTAGTTGGGGGCCGGTTGTGGTTACGGTGAAGGTGACTGTGTCTGGGCCGCGGGTGGCGGTGTAGGTGGCAGTGCCGATGGTGTCGGGGTCGATGGTTAGGGTGTTGGCGGTTTCGCCGTCTATGGGGGTGCCGTCTTTGGCCCAGGCGTAGGTGCCGTAGCCGTTGGCGACTTGGAGGGTGAATTGGGCGTTTTGGGGGACGGTGCGGGTGGTGGAGCCGGTGGGGCTGAGGGGGCGGGGGAGGACTGTTACGGTGAAGGGGAGGGTTTCTGTGCCGCGGTGGGCGATGTATTCGGTCGTGCCGGCGGTGGTGGTGTCGACTGTAATGCTGTTTGAGGTGGAGTCTTCTATGTAGACGCCGTCTTTGGTCCAGCCGTGGGGGCCGGTGCCGTGTTGGGTGGCGAGGGTTAGGTGGTCGTTTTGGAGGACGGTGGTGGTGCGGGTGCTGGTTGGGGCGTAGGTTAGGGAGGGGCGGACGTTGACGGTGATTCTGACGGCGGAACCGGTGGCACCGTCGCGGATGGCTTCGTAGGTGCTGGTGCCGGGGGCACTGGTGGTGTCGAGGGTGTAGGTGGCGGCGACTTCGTCGGGTATTTGGAATGGTGGGGAGGGGGATGTTCTGACCCATAAGTAATTGGCGGCACCGGTGCCGCCGATGACTGTGAGGGGGAGGGTGGTGCCGCGGACGACTTCGATGGTGGTGGGGCCGCTGGCGGTTAGGGTGGTGCCGCCTATGACGTTGACGGTGAATTGGATTTCTTGGCCGCTGCGGGTGGCGCGGTAGATGATGCCGTCGTTGGCGGCGGTTACGGTGGCGGTGTGGGCGGCGGGGATTGTGATGCTGGGGCCGGTCTCGCTGGCTAGGGGGGCAACCTCGCGGCTGCTTAAGCCTCTGAATTCTCTGTTCCATTGGACATCGCCGCTGCCGCCGACGATCGTTAAGGTTGGGGTGGCGTTTTGGAGGACGTTGAGGGTGGTTTGACCGACGGGGCGGACGGGGGTGTCGGCGCGGTCGGTGATGTGGAGGGTGAAGATTTGGTCGGGGAGGGGGCCGGTGACTTCTAGGGTGGCGGTGAGGGTTTCGCCGGCGGTGAGGGTTTGGCCGGCTTTTAGTTTTAGGGCGGTGCCGTCTAGTTCGAAGGGGTTGCCGGTGGTTTGGGATTTTATTTGTAAGCCGGATTCGCCGTCTGAGTCGGTGATCTGGGCGGTGGCGAGGTCGGTTTCAGCGCTGCTGGCGGCGGCGGCGAGGGTGCGGGCGACGGTGGAGAGGGTGAAGCGGGTTGGGGCTTGGTTGGTGGTGGGGGCGGGGGCGGCTGTAACGGTGAGTTCGTAGGTTAGGGGGTCGGGGTCGGTGCCGGTGGTGCCGCTGGTGGTGAGGGTTAGGGTGGTGGTTAGGGTGCCTTCGGTTAGGGTTACGGCTTTTAGCCAGAGTTCGGGGGTGGGGGTGTTGTCGTCGCGGATTTCGAAGTTGGTGGTGTCGGAGAGGGCGATGGTGTTGGTGCCTTGGCCGTCGTCGGTGATTTGGAGGTCGGCGACTTTTTGGGCGGTGGCGGGGCCGGCGGTTAGGGTTTCTACCGGGGTGCCGGTGACCGCGAAGGCGGTGGCTTTGGCGTCGGGGGTGGTTACGGTGATTTCGAAGTCAACGGTTTGTCCGCCGCTCTTGGCGCGGTAGGTGGTGGTTGCGGTGGGGGTGGGGGTGTAGGTGGCACTGGTTTGGCCGCTGATGGCGGCGGATTCTTCGGTGCCGCTTTCGACGGTGTGCCAGGTGTAGGTGCCGTCGCCGCCGGTTACGGTGAGGGTGACTTGGGTGCCGGTTACTACGGTTTGTTCGGTTTCGGTGGTGGCTTCTAGGGTGGGGTCGTCGTCATCGGTGAAGGTGATGGTGTGGCGGGTGGGTTGGAGGCCGTAGTTTTCGGCGGCGGTGCCGGCTTTGGGGGCGATGGTGAGGGTGAGGGATTCGGTGGTGTCGCCGGTGTCTTCGAATTTGCCGCTGCTGACGGCGGCATCGCGAGGGGGGTAGATTTCGATGTAGCTGAAGTCTAGGCAGAAGTCGGTTGCGGCGGTGGTGGGGTAGGTGATCTCTAGGGAGCTTGAGCCCTGTTGCGACCACTGGGTGCCTTCATTGCAGTAGTTGATGCCCCAGTGCCAGTTGGTGTTGGCGCTGTCGGTGTTGCCGTCGCCGTGGGTGAAGGTGAAATCTTCTGGGTCGACGGTGACGATGAAGGTCGCGGCACTGGCCGGGGCGGCACTGAGGTTGAGTTCTAGGCCGATGAAGGCTTGGTTGTTGACCCCTTCGGGGAATTCGGTGGCGGTTTTTACGGTGATGTCGCTGCCGTCGACGGTGACTGTTTCTTCGGTGATGTCTAGGGGAGTTAAGCCAATCACACTCAGGACGGCGGGGTCGACGACGAGGTTGGCGGACACGGCTTTGATGCTCAGAGTGCCGGCGGTGCCGGTGGTGGCTAGGGGGTTGGTGGTGGGCATGGGGGCGGGGGCGGCTTCGATGGTTAGGGTGAAGGTTTGGTCGGGTTGGCTGCCGGTGACTTCTAGGGTGACTTCGGGGTTGGTGCCGACTTCTAGGGTTTTGCCGGCGATGAGTTGGAGTTTGGCGCCGTCGCCGGTGCCGCTTAGTTGGAAGAAGTCACCGGTGGTTTGGGATTTGATGGCTAGGCCGGATTCGCCGTCTGGGTCGGTGATGTTGATGGTGGCGAGATCGGTGGCTTGGCTGGTGCCGGCGGTGGCGGTGCCTGCGTTGGTGCTTAGGGTGAAGGCGGTGGGGTCGGCGTTGGTGGGGGCGGGGGCGGTGACGGTGACGGTGAAGTCGACCTGTTCGCCGCCGCGGATGACGCGGTAGGTGAACTGCCCTGGGGAGGTGCTGCTGCTGGGCGTGAAGGCGTAGGTGTCGGTGGTTTGGCCGGAGAGGGTGATTGTGCTGCCTTCAAAGATGTTTTGCCATGTGTAG
>JACONM010000019.1 GCA_014323765.1 Cellvibrionales bacterium | reverse complement strand
CTTCGAGGAATTCTTCGTAGGCGTCGGAGGCGGGCCAAGTGCGCTCGTTTTGGTAGGACTGGTAGATGCCGGGGCCGAAAAATACCGCGCTGATTCCGATCAGGGCGGCGACGATTAGCAGGCTGTGGGATTTGACCCAGTCGCGGATGTTGGCAAGCTGTTGCCGCTCGTCGGCGCTGATGTCGTTCACGGTTCGATTCCTTTGGTGGGCTGTGCGGCGGCGGGCATGATGCTTAAAGGGGGGAGAGAACGCAACCGTTCTAATAGCTCGGTGAGGGGGAGGGTTTCTTGCGGGTGGAGGGCGCGGAGGTGTTTGATGCCGATGCGGTCGGCGGCGCGTTCGTCGGGGCCGAGAATGAGGGCGATTTGGGCACCGCTGCGGTCGGCTTTTTTGAATTGGGTTTTGAAGCTGCCGCCGCCGCAGTGGTTTTGAATGGCGAGGTGCGGCAGAGCGGTGCGGAGTTTTTCGGCGAGGATGAGGGGGGCGGTGGGTTGGTCGGATACAAGGTAGAGGTCGGCTTGTGGGCGCGGGGCGGTGGGGCCGTGGACTTGGTCGAGTAAGAGGATTAGGCGTTCTAGCCCTAAGCCGAAGCCGAGGGCGGCGGTTGGCGGGCCGCCGAGTTGTGCGACTAGGTCATCGTAGCGGCCACCGCCGCAGAGGGTGCCTTGGGTGCCGAGGCGGTCGGTGGTCCATTCGAAGACGGTGCGGTTGTAGTAGTCGAGGCCGCGGACTAGGCGGGGGTTTAGGCGGTGGGCGATGCCGAGGGCATCGAGGTGGGTGCGGAGTTGGTCGAAGTGGGCGGCGGAGTCGGGGTCGAGAAAATCGGGCAGGGCGGGGGCGGCGGCGATTAGGTCTTGCATTTGGGGGTTTTTGGAGTCGAGGATGCGCAGGGGATTGGTGGTTAGGCGGCGTTGGCTGTCTGCGTCCAGCTGGTCGCGGTGGGCGTTCAGGTAATCGAGTAGGGCGGCGCGGTGGGCTTGGCGGGCGGCTTGGTTGCCAAGGCTGTTGATCTCTAGTTGGAGGGCGTCTTGGAGGCCGAGTTCTTGCCAGAGGCGGGCGCAGAGGGCGAGGAGTTCGGCATCGATGTCGGGGCCGGGGAGGCCGAAAATTTCCACGCCTAGCTGGTGGAATTGGCGCAGGCGGCCTTTTTGTGGGCGTTCGTGGCGGAACATGGGGCCGCGGTACCAAAGGCGTTGCGGGCGGTCTAGCAGGCGGTGTTGGAGGCAGGCGCGGACGCAGCCGGCGGTGCCTTCCGGGCGCAGGGAGAGGTTGTCGCCGTTGCGGTCGGCGAAGCTGTACATTTCTTTGGCGACTATGTCGGTGGCGGTGCCGATGGTGCGGGTGAAGAGGGCGGTTTTTTCTAAGACGGGGAAGCGGAGTTCACGGTAGCCGTAGCGGGCTAATAGGTGGGCGGTGGTGGTTTCGATCTTCTGCCAGCGACCGAGCGCGGCGGGCAGGAGATCGTGCATGCCGCGGATGGATTGGGGGGTGGACACGGGCGGTGCTTTGGGTGGATGGATTGGGTGGATGGGTTAGTCGGTGCTGGAGGCGATGCGCTGTTGTTTTTCGGCGGCGCGGGCGCGGATTAGGGTTTCTAGCTCGCTGAGGACTTGGGTGGAGGCGATCTTGTGGTGCGGTTTGCCGTCTATGTAGATGAGGCTTTTTGGGCTGGCGCCGGTGATGCCGATCTCGGCCTCGCGCGATTCGCCGGGGCCGTTCACGTAGCAGCCGATGACGGCGACATCTAGGGGGGTGGCGATGTCTTCTAGGCGGGTTTCTAGCTCGTTGACGGTGTTGATGACATCGAAATTTTGCCGGGCGCAGCTGGGGCAGGCGATGAAATTGATGCCTTTGGTGCGCAGTTTGAGGCTTTTTAGGATGTCCCAGCCGACTTTGACCTCTTCGATGGGGTCGGCGGCGAGGGAGACGCGCAGGGTGTCGCCGATGCCTTCCATTAGCAGGAGTCCTAAGCCGATGCTGGATTTGACTGTGCCGCTGCGCTGGCTGCCGGCTTCGGTGATGCCGAGGTGGAGGGGCTGGTCGATCTGGGTGGCGATGGTGCGGTAGGCGGCGACTGTCATGAAAATGTCGGAGGCTTTGAGGCTGAGTTTGTAGTCGGCAAAGTCGAGGCGGTCGAGGATGTCGATGTGGCGCATGGCGGAGTCGACGAGGGCTTGGGCGGTGGGCTCGCCGTATTTGGCTTGCAGGTCTTTTTCTAGGGAGCCGGCGTTTATCCCGATGCGCAGTGGTAGGTTGCGCTCGCGGGCTTTGTCGATGACGGCGCGGATGCGGGGTTCGCGGCCGATGTTGCCGGGGTTGATGCGCAGGCAGTCGGCGCCGTTGTCGGCGACTTGCAGGGCGATGCGGTGGTCGAAGTGGATGTCGGCGACTAGCGGGACATCGACTTCTTGGCGGATTTGGCCGAAGGCGGCAGCGGAGGCCATGCAGGGTACGGAGAGGCGCACGATGTCGGCACCGGCGGCGGCGAGGGCGCGGACTTGGGCGGCGGTGGCGGCGATGTCGGTGGTTTGGGTGTTGGTCATGCTTTGCACTGTGATCGGGGCGGTGCCGCCGACGGGGACGCTGCCGACTTGGATCTGGCGGGAGCGGCGGCGGGCTATCGGGGGTTTGGTGGGCATGGCGTTGCGTTGGTTTGGGCCGGCTAGTCGATGGGGGAATCGGCGGTGGGGCGGGAGTACATCAAGCAGGCGGTGGGGCTGGTGCAGGATTCGATGGTGAAATCGGCGGTGGCGCGGAGGTAAATCGTGCAGGCGGCGGAGCTGGTGCAGTGGAGGGTGGCGGGTTTTTGGGCGAGGGTGAGTAGGCTGCCGGGGGTGAGCGGTTGGGGGTGGGATTTGGGTGTTAGTTGGCCGGCGATGAGGACTAGGCGGGCGGCGGGGCTGGTGATGCGCAGGTTTTTGGGGAATTGGATTAGGGTGCCGGTGGTCTGATCTTGGGGGGAGTTCCATAGGGGGGCGGTGCGAAAGAAGGATTTTGTGTTGGCTTGTTTCCAGGCGGTGGCGGTGGCGGGG
>JACONM010000018.1:4172-75869 GCA_014323765.1 Cellvibrionales bacterium | reverse complement strand
TGCGGTGAACACCCACTAGCCGGGCCGCTGTCCGCGCCGTTGCGCCGGCAATGAAATGATCAATCAAACGGCCTTGCTTGAATTGGCTGATACGGCTCTTTCTCATTGCCTTCATGATACCCTGATGGTGGGTTATCTAGGACAGCCTCCTAGGTTTTTGTACGGATCCTCACCTTCACCCTTAGTGAAATGCGCTACGAACTTTGAATCGCTCACTGAGAAAGCCATTGTTTGCTACCATTTTCCCCAAGTAGGCGATTTGGTCGGTCTAGCCTGCCTAGTCGCTATAAGTCACCAAATTGACCGGCACCTGGCCGATCGCTTCAGTGGCCTGGTCGAGGATGCCGACGTAGACGCTGGCACTGGCGAGCTCGTGGGCCCGCACCACCACTGAGGCTTCAGGGTTTTCCGCCCGGATGCGCTCGACATTGGCGCGCACTGAACGCAGGTCGATACGCCGGTCGCCCAGCCAGATTTCATCGGTCTCGCTGACCACGAACACCGCATTTTGCTTGTCCGGCGGCGGCGCGTCGGTCTCCGGGGCCGGCGGCGGGCGGTTCACCAGAAAGCCCTGCTCGGACACGAAGGATGCGGTAACGATGAAAAAGATGAGCATAATGAACACCACATCCAGCATGGGCGTGAGGTCGATGTTCATCTCCTCGTCTGCACGTTTTTTCTTGAAAAGACGGGCCATTTGTCTGCTCCCAAGTACGCTTGTCAATCCACTTGCGCCGCTAAGTTACCAGAACTGTGCGCAGAATGCACCCGCATTGCGAATGAAGGCTACCCCCCGTGCCTGAGCTGCCGGAGGTGGAGACCACCCGCGCCGGAATCGCCAGCCATTTGCAAGGCCAGCGAATCCGCCGCCTGCGCCTGCACCGCCGCGACCTACGCTGGCCGATTCCCACCTGTCTGCCGAAGGCGGCTCACGGGCAGGCGGTGCGGGCGGTGGTGCGGCGCGGTAAATATCTGATTTTGCAGCTGGAATGCGGCAATTTGCTGGTGCATTTGGGGATGTCGGGCAGCCTGCGCCTATCGTCCACCGATGAGCCGCTGCGCAAGCACGATCACTGGCAGATGGCCCTTACGACCGGCCCGGAGCTGCGCTACCACGACCCACGCCGCTTCGGTGCGCTGCTCTGGACGGCGAGCGAAGCGGAAACGCACCCGCTGTTGGCTGCGCTTGGCCCGGAGCCGCTCAGCGAGAAATTCAATGCCAAAGATTTGTATGCCAGCACCCGCCGCCGTACAGTGCCAATTAAAAGCCACATCATGAACGCCCACACCGTGGTCGGGGTCGGCAACATTTATGCGGCGGAGGCTCTGTTTGCGGCGGGCATCCATCCGGCGGCCCGCGCCCAACGACTCTCGTACTCGCGCATCGAGCGACTGGTGGCGGAAATCAAGCGGGTGTTGGCGGAGGCGATTGCCGCCGGCGGCACCACCCTGCGCGATTATGTCAACGGGCACGACCAGCCGGGCTATTTTCAGCAGCAGCTTTGGGTCTATGGCCGCGGCGGACAGCCTTGCACGCGGTGCGGAACTTCGCTCAAAGAGCAGCGCATTGGCCAGCGCGCCAGTGCCTTTTGCCCAAAATGCCAGCGTCGCTAGGCGCGATATTGCTTGGCCAGTGCGGGCAACACGGCGGCGGGCACGAACTTGCTGACATCGCCGCCGAGCGAGGCAATTTCCTTGACCAGCGAGGAAGAGATATAGCTGAATTGCTCAGCCGGGGTCATAAAGATGCTTTCTAGCCCGGAGATGGCGCGGTTCATGTTGGCCAGCTGGAATTCGTATTCGAAGTCGGAGACCGCCCGCAGGCCGCGAATCACGGCGGTCGCCCCCATCTCATGCGCGAATTTGACCAGCAGCCGGTCAAAGCCGCAGATTTCTAAATTCTCGACATGGCCGAGGGAAGCCCGCGCCATGCTTAGCCGCTCATCGAGGCCGAATATCGGGTTTTTGCGGGTGCTGGAGGCGATCGCCAGAATGGTTTTGTCGAACAGCCGCGAGGCACGCTCGACCAGATCCACATGGCCGTTGGTGATCGGATCGAAAGTGCCGGGATAGATGACGATGCGAGTTGGCATGGTAGAAAGATAAAGTGACAAACTAGGGCGGCGGGCGCGGCATCTTAAACCAGAAGCGGGGGTGGCTCAAAATCCAGCAGTCGGTAGCAGACATCGCCAGCGCGCTTTTCCTTGACCGTGCGCCAGCCGGGCGGCAACGCGAGCGGGCAGTCGCGCTGGGTTTCCGCATAGACCCTCCCGCCCGGTCGCAACAGCCGCTGTGTGGCGACCGCCTGCAACACGGCTTCTTGCATCTGCTGCGCAAAGGGCGGGTCGCTGAACAGAATATCGACCGAGGCAGCGGGCCGCGAGCGCACGTAATCCAGCGCGTCTACCGTGTGGACTGCCGCATGCGGATTTTTATGCGGCGGGGCTTGACCGGTGAGCCGCGCCAGATTGCGGCGGATGGCGGTCGCCGCCGCCGGCTGGCGCTCCACAAAGTCCACTTGAGCGGCCCCGCGGGAGAGGGCCTCCAGCCCAAGTGCTCCGCTGCCGGCAAACAGATCCAGCACCCGGGCCTCGGCGATCTGCGGCGCCAGCCAGTTGAACAGAGTCTCGCGAATGCGGTCGCCGGTGGGCCGCAGGTCGGGCAGCGCGGGGAAGTGGACCTGCCGACCGCGCCAGTCTCCGCCGCTGAGGCGCACCTGTCCTCCAGAGGCAGATCGGGCGGCTGGTCGCGAGCCGGGGGATTTTCGCTTTATCGCCATACGCAGAGTCGCTAGGATAGTGCCGTCCATCCTAGTGTCCGCAATGCCGCTATAAAAGCTCCCAGTCGCCGTGTTTGCCAACATTTTCCGCCGTAAAAAGCCGCCGATTGCGCCTTGGCAGCAGGGCCTGAGTAAAACGCGCCGCCACCTTGGCGACCGGCTCGCCGCCCTGTTCGGCAATCGGGCGCGGCTCGATGCGGCCCTGGCCGCGGAATTGGAATCCCTGCTGCTGGCGGCGGATGTCGGCCTGCCCACGACCGAGCGGCTGCTGGAAAACCTAAAGAAAAGAGCCAGCACCGAGCGAGCGGATGCCGATCTGATGGGGCTATTTCGTGACATGTTGATTGATCTGCTGGCCGCGCCCTCCGCTCCTTTGCGCTGGCCGGCGGACGGCACTGGTCTGCTGTTGCTGGTCGGGGTCAACGGCGTGGGCAAGACCACTTCGGCGGCGAAGCTGGCGCACCGTTTTAAGGGGGGCGGCAAATCCGTACTGCTGGCGGCTGGCGATACTTTCCGTGCCGCGGCGATCGAGCAGCTGCAAATCTGGGGGCGGCGCATTCAGGTGCCGGTGGTGGCGCAGGGCGCGGGCGCGGACAGTGCCTCGGTGATTTTCGATGCATTGCAAGCGGCGCGGGCGCGGGGAGTGGACCGGCTGATCGCCGACACCGCCGGGCGGCTGCACAACAAGGGACATTTGCTGGATGAGCTCGGCAAAATAGTGCGGGTGGTGCGCAAGCTCGATGCCCGCGCCCCGCATGAAATTTGGCTGGTGCTGGATGCGGCGACTGGCCAAAATGCGCTCAATCAAGCGCGGGAGTTTTGCCGGGCGGTGCCGGTCACGGGGCTGGTGCTGAATCGCCTCGATGGCACTGCCAAAGGCGGTGTGTTGTTGGCGCTGGCCAGTGAATTGCGACTGCCGGTGCGGTTTGTGGGGCTGGGCGAGGGGCTGGATGATCTGGCCGAATTCAACCCCGCCCAATTTGTCGCCGCGTTGCTGGGCAGCTAAAACCATGCTCTATTGCGATCGGCTAACCAAGCGGTATTCGCACGGGCACCCGGCCCTGACGAATATCAGCTTTCAGTTATCGGAGGGACAGATCTGTTGCGTCACCGGCCCCTCCGGCGCGGGCAAAAGCACCCTGCTGCGGCTTGTCATGGGGCTGGAACGTCCCACTGCGGGACAGATTATTTACCGCGGTGTTAACCTCGCCCGCCTAGCGCAGCGGAAAATGCCCTTCCATCGGCGGCGGTGCGGGCTGGTAGCGCAAGAAAACCACCTGCTCGCCGAGCGCACCCTGTTCGACAACGTTGCCCTGCCGCTCTTGGTGTGTGGGGTTCCACATCGGCAGATTGGCCGCCGAGTGCGCGCCGCGCTCGACAGAGTGGGGCTACTCGGTCGCGAAAAGCAGCGAGCGGCGCAGCTGTCCGCCGGGGAGCAACGGCGGGCCAGCATCGCCCGTGCGGTGGTGCATCAGCCGGAACTATTGTTAGCCGATGAACCGACCGCTAACTTGGACCCGGAGCAGTCCGCCAGCATGATGCGCCTGCTCGCCGACTTCAACGCCGCCGGGGCCAGCGTGCTCATCGCCACTCAAGACCCGAATCCGGTCGCACCGCTCGGCGGCACCGAGATCCGCCTAGCCGCCGGGCGGCTCTGTACCGCGCCAGCTGGTTGAACCACTATGGAAACCCCTCCGCGCACCGGCCTGCCCAAACCGCGCCCATCCCTGCGCCGCTGGGTTGCCGAACACCGCGATGCCAGCCTCGATAGCCTGGCCCAGCTGCTTGCCGCCCCGCTGCAAAATGCCCTCACTGTGGTAGCGGTCGCGGTCGCCCTCAGCCTGCCGGCCAGCGTCCATCTAGCAGCGAAAAACGCCGACCAAGTCACCGCCAGTTGGCAGCGCGGCACCGAGATCGCCGTCTATTTTCACCCCGGCACCGCGACCGCGGACACCGAGCGGGTGCATGCGGCTGTTCTGGAATTGCCCGGGGTCCGCACGGCGCACCTTATCAGTGCCGAGCAGGTGCTGGCGGAATTTCAGGCGCATTCCGGCCTAGGCGACAGTCTGGCCAACTTCGGCGACAACCCGCTGCCGGCCACCCTGCTGGTATCGCCGCGGGAGGAGGCGGATATCGAGCGGCTATTGGCGCAGATCGGCCAATTCGAGGCGGTCGACCAACTGGCCTACGATCAAACTTGGCGGCAACGTCTGCAAGCCCTGCTGGATTTGGGGCGGCGGTTTATTTTGGCCATCACATTGCTATTGAGTCTCAGCGCGGCACTAATCATCGGCAACACCCTGCGGCTGGAAATTGCCCGCCGCCGCGATGCGATTGCGCTGCTGCAAATGCTCGGTGCCACTCACGCCTATGCGCGCCGCCCGCTGCTGTACATCGGCATCTGGTACGGGTTGGCCGGCGCACTCCTGGCTTGGTTTGCCGCCCATCTGCTGGCGGGCATGCTGGGGGCGGCATTGGGTCCGCTGACCACGCTTTATGCCAGCGACTTTGCGCCGACCGGGCCGAATCTGCGCGATCTGCTGGCTTTGCTTGCTCTTGGGGCGGTGCTAGGGCTGCTCGGTGCCTGGCTCGCCGCCACACAGTATCTGCGTGAGCGGGAGTGAATCGGCGTAAATGCAAGGTTGCGGCACCGTCGGCTCGGCGGGATGCTAAAATGGAGTACCTTGCGCAAAACTAAGAAACTCCAAAATGCAAAAGCTACTTCCCCTTGCTTTGATTGGCATGCTGCTGGCTGGGTGTGGACCTACTTCAGATCGGTCGCTGCAGACAGTCGCGTTAGATGCTTGGGTAGATCGTCTGATCAAATCCCCGAAGTCTGGATCCATTACGGTTATGGAGAAACGGGTTCACTCGCAGGTAAATAAATATCGGGCTTCCCGGAATTTGCCCCCTCTGCGACTCAATACCGTAATGATGGAACAAGCCAGAAAACACTCGCAGAGAATGGCGAGAAAAAGAAAAATTAGCCACGATGGTTTTGATGGACGCATTAAGGCGATCAATCGCCGGATTTCCTATAGTTCGGCAGCGGAGAATGTGGCTTCAAATTTCGGCCACGATGACCCTGCTACTGTAGCAGTAAGGGGATGGATTAAAAGCCCCGGACACCATAAGAATATGATCGGTGATTTCGATCTGACGGGCATTGCCATCGTAAAAAATAATCGGGGGGAGTATTATTTTACGCAGCTATTTATCAAGAGTAGGGGTTCCACATCGAGATAATATAAACCCCAGCCCGTTCCGCATTTAATCCACTAGCTACCTGTTGCTATATCTTAGCGCTGGAGAAGAATAGAGAGATTTCTTTACAAAATGGGTGCTTGAATATGCCTAATACAGTTTTTCCGAGCGATGGGCTTTAAGTCTTTTGGAAGCGGGACTTGGGTTACGAGGATGGCTTTAATTTTTGGTTTAGTCCGCCGCGCATCCATCTCTGTCATCGCTTCCATGACGGCGCGATACTTAATACATTGAAAAACCCCGCGGCGGATATCTGCATCGTTTGAATCTATCGACTTTACCTCTACGACCACCGTCTTCTCGGGACCAAAGAAGACCACATCCACTCGATCTGCCGATTCCAGCACAAACTCTGTCTCGGCTCTAAACTCAGTGAAGGCCGGATCTATTTTGGCAGGATTGTCCTGTACCCAAAGCCGCAATTTTTTGTGGTTTGGCCCTTCGCCACTCCGCCTGAATGTCTCGCCATCCTTTTCGGTTCCCTGTGGCGGCGGAGGGGACTGTAATTTTTCACCAAATACCTCTTCAAAAACAGTACCCCAATTTTGATAGGCATAGACTTCGCCAATATCGTCATCGACTTTCTGTTCCCAGAGTTTCTTGTTAGTTTTACAAAAATCTTCATTTGCAAAACGGTTGTCATTGAATTTTTCAGCCATGAAATAGCGGATTCCAAATCCGGGGTAAGGATTCTTTTTACTCACCATGAGAGTATTGAGCAAGGGAGCATCTGGATAGCTTGCATGAATTTTTTTCATCAGCATATCGCAGCATCCGCCCAACCTATAGGCACCGCCAATGCGCTCGAAGCCAATCTCATCTAGAAGCCTTTGCTTTGCTTCCCCATACGTCAGATTGGTTCGCCTCTTCGCAGCATCGATCAGCCAACTTGTGATTGGCTTAATGGCATGCTTTTCCAAGTTTTCCTTTGTCGATTTCATCTTTTTCTCCAGTGCTATCGCTGCCAGATTCAGTCTTGTACGACAGGTGGTTCATATTGCGCGCGCCAAGCCTCGATATCAGACTTGAAGGCGGCGATTTTTTTAGGATGGTTGGCAGAGGCGTCGATTAGCTGACCGGGGTCGTTTTTGAGATCATACAAGGCGGTTTCGTCGCTTTGCGGTAGCCAGACAAAGTGCCAGTCGAGATCGCGGCGATAATACCCGCCGAGAGCGGCCCCCATATGATCATCGGTAAGGTCATTTGGCTGGCCGCGAAAGTCTGTGCCGGCGCGATGCTGCGTCATTCGTCCGATAAAATAGTCTCGTGCCCCCTCTAAGGTGCCGCCGGAAATTTTTGGTTTTAGTGAATAACCCGGCAAATTCTCTGGTGCTGCAATGCCGACATAATCGAGAATGGTGGGCATAATGTCGATGGCACTCGCAAGGGTTTGCGTATCGCGAATGGCAGTAATTTTCCCTTGCCAGTAGAAAATAATCGGTGTGCGGAACCCGGTTTCAAAAAACGACCCTTTGCCACGCGGCCCGCCATTCGCAAGGGTGATGTGGTTGTCGGCATACTCTACATCACCCGCCTGTTCCCAGCCATTATCGTTGACATAGACAATCAGCGTATTATCCAGAACACGTTCTTCTCTTAACTTGTCCAAAAGTTCACCGACTCCCCAATCAAACCAAGCAATGTTGGCGTAATAGAGTTTTGCCGATTCAGATAAATCATCGCGATCCTCATAATACTTGTAAAACCGGTCCGGCGCGTTGAGTGGTGTATGCGGCAATGCTGGGCCGTACCATAAAAAGAAAGGTTGGTCGGCATGCTCCTTAATGAAAGTCTTTACCGGTGCCATTGTGGTTCGTCCAATTTCATTACCGCGACCGCCCATAAAGGTGAAAAACCAGCGGGCCCCAAGTTCGACGGCATCGCTCCATTGCCAAGTCTGCGTCATGCCATGGGTGAACCCGCCATGCGCATAGGATTGTTCCCACCATTTGCCGCTTTGATGCGATACATAGCCGACTTCCTCCAGAATACGGGGCAGGGTGGCGAATTGCGCAATCGCCGCAGTTTCATATTGCCGCCGCAAGATGTTCTTTTCGTGATCTGTATCGACACCCTCCGGCAGGGGGGTGCGGGCCATTTTTGCTGCCGCGATGGCATTGGCTTGAGTTTCGTACTGTATCGGATAAAGGCCGGTAATTAGGCTCTGGAGAGTTGGCCGGCAATGATTGGAAGTCGAATGACCGATCTCGAATACGGCACCGCCATTGCCGATAATGTCCATGTTTGGCGTGAGCACATTGTCATCGCCGAGGAAGCCAAGGTAGGGCCAGCCAAGGTCATCGGCGATAATCAGCACCACATTCGGGGGGCCGTCCGGACGCCGCGGGATTACTGTCCGGTCAATCTCGCCCGCATAGGTGCCTTCATAGACACCCCCAAAATCGAACGCCTCCTGCGTGTCGGCATTCGGTGGGGCCTTCTGACAAGCCCCAAGCCCTAAGAGCGCAAGCGATAGGATAAAGGTGGTGCGTTTCATGTCTTTCTCCCGATGGCAGTCGGATCATGGATTTGGCAACTAAGGATACATTGATTGAGAGGGATTGGGTAACTTGTTACTGCGCAGAATACTGGTTAACATTGGCGGCGGTTTTAATCGGAGGTGTCCGCCATGTCTTATGTTCAAGGATTTTTGCTGGCCGTACCAGAGGCGAACAAAGAGGCGTATCGCAAAATGGCTGCTGAGGCTTGGTCGTTTTTTGCCGATCTCGGTTGCCTAGAGGTGCATGAAAACTGGGGGGATGCGGTGGAGCCGGGCACGGTAACATCCTTTCCGCAGGCGGTGAAACTGGAGGAAGGCGAGGTGGTAGTTTTCTCGTGGATGGTTTGGCCGGACAAGGCGACTCATGATGCGGCTTGGGCAAAGATCAAGACGGACCCGGCGTTGCAATCCCAGATGGGCGATAGCATGCCCTTTGATGGGATGCGGATGATGTGGGGCGGGTTTGAGCCGCTGTTTGTGGCGCGGGCGAGCTAATCGTCCGCGCCTTCTGCCTGCCGGATTTTGCGCTTAGGGCGGTGCTTGCGCTGTTCTTCCACACAAAATCAATCAATTTTTATATAAAAAAACATTGATATTGCTGTGGCGGCTGCTAGACTACGCCGCCGTGATTGCCCCGCTGGATAGTGCTCAGGTCGCCGTTGCCCTCAAGGCAGCTGGTGCCCCGGTGCGCTTGGAGATGTTGAAAATTATGCAGCGCGATTCCTTCGGGGTGCTGGAACTCGGCCAGATATTTGCCATGCAGCAGCCGGCTATGAGCCACCATTTGAAAGTGATGACCCGCGCCTGTCTGCTGGATCGGCGGCGCGAGGGCAACAGCATTTTTTATCGGCGCATGCAAAATGCCGAGCCGGGCCTGCAACGGGTGTTGGAGCAGATCTACGCGACCGCCGAGCTGGCCGCGCTGCAAAAGAGCGTGGCGCGGCGCTTGGCCCGGGTGCAGCGGGTGCGCAAACTGCGCTCGCAGCGGTTTTTTGCCGACAATGCGCAACGCTTTCACAGTCAGCAGGATCTGATTGCTGGCTTCACCGATTACGGGGCCACGGTACGCGCCCTGATGCGCCATGCGGTCGGTGGCCATTGGCTGGAAGTGGGGCCGGGTGCGGGCGAATTGCTGGCCGCCGAGATGCGCGGGTATCAGGCGGTCACCGCGCTCGACAACTCGGCGGCGATGCTGTCCGCGAGCCGGCAAAGGGCCGGTGCGGCGACCCATATCGAATTTGTATTGGGCGAGCCCGCCGACCTGCTGGCGCGGGCAGTCGCGGCGGATTGCATCACCTGCAACATGGTGCTGCATCATGTGCCCTCGCCCGCCGCCATGCTGGCGGACATGGCGCAGCTGTTGCGGCCCGGCGGCCAGATGCTGATCACTGATCTGGATGCGCACGACCAAGAATGGGCCAAAACATCCTGCGGCGACCTGTGGCTGGGTTTCTCGCCGGATCAGCTGAGTGCCTGGGCGCGGGAGTCCGGGCTGGTAGAGGGGCGGTCGGAATATCTGGCCCTGCGCAACGGGTTCCGCGTTCAGGTGCGCGAGTTTTTGCGGCCCGCCGACGCCCTTTAATTTGAGGAAAAATCTATGACCCCCCATCGCACTCATACCTCCGAATCAGTCGCCGCCGGCCACCCGGACAAAATGGCCGACCAAATATCCGATGCCATCCTCGATTGCATGCTGGCCGATGACCCGACTGCGCGGGTGGCGGTCGAGACTCTGGTCAAAACCGGCATGGTGCTGGTGGCCGGCGAAGTGCGCACCGCGACCTATGTCGACCTCGAAGAGGTGGTGCGCGGGGTGATTTTGGACATCGGCTACGACAGCTCGGAGCTCGGCTTCGATGGGGCCAGCTGCGCGGTGCTGAACGCCATCGGCAAGCAATCGCCGGAAATTGGCCAGGGCGTGGACGGCGGCGGCGCGGGCGACCAGGGGATGATGTTCGGCTATGCGTCCGATGAGACCGATAGCCTGATGCCGGCCCCCATTCATTACGCCCATCGGCTGGTCGCCTGCCAAGCGGAGCTGCGCGAAAGCGGCGCGCTCGACTGGCTGCGCCCGGATGCCAAAAGTCAGGTGACCGTGCGCTACGATGACCAAGTGCGCCCCTGTGCCATCGATGCGGTGGTCCTGTCCACGCAGCACCATCCGGATATCGATCCGGCGGAATTGGCCGCCGCGGTGGAGGAGCAGATCATCCGCGCCGTCTTACCCGCCGCCTGGCTACACGCCGACACCCGCATCCATATCAACCCCACTGGTCGCTTTGTGCTGGGCGGGCCGGTCGCCGATTGCGGGCTGACCGGGCGCAAAATTATCGTCGACACTTACGGCGGCATGGCGCGGCACGGTGGCGGGGCCTTTTCCGGCAAGGACCCGTCCAAAGTGGACCGCTCCGCCGCCTACGCCGCTCGCTATGTGGCCAAAAATATCGTCGCCGCAGGTTTGGCCCGGCGGTGCGAGGTGCAGCTGTCTTACGCCATCGGGCGGGCGGAGCCAGTCTCGGTCAGCGTCCACACTGGCGGCACCGGCCAAGTGCCCGATGCGCAGATCGAGCGCCTAGTCCGCACCCATTTTGACCTGTCGCCGACCGGCATTGTGAACATGCTGGACCTGCGCCGACCGATCTACCGCCCCACCGCCGCCTACGGCCATTTTGGGCGCAGCGATCTGAATTTTAGCTGGGAACAAACCGACCGCGCCCAGACCCTAGCCGCGGTCGCCACCGGAGGATGAGATGAGCGCAACATTGCACCCGCTGCCGGCGGCCACCGATTACCAGGTGGCCGACATTGGGCTGGCCGCTTGGGGGCGGCGCGAGCTGGAAATCGCCGAGACCGAGATGCCGGCCCTGATGGCATTGCGCCGGCAATATGGTCCCAGCCAGCCGCTGGCCGGGGCGCGCATCCTCGGCTGCCTCCATATGACCGTGCAAACCGGGGTGTTAATTGAAACCCTGGTCGCCCTCGGTGCCGCGGTGCGCTGGTCATCCTGCAATATCTTTTCGACCCAGGATCATGCGGCGGCGGCGATGGCGGCGGCGGGCATTCCAGTTTTCGCTTGGAAGGGCGAGACCGAGCAGGAATACGACTGGTGCATCGAACAAACCATTCGGGGGGCGGACGGCGGGCTCTGGAACGCCAACATGGTGCTCGATGACGGCGGCGACCTGACCGCGATCTTGCATCAACGCTTCCCCGAGGTGCTGGCGCAGGTCCACGGCATCAGCGAGGAAACCACCACCGGCGTCCACCGCCTGCACGATATGCTCAAGCGTGGCGAGCTGCGGGTGCCGGCCATCGATGTCAATAGCTCGGTCACCAAATCGAAAAACGATAATAAATATGGCTGCCGCCACAGCCTGAGCGATGCCGTCAAACGCGCCACCGACCACCTGCTGGCCGGCAAGCGCGCACTGGTGCTCGGCTTCGGCGATGTCGGCAAAGGCTCGGCGGAATCCTTGCGCCGCGAGGGCATGATCGTGCGAGTCGCCGAAGTCGACCCGATCTGCGGCATGCAGGCATGCATGGACGGCTACGAATTGGTCTCGCCCTATCGAGATGGCCGCAACACCGGCGAGCCGGCGAGCATCAACCGTGCCCTGCTGGCCGACACCGACCTGCTGGTCACCGCCACCGGCAACTATCACGTCTGCGACCGCCACATGCTGGCCGCGCTCAAATCTGGAACCGTGGTCTGCAATATCGGCCACTTCGACAACGAGATCGACACCGCCTTTATGCGCACGGATTGGGGCTGGCAAGAAGTCAAACCGCAGGTGCATCGCATCGCCCGCAGTGCCGCGGCGGGGGATTTCCTATTGCTATTGTCAGAAGGCCGGCTGGTCAACCTCGGCAACGCCACCGGCCACCCTTCGCGGGTGATGGACGGTTCCTTCGCCAATCAGGTGCTGGCGCAGATTCACTTATTTGGCGCAAAATTTGCGGACCTGCCAGCGGCGCAAAAACCCGCCGCGGTGCGCCTCGATGTATTGCCAAAAACCCTCGATGAGCAGGTCGCCGCCCATATGGTCGCCGGCTTCGGCGGGGTGCTGACCCAATTAACCGCCGAACAGGCCGATTATATAAAGGTCGATCCAGCCGGACCGTTTAAGCCAGACAGTTACCGCTATTAACATCCACTGCCAGCACACCGTTAAATTGCCGAAAACATGGGACTGTGAAGATGAACACTACTAGCTGGGAAAACCGCCTTTGCTACGGCGACTGCCTGACCATCCTTCAAGACATGCCGCCTGAAAGCGTGGACCTGATCTATCTTGATCCACCGTTTAATTCCAATCGCGATTACAACGCCATTTACAAGGACGAAACCGGTCGCCCCCTGCCGGATCAGATTGAAGCCTTTTGCGATTCTTGGGCCCTAGATGCGGTGCGCGAACGCGCCATTCGCGATATGCCCATCCTGATGCGCGAGGCGGGGGTTGAGGATGAGTTGGCAGAATTTTGGCGGGCCTGGCCCAATGCCCTGCGTAAAACCCAGCCGCGGTTATTGGCTTATTTGAGCTATATGACCGAGCGGCTATTATCCATGCGCCGGCTTCTGAAGCCAACTGGTTCAATTTATTTACACTGTGATCCGACGGCCAGTCATTACCTTAAAATAATAATGGATGCCGTGTTTGGGCACGGCAATTTTCTGAATGAAATTATTTGGTCCTACCGAACCGGCGGCGTTAGCAAGCATTGGTTCGGGCGCAAGCACGATGTGCTGTTGTATTATGCACGGTCGAAAGGAAGCCATGTTTTTCATGTTGCAAAAGAAAAATCCTATAACCGAGATAACAAACCATACCGGTTCAAGGGTGTTGAAGAATTTCAGGATGCTGAAGGCAAATGGTACACCATGGCTTCAATGCGCGATGTGTGGGAGCTGAACGCGATTGGCCGCTCATCCAAAGAACGTCTCGGCTACGCCACACAAAAGCCGTTGGCCTTGTTAGAGCGTATTATTAAAGCCTCTAGCAACGAAGGCGATCTGGTATTGGATCCATTTTGCGGTTGCGCCACTACCATTGAAGCTGCGCACCGGCTGGGTCGCCGCTGGGTTGGAATCGATATTGCGATTCATGCGATCAAGCGCGTGGCAGCGGTCCGCTTGCAAGATCGGCTCGGCCTGAAAGACGGCATCGATTTTGTTATTGAAGGAGTCCCGCACAGCCTTGAAGGGGCCCGCGACCTCTGGCGGCGCGATCCCTATCACTTTCAGAAATGGGCGGTCGAACAGGTGGACGGTTTTGTCACGGCGCGTAAAGCGGCGGATGGCGGCATTGATGGGCGGCTTTATTTCGACACCGGCGGCAAGCAGTTAGAAAGCATGCTGTTGGAGGTCAAGGGCGGTGCCAATGTCGGAATTGGCGTGGTGCGCGACCTGCGTGGGGTGCTGGAACGTGAGGGCGTGCCCATGGCCGGGCTGATTTTGCTCGAAGAACCCGCCCAGCGAAAAGAGCGCAACTTTCAGCAGGAAATGGCGCAGGCCGGCGATTTAGAAGTGAACGGTGTTCTGTATCCGCGCATGCAAATGTTGAGCGTCGCCGAAATCCTAGCAGGCAAACGATTCCGGACCCCTTCGGTCGCCCGCGGTCGCGGCGAACCGCAACCGAACCTCTCCTTGAGCTAGACTCGCGACCGCCAGTGCTTCGATAACAGAAATCATAGAGGATTCGAATATGAATGCCACAAGCCAGAAAAACCGCCTTTATTATGGCGATTGCCTGACTATTATGCAGGGCATGGAAGCGGCAAGCGTCGATCTGATTTACCTCGACCCGCCATTTAATTCCAAGCGCGATTATAACGCGATCTATAAGGATGAGACGGGGCTACCGCTGCCAGATCAGATCGAAAACTTCCGCGATATATGGAAGATGGATGTCGAGCGAGTGAATGCAGTGCGCAACCTGCCGGTGCTGATGCGCGAACATGGCATCGATGATCGCGCGGCGGAGTTTTGTCGGCTGTATATGGAGGCTCTGGATAAAACCCAACCTGCAATGCTGGCTTATCTCTCTTATATGGCGGAGCGGCTGATTATGATGAGAGGGCTACTCAAGTCTACGGGGTCAATCTATTTGCATTGCGACCCGACGGCCAGCCATTATCTAAAAATCATAATGGACGTGATATTCGGCCAAGGAAACTTCCTGAACGAAATCATTTGGTCCTACCGAACCGGTGGCGTTAGCAAACGTTGGTTCGGGCGCAAGCACGATGTGCTTTTGTATTATGCACGGTCAAAAGGAAGCCATGTTTTTCACGTTCATAAAGAGCGGTCCTATTCGACTAGTGCGCCGCCGGGTTTTAAGGAAATTAAGAAGCATCAGGATGAACATGGGCGATGGTACACCATGGCATCAATGCGTGATGTGTGGGAGTTGAACGCGATTGGCCGCTCATCCAAAGAACGTCTTGGTTACGCGACACAGAAACCTTTGGTGCTGCTGGAGCGCATTATTCAGGCTAGTTCCAATGAAGGCGATCTGGTGTTGGACCCGTTTTGCGGCTGCGCCACTACCATCGAGGCTGCTCACCGGCTGAGCCGCCACTGGATCGGCATCGACATTGCCATTCATGCTGTAAAACGGGTTTCCCGCTTGCGTTTGACTGAAAGGCTGCGCTTGGCAGCAGGTAAAGATTATCGTATCGAAGGCATTCCGCTTACTCTGGAAGGGGCGCAGGATCTTTGGGAGCGCGACAAGTATCACTTTCAAAAATGGGCGGTCGAGCAGACCGATGGGTTTGTGACCGGCAAGCGAACCGCCGATGGCGGCATCGATGGGCGGATTTATTTTGCCAGCAAATTGGGAGATAAAACTCTGTCAAGCATGATCTTAGAGGTCAAGGGCGGTAAAAATGTCGGCATAGATGTGGTCCGCAATTTACGCGCTGCCATGGACCGTGAAAAGGCTCCCATGGCCGGACTGATTCTGTTGCACGATTTGGGTGAGCGCAAGCTAGATAATTTCCGGCGTGAAATGGGCGCGGCGGGCAGTCTGGAAGTGAATGGCATCAATTATGCGCGCATACAGCTATTAACCGTGGCCGATATATTGGACGGGCGCAAGTTTAAGACACCGGGGCGCGTGGCTGGACAAAGTGCCACGCAATTTTCCGCCCCCGTGTCCACTCCGTTAGACAAATAACTGGCCATTGCCAAAATAGATAAAAAAATGAAAGAAAAGATAAGCGGCACTTTTAGCTTGGAATTCTTCCCACCGAAAACGGCGGAGGGTGCCATGCGCCTGCGACGAACTCGCGAGCAATTCAGCGTACTGGGGCCGAGCTATTTTTCGGTCACCTACGGTGCCGGCGGTTCCACCCGCGAGCCAACCCGTGCCACAGTGCTGGAGATTAAATCCGCCGGCTGCGATGTGGCCCCGCACCTGTCTTTTGGCGGCGATGACGAGGCGCATGTCGAAGCCCTGTTGCAAACCTATGTGGAGGCCGGCATCCGCCGCGTTGTCGCCCTGCGCGGTGACCTGCCTTCCGGAATGGGTCTGCAGCGTATGCGCCATGCCAGTGAATTGGTGGCTTTTATTCGTGCGCGCTTTGCCGACCATTTTAAAATTGCAGTCGCCTGTTATCCGGAAGTCCATCCGGAAGCGAGCAGTTATCTTGAGGATGTCGATTATTTGAAACGCAAGCTCGATGCCGGTGCCGATTACGCGGTGACTCAGTATTTTTACAACCCGGATTCTTATTGCCGCTTTATGGACGAATGCGCCCGTGCCGGCATCGATAAGCCCATTGTACCGGGCATTATGCCGATTACCAATCTGGATAATTTGCTGCGCTTCTCCAAAGCGTGTGGGGCGGAGGTGCCACGCTGGCTGCGTAAATCGCTCGAACCGTTGCGCGGCGAGGAATTGCTGCAATACGGTGAAGAGGCGGTAACCGGTTTATGTTGCCGTTTAGCCGAACAGGGGGTTGACCGCTTTCATTTTTACACCCTAAACCAGTTTGCGCCCACGGCGGCGATTTGCCGCAACTTGGGGCTGGTCGACTAAACCGCCGATATCGGTTTTCACGGCCACAAAAGGGGTGCTCTGAAAGTAAATGGTGATTCCCCGGCTGTTTGTCGATACCGATCTGCAAAGTGGGCAAAAATTGCACCTACCGCCGGAGCGATCAAATTATTTGTGCCGCGTTTTGCGCATTGCAACTGGGCAGCCGCTGTGGCTATTTAACGGTCGGGGCGGTGCGTTTCAAGCCAGTTTGCTAAAAGCTGATGCAAAACAAGCACTGGTGCAGCTGGGTGAATGGGATGGTGCCGAGCGCGAATCTGCGCTGCCTATTGAGCTTGGCATTGCGCTATCTAAGGGCACACGCTTCGAGCAAATTATTCAAAAGAGCACCGAGCTAGGGGTGGCTATTATTCAGCCATTGTTGACCGAGCGGGTGCAGGTGCGTCTAAACCGGGAACGGGTGACAAAGCGGCTGGTACACTGGCGAGCGGCGGCCTTAGCCCTGCTGCTCGACCCCTGCGCTGAGCGGCGGCTGGGTGAGATAGCCGCCCCGGGCTGCACGGTGCATCTTTATGTTGGGCCAGAAGGCGGGTTGACGGAAGCGGAGGTGACTGCCGCGCAACGCTACGGGTTTCAGCCAGTGCGCCTAGGCCCTAGGGTATTACGCACCGAGACCGCGCCGGTGGCAGCTATTGCCAGCATGCAGGTCCTTTGGGGGGATTTTTGAGTGTGTCTTTTCGCAGGTGAAAACGGACAATTTTTGCAGTCTTCGGCAATGCATGCTTTAATAGTTGCAAAATTTATTCTTAGCAAGCTGAATTGTTGGGTCCCAGTGCGCCTGTTATACAGGTGTTTCAAGCAATTAAGATGGCAGGAGCAGTGAGCGGCGCCTAATCCATACAAAGAATTTACCAAGCGACTTAGTCTGCTAATCGCCAAAAATCCAGAGTTGATCACCATGACTTTGAGCAATATTTTTACGATGCGACTCATAGGGAACAAAACTCATGGGGATCTGGCAGAGATTGCAATCTCTGAATTTATCAATCAGTATATGTACGATTTTTCATCTACCCACGTAGGCAAAGACCTGTATCGCGCAAAATCGCAAGAAGAAGATATAAAAGTCATCAATGATATAAATCATGAAGAGATACCGATTTCTCTCAAAGCTTATGGAGATGGACCGCTACAACTATCGACCGACAAGTCGTTTAGCATGTTCCCCAGACTTATCGAGGAGGGTGATGAAGTTATCGACAGCCCTAACAGCATTGCTAAAATTTTTTCTGACCCGGCATTTAGTTCTTTTTCCAACATCAATATCATGCCTTTGATATATGATGAGAAAAATCAGCGATGCAATATCCTTGTATTTGATTACATTGCAGCTAAAGAAAATACAGTATGTATTGTAAAGGTTTCTGCTGGACGAGGTCGGAAGCATCCTGTATTTCGTTTTTTGGATGCGGATGAGGGGTATATCTGTGAGGTTCGCTATGGAAACGCCGCCGCAAATGCACTCCAGCGTGGGCTATGGACGCACACGAAAAACGCGGTTAAGTACTTTGAAAGCGTGACCAATGGATGGATCGATTACTCTCATAATCTGGTTTTGGTGAAACTATTCTCGCATGCGCTTGTATCGTCCAATGCGGGGCATGATGCTGCGCTTAAAAAGCTGATCGCAGATATAGATCGCATGAAAAGAGGTGGCTTGAAATGAATGCGCTGCATCAACATTTAGATCTATTTGGTTGCAAAACTCCGCTTGGTTTATCTACTGAAGGTATTAAATATGTCGGATCCAAGCTCAAGCTCTTATCGCATATTTTATCTTTAGCGGATGAAATAGACGCAGAATCGGTGTTTGACCCATTCTCGGGAACTACCCGCGTGAGCCAAGCTTTTGCGCGAAGCGGCTACACTGTTATCTCATCAGATTATTCCGTTTGGTCGGAAACTTTCGCACGGTGCTACTTATTAGGTCGAGATCCGGAAAAATATAAAAGCCTGATACAGCATCTAAACTCTGTTCCTCCTGTAAATGGATGGTTCACAGAACACTATGGCGGGTGCCCGGATACATCTTCTTCAATAAAGCGTCCTTGGCAGATAAAAAATACCAGAAAGCTCGATGGTATTCGTTTAGAAATAGATCATTTGGGTCTCAATGAGATCGAAAAATCCGTTGCGCTCACATCGCTCATTCAGGCTTTAGATAGAATTGACAGCACCATAGGCCATTTTGCTTCTTATTTGAAAGAGTGGTCTAGCAGGTCGCACAATGATCTGCATTTGAAAGTTCCAGATATTTTGCATCAGGATGCGGGTATCGCCCATCAGGTTCATAGAGGAGATGTGTTTGACGTAGCAAAATGTGTGTCTGCGGATCTTGCGTATCTTGACCCACCCTATGGATCAAACAATGAAAAGATGCCACCGTCACGGGTGCGTTATGCGTCGTATTATCATCTTTGGACCACTGTAATTTTGAATGATCAACCCGATGTATTTGGTGCTGCAAATCGTCGCGTGGACAGCCGAGATCAAGTGGCGGCATCGGTCTTTGAAGAGTTCCGCAAAAATGATGAAGGGCATTTTGTTGCCGTGGAGGCTATTGAAAAGCTACTAGAGCAAATCCAAACAAAATGGATAATTTTGTCTTACAGTTCCGGCGGCAGAGCGACTGCTAAAGATCTGCGCAGCGCAATTTCGAATGTTGGCACAGTTCTTGACATTCGAGAAATTGATTACCAAAAGAATGTCATGGCGGGGATGCGGTGGACGGATGAATGGGTGTCCGCCATAGAAAAAGATAATGTGGAGTATCTGTTTTTAGTAGAAAAGTAGGCATCGCTTAATGGTGCGCAAATCGTTTAGGGGCTATTTTGCAGATCCTCGGCTAGGCGCGTTTCGATCTCTTCGAAGTTGGGGATTAGGCAGGGGACGGTTTTTATTTGGGTGGCGGTGGCGACCATTTTTAGGTTTTGGGGGGGGTCTGCGGCGGCTAGTTCGGTGGGGGAGGTGATGCTGTATTCGCTCGGTTGGGCTTGGGTGGGGAGGCCGTAGAAGGGGAGGGTGCGGGTGTCGGTGGTGCCGCGTAGGATGCAGATGTGTGAACCGCGTAGGCGCGGTGGGCGACCGAGTATTAGCTGTTCGAAACTGACCACCGGAATTATCGCGCCCTGCCAGGCGAGGGTGCCTTGCTGCCAGGGGTGGGTGCTGGTTGCGGCGGTGGCGTTCACGCCGGAGCGGATGTCGGCGACCAGTGCCGCCGGCAGTAGCAGGTTGCAGCCGTCGCAGATGGCGAGCAGGGTTTTTAGGGGGTCGCTCATGGGGTGCCTTCGGGGGTTGGGTGGGGTTTGCGGTCTAGCAGGCGGCGGATTTCGGTTAGCAGTTCGTCCTCGCGGTAGGGTTTGCCGAAGTAATTATTGGCACCGAGGGCGAGGCCGTGTTGGCGGTGTTTTTCGCCGACTCGCGAGGTGATCAGAATGACTGGCAATGCCTTGAAAGCGGTGCTGGAGCGCAGTCGACCGAGTAGTTCGAAGCCGCCCATTTCTGGCATTTCTACATCGAGCAGCATCAGGTCGGGGGGCTGTTCGTTGAGGCTGCGTAGGGCTTCCACGCCGTTATTGGCGGTGGCCACGCGAAAGTCGTTGTTGGTGAGCATGCGGCTGATGACTTTGCGCACCGAGACCGAGTCGTCCACCACCATAATGAGCGGGCGTTGTTCGCTGCTTGGGGCTTCGTCCGCTGTTGCGGCGGGTGCAATGGGTGCGGGAGCGGAGTCGGGGGTGGCGCCGCTACCGAGCAGGGCGGGCATGTCCAGCGTGACCACCACGCTGCCATCGTCCATGATGGCGGCCCCGGACAGCCCCGGTACTGTGTTGAAGGGGCGGCTGAGCGATTTGACCACCAGATCGTTGCTGCCGATGAGGGTGTCGACCAGCAGGGCGACTCGCTCGCTGCCTGCCTGAAACAGCACTAGGGGTGCTGTCGGTTCGTTGAAAGTCTCTATCGGTGGGCGTTGTTGGGTGCCGAGGGCTTCGCCCAGATAGCCGAAGCGGTACGGCTGGCCGCCGTAGGTGAGCGGTTTTTGCGGGTTGGTGTAGTGGTATTGCAGCGCAGTGCGGTCGAGGCGCACTAGGGCATCGACCGAGGCCAGTGGCAGGGCGTAGAGGGCCTCGCCGATGCGCACCATGAGCGCCCGGCCTGCCGAGCGGGTGAGCGGTATCGTTAGCTGCACTTGCGTTCCGCGCCCGGCGGTGCTGGTCAGGCGCACTGAGCCGCCCATCTCTTCGAGGGTGGACTTCACCACATCCATGCCGACCCCGCGCCCGGATATTTGGGTCACGCTGGTGGCGGTGGAGAAGCCGGGGACGAACAGGAGCTCGGCGAGTTCTTCTTCGCTGCTCGATTCGGCGGACTCGGCGGTGAGCAGACCGCGGCGGAGGGCCCGTTCGCGCACTTTCGCGAGGTCTAGCCCGGTGCCGTCATCGGCGATGGTCAGAATCAGGGTGGAGCCGGCGCGTTGCAGGTCGAGGCTGATTTGCCCCACGGCGGGTTTGCCAGCGGCGGCGCGACCGGCGGCGTCTTCGATGCCGTGGCCGATGGCGTTGCGCAGCAGATGTTCGAGCGGCGGTAGCAGGCGTTCTAGCGCGGTGCGGTCCAGTTCGCCGCCGAGGTCTAGGGCGCGAATTTCCGCCTGTTTGCCCAGCTCTTGGCTGGTCTGGCGGACGATGCGTTCCAGCCGCGGCAGCAGCCGACCGAAAGGCACCATGCGGGTGCGCAGCAGCTGGGCGTTGAGCTCGTTTTGGATGCGCCCGCTTTGGGTCAGCAGCATATGGATGTCGCGGTTGGAACCGAGCAGGGTGGTGCGCAGGTCGGCGAGGTCGGAGGCGGATTCTTGTAGCTGCAAAGAAAGCTGTTGCAGGGTGGAATAGCGGTCCATTTCCAGCGGGTCGAAGTCTTCTTCGGAGGCTCCTGCTTCCGCCAGCTGCTCTTTGCGGAACGCGATCTGGGTCACGGTTTCGGTTTCCAGCTGGCGGGCGGCTTGCTGTACCCGGTTGATGGCGGCTTGTAGCTCATCGAGGTTGGTATCTAGCCCGGCGAGGCCGGCTTCGATGCGGCGGCTGTAGACGGTCGCCTCGCTGGACAGGTTGACCATATCCTCGACCGCCGTGGCACGTAGGCGGATGTTGGCGGCGGTCGCTGGGGTGTCGTCGGTCGGCGTTTGCGGTGCCGCCTCTGCCGTGCTGGGCGGGCTTTCCTGCCCTGTCTGGCGAATGGTATCGAGCGCGTTGCTGAGTTGGTCGAGGCGGTCCAGCGACTGGGCGAAGAAACTTTCGTCCGGCTCGTGTGCTTGCTGTTCCAATACGAAGGATTCGAAATCGTGGCTTTGGTCGCCGAGCTCGGCCAGCCCGGCTAGGCGGGCACCGCCTTTTAGGGTGTGCAGGGCGCGGTGGATCAGGTCGGCGTTTTGGGTGGCGGCGGGTTCTCCTCGCCAATGGCGCAGGGCACTGTCGATTTCTTGTGCCAGATCGCTGGCCTCTTCTAGGAAAGTGTCCAGAAGCTCGCGTTGAAAGCTGTCCTCCGCGACGGGTGGTACGGTGGGCACGGGCGGTACGGTTGGCGCGATCGGCGGAGGGGCAACAGGCGGCTTGGGCGGGGGCGGCGGTTTGGGGCGATCTGTTTGCAAGGCTGGGTCCAGCGGTGGCACGGTTTGCCCGCATGCCAGCGCATCGAGCATGTTCAGTAACAAGCCTAGGGCGCGGCTGAACCAGTCGGCGGGCGCGCTTTCTAGGGTTTGCTCGGCGGTAAAGTCGGCTTGCGCTGCTTCGATCAGAGTGCTGAGTGCTGCCAGATCATTCAGCCCGCACTCGGTGCCGACCCGGGCGAGGGCGGCGATTTCCTGCTGCAATTCGGCTTTGTCCTGCGCCGATAGCTGCCCGGCCTGCCAGTCGGCGACGCGCTGTTCGGCACTGATCAGCTGGGTTAGCTGCGCCTGCATGAGGTCGTACAGAGGTTTTAGGCGGTCTTTGTTGGGCGGTTCCGGTGGGGGATCTTTTTTTGTCGTTGGTTCTTTTGCTGGGCCTGCGGCTGGATCTGGCGATTTTTCTTCCGCTGGGTCGGTTGGCTTTTTTGCCGCGGGGGTCGGTTCTGCTGGCGGGGGGGCGGTGGTCTGCGTCGTTTCCTCTGGCGGCTGGGCGGGGGATTCGGTCAGAATGAGGTGCTCGCAGTGGGTCGTCGCCTGCTGGGCCAGCGAATCTAGGTCGGCGGCCATGCCTTTTTCCAGGCATTCCAGATAGTAATCGATGGCTGCGAGCACTTCGGCGAAGCGGTCGATGTCCGCCTGCTGCGGTGGCTGGTCTGGTTGCCGTAGGATTTGTTCGATGTAGCGGCGAATGTGTTCGGCGGGCTGGGCGAGAGCGGGGAGCGGATAGAAGCGCAACGCGCCTTCCAGCTGGCGGAGGGGGGCGGGCACCGCTTCTAGGGCTTGCGGCTGCCCGCCGACGACAAGCTGGTCGATGCCGCTTTGCACCTGTGCTAGGGCATTGCGGCAGGCGGCGGTGAGGGCGGATTTGGCATTGGCATCGGCGGGGGAATCGGGGCTGTCGGTCGGGTTGCTTAGTGTTGCCAGCTGCTGTTCCAGTTCTAGCACCGTGTTGGCAAATTCATCGAGGGTGGTGGGCGGTACCTCGTCGATGGAAGCGAGCGACTGCCAGCCGGTGAGCCTTTGGTGCAGGCTGTCGGCCATCTGGCGGGCGGGTTCGGCACCGAGCATGTGCAGCACATCCATGCTGTGTTGCAGGATGGTGGCGGCTTCGCGGGCCGCTTCGGGCAGTTCACGCGCCTGGTGGACGCATTCTTCTAAGCCGCTTTTGGCTTGCTCTAGTTCGGCTTGCAGGGCTTCGACTGTGGCTTCTATCAGGTCCCGCTCGGGGCCACTGTGCCGCTCGCCGCTGTAGTCTTGCAGCGCAAAGATTTTAATTAGCCGGGCGGCGATGGGGCCCGGGGCGGGGCCGCTGGCGGCGTAATAGAGCAGGTTTTTTAGCAGCCTTGGATCGGCGGAATCCGCCCCGCTGGCGCATTTTTTTAGCAGGCTATCGAGCCGCTCGAACTGGGTGCGCAGCGTGGCATCGGGGTGCAGGTCGGCGGAGCGGATGCGCTCTAGCAGGGCGAGGCCGGTCAGGCCGGTCGCCGATAGCAGGGGGGTGTTGCCGCGTTCATAGAGCAGGCGGAATGCCTGTTGCAGGGGGGCGATCGCTTTGCTGGCTGGGCCGGCGAACAGGTCGCGGGCACCGCGTTGGTAGAGAGCGCGCAGTTTTTGGGTTTCTGGCGGGCTGAGCGGTTTTGCGGCGGTGCGTTGGAAGGCATGGAGGCCGCGCTCTAGGTCGACGTTAAAAGCCGCGGATTCGGTGAAGAGCTCGTGCCCGCTGAGGGTGCGCAGGCGGTTGATCTGGGCGATTAGGGCTGGGTCGCCGGTCGGGTTTTGCAGGCAGCGTTCGAGGGTGAAAACGGCTTCCATCAGGCTGCTGAGGGTGTTTTCGCTGGCCGCCTCGGGCGGGGCCTCTGGGCCGAGACAGTGGGTTAGGGCGGCTTGGAGGGCGGCGCACAGCTGGCTTTCTAGGTCGTGGTTGGCCAGCGCAAAGACGGCACCGGTTTGTTTGAGGGGGTCGAGGGCGGCATCGAGGGGCGGGTTGCCCCCGGTGCTGCGTTCTTCGAGGGTGCGCAACACCTGCGCGAGACCGGTGCTGAGTTCATCGGTGGCCCAGTCGATGGAGGGCGGGGGGGGCGATTCAGACATCGGGTGGCCCGCTATTTTTGTGCGTCTCCTTCGTCGAGATCAATATCGAGCAGGTCGTCGTCGGCGAGTGCCAGCACGGGGTCATCTGCGCTGGCTGGGTCGTCTTGGATGGCGGTGGCTTTTGTGGTCGCCGAGTCGGGCGGGGTGCCGGCGGTGGATGCGCCGGGGGGCGGTGTGGTGGGTAGGCGGAAGTTGGCGACCGATTCGCGCAGCTCGTCGGCTTGTTCGGATAGCTCGCCGACCGCCTGCGCCGATTGGGTCGTGCCTTCAAGCACTTGGGTCGAGATGTCTTGGATGACGCGCATGGAGCCGGCGATGCGCTCGGCACTTTGGGATTGCGTCTGGGTCTCGCTGGAAATTTGCGAAATCAGGGTGGCGAGGCTTTCTGAGGTGGATTGGATGTCGGTCAGCGCGGTGCCGGCGTTGTTGGCTAGGCGGGCTCCGCGCACCACCTCGGCGGTGGTTTTTTCCATGGAGCTGTTTGCCTCGTCGGTGTCTGATTGGATGGTTTTGACGAGGTTTTCGATCTGTCCGGTGGAACTAGCGGCTTGTTCGGCGAGGCCCTGCACTTCGTCGGCGACCACCGCAAAGCCGCGCCCGGCTTCCCCGGCCATGGCGGCTTGGATGGAGGCGTTGAGGGCGAGGATGTTGGTCTGATCGGCGAGCTCGTTGATTAGCGAGACGATGTTGCCGATTTCCTGTGAGGATTCGCCGAGCCGCTTGATGCGCTTTTGGGTGTCTTGGATCTGTTCGCGGATGCCGTTCATGCCCTCGATGGTGTCCTGCACCACGGCTGCGCCTTCGCGGGCCACCTGCACCGAATTCTGGGCGTTGTTGGCCAGCTTCTGGGCGTTGGCTGATACTTGGCCGAGGTTTTGGGAGATCTGGTTGATGGAGCTGGCGGCGGCGACAATTTGGCTGGATTGGTGCTCCGAGGCTTCTGAGAGCCGCAGTGAGCGGGCGCGGGTTTCATTGGATGAGGCGGCCACCGCATCGGCGGTCGATGCCATGCGCGCCACTAGCTCACGCAGCTGCTCGATGGCGAAGTTGATCGCATCGGCGATGGCACCGGTGAAGTCTTCGGTGACCGTGGCCTGCACCCGCAGGTCGCCATCGCCGAGTGCGGCAATTTCATCGAGCAGCCGTAAGATCGCCTGCTGGTTGCGCTCGTTGGCGGCTTCGGTCACTGTGAGGTTGCGGCGGGCACCGGTGTAGGCTTGAACCCCCAAAAATAACAGCATGAGCACCACCATGCCGGCGCTGCCTAGGGTGGTGAAGGGGGTCGCGAGCGGGCGGGCTTGCCAATCGTTGGCCAGCGCGCCGATCGCATCCGATAGGCTGGCGGTCGATTGCAGTAGGGCGGCGGCGTTGGCGAGGATGATCTCGGCGGCGGCGGCGATATCGGTCAGCGAGGAGGAGGCCCCGATCACCGATTCGATGGCATCGTCTAGCTCGGCGAACTGTGCCTGCACCCCTTCTAGGGCTTGGCGGGCATCGGGCGAGCGCACCGCCGCTAGACCCATGAGCACGTTGCCGTCTTGCATGCCTGCCAGCACTTGGTTGAAGACCAGCACATCCTGGCGGAACTGCTCGGCGGCGGCTACGGCGTTGTCGGCATCGAAGAGGACGCGGTTGAGGCTGGTTAGCAGGCGTTCGGCGCGGAACACCTGTTCTTGCGCCGTGGCGACCTGCTGCGCCGGCGAGCCGGCACTGAGCATGGAATCGACCACATTGGTGTACGCCTGCTGCACTTGCGGGATGCGGTTGCCGAGGATGGCGAGCTGGGCGTAGAGGAAATTGACGTTTTCGGTCTGCGCTTCGATGAGGTCGATGTTGGTGGCGATGGCTTGGACTTGGCTTTGCAGCAGGGCTTTGGGGGCGGCGGCGAGCTCGTCGGTGGCGGCGGTGAACTGGGTTTGCAGGCGCAGGATCTGCGTTTTCATGTCCGGCAGGCTGGCTAGGGCATCGCGGTCGCCGCTGGCGGCTTGCTGGGTGAGGATCGTCAGGTCATAAACCTTGGATTGCATCTGATTGAGCAGCGACTGTGCGGCGCGGTCGCCGGCGGCGCGACGGTTGGAATCGACGATGCTGAATACGGTCAAGCCCATGGCGGCAATCATGATGACCACCGGGATGAGCATGGCGATGGGGCGCGATCTTTGGGGTGCTTTGGCCATGGGGTGTCTCCGATGTTGCGGCTAGTGGCGGGTTACTTGGTTGAAGGCGGGGCTGGCGATCAGGCGGGCGGGGTCGAAGATGTCGGTCCAGGTATTTTCGACCAGAGCGGCACCGGCTAGGCAAGGGGCTAGGGCCGCCGCGCCCGATTCGGTGGTCTGATCGCGCACCTGATGGGTGGCTACTTGGCGGATGCCGAGCACCCGGTCAACCAGCAGCCCCATGCGCACCTCGCCCTGGGTGATGACCAGCATGCGCACCGTGCGGGGATTGGGCGCATCCGGCAGGGCAAAAAAGCGGTGCAGGTCGACCACCGCCAGAATCTCGCCCTGTACATTGGCGATGCCCCGCACCCATGGTTTGACCCCGGGCAGGCGGGTGGTGGCCGGCGGGTGGGTGACCTCTGCCACCGATTCCATGGCGACGAGCAGGGCGGACTGGCCTAGCTCGCAGGCTAGGGCCCGCCAGCTGTCATCGGCTTGGGCGCGTTCTGGCAGCGGTAGCGCATCGGTGTGGACCCGCTCGGCCAGCTGCTGCAGCAGGTCAAAGGGCGCGGCGGTCTCAGACATGGGGGTGCCGGCGTTAGGGGCCTAGGGCGGCGGCGATGGCACTGAGCAGGTCTTGCTCGGCGACGGGTTTGACGAGGAAGCCCGCTGCGCCCTGGCGCATGGCCCAGACTTTGTCGGTTTCCTGATTCTTGGTGGTGACCATGATCACGGGAATGTGCTTGGTCGCCTCGTTTTGGGTGAGTTTGCGGGTGGTTTGGAAGCCGTTGAGGCCGGGCATGACCACGTCCATTAGGATCAGATCCGGCAGATCCTTGGCGGCCACGGTCAGCCCCTCTTCCCCGGAGCTGGCAGCGATCACCTGATGGCCGTGCTTGGACAGCAGCTTGGAGAGGTTTTTGGTCTCGGTGCGCGAGTCATCGACGATCAGTATTCTGGCCATAGTTTGGTTCCTCAGGGTGTGCCCGGTGCGTATTGCTGGTGGACTGCCAGCAATTCTTGCTTGCTGAAGGGCTTGTTTAGGTAGCTGTTGGAGCCCAGAGTGCGGGCTTTGGCTTTGTCGAACAGCCCGTCTTTGCTGGAGAGCATGACCACGGGCGTGGACTTGAAGGCGGCGTTGCTGCGGACTAGGGCTAGGGTTTGATAGCCATCGAGGCGCGGCATCATGATGTCGAGCAGGATGAGATCCGGCTTGGCGGCGACAATTTTGGCGAGCGCATCGTAGCCATCGACTGCGGTGATCACCTCGCAGCCAGCGCGACTCAGAATGGTCTCGGCACTTTTGCGGATGGTATTGCTGTCGTCGACGACTACAACTTTCACGGCGTTTTTTGTGGCTCTCAGGGGCCGCATTGGGCGGGCGGGGCTGGCTAGTAAAGCAAATGTATATAATAAACGCAACCGTGCCCGCGTCGCTGGATGCTCCAAACCTATGCCAAAGCCGCCGTTCAAAATGGGCTTCGTGCTCGATCCCATTGCTGGTTTGAACCATGCCAAAGACAGCAGCTTGGCTCTGATTTTGGCGGCTCAGCGGCGCGGGCATCGCTGTTTTTACTGGCAGCCGCATGCTATGCGGTTGGAAGGGGAGGCGGTGTGGGCGGGTATGCAGGCGGTGTGCCTTGATCTGCAGGCAGATCCGTGGTTTGAACTGGGGGAGATCTGCGATGTGCCGTTGAATTCGCTCGAACTGGTGTTTATGCGCAAGGACCCGCCGGTCGACCTCAATTATATTTACGCGACCTATTTGCTGGAGCGCAGCAGGGTGTGGGTGGTCAACCGCCCGGCGGCCCTGCGCGATTGCAATGAAAAGCTGTTCGCCACCCAGTTTCCGCAGTGCTGCCCGCCATTGTTGGTGAGTGCCGAGCCCGCCGCGTTGCGCCGCTTTCACGCGCAGCACGGGGAGGTCGTCTACAAGCCGCTGGATGGGATGGGCGGTCGGTCGGTGTTCCGCGCCCGGGCGGCGGAGCACAATTTGGGGGTGATATTGGAAACCCTGACCGAGTGCGGTCGCCGCCCGATCATGGCGCAGCGGTATTTGCCGGAAATTGCCGCCGGCGACAAACGCATTTTGGTGATTGATGGCGAGCCGGTCGACCCATGTCTGGCGCGTTTGCCGGGTGCTGGCGAGAGTCGGGCGAATTTGGCGGCCGGCGGACGCGGGCGGGTGCAGCCTTTGACTGAGCGCGATCGCTGGATTGTCGAGCAGGTCGCGCCGGAGCTGCGCCGCCGCGGTCTGCTGTTTGTGGGGCTGGATGTGATCGGCGATTACCTGACCGAGATCAATGTGACCTGCCCCACCTGCGTGCGCGAGATCGACCGCGATGCCGGTACGGACATTGGCGGGCTCGTGATGGATGCGGTGGAACGCCGCCTTGCTGCTGCATGAGGCGGTTCGCTGCGGGGGCGGCCCACAGTACTGTTGCCGAGCGCGGGGCGCGTTTGCACTTCGGGTTGTTTGTGGCGTTGGCACTGCATTTGATCTTGGTGCTTGGGGTGGTGTTTGACCTGCCGGAGAGCGGGGCCAGCGCGGCCAATCTGGATGTGACCTTGGTGACCCATCGCGCCGAGCGTTCGCCGCAGCAGGCGGATTTTATCGCTCAAGCTGATCAGCGCGCCAGTGGCACCCTTGATGAGCTGGCGGTGCCGACCAGTATTCAGCCGCCGTCGCGGGCCCCTGATATTCCGGCGCCGCCCGCCGATGGTCGCCCGCATGCCCCCGTTGCGCCGCCGGCCGGGGAGCAAGCCAGTGCGGTGTTGGCCCGTCGTATGCCGGCGGCGGAATCGTTGCCCGACCGTCAGGGGGTGGCCGCCGAGGCCGTGCCCGCCCACCCGCCGACCGGGGGCGAATATGCGTTGCTGCACCGCCTCGATACGACCGAGCAAACTGCGGCCAAACAGCCGCGGGTGGGGGTGCTGAGTGCGGTGGCGGCTCGTGCCCGTGCGGATGCGGCCTATCAGGCGCATTTGCAGGAGCGGGTGGTGCTGGTTGGGAATCAGCATTATCCGCGTGAGTCGATCGAGCGTGGCATCTTTGGTAGCCTGTCGTTGCGGCTGACCGTGCTGCCCGATGGCACTTTGGAAAGCACCGAGATCACCCGTTCTTCCGGGCATGCTTTGCTGGACCGGGCGGCGGTGAAAATTGCCCGGCAGGCGGCCCCGTTTGCGCCCTTTCCGGCGGATCTGGCGGCGAAATATGACAAGGTTGTCTTTATCCGCCACTGGCAGTTTTTGCCTGGTGGGGACTTGGCGACGGGACTTTAGTCAGAGTCGGGCGACCGGAGGTGGGGCGCGAATAGGGTCTGGCGGTAGTGTTTGAGCTCGTCGATCGACTCGATAATATCGGCTAGGGCTAGGTGTGCGCTGTCTTTTTGCAGCTTGTCTAGCACCGCTGGGGCCCAACGCCGGGCCAGTTCTTTGAGGGTGCTGACATCCAGGTTGCGGTAGTGGAAATAGCTTTCCAGCGTGGGCATTTGGCGGGCTAGGAAGCGGCGGTCTTGGCAGATGCTGTTGCCGCACATGGGCGACTTGCCTTTGCGCACCCAGCGACCGAGAAATTCCAGAGTGGCCGCCTCGGCCTCGCGCAGGCTGATGCGGCTTGCCAGCACCCGCTTGGTCAGGCCGGATTCGCCGTGGTGCTTGCGGTTCCAGTCGTCCATCGCCGCCATGGTCGCCGCCGACTGCTGGATGGCCATGACCGGCCCCTCGGCCAGAATGCGCAATTCTTTGTCGGTGATAACGGTGGCGATTTCGATGATCTGGTCGTGGTTGACATCGAGGCCGGTCATTTCCAGATCGATCCAGATCAGGTTTAGATCCTTCGCGGAAGCGGTCATTTCGATGCCTCGCGCACGGCATCGATAAACGCTGCGACATTTTCGACCGGCACATCGGGGGGGATGCCGTGGCCGAGGTTGAACACATGCCCGCTGCGGCCCTGAATGCTGCCCAGAATCTGTGCCACCTCGCGGCGGATGCGCTCCGGGGGTGCGCGTAGCACTGCCGGGTCCATGTTGCCCTGCAAGGCGACCTGCCCGCCCACCTGCGCCTGGGCTGCGCCTAGGTCGGTGGCCCAATCCAGCCCGACGGCATCGCAGCCGCTGGCGGCGAGTGGTTCCAGCCACTGCCCGCCGCCCTTGGTGAACAGGATGATGGGCGCGCCCGCCGTGTCGGGGTCGGCTTTAAGCGCGGCGATAATCTCGCGCATGTAGCGCAGCGAAAATTCCTGAAAAGCGGCGTGGCTGAGCACCCCGCCCCAGGTGTCGAAAATCTGTATCGCTTGGGCACCGGCGTGAATTTGTGCGCCCAAATAATCGGCCACCGACTGCGCCAAGACCGCAAGCAGGCGATGGAGCGCGGCCGGGTTGGCGTAGAGCAGGGATTTGATTTGCCGGAAGTCGCGGCTGGTCCCGCCTTCGACCATGTAGGTGGCCAGCGTCCAGGGGCTGCCGGCAAAGCCGATGAGCGGTACGCTGCCGGCTAATTCTTGCCGTAGCAGGCGGACCGTGGCGGGCACGTAGCCCAGCTGCGCGGGCGTGTCGACGGCTTTTAGGCGGTCGATATCGGCCTCCGAGCGCAGCGGTTTGGTAAATTGCGGTCCTTCGCCATCGGCAAAATGCAGCCCTAAACCCATGGCATCGGGGATGGTGAGGATGTCGGAAAATAGAATGGCCGCATCCAGTGGGAAGCGGCGCAGCGGTTGCAGGGCGGCCTCGCAGGCCAGTTCCGGAGTGGTGCATAGGGCCATAAAGGATCCGGCGCGGGCACGTAGTTCGCGGTATTCCGGCAGGTAGCGGCCGGCTTGGCGCATGATCCAGACCGGGGTGCGCGGCACCGGCTGGCGGCGCAGGGCGCGTAGCAGCAGGTCGTTTTTTAGGGCGGGGCAGGGCATGGGCGCGGCTAGATATCGAGCATATCTAAAATGCCCTCGGCGGCTTGGCGGCCCTCCCAGATGGCAGTGACCACCAGATCTGAGCCGCGCACCATATCGCCGCCGGCAAACACCCGTGGGTTGGCGGTCTGAAAGGCAAATTCCTGTTCCTCTGGCGCGATCACGCAGCCAGAGTCGGTCATCGCGATGTCGTGGTCGGCAAGCCATGCGGGCGGGCTGGGTTGAAACCCGAAGGCGATAATGACCGCATCGGCGGGCAGCAGTTCTTCGCTGCCCTGCACCGGTTGCGGGCGGCGGCGCCCCTGTTCGTCCGGCTCGCCAAGCTCGGTGGCCAGCACTTTCACCCCGCTGACCCGCCCGCTGGAATCGGCGACAATTTCCACCGGCTGGCGGTTGAACAGAAAGCGCACCCCTTCCTCGCGGGCGTTTTTGACCTCGCGGCGTGAGCCAGGCATGTTTTGTTCATCGCGGCGATAGGCGCAGGTGACGGTTTTGGCTTGCTGGCGGATGGCGGTGCGCACGCAATCCATGGCGGTGTCGCCGCCGCCGAGTACCACCACCCGTTGGCCCGCCAGATCGATGTAGTCGGACGCGTCTTGTTCAAACTCCAGCAGGCGGTTCACATTGGCTATCAAAAACGGCAGGGCCTTGTGGACGCCGGGCAGCGACTCGCCGGGCAGGTTGCCCTTGATGGCGTTATAGGTGCCCAGCCCTAAAAATACCGCATCGTAATCGGCCAGCAGTTGCGCCATGGAAAGGTCTTTGCCGATCTCGGTCTCTAGGCGGAAGCGGATCCCCATCTCGGTGAAAATGTCGCGGCGGCGTTGCATGACCCGCTTTTCCAGCTTGAACGGCGGGATGCCGAAGGTGAGCAGGCCGCCGATTTCCGGGTAGCGGTCGAACACCTCGGGGGTGACACCGTTGCGCACCAGCACATCGGCGCAGGCTAGGCCCGCCGGGCCCGCGCCGACCACCGCCACGCGCTTATCCGTCCAGACCACGTGCGACATGTCCGGCTTCCAGCCCAGCGCGAAGGCGGTGTCGGTGATGTATTTTTCCGCGCTGCCGATGGTTACCGCGCCGAAGCCGTCGTTTAGGGTGCAGGCTTCTTCGCACAGGCGGTCCTGTGGGCAGACCCGCCCGCAGACCTCGGGCAGCGAGTTGGTCTGATGGCACAGCTCGACCGCCTCCAATACATTGCCCTCGGCGATCAGCTTTAGCCAGTCGGGGATGTAGTTGTGTACCGGGCATTTCCATTCGCAATAGGGGTTGCCGCACTCTAGGCAGCGGTGCGCTTGGCTCGCCACCTGATGGCGGTTGTAGGGCTCGTAGATTTCTACGAACTCGGCGGTGCGCTTGCGGGTGGAGCGTTTGTGCGGATCGCGCCGCGCCACGTCCAGAAATTGGAAGTGATTGCTCAATCGGTCAGCCATGGCGTCCTCCTGCGGGTGCGCAGTTATTGCGGGTTGGCTTCGGTGCGCCGCAACAGGTCTTTGAGGCTCGCCGCCTTCGGTTTGACCAGCCAGAAGCGGTACAGATAATCTTCGAAGTGGGTGTAGAGCTGCTCGCCCCAGGTGCTGCCGGTCGCTTGACGGAAGTCGGCGATGAGTTCGCGTAGGTGGGAGGCGTGGCCTTCCGAGTGTTCGGCTCCGATGCGTTCCAATTCGATGAGCTCCGGGTTGTATTTGTCGACGAAAGAGCGGTCTTGGTCCAGCACATAGGCGAAGCCGCCGGTCATGCCGGCGCCGAAGTTGACCCCGGTGGGGCCCAGCACGGCGACCACGCCGCCGGTCATGTATTCGCAGCAGTGGTCGCCCGCCGCCTCGACCACCGCGACCGCGCCCGAATTGCGCACCGCGCAGCGCTCGCCCGCCGCGCCCGCCGCGTAGAGTCTGCCGCCAGTGGCCCCGTACAGGCAGGTGTTGCCCATGATCGGGGTGTTTTGGCTGTCGAAGTGGCTATTGGGCGGCGGGCGTAGCACGATCAGGCCGCCAGCCATGCCCTTGCCCACGTAGTCGTTGGCGTCGCCTTCGAGGTGCAATTCTAGCCCGCCGACGTTCCATGCCCCGAAGCTTTGCCCGGCCACGCCCTGCAGGGTTAAGCGCAGCGGCGCGTCTTCCAGCCCCTTGTTGCCGTAGCGGGCGGCGATTTCCCCCGATAGTCGGGCACCGATGGAGCGGTCGCAGTTGGTGATCGCAAAGTCGAAGTCGCCGCCGGTTTTGGCTTCGATGGCGGGGCGGGTGGCGGCCAGAATGCGCTCGGCCAGCTCGCCTTTGTCGAAGGGGACGTTGCGGGCGACCTGACAGTGCTGCGGCTTGGTTTGCAGCAATTCGTCGCTGTGTAGCAGGGGCGATAGGTCCAGATTTTGCTGGCGGTCTGTGTTGCCGGGTAGGGCTTCCAGCAGATCGACCCGGCCGATGAGATCTTCTAGGCGGCGCACTCCCAGCCGTGCCATCCACAGGCGTGTCTCTTCGGCCATGAAGCGGAAGAAGTGGGTGGCCTTTTCCACGGTGCCGCTGTAGTGCTCGGTGCGCAGGCGGGCATCTTGGGTGGCGACGCCGGTCGCGCAGTTGTTTAGGTGGCAGATGCGCAAATACTTGCAGCCGAGCGCGACCATGGGGCCGGTGCCGAAGCCGAAACTCTCGGCCCCGAGCGCGGCGGCTTTGACCACATCCAGCCCGGTTTTTAAGCCGCCATCGGTCTGCACCCGCACCTTGTCGCGCAGGTCGTTGGCGCGCAGGGTCTGGTGCGTCTCGGCTAGGCCCAGCTCCCAGGGCGAGCCGGCGTAGCGAATCGAGGAGAGCGGACTGGCCGCGGTGCCGCCATCTTGGCCGGAAATGGTGATCAGGTCCGCATACGCCTTGGCCACCCCGGCGGCGATGGTGCCCACCCCCGGGCGCGAGACCAGCTTGACCGACACTAGGGCTTGCGGGTTGACCTGCTTGAGGTCGAAAATCAGCTGCGCCAGATCCTCGATGGAGTAAATGTCGTGGTGTGGCGGCGGGGAGATCAGGGTGACGCCCGGCACCGAGTAGCGCAGGCGGGCGATGAGCGCGTTGACCTTGCCGCCGGGCAGCTGGCCGCCTTCGCCGGGTTTGGCTCCCTGGGCGATCTTGATCTGAATGACTTCGGCGTTAACCAGATAGTGCGGGGTAACCCCGAAGCGGCCGGAGGCCACCTGCTTTATTTTCGATGATTTGGGGGTGCCGTAGCGGGTGCTGTCCTCGCCGCCCTCGCCCGAATTGGAGCGACCGCCGAGGCCGTTCATCGCCTGCGCTAGGGCTTCGTGCGCCTCCGGCGAGAGAGCACCGAGCGACATGCCCGCCGAGTCGAAGCGGCGGACGATCTGCTCGACTGGCTCGACCTCATCGAGGGGGATTTCCGCCGTGCTGGGCTTAATCTGGAGCAGGTCGCGCAAGGCGGCGGGAGCGCGCCCGTTGACGCACTCGGCGTAGGCCAGCCAGTCGGCGAAGTTGCCGCTGCGCACGGCGGTGTGCAGCAGATGCACCACATCGGGGTTGAAGCTGTGGTATTCCTGCCCGTAGATGAATTTGAGCATGCCGCCCATTTCGATCGGCTTGCGGGCCTGCCAAGCGCGTTTGCCCAGCGCGGCTGTGTCCGCTTCCAGATCGGCAAAGCGGGCCCCGCCGATGCGGCTTGGGGTGCCGGTAAAGCACAGGTCGATGACCTCGCGGGCCAGCCCTACGGCCTCGAAGAGCTGCGCCCCGCGGTAGGAGACGATGGCCGAGATGCCCATTTTGGAGAGGATTTTCAAAAGCCCCTTGTTGATGCCCTTGCGGTAGTTGCGCAGGGCTTCCCAACTTTCTAATAGCAGCTCGCCGCTATCGACCATTTGCCGCAGGATGCGGTAGCTCAGATAGGGGTGGATGGCACTGGCCCCGTAGCCGAGCAGGCAGGCGCATTGGTGGGAATCGCGGGCGGTGGCACTTTGCACGATGATGTTGGATTTGCAGCGCAGGCCGGTTTGCACCAGCCGATGATGCACCGCGCCGCAGGCGAGCAGCGCGTGAATGGGCAGCCGCCCTTTGGCGAGCTCGCGGTCGGAGAGCACCAGCAGCACTGTGCCGTGGCGCACGGCTTGCTCGGCTTTGTCGCAGACGGTCGCGATGGCTGTGCGCAGGTCGCTGGTGGCTGGGTCGTAGGCCAGCGATAGGGTGCGCGTCGGCAGGGCGTAGTCGGAAGCGGGGTCGGTCAGGGCGACGAATTTGTTGGTCGATAGGATCGGCGAGGCGCAGATGGTGCGTGCCGCGTGTTCCGGGCGTTCCTCGAACAGGGAATGTTCCGGGCCGAAACAGGTTTCCAGCGACATGACAATGGATTCGCGCAGCGGGTCGATCGGTGGGTTGGTCACTTGCGCGAACTGCTGGCGGAAGTAATCGTACAGCGAGCGCGGGCGGGTGGAGAGCACCGCGACTGGGGTGTCATCGCCCATGGAGCCGACCGCTTCTTGCGCTTGTTCGGCCAGCGGGCGCAACACTTGATCGCGCTCTTCGAAGCTGACTTGATATTGCTTCATGTATCGCCGCAGATCCTCCTCGGACATTTCCGAGATGTCCGCCGGCGGAATTAGCGAGCCTTTGATGCGGCGGGCGTGGCGGCGTAGCCACTGTTTGTACGGGTGCGCCTGTTTGAGCTGTTCGTCGATCTCGGCGGTGTGGCGCAGGCGGCCTTCGGCGGTGTCAATGGACAGAATTTGCCCCGGCCCTAGGCGACCTTTGGCGATTATCTCGCCCGTGGCGTGGGTGCCTACTTCTGAGGCCACGGTGATGAGATCGTCTTTAGTGATGACCCAGCGTGAGGGGCGCAGGCCGTTGCGGTCTAGGGTGCAGACGGCGTAGCGGCCATCGGTGAGAACCAGCCCGGCCGGGCCGTCCCAGGGTTCCATGTGCAGGGAGCTGTATTCGAAGAAGGCTTTGAGGCCCGGGTCCAATCCGCGGGCGTTTTGCCAGGCGGGCGGTACCAGCAGGCGGATGGCGCGGTGCAGTTCCATTCCGCCGAGGACTAGCAATTCCAGCATGTTGTCGAGGCTGGATGAGTCGGAGCCGTTGCGGTTGATCAGCGGGGTGATGGCCGACAGGTCGCCTAAGACCTCCGACTGAAATAGCGGGGTGCGGGCGACGGACCAGTTGCGGTTGCCCATGATGGTGTTGATCTCGCCGTTGTGGGCGAGCATGCGAAACGGCTGCGCCAGCGGCCAGCGTGGCAGGGTGTTGGTCGAAAAGCGCTGGTGAAACACACAGATGGCGGTGGCTAGGCGTTCGTCGGCCAGATCCGGATAAAAGCGCGGCAGGTCCGCCGGCATCATTAGCCCCTTGTAGCTGAGCACCCGCCGCGACAGGCTGCAGATGTAAAAATCGGCATGCGTTTGTAGGGCGATTTCCGCCCGCCGGCGGGCCACAAACAGGCGGGCATCGAAATGGGTGTTGTCCCAGCTGCCGGGACCCACAAAGAGCTGCTCGATGGCGGGCACCCGTTCCAGCGCGATGGGGCCTAGGCAGTCGGGGTCGGTGGGCACTGTCCGCCAGCCGAGCAGTTCTAAGCCTTCGTCCGCTAGGGCTTTCTCGACGGCGGCGCGTTCCGCCCGGCGGGTGGTTTCATCGGTCGATAGCATGAGCGCGCCCACGCCGTATTCGGACGGCAGTTTTAAGCCGTTTTCTGCGGCCACGGTGCGCAAAAAGCGGTCCGGCTTTTGCAGCAGCAGGCCGCAGCCGTCGCCGGTTTTGCCGTCCGGGGCGATGCCGCCGCGGTGCGTCATGCAGGTGAGCGAGCGAATGGCGGTTTGCAGCAGGCGATGGCTGGCCGTGCCTTTCAGGTGCGCGATCAGCCCAAAACCGCAGCTGTCTTGGAACTCGTCGAGGTTATAGAGGCCCGGCGGCATAAGCGACCTACGGATCAAGCGGTTACAGAAGAGACAGCCCCGCCGGGGGTGGCGAGGCTGGCGCGTGGGGCTGGCGATTTTACACTTGCGCACCGCATGGCACAAACCGCCGCAATCGCGGGCGGGCAGGCGGACCGATGGGCAAGTGGGCAGAGTGGCGCAGGCTGTGCTAGGCTGAAAAACGGTCTCGATTCCCTTATCCGACAGACAACAGCGGCGGGCAAACAATGGCAGCGATGGCGGCACAACATCTTTCCGAGCTGATCGGCAACACGCCGTTGTTGCGTCTGCGCCAGTTGTCCGAGCAGACTGGTTGTGAGATTTACGGCAAGTGCGAGTTCTTAAACCCCGGCGGCTCGGTGAAGGACCGCACCGCGCTCGGCATCCTGCGTGCCGCCGAGGCCAGCGGCGAATTGCGTCCGGGGGCGACCATCGTCGAGGGCACCGCCGGTAACACCGGCATTGGGCTCTGTGTGCTGGCCAATGCGCTGGGTTATCGGGTGCGGATTGTCATGCCGATGAACCAGTCGCGGGAGAAAATCGAGCAGCTGGAGCTACTCGGGGCTGATCTGAGTTTGGTGCAGGCGACTGGCTACGACGATCCCAAACACTATGTGCATCAGGCGCAGGCATTGGCGGAAAAGCTTAACCGAGACGAGCCCGGCAGTGCTTTTTGGGCGCGGCAGTTTGACAACATCGCCAACTGCGCCATTCACCGGGCGACCACCGGGCAGGAAATTTGGACCCAGACTGCGGGCCGCGTGGACGGCTTTATCTGTGCGGTGGGCACTGGCGGCACTTTGGCCGGGATCAGCCAGGCCCTGAAAGAGCGCAATCCGGCCATTAATATCGGCCTGGCTGACCCGGCCGGCTCCGCCCTTTACAGCTACTATTCCAGCGGCGAGCTGCGCACGGCGGGTAGCTCGGTCGCCGAGGGCATCGGCATCAGCCATTTGACCGACAACATCGCGGCGGCGCAGGTCGACCTGCCGTTTCAGATTGACGACCGCGAGGCGTTGCCGCTGATTTACGATCTACTGCGCGCCGAGGGGCTGTGTTTGGGCGGTTCATCGGCCATCAATATGGCGGGCGCGGTGCGGCTGGCGCGTGAGTTGGGGCCGGGTAGCACGGTGGTGACTATTCTGTGCGACCTGGGCACCCGTTATCAGAGCAAAATTTTCAACCCCGCTTTTTTGCGCGCCAAGGGGTTGCCGGTGCCAGCGTGGATGCGGTAGCGGGCGGCGGTTGGCTTAGCGCGATCTGCTCCGCCGCAGGGCGCAGACCTTGAAGCCAGCGCGGGCGGTGATTGGCTGGCAATCCAGCTGCAATGCATGGCAGAGGCGTTCCAGCGGCACGAACTGGTGGACCACATACCAAGCCTGCCCCGGCGTTTTCAGCAGCCGCCGGGTGTTGGCTAGGAAGCGGCGTTGCAGGCCAGTATTGGCGGCGGCGGCAAAGCCCTGATGCAGCGGCGGGTTGCACAGAATCAGATCGAAGCGGTCGGTTAGGCGGTCGCCCGCATCGGATGCCAGCACTTGGGCTGTGGGCACATTTTTCTGGGTGGCGGCCAGCGCGGCGCAGCAGCTGTCGGTGGCGACTAATTGTGCCGGTTGCTGGGCGGCGGCAAAGCGGGTCAAAAAACCGTAGCCGCAGCCGAGGTCTAACACACGGGTGCCGCATCCTGCCTCCGGGGCATGCTCGCGGAGCGCATCGGTCAACAGCTGGCTGCCTGCGTCGATCTTATTCCAACCGTAGATGCCCGGTTTGCTCCAATAGGGTTTCTCGCCTGCGGCCAGTTCCAGCGGGCGCAGCTGCGGGTACTGTGCATCAGCGAGTGGCGGGTTGTCGGCGGTGGTTTTGGCAAGGCTCAGGATGCGGATGCCCCCATGCTTTTCGGTTTGCAGCGGGCCGCCGAATAGCTCCTGCGCCCGGCGGCTGTGGGTTTTTAGCCCCTCATTTTTGCTGCCGGCCAGATGCAGCCGCCCGCCCGGCGGCAGGGCGCGGTAGGCTTGATTGAGCAAATGGTGGACTAGGGCGCGTTCCTTGGGCACCCGCAGGTAGATGTCGCCGAATGGCTGCGCCGGCTCGCGCAGGTCGAAGTCGGAAAAATACGCGGTGAGGCCGGCCCGTTGCGCCCGCATAAACTGGTCGTAGCGGCCGGTGATCAGTCGCGTCGAACTTGCGGCTAGGCGTTGCCAGACGCTGTCGGCGAGGGGGTGCTCATCGGCCAGCCACAGGCCGGTGCCGCCGCCTGCGTCCGCAATTTTTTCGCTGAGCCGCTCTGCCGCTTGATCTACGTACTCCATCCAATGTCCTCCGCGGTCGGCGACCTGTACGGCACCGTTAGTCGAACAGCCGGGCGTAGATTTCTTTGATGCGGGCGCGCACCCAGCGGTGCAGCGGCGAATGGGCGGTGCGCTGATGATAGACCAGCATGACCTCGATGGTGTATTTGCCCTCGCGCCCCGGCAGCGGGATGGTGCTGATGGCCCCGGTGGCTTTGATGAAAGGCAGACTCATGCGCGGCGTGGGCATTAGGCAATCGGTTTTGGCGATGGTTTGAATCGCGGCTAGGTAATCGGGTGTTTCCAGAACGATGGTGGAGAATTTGCGGTACTGGGAAAAGCGGCGGTGCATCCAGCTGCTGCGCAGGTAGGCGGCACTTGGCACCTTGAGGGCGACCTCCGGGTATTGCATCAGGTCGCGCCAGCTGGGGTTTTCCAGCTTTTTTAGGGGGTGGTCGGTGCGCAGCAAAAAGACCGGCTGAGTCTCGCACAGGTGCTCGACTATAAAGTCGTCCTGATATTCGAGGCGGCGGGGGCCTATGGCCAGATCGATGCGCCCTTCGGCCATGCTTTTGAATTGTTCCTCGACATCCATGGACATCTTGATGCGCAATTCCGGGGCCTCGGTCTGAAAGATCTCCACCAGCGAGGGGATCATCGGTAGGATGAAGTGGTCTAGGGCCGATATGTGGAACTGGCCGCGGAACTGGCCCGGGTCGATTTCACCTGCGCCCACCAGCGCATCGATCTTCAGTAATATTTCTTCCAGCGAGGAGTGTAGCTCGATGGCCTTTGGGGTCGGCACCATGCTGTGCGCCGAGCGGGTGAAGAGCGGGTCATCGAACAGCTCGCGCAGGCGCGACAGCGTTTTGCTCATCGCCGATTGGGTGATAAACAGCCGCGCAGCCGCCTTGCTGACGTTCTGTTCTTCCAGCAAAACCTGCAAGGCGACCAGCAGGTTTAGGTCCATGCGCGAGAGGCGTTGAGTGTCCATGTGATTGTGGGAATAAAGCGGCAGGGATGGCGGCGGGAAGAGAGACGGCTAGATATTCTTAAAAGTAATAATATCAAGTAGTCATAATCACTTGAAGAATAATTGCAGCTGCCCCATTATGCAAGCTCAACATCTACTTACTTAGGAGCATAGCCATGTTGATTAACTTGATGGTCGTGGTTGTTGGGAGTCTGCTTGCCGCCATTCTGAAGTCGGAAGCGGACTACGCCAACCGCAAATAGACCCCCCCGAAAAGCCGGGTCGCTCGCCAGAGCGGCCCGGTTTTTTTATGCCTGCGCCGATCTCGGCCTCCCCCAGCAGGACTTGCGCCACCTGCGCCGGACTGGCAAAAAAAAGCCCGCTAAGGGGGGCGGGCTAAACTTTTCCAGGGGGGTGGAAAAGAGGGGTGCTAGGATCGCGTCCGCCGGACCTCATGGTGCGGGGTGGCCTTGCGGCGAATCTCTAGGCGGGCAACTTTGGCAAGCAGGCCGAAGAGCGCGATTAGTAGGATGTTTAGCATGGCAGTAAAACTCGGTGGAGGGCAACAGGCGAAGAGCAGCAGAGGGCAACTCGTAAAGGTTTGAAGCGCATTCTAGGTATTTTGCACTATTCCTCAAATGTAATTAAATCATCAAACAAATGCTTTTAAGGAATATCAAGGCGAACCGCTGAATCGCCCAACGGGCGGCGGATGGGCTAGAATAGTGCCGTTTGCAACCGTCGCCGCCAAGCCATGAGCCAGGCCATGAGCACCGCCATACAGCCTGTCGATATTCTCTCGCCCGGGGGCGATCTGAACGCCTATATTCAGGGGGTCTACAGCATTCCGGTGCTGACTGCGGCGGAAGAACGGGTGCTGGCAACCGACTATGCGGCCACTGAAAATTTGGATGCGGCGCGCCAGCTGATTCTCGCCCACCTGCGCTTTGTGGTGCATATCGCCCGCAGTTACAGCGGCTACGGCCTGCCGCTCGGCGACCTGATTCAAGAGGGCAACGTCGGCCTGATGAAGGCGGTCAAGCGGTTTGACCCGGCGCGCGAGGTGCGCCTAGTGTCTTTTGCGGTGCATTGGATCAAGGCCGAGATTCACGAGTTCATCCTGCGCAACTGGCGGATTGTGCGGGTCGCCACCACCAAGGCGCAACGCAAACTGTTTTTCAATTTGCGCAGCCGCAAGAAATCGCTCGGCTGGCTGAGCCACAAAGAAGCCGAAGCCATCGCTGAAGATCTGGGCGTGGAGGTGGAGCAGGTGGTGCAAATGGAAGGCCGCCTAGCCGCACACGATAGTGCCTTCGATGCGCCACTGGAAGCGGACGATGACGAGGCCATCAGCGCACCCGTTCACTATCTGGAAGACCAGCGCAACGACCCGGCGCAGCTACTTGAAGAAGCCGACTGGCGCAACGTGTATGAGCAGGGCCTAGCGCGCGGCCTCGACAGCCTCGATGCGCGTAGCCGCAACATTTTGCAACGCCGCTGGCTGGCCGAGCCCAAGGCCACCTTGCACGATCTGGCCGCCGAATACGGCGTATCCGCCGAGCGCATTCGCCAAATCGAACAAAACGCCATGCGCAAGATTCGCCGCCTGCTGGAAGATGCCGATTAGCTCGCCACACAAGGCCCCGTCATTGCCCGCCGCTGGCCTAGTCGCGCTGGATTAGCCCCCCACCATGCCAGACCATCCGCCGCCGCACCCGCGCCCGGTGCGTTCCTTTGTTTTGCGCACGGGCCGCATGACCGCGGGCCAGCGGCGGGCATTGGCAGAGCATTGGCCGGACTTCGGCATAGATCTAGAAGCCGGGCGCATGGACGCGGCGCAAATTTTTGGCCGGCGGCGACCGCTGGTGTTGGAAATCGGCTTCGGCATGGGCGACTCGCTGCTCGATATGTGCCGGGCCGAGCCAGACAAGGATTTTATCGGCGTGGAAGTCCACCCGCCTGGGGTGGGCCATCTACTGGCCCGGGCGGCGGCAGCGGGCATCGATAACCTGCGCATCTACCGGGCCGATGCTCAGGATGTGTTGCGCGACTGCATCGCCGATGGGGCGATTGCGCGGGTGCAGATTTACTTCCCCGACCCCTGGCCGAAGAAAAAACACCACAAACGCCGCCTATTGCAACCCGATTTTGTGGCACATTTGGCGCAGAAAGTGTGCGCAGATGGCTTGCTTCACCTAGCCACAGACTGGCAGAATTACGCCGAGCAAATGCGTATAGTGCTGGAAGCGGCGGCGGGTTGGGTTAATATAGCCGGCCCGGGCTGCTACGCCGAGCCGCCTGCTTGGCGCCCGCCCACCAAATTTGAGCGGCGCGGGCGGGGCCTCGGCCATGGTGTCTGGGAGTTGCTCTACCGCAAAATTTGATCCACTGGAGGTTCATCGTGTACAAGATAATTTTTGCCCTGTTCGCCAGCGCGTTGTTACTCGCCGCCTGTGCGCCCCCCGAAGACGAGTCCGCCCCTGCGCTGGATTCTCTGGAATCCGCAGTCAGCTACATGGTGGCGTACGAGAACATCAAAAACCTTGGCGACAGCGGTTTTGAGCTGGACCAAGCCGCCTTCAAAGCTGGGGCCGCCGCCGCCTTTGGCGGGCAGGAATCGGCCATCGGCGAGGAACGCGCCGAGCAGGTGATGCAGGAGTTTCAAGAGCGCATGCGCGAGCAAGCTATGGCCGAGCGCGAACAAGCCGAGACCGAAAACCTCGCCGCATCGACTGCGTTTCTTGAAGCCAACAGCACCGCCGAGGGCGTGGAAGTCACCGATTCCGGCTTGCAGTATCGGGTGCTGGAAGAGGGCAGCGGTGCTAAGCCGACCACCGATAGCCGGGTGCGCGTCCACTACGAAGGCCGCCTGATAAACGGCGAGGTCTTCGACAGCTCCCGCCAGCGCGGCACCCCAGCCGAGTTCGGCGTAACCCAAGTAATCGCCGGCTGGACCGAGGGCTTGCAGTTAATGGCGGAAGGTGCCCGCTATGAATTTTTCATCCCCTCAGACCTCGCCTACGGCCCCGGCGGCCCACCGGGCATCGGCCCCAATCAGGCACTGATATTCGATGTCGAACTGCTCGATGTGGATGTTAGTGATGATGAGCCGGAAGCGGAAGAAGAAGGGGAAGAATAGTGCGGTGTCCGCCACTAGGGCTTGAAAGGATAGAAAGCCCAACGCGAAAGGGTCCCATCTCGCCATTTTGGGTCTCCTTACCGGCTTAGTCCCACCGGCTTCCGGAACGGGACTTTTATCTTAACTAGTTTGGAGTTTTACTATGAAAAGTTTATTTTTAATTTCAACAATCATAATAAGCACTGGCTGCGCTACTTTAACCGGCGATCAAATGATTTCTATTACGGCAAATTTTTCCGATAATTCGCGTGGCACTTGCTATTGGATAAACGGAAGGGGTAATTGGACATCTTCTGTGCCCGGTACTGTATGGACTCGCCGTTCCATGAAAGATTTGCGATACAATTGTATGACAGATGACGGGCGTTCAGGGTTAGGTTATCTTAAGGCAAAAGATGATTGGAGCACGGCGAGTTGGGGGAACTTACTATTTGGAGCCGTTGGGTTAGGCGTTAGTTTATCTGCAGATCCAGATAGTTGCGGACGGTATAATCCTGATTGCGAAGATAATAAACTACAGGCAGGCCTTGGTCTTAGCACAGTAGGCTTAATCGGTTCGATCATTGATAGTGCTAATAGTACTAATCACAAATACGACCGATACGTCATAGTTAATGTTCCCTACAAACAAAAGAAATAATCAGGATACTAAGAGTTGCGAAGTAATTTGCGGAAGCCTCTGGATTTAGATGCAACTGTTGATGAGTGAACCCGTATCAGGGGGGATTCTTAGTCAATGCCCCGGTGAGCAACTTGGATGAATTCGTGGAGTCACTTTTTAAGGAATTTTTGCGAGTTACGGCTATCTTTTTAATCAAAATGTTTCTGATTGAAAATATTCCGAGCATTGTACGGCCGAGCAGAGGCAATAGGTGATCAACTCAAAGTTATCCTGGAGAATGCGACAAGATGCCACCTGCGGAATCTGGCAGCCTTCTCCTTTATTGATAAAACATACGTAAGAACTGATGCAAGCAGATTTTATTCGGAATAAACCATTTCAAAATCTTTATATGCATCACTGTTGCATACCGCAGTGCAGCTTGTGTTCGGTATCTAGCTTGGCACCCGCCGGCAGAGCTGCCAAATACAGACGACGACCACCAATGCAAAAGCGGCCAGTGTCAGGTCGGGAATGCTTAAACCAAATAGCTGCCATTTGATCTCCGCGCAGCTGCCCTCGCCCATTAGCATGGCGCGTAGCACATCTTGTAGCGGGAAGTATTCGATCAGATAGGGCAGGGTGGGGCCGCAGGACGGGGCTTGGTCGGCGGGCAGGGACTGCAAATAGACTTGGCGGGCGGCAATTAGGGCACCGCCGAGGGCGCAGGCACCAATTAGTGCGCTGTACCCCCGCTGTTTGGACGGCTTTTTCGGGTTGTGCAGCGCGGCTACCAGGGCCAGCCCGCCGAAAGCGATGGTGCAAAGGCGTTGAGTGACGCACAGCGGGCAGGGCAACAGCCCTAGGTGCCGCTGAAAATAGAAATAGGCGATCCCCATCATCGCCAGCGCATAAGCGCCGAGAATTAGGTTCAGGTGGCGATAGGAAAGGCGGTGCATAGGCGGACTTAAAAGATGTTTGCGGGCGGACAGAATCCGGTTTAAGACCCCTGATATTGGGCAAAATAATGGGCGATGTACGCCTCCAGAGACTCTGGAGAGCCGCTCTCGGCTTGCTCCATCTCGCCCTGTTCGGCCAGCGATTGTGCGGCCAGCGACTGCAGGCGGGCGACGCTGGCTTGGCTGTCGGCATCGTCCTGTTCGGCGGTGCGCCGCTCAGCGGCCAGTTTAGCCGCCTGCGCCAGCCCCCAGGCGACGAAACCATCGCTCTGTTCGACCTCGCGCAGGATGCGCGCCGCCGGGCAATGCTCTGGGTCATCCAGCATTGTGCGCATGGTCGCCAAACTCGCCGCATAGCCCCCGCGTCCGCGCAAGGCATCCATGATAGCGGCTAGAGGTTCCAGCGCGGCGAGGATTTCCGCCCCCCAATCGCGCAGGGTATAGGGGTGACCGGCGCGGGCCAATTCTAGGCCCGGCTCGCGCCCGCGCTCCACCACTTTTTTCTGATTGGCGAGGATTTCCGCGTATTCATCGGAGTCGGTCGGCGGGCTATCGCTAAACAGGCAGCCGAGTAGGAAAAGCTCCAAAAACAGGATCTGCTCACGGCTGATGCCGAGCCGGTCGAAGGGGTTCAGATCGATGCAGCGCACTTCGATGTATTCGATGCCGCGCTGGCGCAATGCCTTTAATTGGGTCTCGCCCGGGCGGGCGGTTTGCTTAGGGCGGATGGCACTGTAAAACTCGTTTTCGATCTGCAACAGGGCCGGGCTGAGTTGCTGGCGGCGGCCCTGCGCATCGCGGTCGGGGATTTTCTGGTAGGGCGGATAAGGGCGGCGAATAGCGCAGTTCAGGCTTTCGACGTAGCTGGCCAGCGAGTTATAGCAAACATGCAAACCATGCTGAGCACTGCTCTGATAGCCGAGCTCGCCCATGCGCAGTGCGGTGGCATGCGGCAGATAGAGGTCCCGTTTGCCGAACGCTTGCAGGCGATGTGGACGACCGGTCGCAAAGCTTTTATCCGCCAGCGGGGAGGCCCCCATCAGATAGAGCAGCAGCCAGAAACGGCGGCAAAAATTGCGGATCAGAGCCATGTAGCTAGCGGTGCGATAATCTTGCAGCGATTGGCGGCAGTGATCGGCACTGCGCAGCCGCACCATGAGCGCATCCGGCACGGAAAAATTGAAATGCACCCCGGCAATGGCCTGCATCCGCCGCCCGTAGCGGTGTGCCAAGCCGCGGCGGTAAATGGTTTTCATCTGCCCCAGATTGGAACGACCGTAGCGGGCGATCTGAATATCGGACTCCGCGCCCAGTGCGCAGGGCATGCTGGCGGGCCACAGCTGTTCGCCGTCTTCCAGATGGCAGTCGCTGAACCGATGAATGCGCTCCAATCCCCGCAGCAGGTCGTCGATTTGGCGAGCCGGCTCGGTGATAAACTCCAACAGCGACTCGGCAAAATCCGTGGTGATGAAGGGGTGAGTCAGGGCCGCGCCTAGGGCCGGCGGGTGCGGGCGGGTGGACAGCCGGCCCTCCGGAGTCACGCGCAATGCTTCGCGCTCAATGCCGCGCAGGTTGCAGCACAGCAGTTCGCGCTCGCGCTCTTCACCTAGCAGGGCGAGCCGCCGATGGTATAGGGTATCTGCAGTCATGCGGGGGAGCAGGGGCGCATTGCAAGGAATCCAATGCAGGGTCGCAAGCGAAGAGAAGCAAGCACCGCAACGGGCTAGGCGGTATTATGATAAGCCATTGTCGGGGCGATTCTGCGTCTCACGAAATAAAACAATTTGCAATGAGCCGGAGCGCAAATATACTTGTACCGCCTGCCTGCCTTCTGGCATGGTTGCGGGGTAGCGGGGCCTTAGGCCGGGCACTGTATCGATATGACAAAAGCACTTAGCGGAAGCTCGTTTCTCGGCGGCGGCAGTGCCGCCTATTTGGAAGCGCAGTACGAGAATTGGCTGCGCGACCCGGGCTCGGTGCCGGAAAACCTGCGCACCTGCTTTGAGGAATTGCCCGCGGTGAATGGGGCCGTGCCGGAGATCCCGCACAGCCAGATTCGCGCCGAATTTGCCCGCCATGCCCGCAACCGCCGCCGCACACTCAATGGCAGTGGCGCGGGGCTGGCGGCCAACCTCGCCCACGAACGCAAACAGGTGGGGGTCGGTCAGTTAGTCAACGCCTACCGCACCCGCGGCCACCAACGGGCGCGGGTCAACCCGCTGCACAGTGCCGATGCCGAGCGGCACCCGGTGCTGGAATTGGAACTGGCCACCCACGGCCTGACCGAGGCAGACCTCGACACCCGCTTTTACACCGGCTCCCTGCATGCCCCGGAACAGCTCAGCCTGCGGGAAATTCGCGACCAGCTGGAAGCCACCTACTGCGGCGCCATCGGCATCGAATACACCCATGTGCTCAACACCACCCAAAAAGCTTGGCTAGAGCAGCGCGTCGAAAGTGCCCGCGGCACCCCCACCTACGAGCCACAAACCCGCCGCTGGCTGCTGGAACGCCTGACCGCCGCCGAGGGCATCGAAAAGTATTTGCACACCAAGTACGTCGGCCAAAAGCGCTTTTCATTGGAAGGCGGCGAAGGGCTAATTCCGCTGCTCACCTCACTGGTACAACGCAGCGGGCGGCGCGGCATCAAAGAAATTGTGGTCGGCATGGCGCACCGCGGACGGCTGAATGTGCTGGTAAATATCCTCGGAAAACGCCCGGCGGAGCTATTCTCCGAATTCGAAGGCAAACGGGCGGAGAGCCTCTCCAGCGGCGATGTCAAATACCATCAGGGCTTTTCCTCGGATATTGCCACCGATGGCGGGCACCTACACCTAGCCTTGGCGTTCAACCCTTCGCACCTGGAAATTGTCAGCCCGGTGGTCGGCGGCTCGGTGCGCTCGCGCCAAGATCGCCGCAAAAAACAGGGCGATGAGGTGCTGGCGATTTCCATCCACGGCGATGCCGCCTTCGCCGGCCAAGGCGTGGTGATGGAAACCTTCAACATGGCCTATGTGCGCGGCTACAGCACCCACGGCACGGTGCGCATCGTGATCAATAACCAAGTGGGCTTCACCACCAGCAACCCGCTCGACAACCGCTCCACCGTCTACTGCACCGATGTCGCCAAAATGATCAACTCGCCCATCCTGCACGTGAATGGCGACGACCCAGAGGCGGTGCTTTTCGCCGCCCAGCTGGCCCTCGATTACCGCATGGAATTCCGCAAGGATTTCATCATCGATCTGACCTGCTACCGCCGCCACGGCCACAACGAAGCCGATGAGCCGTCCGCCACCCAGCCGCTCATGTACCAAAAAATCAAGGCCCTGCCGACCACCCGCAAACTCTACGCCGATCGCCTAGTGCGCGATGGGGTGCTCGCCGCCGAAGACCCAGAACAGATGGCCGCCCAGTTCCGCGACCACCTCGATGCCGGCGACTGCGTGGCCCCCGGCGTGCTGCCGGGCCCACCAGCGGATACCGCAGCGGAAAAACGACCAGAAAACCCCCACGCGGTCGATTGGAGCAAATACGCCAATCGCCAGTGGCGCGACCCTTGGGAGCCCGCCGTACCATTGGAGCATTTGCAGGCGTTGGCCAATCGGCTAACCAGCCTGCCGGATGGGCTGGAATTGCACCCGCGGGTGCGCAAAATTGTCGAAGATCGCCGCAAAATGACCGCCGGGGCCCTGCCCCTCGATTGGGGCTACGCGGAAAATCTGGCCTACGCCAGCCTGCTCGATGCGGGCTACGGGGTGCGTCTGTCCGGCCAGGATTGCGGGCGCGGCACTTTCTTCCACCGCCACGCCGTGCTCCACAACCAGCACAACGGCGAGAGCTACGTGCCGCTAGAAAACCTCGCCCCCGACCAGCCGGAATTCCGGGTGATCGATTCGGTGCTTTCCGAAGCGGCCCCGCTGGCCTTCGAATACGGCTACGCCACCAATGACCCAGAAAAACTGGTCATCTGGGAGGCCCAGTTCGGCGATTTTGCCAACGGGGCCCAGGTGGTCATCGACCAATTCATCAGCTCAGGCGAGGCCAAATGGGGGCGTTTCTGCGGCCTAGTGCTTTTATTGCCGCACGGCTACGAAGGCCAGGGTCCGGAGCACTCCTCAGCGCGCCTCGAGCGGTTCATGCAGCTGTGCGCACAGGACAACATGCAGCTGGTAGTGCCCAGCACCCCGGCGCAGTGCTACCACATGCTGCGCCGCCAAATGCTACGCCCGCTGCGCCAGCCGCTGGTAGTCATGTCGCCGAAAAGCCTGCTGCGCCACAAGCTGGCCATCTCCACTCTAGAAGATTTATCGGAGGGCACGTTCATGCCGGTGCTCGGCGAACAGGACCCCATCGACCCCGCCGCGGTGCGCAAGTTGGTGCTCTGCGGCGGCAAGGTCTATTACGACCTGCTGGAAAAACGCCGCGCCGAATCCATCGCTGACATCGCCTTAGTACGGCTCGAGCAGCTCTACCCCTTCCCCTACGAGGAAATGAACGCCATCACCCGCCGCTACAGCAAGGCCCGCGACATCGTCTGGTGCCAAGAAGAGCCGCGCAATCAGGGGGCGTGGTTTTCCAGCCGCCACCGCATCGAACGCTGCCTAAACAAAGGCCAGACAATCCGCTATGCTGGTCGCGAGCCATCCGCCTCGCCGGCCATCGGCTACGCCAACGCGCACAGCAGCGAACAAGCCCTGTTAGTCGAGCAAGCATTGGGGCTGGCCGATTGAGGCCACAGATAGGCGATAGAAAGGCGATAAAATAGATAGGCGGCAGGCAGCGCAAATCCAAGCGCAAACCAGATCCGGGCGCAAACAGGATGCGCCCCAACCAGAGCGGTGAAGCTATGAGCATGGAAATTAAAGTCCCCACACTCCCCGAATCGGTGTCCGATGCGACCGTTGCCGCCTGGCACAAAAAGGTCGGCGAGCGACTCAGTCGCGATGAACTGCTGGTCGAGGTGGAAACGGACAAAGTGGTGCTGGAAGTGCCCGCCCCGGCGGACGGCGTACTCGGCCAGATCCTCGCCGCGGAAGGCGCGGTGGTGGTGGCCGATCAGGTGCTCGGGGCCATCAGCGACGCGCCGGTAGCTGCCGATTCCGAGCCCGAAACTCCAGCGGCGACACCGGCCGAATCGCCCACGGCAGATGCGCAATCCGTACCGCAAACCAGCCCGGCAGTGCGCAAATTGCTTAGCCAGCACGAGATCGATGCCCGCCAGATCGCCGGCAGCGGCAAAAATGGCCGTATCCTAAAAGAAGACGTGCTGCGCTTTCTGGAAGATCAGGATTCATCCTCCGCTCCAGAACCCGCCGCAACCCCCGCTGCCCCACCCACTGCCGCCGACTCCGCGGCCCAGTCAGACCAATCGAACCAATCGCCCCCGCAACCGCCCGCCCTAGACCTCGGCGAACGCCCGGCCAAGCGGGTCCCCATGACCCGCATCCGCGCCCGCATCGCCCAGCGGCTGCTGGAAGCCACCCAGACCACCGCCATGCTGACCACCTTCAACGAGGTCGACATGCAGCCCTTCATGGACTTCCGCGCCCGCTACCAAGAGCGCTTCAAAGCCAGCCACGGCATCAAGCTCGGCTTTATGTCGGTATTCGTCAAAGCCGCCGCCGAGGCGTTGCGCCGCTTCCCGGACATCAACGCCTCCATCGATGGCACGGATATTCTCTATCACGGCTACTGCGACATAGGCGTGGCCGTGTCCACCGATGACGGCTTGGTGGTGCCCATCCTGCGCGACTGCGAGCAAATGTCGGTCGCCGATATTGAAAAGAGCGTCGCCCAGTTCGCCGAGCGCGCCCGCAATAAAAAGCTGTCGCTCGATGAGCTCACCGGCGGCACCTTCACCATCACCAACGGCGGGGTGTTCGGCTCCATGCTGTCCACGCCCATCCTCAACCCACCGCAAAGTGCCATCCTCGGCATGCACGCCACTCAGGAGCGCGCCGTGGTGGTGGCGGGCGAGATTGTGGTGCGCCCCATGATGTACATCGCGCTCTCCTACGACCACCGGATCGTCGATGGCAAGGGCGCAGTCAGCTTCTTGAAAACCATCAAGGAATTTGTCGAAGACCCGGTGCGCATGCTCTTCGATGTCTAGCCCACCACTCACCCTTTGCAGGATTTTTCGCAGGATGCACAGTTATGGCCGATTTTGATGTGATCGTCATCGGGGGCGGGCCGGCCGGCTACGTCGCCGCCATTCGTTGCGCCCAGCTGGGGCTAAAAACCGCCCTCGTCGAACGCTGGCTGAACAAAACCGGCCAACCGGCCCTCGGCGGCACCTGCCTAAACGTTGGCTGCATTCCCTCCAAGGCCCTGCTAGAAAGCTCCGAGATCTTCGAAACTCTAGACAAGCAAGGCAAGCAGCACGGCATCAAAGCAACTTCGTTGGAACCAGACGTGCCGCAAATGATCAAGCGTAAAGATCAGGTGGTCGCAGAGCTCACCGGCGGCATCGCCGGGCTGATCAAAGCCAACGGCATCGAATGGCTGCGGGGCCAGGGGCTGTTGCGCCCCGGGCGGGTGGTGGATCTGACCGACCTCAAAGGCAAACAATCGAACCATTCCGCCGAGCATGTCATTCTCGCCACCGGCTCGCGCCCCATCGAATTGCCCGCCGCCCCCCTCGCCGGCGAGCGCATCGTCGACTCCTCCGGCGCACTGGATTGGGAATCCGTGCCCAAATCGGTGTGCGTGATCGGGGCCGGGGTGATCGGCTTGGAGCTCGGCTCGGTATGGCGGCGCTTAGGGGCAAAAGTCACCACGTTGGAAGCCCTCGATACCTTCCTACCGGCGGTCGATGGGCAGATCGCCCGCGAGGCCCTGCGGCAGTTTCAGCAGCAGGGGCTGGACATCCGCCTCGGTGCCCGCATGACCGCCACCAAACTCAACAAATCCAGCATCAGCATCGATTACACCGATGCCGCAGGGGCCCACAAACTGCGGGTCGAGCGGCTGATCGTGGCCGTCGGCCGCACCCCCAATTCCGAGTCACTGGCCGCCCCCGAGGTCGAATTACTGCTCGATGAACGTGGCTTCGTGCATGTCGATGAACAGTGCGAAACCAACATCCCCGGAGTCTACGCCATCGGCGATCTGGTGCGCGGCCCCATGCTGGCACACAAAGGCTCGGAAGAGGGCGCAGCGGTGGCGCAACGCATCGCCGGCCAAGACTTCCACGTCAACTACGCCTGCATCCCCAATGTCATCTACACCCACCCGGAAATATCCTGGGTGGGCAAAACCGAGGAAGAGGTGAAAGCCGAAGCCACCGACTACAGCATCGGCCTGTTTCCCTTCGCCGCCAGCGGGCGCGCCAAGGCCATGGAAGATTCGGTCGGGTTGGTCAAAGTGATCACCTGCGCCACCACGGACAAGATCCTCGGCGTCCACATCATCGGCCCGCACAGCTCAGAGATCATCGGCCAGGGGGTAATGGCGATGGAATTCGATGCCACCAGCGAAGATTTGGCGCAAATCGTTTTCGCGCACCCCACGCTGTCCGAGGCCCTGCACGAGGCCGCCCTCGGTGCCGAAGGCCGCGCCATCCACATCCCCAACCGCAAACGCTAAGGCAGCCGGCGAGCAGCGGTCGCCCCCATCGCTCCCGCTAACTGCCTTGCGCCCGTACCGCTTGCTGCCTAGCCGGGCCGCTGGATAGCCGCATGGCGCGTCCGCTAAAACTCCGCATCGACACCGCCGCCTTGCTGCACAATCTGGCGACGGTCGCCGAATACGCCCCCAACACACCACGCATCTGCTGCGTCAAAGCCAACGCCTATGGCCACGGGGGGATCGAAGTGGCGCAGGTGCTCGCCGCTGGCGGGGCCGAAGCTCTAGCCGTCGCCGGTCTGGAAGAGGCCCTCGCGTTGCGCAAAACAGGCATTAAATTGCCGATACTGGCCCTAGAAGGCCCCTTCACCGCCGCCGAACTACAAGAAATGGCCGCGCAGCAGATCTGGACAGTCATCCACAGCGACCAACAGCTCGCCTGGCTCCAAAAAGCGCACCCGCCCCAACCGCTCGACATCTGGCTAAAAGTGGACACGGGCATGCACCGCCTAGGGTTTGCCCCGCAGCGACTGCCCAACATTTACCGCCAACTAACACCCCTACCGCAGGTCGCCCGCATCCGCCTAATGACCCATTTCGCCTGCGCCAGCGACCTCGCCAACCCCTTCACTGCCGAACAAAACGCCCGCTTCGAACAAGCCACCGCCGGCCTCGTCGCCGAGCGCAGCCTAGCCAATTCCCCCGCCATTATCGGCTGGCCGCAGACCCACGCCGACTGGGTACGCCCCGGCCTAATGCTCTACGGAATCTCCCCTTTCGGTCAGGCCCACCCAGCGGCGGCACGGCTAAAGCCGGCCATGCAGGTCGACTCCGCAGTAATCGCCGTACGGGAATTGCAAGCGGGCGACGCAGTCGGCTACAACCACCGCTGGCGCGCCACAACCCCCGCCCGCATCGCCGTAGTCGCCGCCGGCTACGGCGATGGCTACCCGCGCAACACAGAAAACGGCACCCCGGCACTAGTCAACGGCCAGCAAGCCAAGGTCGTCGGTCGGGTCGCAATGGATATGCTAACGCTCGATGTATCCGGCATCGCCGATGTAGCGGTGGGCAGCCCAGTCGAACTTTGGGGCACCAACCTGTCCGTCAACGACGTAGCCGCGCATTCCGGCTACAGCCCTTATGAATTATTAGCCCGCATCCCCGCCCGCCCCGAGCGCAGCTATTACGCCGGCACCCCGTAAATCAGCCGCAATGCGGCGACCAAATAAAGCAGCGTAATAGCCGCCACCAGACCCGTCGGCAGCCACACCGGCAAATGCGCCTTGCGGGCATAATCGCCAGCAATTTGCCAGCCCGCCAACACCGAATTGCCGCCGGCAAAAATCAAGGTGAGCACAAGATAAGTGCGCCACCCAGTCTGCCCCAACATCGCGACCAGCGACTCATAGCTCAGCCCCGCCGCCAACACCCCAAACAGCACCCCCACAAAAACCACGGTCAGCAGGTTGGCAGAGCGTTGCCAAATCCATTGCTGCGCCCCAGCCCCCAGCTTCAGGCCCAGACTGCGCTTCAGATCTAACCCCACAGCCACACCCCCAATATCAGGCTACTCACCGCCCCCAAAATCAGCACCGCCCAAGAAATCGCCCGCCCGCCCGCCAAATCTTCAAAGAAACCGAGGTCTTGCAGCAGGTGTTTAAGGCTGGCAAACGCATAGTAGCCAGTCGCCGACCCCAGCCCCCAGGCGACAAACTGCACCGCAAAATGGCGGTCGAGCGCATCGGCAACGGCGGCAAAGCCAGCGGGCGATTCCAACGCAATGGTGGCGGCCACCAGCAAACCCCCCCAACCCAGCCAGACGATCACCGCACAGATTCGGTGCGCGATCGAAGCAATGGCGGTGACCGGAAAGGCCATCGACAGCAGGTTCAAATTGACAGGTCTCGGCTTAGCCGCAGACTTCGGCACAGGTCCAGCCCCAAGGTTGAAACGGCGGCGAGTCTAGCATGCATCCGCAGCAGCGTTTTGCTAGGGTGAACAGATGAAACCGCCCCCCAAGTCCAACCAATGGCCCCGCCAACCGTCCTCTCCCGCCCCGCTTAGCCCCAAACCACCATGCACATCTGGCTACTACCCCTCCCGGCTGAGCGGGAGACACCGCACTGCTTTCCCGCAGCCTACCAGCTGTTACCGACCGTGGACTGCATACGGGCCAGCCGCCTACCCCGCTCAGCAGACCGCAACCGCTTCACACTCGCCCACGCCCTATGCCGCGCCATGCTTGCCCACTTTGGCAACCGCCCCGCCCCCGACTGGATTTTGACCGCCGGCCCCAAAGGGCGCCCGCAGATCGCTCCCGAACAAACCCCCCAAAACCTGGATTTCAACCTCAGTCACACCCAAAACCTAGTCGGCTGCGCATTAGGTATCGGCGAGCGCGTGGGGCTTGATCTGGAACGCACCGACCGCGCCATCAACATGGCAAAAGTGGCAGCCAGAAAGTTTGCCGAATCAGAGCGCGACCAACTAGCCGCAGTGGAAGGCACCGCACGGCGGACACAGTTTTTTGCACTCTGGACCCTCAAAGAAGCCCACGCCAAACTCACCGGCAGCGGGCTGACAAAAATGCGCGAAACCGCCTTTGACTTAAGCGGCGACCACCCAAAATGCCGCCTTCGCCACCAAAGCAACCCGGACGACCAACACCCACCACACCGCCAATTAGGTCTCTTCCGCCCCACCCCCGACCATCAGGCCGCCTGGGCATTGGCAACCGCAAACCCCACCCGCAGCACCCCGCAAATCCGCACTTGGACGCTGGCAGAGTTCGCCCGCCACCTGCAAGCGACTTAAAGCAGCGGGGCGATAACCAAGCTGACAATCGCCATCACATTGATCAGGATATTCATGGACGGCCCAGAGGTGTCCTTGAACGGATCCCCCACCGTATCGCCGACCACCGCAGCAGCATGGGTGTCCGTGCCCTTGCCGCCCAAATTGCCTTTCTCAACGTATTTTTTGGCGTTGTCCCAAGCCCCGCCAGCGTTGGCCATCATCAGCGCCATAAGCACACAGCCGAGCAACGCCCCGCCGAGCATGCCGCCGAGAGCCTGTGCCCCCAAACCGAAGCCGACCACCGGCGGCGCCGCCACTGCGATAACCCCCGGCAGCATCATGCGCCGCAAGGCCGCACCGGTGGCGATGTCGACGCACTTAGCCGTATCCGGTTCGGCAGTGCCCTCCAATAAGCCGGGAATTTCGCGGAACTGCCGGCGGATTTCGCCGATCATATCGAAAGCCGCATCGCCCACCGCGGTCATGGTGATGGAGGCGATCAAAAAGGGAATGGTGCCGCCGATAAACAAGCCGACCAACACCAGCGGGTCGGACAATTCCAGCGTAAAATCGGGGTTGTTCAAGGCCACCGTTTTCACAAAGGCGGCAATGATCGCCAACGCAGCCAACGCCGCCGCGCCAATCGCAAACCCCTTGCCGATTGCCGCCGTGGTATTGCCCAGCTCATCCAGCGAATCGGTAATTTCCCGCACCTCCGCCCCCATGCCGCCCATCTCGGCGATGCCCCCGGCGTTGTCCGCCACCGGGCCGTAGGCATCGATCGCCATGGTAATCCCGACGGTCGACAGCATCCCCACCGCAGCAATTCCCACCCCGTACAAGCCAGCCAGCACCGTGGAAGCGTAAATAATGGCGGCGATGCACCCCAGCGGCAACACCACCGACTGCATCCCCACCGCCAGCCCGGTAATCATCACAGTGGCCGGCCCGGTCTCGCCGGATTTGGCAATTTTGCGGATCGGCGGGCCGCCAGTGTAAAACTCGGTGATCAGCCCAATGGCCACCCCACCCAACGCCCCACAGACCACCGCCCACCAGATTTTGGCGTCCAAACCCAGCTGTGCGATCAAAAAATAAGCGGCAATGATAAACAGCAGCGGGGCCCCCAGAGTGCCAGTGCGCAGAGCCGCCGCCGGGGCCGCCGCCGCCCGCGCCCGCACCGCCGCAATCATAATGACCGATGCCAGCAGCCCCAAGCCCGCCAGAGCCAGCGGCAAAAACATCATGGCCTCCACAGTCTCCCGCCCGACGACCCCAGTCATGGTCGCGGCGATGGCAATGCTGGCGATCATCGCCCCGCAATAAGACTCAAAAATATCCGAGCCCATACCCGCCACATCGCCCACATTGTCGCCCACATTGTCGGCAATCACTCCCGGATTGCGCGGGTCGTCTTCAGGGATACCCGCCTCCACCTTGCCCACCAAGTCCGCCCCCACATCGGCACTTTTGGTATAGATGCCGCCGCCGACCCGGGAAAACAAAGCCACCGAAGACGCCCCCATCCCAAAGCCTTCCAGCGAATGCGCCACCTCGCCCAGCGCGGAAAAATACCAATACAGCCCGCCAAGACCCAACAGCCCCAATGCCGCCACGCACAGACCCATAATCGAGCCGCCAAAAAAAGCCACCGCCAACGCACTAGCCGCCCCATCGGTGCTGGCCGCCGTGGCGGTGCGCACATTGGCCTTAGTCGCCGCATACATCCCCAGCCAGCCCGCCGTGGCCGAAGAGCCCGCCCCCACCACCACCGCCAGCGCCGTATGTCCCCCCAGCGCGGCATAGGTGACGACCACCAGCACCGCCAAAAACAGCCCCAGCATCTGGTATTCGCGGCGCATAAAAACCATAGCCCCTAGATGAATCTGGTCGGCGATTTTCTGAATGCGGGCCTCGCCCTGCGGATAGCGCATGACCAAGCGATAAAGCACTAGGGCACAGAGCAGGCCAAAAATGCCGACCAATGGCGGCAGCGCGGGTGTCAGTTCCAACATAGTTCCCCCTTGAGCGACCACGAAGAGCCGCACTGGTTTGTCGTTGCGATGGATGGCAAAGAGTGCGCTATCTTAGCCGCAAATGCCGCCCTGTGCGGTAAGCTCGCTCAGTTTTAATCGGTCTAAATGCGCCCTACCCTGGCGCGGCCAAACGGCGCAAAATAGCCGCCGCCGACAGCCCCGCCTGGTCCAGCAGGTCGGCGCGACTCGCTTGTTCTTGAAAACAGTCCGGCAGCCCCAGCCGCACACAGTCCACCCGCCCCCCGGCGGCGGCGAGCAATTCTAGCACCGCAGACCCTGCCCCCCCCGCCAGCACATTCTCCTCCACCGTGACCAACCGCCGATGACCGTGCGCCAGCTCACGAATCAGCGCCGCATCCAACGGCTTGGCAAAGCGCATATCGGCCACCGTCGCATCCAGCTGCTCCCCCGCTTGCATGCAGGCGGCCAGCACAGTGCCAAAAGCCAACAGAGCAGTATCGCGACCACTACGACAAACGCGCCCCTTGCCGATCTCCAGCTCCCGCATTGCCGACTCAATCGCCCGCCCGGGCCCGCTGCCACGCGGATAGCGCACCGCCGCCGGGCCCGGGTGCATGTAAGCGGTGTAAAGTGCCCGGCGGGTCTCATTTTCATCCGCCGGGGTCAGCACCAGCATATTGGGAATACAGCGCAAAAAGCTAATATCGAAAGCCCCGGCGTGAGAGGCCCCATCCTCGCCCACCGGCCCGGCGCGGTCCAAAGCCAAAGTCACATCGAGGTTTTGCAGCGCAAGATCATGGATCAGCTGATCGTAGGCCCGTTGCAAAAAAGTAGAATAGATCGCCACCACCGGTCGCAACCCAGCACAAGCCAGCCCTGCCGCCAGAGTGAGCGCATGCTGCTCGGCGATGCCCACATCATGGTAACGGTCGGGAAAACGGCGGGAAAATTCCACCAGCCCAGACCCCTCGCGCATCGCCGGGGTAATCGCCACCAACCGCGCATCCTGCGCCGCCATATCGCACAGCCACTGCCCAAAAACATCCTGATATTTGGGCCCAGCCGGCGGCCCCGCCCCCGCAGCCGGCGGCTCGATCTTGCCCAGCGCGTGATATTTGATCGGGTCCTCCTCAGCCGGCTCAAAACCACGCCCCTTTTGGGTGATCACATGCAGCAACACCGGCTCAGCCAACCGCCGCAGGTTTTGCAGTGTCTCCACCAATAGCGGCAAGTTATGGCCATCGATGGGGCCGATATAGTTGTAACCCATCTCCTCAAACAGCGTACCGGGCGAAACCAGCCCTTTCATATGTTCCTCAGTGCGGCGTACAAATTCCGAAGCCGGCGGCACCGCACTCAGCATTTTTTGCCCACTGCGGCGAATCGAGTTGTACAGCTGACTGGCCCAAACCCGCGAAAAATAGGTAGACAGCCCGCCGACATTCTCGGAAATCGACATCTGGTTATCGTTCAACACCACCAGCAGATCAGCGCGGGTGTGGGCGGCATGGTTCAGGGCCTCAAAGGCCATGCCGGCGGTCATGGCCCCGTCGCCAATCACCGCCACCGCCTTGCGCGCCTCCCCCCGCTGCCGCGCCGCCAAAGCCATGCCCAAAGCCGCGCTGATCGAGGTGCTACTGTGCCCGGTGCCGAAGGGGTCGTACTCGCTCTCCGCCCGATTAGGAAAGCCAGACAGCCCGCCCTTCTGCCGCAAACTGGCAAACCGCGCCCGCCGCCCGGTCAAAATTTTGTGCGGATACGCCTGATGGCCGACATCCCAAACTAGGCGATCCGCCGGGGTCTGGTACACATAATGCAACGCCAAAGTCAGCTCGACCACGCCCAACCCCGCGCCGAAATGCCCGCCCGTTTTGCCGACCGTGTAAAGCAAAAATTCCCGCAATTCATCCGCCAACGGCCCCAGCTGCTCGGCGGGCAGCCGCCGCAAATCGGCGGGCAGATCGATCCGTTCCAGCAGGGGGGTAGCCGGGGCACTGGCAGGGATTTCGGTAAAAGTTTTCAGCATGGGCCGCCCCAAATTCGCCGCCTAATAGCCGCGCTCAATGACGTAATCGGCCAGCTCCACCAGCGGCGCGGCAGCAACAGCATCGAACGGTTGCAACGCCGCCAAAGACCGCGCGTGGCAATCGCGCAGCCGATCCCGGGCACCAGCCAGCCCCAGCAGGGAAACATAGGTGGGCAGCCCCCGCGCCGCATCCGCGCCCTGCGGCTTACCCAGCGTGGCAGTCGCCGCCGTCTGATCGAGAATGTCATCCTGAATCTGAAAAGCCAACCCCAGCTGATCCGCATAGTCATCCAACCGCGCCAATGTCGCCGCATCGCCGCCGCCCGCCCGCCCGCCAAGCACACTGGCAGCACGCATCAAAGCCCCGGTTTTCAAGCGGTGCAGGCGGGTGAGTGCCGCCAAATCCGCTCCCTTATCCGCCGCCTCCAGATCCAACATCTGCCCGCCAACCATGCCAAGCGCCCCGCTGGCATCGGCAAGGCGGGCAACCATTCCTAGCCGCACCCCATCCTCCGCCCCCGGACTGTCGCACAGGGTGGCAAAAGCCAACGCCTGCAAGGCATCGCCGGCCAGAATCGCGGTGGCTTGATCAAAGGCAATATGCACGGCGGGCCGCCCGCGGCGCAACGCGGCATCGTCCATGGCCGGTAGGTCATCGTGAATCAGCGAATAACCGTGCAACATCTCGACAGCGCAGGCGGCAGCCAACACCGCCGGGCACTCCAATGCCGCTTCATCCACCAGCCGCGCACTGGCAAAACACAGCATCGCCCGCACCCGCTTGCCGCCGCCCAGCAGGGCGTAGCGCATGGCATCGCTCAAACGGGCGGGGGATTCAGGGGCGATCTCGTCCAAAAGCTGCGCGAGCTTGGCATGGACTTGGGCGACCACCGCGGTGCGCCAGCGGGCCGGCTCCGGGGCGGTCATTCGCCCGCTTGCGGCTCGCTGTCGGCAGCGGGGGCACCTTTCGTAGCCAGCACCTCGATCCGCTGCTGCGCCGAATCGAGAGCCGCCTGACATTGCCGAGTCAACGCGACCCCACGCTCGTAGGCTTGCAACGATTCCTCCAAGCTCATATCGCCACGCTCCATCGCCGCCACGATCTGCTCCAGCTCCGCCAGATGTTTCTCAAACTCCAAGGGGCTGGCGGCGACTGGCTCGGCGGCGGAATCGGAATCGGACATAGCGGACATGGGCCAAAGCACCCACAAAAGACATCCCTAAACAGTGTCGCAACCCTAAAAGATTGCCCCCGCCCGGTCAATGCAAATTTACCCCGCCACCCGCCTAGATTGCCCGGCGGTGACCGCCTACGGATTGACAGATCGCGCAGGGCAGGTAATATCCGCAACAGCCCCGACTGCGGTCGCCGGGCTGTCCCGATTGTGCAAACTAAAGGCGGCGGAGGTTCGGGCCAAATGGAGGCGCAAATCCTGCGGTTAAATATCGCTGGCCAGCCGGTGGAATGGGTCCACTGGCAAACGGCGGTCACCCTGTACGTGCGCGATGTCGTCGCCTGGTCGCTCGGCGACACCGTGCGGCGGGTGCGCGGCGGAGTGAATCGCGCCAGCGGCCAGCAAACCGTTATCGCGCTGCCCAGCATCATCGCCAGCAACGGCGAACGCCTAGCCCGCCCGCGCACCACCTACCCGCTCAACAACAAAACCCTATTCGCCCGCGATGGCCACCTCTGCATGTACTGCGGCGGCCCCTTCGCCGAATCGGAATTAACCCGCGATCACATCCTGCCACTATCCCGCGGCGGCACCGACATCTGGGAAAACGTGGTAGCCAGCTGCCGCCGCTGCAACCAACACAAAGGCAACCGCCTACTGGCAGACACCGCCCTAGAACTACTCGCCACCCCCTACCGCCCCAACCTAGCCGAATACCTAGCCCTACTAAACGACCGCCGCATCCGCGCCGACCAAATGGAATTCCTACGCAGCCAATTTTCCAAAAACTACCGCGCGCTAAACTGAAATATCCCCGCCGCGAATTCGGCCCGGATCTGCTCTCAGATTCGCCTAACCCTCACCCCAAATTAAAATAACAAACCAACGCAATCACCCCCGCCATCAGCAGATTTAACACCAAACCCTGCCGCGCCATATAGCCCACGCTAACCTGCCCGGAACCATAAGCGATGGCATTGGGCGCGGTGGCCACCGGCAGCATAAACGCGCAGCTGGCCGACATCGCCGCCGGCACCATCAGCAATTCCATCGGCAACCCAGCCGCGACCGCCCCCGCCGCCAAAATCGGCATCAGCAAACTGGTGGTGGCAGTGTTCGAAGTGATCTCGGTCAAAAAAGTCACCGCCAAACAAATAGCCAGAATCACCAACAAGGGATGCAGCGTCGCCGTACCCGAAAGGCCCGCCCCCAGCCAAGCACTGGTACCGCTCGCCGCAAACCCCTTAGCGATACAAAGCCCGCCAGCAAACAGCAGCAGCATCCCCCAAGGAATGTCGCTCGCCGCCTGCCAATCGAGCAGCCGCCCGCCCTTGCCGTCAGGCAGCAAAAACATCAGCACCACGCCAAACAGCGCCACCGTAGAATCGCCCGCCAACTCAATGCCCGTCCACCGCGCCCAACCGCCGGCCGGTTCCAACCGCAACACCCACAGCAGCACAATCAAACCAAAAACCACCAAAGCCCGCCGCTCGGCAATCGTCCAGCTACCGGCGGACGGCAACTCGACCCGCCGACCCGCCGCCAGCCCACGGGTCAGCCACAGCCAGATCAACGGCAACCCCAAAACCACAGTGGGCAGCCCCAACCCCAGCCAGCGCGCAAAGCCATACTCCGCCCCGCTAAATTCTTCATACACCCCGGCAAACACCAAATTCGGCGGTGTCCCCACCAAAGTACCAACGCCCCCCAAATTGCAAGCAAAGGCGATGCCCAAAATCAACGCCGCCCCCGTGCGCGGCTCATCCAGCTGTTTGATGACCGCCAGCGCAATCGGCAGCAAAACCAAGCAAGCGGCAGTGTTGCTAATCCACATCGACAACCCAGCCCCGGCCAACATAAAAGCCAGCACCAATCGCCGCCCGCCACGCCCGCCCGTCAGCCGCAAGGCGTGCAGGGAAAGCCGCCGATGCAGACCAGCCTTTTCCAGCCCCTTAGCCAACATCAGCCCGCCCATCAGCAGCAAAATCAAATGGGAACCAAGTGCCCCCGCCGCCTCCCGCTGGTCGAGCACCCCAACCAGCGGCAACCCTACCAGCGGCACCAGACTAGTCGCCGGAATCGGCAACGCCTCGGTCACCCACCAAATAGCGGTCAGCAGGGTGATGGCCAAAGTATTAGCGATGGCGGGATCGATGCCCAGCCCACCCAGCCCGACGCGCAAAGCGATGGCAGCAAGGGGCGCACCCAGCAAGGCGAGATTTTTGTTAGACATAGGGCGCGGCGGCAGGCGCAGACGAATACCGCGAATCCTGCGCAAAAGCGCAGCACACCGCAACCCCACCCCGCCCATTCTGCCCGACCAGCCCCGCGCAGCCCGGTTGACGGCACCCCCCATCTTGCGTATTTTGCCGCCCCAAGATTCGCCCAAACGAGATCGAGCCACCGATAAAAAATGCCGCAAGACAACCCAAAACTAGCCGTCCTAATCGATGCCGACAACACCCGCCCCGAGGTGGTCGAAAGCCTGTTCGAAGAGATCGCCAGCCTAGGCGAAGCCAGCGTCCGCCGCATCTACGGCGATTGGAGCAGCGACAACATGCAAAGCTGGCGCAAAAAACTCGCCGCCCACGCCCTAATCCCCGCACAACAATTCGCCTACGTCAAAGGCAAAAACGCCTCCGATATTCTCATGGTCATCGATGCCATGGACCTGCTCCACAAAGGCTCGCTGGACGGTTTCTGCCTAGTCAGCTCCGACAGCGACTTCACCCGCATAGCGCAGCGCATCCGCGAAGAGGGCCGCGCCGTCTACGGCTTCGGCGAGCGCAAAACCCCCGAATCCTTCCGCGCCGCCTGCACCCGCTTTTTCTACAACGACAATCTGCTACAAAACGACCCAGACACTCCTGAATCCGAAGAATCTGTGAATGCCCCCGCCGCAAAACCCCCCAACGACCCCAACGCCAATAAAACACCCCTCACCAAACCACCGCCCAGCCCACAACCCAAAAAACCCGCCACACCAACTCCAGAACCTAAACCCACGCCCACAGCCAGCCCGCTCGCCAGACATCAACCCAGCGTCGCCACCCCCATGTTGCGCAAAGCTATGGCAAAACTGGAGGGAGACGACGAGTGGGTCGCGCTAGGACTGCTAGGCGGACAGCTGCACAGCACCCATTCCGACTTCGACAGCCGCACTTACAGTTGCGCCAACCTCTCGACTCTAGTGCGCGCAACCGGTGCCTTCGAGATCCGCAAAGATCCCGGCAAAGGCTTTGTCGTCCGCCGCAAAAAATAACCCACACCGCCCGACAGAATCATGCCGCACCCCACCCCAAACGAACCAATCTACCAAGTGCTCAGCACCATACCCCCCGGCCGGGTGGTCACCTACGGCCAGCTGGCCCAGTTAGCCGGCCTAGGCCGCGGCGCAAGGCAGGTAGCAAGAGCCCTATCAAATCTACCCCCCAACACCCGCCTACCCTGGCACCGAGTAATAAACGCCCAAGGCCGCATAAGCCTCCCACCCCCCGCCGCCAATAAACAACGCCACCGCCTAGAAGCAGAAGGAGTCCATGTCCAAAACAACCGCATAAACCTAAAACGCTTCCAATGGCACCCCGAATAATAAGCAAAATGAAATTTCGGAGTCGCACCAGCAAGCTTTCCCAAATGCCCTGTTGAGAACGAAAAGCGGCACGGATATTGTCAGAATTAACGCAGATTAACAGAACATGCGGCCGTTAATAGAGCGATCGAATGATTATTCAAAAAAGAGTTCCCGCAGGGCATTACCCGGATCTTTCTGGCACATTAACGCCTCGCCGACTAAAAAGGCATTGACCCCGGCTTCACGCAAGCGGGCGACATCCTGGCGATTCTTAATACCGCTTTCAGATACCAGCAAGCGGTTAGCGGGCACCTGTTGCAGCAACTCCAGAGTGGTTTCCAGCCGGGTAGAAAAATTGTGCAGGTCACGATTATTGATGCCGAGCAATTCATTGCCGGTGGCCAAGGCTATTTTTAATTCCGCTTGATTATGCACCTCGATAAGCACAGCAAGGCCGATTTCCTGCGCCAGCCCGCACAATTCATTCAGCTGTCGATCGTCCAGCGCAGCGACGATCAGCAGCAGGCAATCGGCCCCCATGGCGCGGGTTTCATAAACCTGATAGGGGTCGATAATAAAATCTTTACGTAGCACCGGCAAAGCGCACCCGGCGCGGGCGGCTTGTAAATCGTCCGTAGAGCCGGCAAAAAAATCGGCATCCGTGAGCACCGAAAGACAAGCCGCACCGCCCGCCGCATAACGCCGAGCAATCTCCGCCGGAGCGAAATCTTCGCGCAAAACCCCGCGACTGGGCGAGGCTTTTTTAATCTCGGCGATCACCGCCGACTGGCCCGCATTCACCCGCGCCCGCAAACTTTCGATAAAGGGCCGCGCCGGAATTAAATCCGTGCACCGCTCGCACAACAATTCCAGCGGCTGATCGGTAGAACGCACCGCAATTTCCGTACGTTTGCGAGCGTTTATTTTTTCTAGAATGCTGGGGGTTGACATGTTTTATTCCGCCTTAAAATTGATTTTGCCGGACTTTACGACATTCTCAGAATAAATCGATGGGTTGCATGAGACACTGATTAAAAAGAAAAAATTAAACCACGCTAGATTCAAGCTGCTTAAGCAACCGGGTAAAAGCGGCGTATTCATCCAGTTTAAGCCGGGCCTGGCCGGAGCCAATTTGATCCTGAGCCATAGCCACGCCAGCAGCCAAACTGTCGGCCACACCGGCGACATAAATCGCCGCCCCCGCATTTAAGGCGATCAGATCAGCGGCGGGATGGGTGGCATCATTAAACCCGGCGCGAATCAACGCCAAGCTTTGCTCGGCATTTTCCGCTTTCAATATATTCAGCGGGCGGCGTTCTATGCCGAACTCTTCCGGGGCGATGCGATATTCCGTCACCGCGCCGTCGCGCAATTCCGCTATGTGCGTTTCCGCATTAAGGCTAATTTCATCCAGACCATCGGCAGAATGCACCACCAAAACATGGCGGCTACCGAGGTTGCGCAGCACCTCCGCCAGCGGTCGAGTCCACCCCGGCGCAAAAACCCCAATAACCTGATTAGGTGCCCCCGCCGGATTAGTGAGCGGACCGAGCAGGTTGAAAAGGGTGCGCACCCCCAATTCACGCCGCGCCGCGCCCGCATGCTTCATCGCCGCATGATGCGCAGGAGCGAACATAAAACCCAGCCCCTGCTCACGCACACAACGGGCAACCTGTTGCGGGGTTAATTCTAAGCAAACCCCGGCAGCTTCCAGCAGGTCGGCACTGCCGCTTTTAGAGCTGACCGATCGGTTGCCGTGCTTGGCCACCCGGGCCCCGGCGGCTGCCGCCACCAGCGCACTGGCGGTGGACACATTAAACAGCCCGGCCCCATCGCCGCCCGTGCCGCAGGTATCGACCAGCCCGTCCAATTCCAGCGTGACCGGCGCAGCCAATTCACGCATCACCCGCGCCGCCGCCGCAATTTCCTCGACCGTTTCACCCTTCAAACGCAGCGCAATTAAAAAGCCGCCAATTTGCGCCTGCGTGGCCTGCCCGGTCATAATCTGGCGAAAAGCCTGCTGCATTTCCGCCGCCGTCAAATTCTGCCCATCGATTAATTTGCCAATCGCTTCCCGCATTTTCGCTGCCCCCTGTATGCCCTTTTATACCGCTTCAGCTTGCCAAAAAATTGCGCAGCAGGTCATGGCCCTGCTCACTCAAAATGGATTCGGGGTGAAACTGCACCCCCTCGAGAGGCCAGTCGCGATGCCGCAGCCCCATGATTTCCGCCCGCTCCCCCCGCTCGTCCACCGTCCAAGCGGTTACCTCCAAACAATCCGGCACCTGATCGGCGGCGATAACCAGCGAATGATAACGGGTCGCGGTGAACGGCGTATCCAGCCCGCGAAACACCCCCCGACCAGCATGGTGAATGGTCGACAGCTTGCCATGCATCACCGTATCGGCCCGCACCACCCGCCCACCAAATGCCTGCCCGATGCTCTGATGGCCCAAGCAAATGCCCAAAATGGGAACCTGCCCGCCCAGCCGCTCGATCAGTGCCAAGCAAATGCCCGCCCCATCCGGCCGCCCCGGCCCGGGCGAGATAACGATTTTCTCCGGCTGCAACGCCTCAACCTCAGCCAAGCTAAGCGCATCATTGCGCACCACCTTTACCGCCGCCCCCAACTCAGCCAGATACTGCACCAGGTTATAGGTGAAGGAATCGTAATTATCGATCATCAAAATCATGGGCGCGGCTCCTCGCCAGAGGGCGCACCAGACGGCACACCCGATGGCCGCACCATAGCGGCAGCACGCAACAGGGCGCGGGCCTTGTTCATGCTCTCTTTCCACTCCAACCGCGGCACCGAATCGGCCACAATCCCGCCGCCAGCCTGCACATGCAGCACCCCGTCCTTGATAAGCCCAGTGCGGATAGCGATCGCCATATCCATGTTCGCATTCCAGCCAATATAGCCCACCGCACCGCCGTAGATGCCGCGCTTGACCGGCTCCAATTCATCGATCACCTCCATAGCGCGAATTTTCGGCGCACCGCTGAGTGTGCCGGCCGGATGCACGGCGCGCAGCAGATCGATGGCATCCAGCCCCGGGCGCAGCTGCCCCACCACGGTGGAACTAATGTGCATGACATGCGAATACCGCTCCACCACCATCTGCTCAGCCACCCGCACCGACCCCGTCTGCGCCACCCGCCCGACATCGTTGCGCCCCAGATCGATCAGCATCAAATGCTCGGCGATCTCTTTAGGATCCTCCAGCATCTCACGCTCCATCGCCAGATCCTCCGCCTCAGTTTTACCGCGCCGCCGGGTGCCGGCAATCGGGCGCACGGTCACCTCCCCCCGCTCCAGCCGCGCCAAAATCTCCGGCGAAGCCCCGACAATCTGAAAATCCCCAAAATCCATAAAATACATATAGGGCGAAGGATTGACCGCCCGCAAAGCGCGATACAGCCCGCTGGGATCCGCCGAAAAGGGCAGCGAAAGACGTTGCGAAGGCACCGCCTGCATCAGGTCGCCGGCCGCACAGTATTCCTTAATGCGCTCCACCGCCCGCTCGTAACCCGCCCGCCCCATGCTCGATTCCAAACCCGCCTCATCCAGCGGCGGTGCCCCCAAGCAAACCTCGCCAAGCGGCGGGGCAGGAGCCGCCAGCCGATCCGCCAGCGCATCCAAACGCCGCACCCCCTGCGCATGCCCATCCGCCGCATCCGCGTCCACATGCGTCACCAACGTCAAGGTCCCAGCAAAGGTATCGAAAATCACCAAATCCCGCGAGCGCATCAGCAAAATATCCGGCACCCCCAAGGCATCCGGCGGCGCACTATCGGCCAAACGCGGCTCCACAAACCGCACCGCATCGTAGCCAACATAGCCCACCAACCCGCCCGCAAAACGCGGCAATTCCGGCAACTTCGGCACCGCAAACTCGCCAATATATTCCTGAATAAACCGCAGCGGGTCCGCCACGGTGCGCCGCTCAATCAGCCCGCCATCGCCGCGGCACAGGCTCACCTCCCGCCCACAAACCCGAATCACCGCATCCGCCGCCAACCCAATAATCGAATACCGCCCCCACTTTTCCCGCGCCTCGACCGATTCCAGCAAATAGGTGTACCCCCCCCGCGCCAACTTCGCATAGACCCCCAGCGGCGTATCCAAATCCGCCAACAAAGTCCGCGTCAGCGGAATCTGCCGATACCCTTGGGCGGCGAGCGCAGCAAACTGTTGCGGTGACATCGGCATATTCTTGTCGAGATTTAGGGCGGATTTTGCACCGCGGCGGGCGCAATTCTAAATAATCCGCCGCGGCAAGCCAAGAGAAACTCCGCGTGCCGCCCCCGCCACCGGGCAAAAACACTAGCGCAAGGGCGGCGATTCTGGTAATTTTACCGCCCTCTCAATCGCCGTCGCCGACCCGCTCATGGCCGCAGAACAACCTGAACAACCCGCCGCAACCCCGCCCGAACAGCCGCCGCCAAAACCCGCCACCACGCCGGCCCGCACCCCGGCCCGAAGGTCGCGTAGCGGTCGTAATTCCACCATCCACGGGGTGCCCCGCTACAGCCTGCGCACCCGCGAAAAATACATGAACGAACGCCAGCAGGAGCACTTCCGACAGATCCTGCATGCATGGAAAAAGGAGCTAATGGAAGAGGTGGACCGCACCATGAACCACATGCAAAGCCAAGCCGCCAACTTCCCCGACGCCTCCGACCGCGCCACCCAGGAAGAAGAATTCGCCTTCAAACTGCGCACCCGCGACCGCGAGCGCAAGCTAATCCGCAAAATCGACCAAACCCTAGAGCTCATCGAAAACGACGAATACGGCTGGTGCGAACAATGCGGCGTAGAAATCGGCATCCGCCGCCTCGAAGCCCGCCCCACCGCCACCCTATGCATCGACTGCAAAACCCTAGACGAAATCAAAGAACGTCAGGTCGCCAAGCGTCAAGTCGCCAACTAAACCCCACAATCGCCCCAGCGCAGCCCAAGCGTTACCCGCCCCCCAGTTGACTCCCACCGCCCGCAAGCGGCATAATCCCACCCGCCATTAACCCTGCCGCCGGATGTCAGATCCGCCCCCTCACCGAGGACCACGCCATGCACATCGCAATCTCCAATAATTCCTTCCCCCCCCCCCCCCCCCCTGCTTATCCCAAAAACCAACTAACCACTTAATCGCGGGCTTTCTTCTCGCTCTCAGCATCACTCTCACTGCTCCCGCCGCCCTCGCCCAAATCACCGGCACCCCCAGCAGCGGTGACGACGCAATCTGGGGCGATGCCACCGCCAACACCATCGATGGTCTGGCTGGCAACGACTTCATACACGGCAGGCTAGGTACCGACACCCTACGCGGCGGTGCCGGCTCCGATACGCTCGAAGGCGGCGGCGGTGCCGACATGCTAGATGGGGGAACCGGCAACGACACCCTCAACGGCGGCAAGGGAGACGATGCCCTCGAAGGCGGCGATGGCAAAGACAAACTCCGCGGCCAAGACGGCGACGACATGCTGGACGGCGGCGACGAGCGCGACCGCCTCATTGGCGGTCCGGGCGACGACATGCTCGATGGTGGCGACGGCCATGACAAACTCCGCGGCGACGAAGACAACGACGAACTCGATGGCGGAAGAGGCCGCGACCACCTGCTCGGCGGCCCCGGCAACGACACCCTCGAAGGCGGCATTGGCGACGACATCCTCCGCGGTGGCGAGGACGACGACACCCTAAACGGCGGCCCCGGCAAAGATCGGCTAATCGGCGGCCTCGGTGCCGACAGCTTCCAGTTACTCAATCCCGAATCCGATTCCGCTGCAGCCGACACCCTCACCGACTTCGACCTCGCCGCCGACAAACTCATCTTCCCCAACGGCACCACCCAAATCTGGTTTGAGCGCACCGGCACCAGCAACACCCTCTACACCGCCGCCAACAAAAGCCAAACCTACGCCATCCTCGAACAAAACTCCGCCGACCTCATCGTCACCACTCTCGAGACCCTCGATGGCACCGCCATCGCCACCATCACCGACCTCGACACCAGCAGCCGCCGACAAACCGGCGATGCCAACGCCAACACCCTCACCGGCACCAGCAATCGTGATACCCTCATCGGCGGCGCAGGCGACGACACCCTGACCGGCGACTCAAACCGCGACACCCTCAGCGGCGGGCCGGGCGACGACATGCTCGATGGCGGCACCTTCACCGATACCCTGCTCGGCGGCCCCGGCGCTGACACCCTCAATGGCCAAGACGGCCGCGATTACCTCAACGGCGGCGCGGGCGATGACCGCCTAGACGGCGGGGCCGGCCCCGATCGGCTGACCGGCGGGGCCGACCGCGACAGCTTCCGCCTGCTGGTCCCAGTGGCCGATACCGCCGATGCCGATCGCATCACCGACTTTGCCCTCGCCGAAGACCGCCTGATCTTGCCCAGCGGCACCACCGAGATCCACTTCGAACAGCGCGGCAAACAGCGCAGACGCAACGCAGAAACCGTGCTCTACACCGACGCCACCCGCAGCCAAACCCTAGCCGTACTCGCCGGCCACCACGATCTAACCGCCGCCGATGTCACTATCGAAGACACCGCCGGCACGGCAGTTACAGCCATGCAGTTAGGCGGGCAGCCAGACCCCGCCCCCACGCCAGATCCAGCCCCAACCCCAGATCCAAGCCCCAGCACCCAAGGCGACCTCAGCATCATTGCGGTAACGGATGGCGATGATGTCAACCGTGTCACATCCGTCGGCGCCGTGCTCAGCACCTCCGCCCTGACCGAGGGGGTCACATGGAGCGATACTGTCTTCATTGATCTTGAACTGAGCACCGCCCCCACCCAGGTCACCACCTTCACCGCCACCTTGACCGGCCCCGGGGTAACCTTCGCCACTGGTCAACCTTCAGCAGGCGACAAAACCACTTGGCATTGGCAGATCTACGATCGCTGCGATGACGTTCTTGAAATTGCCAAGGGGGCCGACGACTCCCTCGATTTTGCCTACGACCCCGATGCCGACTGCGATGCTAGCGGCCAAACCAACCTAGCCCGCTATCGGATTCGAATCTACCCGCCAAGTGACTTCAGCCAGGCCGAAATGCAAGATGCCAACACCGTCTCCGAAGTCCTAACTCTAACCCTCGCCAACAAATCCGGCGACACCTACACCCTAAAACCCGAAACCCACACCATAACCTTCACCGACGACGACTAACCAAAAAACCCCCTGACAAGGGGGGTTCGGGGGGTTGGTCTGGAAGGTTAGAATCCCCCACCGTTCTGCTACAATCCACCCCTCGCCCGCCG
>JACONM010000018.1:0-4152 GCA_014323765.1 Cellvibrionales bacterium | reverse complement strand
GCGCGGCCCAAAACCCCCCGCCTTCACCCCCAGGAATCCCCCCCAATGGGCGAAATAGCCAAAGAAATCCTGCCAGTCAAGATCGAGGACGAGCTCAAACAGTCCTACCTCGACTACGCCATGAGCGTCATAGTAGGGCGCGCCCTGCCCGATGTCCGCGACGGCTTAAAACCCGTACACCGCCGCGTCCTATTCGCCATGCACAGCCTGCGCAACGACTGGAATAAAGCCTACAAAAAATCCGCCCGCGTGGTCGGCGATGTCATCGGCAAATACCACCCACACGGCGATTCCGCGGTCTACGACACCATCGTCCGCATGGCGCAACCCTTCTCCCTGCGCTACATGCTGGTCGATGGCCAAGGCAACTTCGGCTCCATCGATGGCGACGGTGCCGCCGCCATGCGCTACACCGAAATCCGCATGGCCCGCATCGCCCACGAACTGCTATCCGACCTCGAGCGCGACACCGTCGACATGGTCGAAAACTACGACGGCAGCGAACAAATCCCCCAAGTGCTCCCCACCCGGGTGCCCAACCTACTAGTCAACGGCTCAGCCGGCATCGCCGTCGGCATGGCCACCAACATCCCGCCGCACAACCTCGCCGAAGTCATCGCCGGCTGCCTAGCAGTGCTCGACAACGACAACATCAGCGTCGACGAACTGCTAGATCATATCCCCGGCCCCGACTTCCCCACCGGCGCCCTCATCAACGGTCGCGCCGGCATCCTAGCCGCCTACCGCACCGGCCGCGGCCGCATCTACGTGCGCGCCAAAGCAGCCGTAGAGCGCGACCCAAAAAGCGGTCGCGAGCGCATCCTAGTCGCCGAGCTCCCCTACCAAGTCAACAAAGCCCGCCTGATCGAAAAGATCGCCGAACTAGTCAAACAGAAAAAAATCGACGGCATTTCCGAGCTCCGCGACGAATCCGACAAAGACGGCCTGCGCATCGCCATCGATATCAAACGCGGCGACTCCGGCGAGGTCGTCCTCAACAACCTCTACGCCCAAACCCAACTCCAAAGCGTATTCGGCATCAACACCGTCGCCCTAGTAGACGGCCAACCGCAAACCCTAAACCTCCGCCAGCTGCTCGATGCCTTCCTCAAACACCGCCGCGAAGTCGTCACCCGCCGCACCCTCCACCTGCTCCGCAAAGCCCGCGAGCGCGGCCATCTGCTGGAAGGATTAGCAGTCGCCATCTCCAACATCGATGAAGTCATCGCCCTGATCAAAGCCTCCCCCACCCCCGCCGACGCCCGCACGCGCCTAGAACAACGCGGCTGGCCCCCCGGCCAAGTGCTCGCCATGCTCGAGCGCACCGGCGCCGACAGTTCCCGCCCCGCCAACCTGCCCAACAATTACGGCCTACGCAACGACCAATACTGGCTATCGCCCGACCAAGCACAAGCCATCCTCGAATTGCGCCTACACCGCCTCACCGGCCTAGAACACGACAAACTGCTCGCCGAATATCGCGAAAAACTCACCGCCATCGGCGAATATCTGGAAATTCTCAGCGATGCCGACCGCCTCACGGAAGTCATTCGCGAAGAACTCACCGCCATCGCCGACCAATACGGCGACCCCCGCCGCACCGAAATCATCGCCAGCCAGCTAGATCTCGCCGACGAAGACCTCATCCCCCAAGAAGAGCGCGTCCTCACCCTCTCCCACCAAGGCTACGCCAAAACCCAACCACTGGCCGACTACCAAGCCCAACGCCGCGGCGGAATGGGCAAAGCCGCCACCAACCTAAAGGACGAAGACTGGATCGAGCAACTCCTAGTCGCCAACTCCCACGACACCGTGCTCTGCTTCACCAGCACCGGCAAAGTCCACTGGCTGCGCGTCTACCAAGTTCCTGAGGCCACCCGCCAAAGCCGCGGTCGCCCCCTCGTCAACCTGCTACCGCTGGAAGACGGCGAGCGCGTCACCAGCATCCTGCCGGTCGCCGAATTCTCCGCCGACCGCTTCATCTTCATGGTCACCGCCCAAGGTTGGGTAAAGCGCACCGCCCTCACCGCCTTCGCCCGCCCGCGCAGCACCGGCCTCCGCGCCCTAGCATTAGAAGAAGGCGACCACCTAGTCGGCACCGCCATCACCGCCGGCGACAGCAGCGTAATGCTCTTCGCCGATTCCGGCAAAGCCGTACATTTCGCCGAAAGTGCCGTGCGCGCCGTAGGCCGCACCGCCCGCGGAGTCCGCGGCATCCGCCTAACCGGCCAAGCCAAAGTCATCTCTCTGATCATCCCTGAATCCGCCGGCAAAGTCTTAACCGTCAGCCAAAACGGCTACGGCAAACAAACCACCATCGCCGAATACCCCATCAAAGGCCGCGGCGGCAAAGGCGTGATCGCCATGCGCGCCTCCGAGCGCAACGGCCCCCTAGTCGGCGCCGTCCAAGTATTCGCCGGCGATCAAGTCATGTTAATCAGCAACGGCGGCACCCTAGTCCGCACCAAAACCGCCGAGATCACCGTACAAAGCCGCAACACCCAAGGCGTGCGAGTCATCCGCCTGAAAAAGGGCGAAAAACTAATCGCCGTCGAGAGAGTCGCCGAGCGCGACGAAGACGAGCAAGACAGCCAGGACGGGGCAGGGCAGGGCACCCCCCAACAAGACGCCTTCACCGCAGATCCGGCTCCAGAGCCCCCCACCCATGAGTGAACAGATCGCCACCGTCCGCCAACAGATCGACCAGCTAGATCAACAGCTGCTAGACCTCCTAAACCAACGCGCCCAAAAAGCCCAAGAAGTCGCCGCCATCAAAACCCGCGAACAGAGCGGCAGCAGCGATAGCGAAAAAAAGCAGGGCGACCCCGTCATCTTCTACCGCCCCGAGCGCGAAGCCCAAGTCCTCGCCCGCATCATGCAACTAAACCGCGGCCCCCTCAGCGACGAAGAAGTCGCCCGCCTATTCCGTGAAATCATGTCCGCCTGCCTAGCCCTAGAACGCCCCACCCAAATCGCCTACCTCGGCCCGGCAGGCACTTTCACCCAACAAGCCGCCCTCAAACATTTCGGCCACAGTTCCAACACCCGCCCCGCCTCCACCATCGCCCAAGTCTTCCGCGAGGTCGAAGCCAGCGCCGCCGACTACGGCGTAGTGCCCGTAGAAAATTCCACCGAAGGCGTGGTCAGCCACACCCTCGACCGCTTCATGCATTCCGCCCTGCAAATCGTCGGCGAAGTCGAACTGCGCATCCACCACAACCTAATGAGTGCCGCCCACACCCCGCCCGCCAACATCACCCGCGTCTATTCCCACAGCCAAACCCTAGCGCAATGCCGCCGCTGGCTGGATGAAAACCACCCCGGCATCGAGCGCGTCCCCGTCGCCAGCAACGCCGAAGCTGCCAAACGCGTCGGCAGCGAATGGAACAGCGCCGCCATCGCCGGCACCATCGCCGCCGACCTCTACGGCCTCACCATCTTGGCAGAAAAAATCGAAGACCGCCCCGATAACAGCACCCGCTTCCTCATCATCGGCCGCGAGAGCACCGACCCCAGCGGCCGCGATAAAACCTCGCTAATGCTCACCGCCCGCAACAAACCCGGTGCCCTGCTAGAACTGCTAATGCCCTTCCGCGAGCGACAAATCGATCTAACCCGCCTAGAATCCCGCCCCGCCCCATCCAAAAACTGGAGCTACATCTTTTTCGTTGACATCCGCGGTCACCGCAAAGACCCCCCCGTCCAAGCCGCCCTCAAAGAGCTCGAAAAGCTCGGCTGCGAGACCAAAATCCTCGGAGCCTACCCCGTCGCGGTCCTCTAGCCTCCAGCCCCAGCCCCTACCCAAAAACCGCAATGCAAAACCTCGTCCTAATCGGCACCGGGCTAATCGGCGGCAGCCTCGCCGCCGCCGCCCGCACCCACCAAGCCGCCCGCCGCATCTGGGCCATCAACCGCAAACAACACACCAGCGACCAAGCCCGCCAACAAGGCATCGCCGACGAATCCCACACCCACGCCGACCTCCCCACCCTCACCCCCAAACTCAACCCCGGCGACACAGTCGTCATCGCCGTCCCGGTCGGCAGCTACCCCCCGATCCTGCAGCAACTCGGCAACCTGCCCCCCGGAGTCTGGCTCACCGATGTCGGCAGCACCAAATCCAGCGTGATCGAAGCAGTCCGCCAACACTGG
>JACONM010000017.1:74104-113207 GCA_014323765.1 Cellvibrionales bacterium | reverse complement strand
CAATGCGCTGCTCTTTGAGCGAAGTTCCGCACCGCGTGCAAGGCTGTCCGCCGCGGCCATAGACCCAAAGCTGCTGCTGAAAATAGCCCGGCTGGTCGTGCCCGTTGACATAATCGCGCAGGGTGGTGCCGCCGGCGGCAATCGCCTCCGCCAACACCCGCTTGATTTCCGCCACCAGTCGCTCGATGCGCGAGTACGAGAGTCGTTGGGCGCGGGCCGCCGGATGGATGCCCGCCGCAAACAGAGCCTCCGCCGCATAAATGTTGCCGACCCCGACCACGGTGTGGGCGTTCATGATGTGGCTTTTAATTGGCACTGTACGGCGGCGGGTGCTGGCATACAAATCTTTGGCATTGAATTTCTCGCTGAGCGGCTCCGGGCCAAGCGCAGCCAACAGCGGGTGCGTTTCCGCTTCGCTCGCCGTCCAGAGCAGCGCACCGAAGCGGCGTGGGTCGTGGTAGCGCAGCTCCGGGCCGGTCGTAAGGGCCATCTGCCAGTGATCGTGCTTGCGCAGCGGCTCATCGGTGGACGATAGGCGCAGGCTGCCCGACATCCCCAAATGCACCAGCAAATTGCCGCATTCCAGCTGCAAAATCAGATATTTACCGCGCCGCACCACCGCCCGCACCGCCTGCCCGTGAGCCGCCTTCGGCAGACAGGTGGGAATCGGCCAGCGTAGGTCGCGGCGGTGCAGGCGCAGGCGGCGGATTCGCTGGCCTTGCAAATGGCTGGCGATTCCGGCGCGGGTGGTCTCCACCTCCGGCAGCTCAGGCACGGGGGGTAGCCTTCATTCGCAATGCGGGTGCATTCTGCGCACAGTTCTGGTAACTTAGCGGCGCAAGTGGATTGACAAGCGTACTTGGGAGCAGACAAATGGCCCGTCTTTTCAAGAAAAAACGTGCAGACGAGGAGATGAACATCGACCTCACGCCCATGCTGGATGTGGTGTTCATTATGCTCATCTTTTTCATCGTTACCGCATCCTTCGTGTCCGAGCAGGGCTTTCTGGTGAACCGCCCGCCGCCGGCCCCGGAGACCGACGCGCCGCCGCCGGACAAGCAAAATGCGGTGTTCGTGGTCAGCGAGACCGATGAAATCTGGCTGGGCGACCGGCGTATCGACCTGCGTTCAGTGCGCGCCAATGTCGAGCGCATCCGGGCGGAAAACCCTGAAGCCTCAGTGGTGGTGCGGGCCCACGAGCTCGCCAGTGCCAGCGTCTACGTCGGCATCCTCGACCAGGCCACTGAAGCGATCGGCCAGGTGCCGGTCAATTTGGTGACTTATAGCGACTAGGCAGGCTAGACCGACCAAATCGCCTACTTGGGGAAAATGGTAGCAAACAATGGCTTTCTCAGTGAGCGATTCAAAGTTCGTAGCGCATTTCACTAAGGGTGAAGGTGAGGATCCGTACAAAAACCTAGGAGGCTGTCCTAGATAACCCACCATCAGGGTATCATGAAGGCAATGAGAAAGAGCCGTATCAGCCAATTCAAGCAAGGCCGTTTGATTGATCATTTCATTGCCGGCGCAACGGCGCGGACAGCGGCCCGGCTAGTGGGTGTTCACCGCAACTCGGCGGCCCTGTACTTCCACCGCTTGCGGCAGATAATCGCTGTGCAAACCGAGACCGAGAGCGCAGCAATGTTCGGCGGTGAAGTGGAGGTCGATGAGAGTTACTTCGGTGGCCAGCGCAAAGGCAAGCGCGGACGGGGCGCGGCGGGCAAGACCCCCGTGTTTGGCGCCGCAAGGCGGGGTGGCAGGGTCTATGCTAGGGTCATCCCCGATGCGCAAAGCCGTACGTTGCTGCCCATCATCAAGCGCAAAGTAACCCCAGACAGCATCGTCTACAGCGACAGTTGGCGGGGTTACAATGTCCTAGATGCCTCCACCTTCAAACACTTGCGGATCAATCATTCGAAACAGTTTGCACAAGCCCGCAATCACATCAACGGCATCGAGAACTTCTGGAATCAGGCTAAGCGACACAGGCGCAAATTCAACGGGGTGCCTACGGCTCATTTTGAGCTCTATTTGAGGGAATGCGAGTGGCGGTTCAACCACAAGTGACCCAAAAATCCAATTATCTCAGTTATCACAATGGGTTAGGGAGAGTATGAGGTAGTTATCTGGGGCAGCCCCAAACCTAGTTTCCATTTTAGAAGACAGTAGGATAAATGCTTCAACAATCCCTTGGGCAAACAAGCCGGTCGTCTGTTTCACTGAGTGTCCTTGGTCAAGCCTACTTAAACACGTTACAAGTTACTCTGAATACGGTATTGGCTTCACAAAACCTCATGTGTTCGCCGCTGGTGGGGGTCCAGCCTATTGTGTACGTCCCGACCATTGGGAGAAGCAAAACTGGGATGAGCATGTGAGAGCCTTTACCACCCCATTTTGGCCAAGTTACAGGCCAAAGGCGACTACTTAATTTTGCCTTCCTTATAGATGACGTGCTTGCGCACCACCGGATCAAACTTTTTGATCTCCATTTTGTCCGGCATGTTGCGCTTATTTTTATCGGTGGTGTAAAAATGCCCGGTGCCAGCACTGGAATTGAGACGGATTTTCTCGCGCATGATCTGGTCCTCCTATACCTTGATGCCGCGGCGGCGGACATCGGCTAACACCCGCTCAATGCCCAGCTTGTCGATGATGCGCTGCCCCTTGGTGGACACGCGCAGGCGCACGAAGCGGGATTCGCTGGCCACCCAAAAACGCCGCCGTTGCAAATTGGGCAGAAAGCGGCGGCGGGTCCGGTTTTGTGCGTGGGAGACGTTATTGCCGGCGAGCGGTCTCTTGCCGGTGACTTGACAAACTCTGGACATAGTCGATGCCTCTCGATTCTCGATGGGGCGATGGTGTTAAGCGGGGCGCGATTGTGCCAGAGGATGGTGCCGGGTGCAACGCCGCGAAGCCGCTCAGGAACGGCGCAACAGCCCCTCTTCGGCAAAGGACATCACCCGCCCATCGGCGACAATCATATGGTCGAGAAGCTTGACGCCGATCAGTTGCAGTGTCTTGCGGATGTCCTCGGTGATGCGCTTGTCCGCCTGGCTGGGTTCACAGACCCCGGAGGGATGATTGTGAGCGATGATGGCCGCCTTGGCATTGAGCTTCAACGCACGGCGGGCAATCTCCCGCGGGTGGATGGTGGCCGTGTCGATGGTGCCGTAAAACAGGGTTTTGCCCTTCAGCAGCCGGTGTTGGCTGTCGAGAAACAGCACGTGAAAGAGCTCGCGCTTCTTCCGGCCAATCTCGGCTTGAAGGTATTCTTTGGCGTATTTTGCGCCCTCGATCTGCACATCGTGCAGCTGGAGCCGCTCGGTCAGGTGGCGGCGGGCCAATTCCATCACCGCTTGTAGTTGGACATATTTGGCCTCGCCCAACCCTTTGCCCTTGATGAACTCCTCGGGCGATGCGTCTAGCAGTTCGTTGATGGAACCAAAATCCTCGATCAGCTGCTCAGCCAGATCCAAAGCACTCAATCCAGGTGCCCCAGTGCGCAGAAAGATAGCCAGCAACTCGGCATCGTCTAAGGCCCTAGGCCCGCGCTTCAGCAGCTTTTCCCGCGGGCGCCGGTGCGGGGGTAGGTCTTTTATCTTGATGGACATGGCAGGGTTTTCCTCGGCGGTTGCGCTATTTTTAGTTGCTGTTGGCCGCAACCGGATCGCCGCGCTACTATACTAAAAAGCGGCGGCAAACGGTATGATGCGCACCCCCCACCCGGCCCGCCACCATGACCGAGACCACGCCCCGCCCCCGCCTGCACCGGCGCCGAATTCTGCTCGGTGTTACCGGCGGCATCGCCAGTTACAAATCCGCCGATCTAGTGCGCCGTCTAATCGAGTGCGGTGCCGAAGTGCGGGTGGTAATGACCGCCGGGGCCCAGGCTTTCGTGCAACCACTGACTTTTCAGGCCCTGTCCGGCAACCCGGTGCATACCGACCTGCTGGACCCTGCGGCGGAAGCAGCCATGGGGCATATCGAACTGGCGCGCTGGGCGGAACGGGTTTTGATCGCCCCAGCCAGTGCCAATTTTATCGAACGCCTAGCGCAGGGGCGGGGCGATGACCTGCTAGCCACCCTCTGCCTGGCGACTCAAGCTCCCATCCAGCTGGCCCCGGCCATGAACCAGGCCATGTGGGCCAACCCAGCGGTGTGCGCCAATGTGCGGCAGCTGCAAGAGCGCGGCATCGGCATCCTAGGCCCGGCCAGCGGCGCGCAAGCCTGCGGCGATCACGGGGCGGGGCGCATGCTGGAGCCGCTGGAAATTCTAGAATTGGTCGCCGCCACCTTTGCCATCGGTCTCTTGAGCGGCAAAAAAGTGCTACTCACCGCCGGCCCCACCCGCGAGCCCATCGACCCGGTGCGCTACCTGAGCAATCACAGTTCCGGCCAAATGGGCTATGCGCTGGCGGCGGCGGCGGCGGCGGCGGGCGGCGAGGTGGTCTTGGTCTCCGGGCCGGTGTGTCTGGAGGCACCGGCGCGGGTGCGGCGCGTGATGGTAGAAAGTGTCGCCGACATGCTGGCCGCCGTCAAACGCGAGCTGGCGGGCGCGGACCTATTTATCGCCTGCGCCGCCGTGGCCGACTACCGCCCAGCCCAAGCGGCTCGCCAGAAAATCAAAAAGCATGCCGATCGCCTCCATCTGGAATTAGTAAAAAACCCGGACATCCTTCACTACGTGGGCCAGCGGTCGGATAAACCCTTCACCGTAGGCTTTGCCGCAGAATCGGAAAAACTGCTGGAAAATGCGCGGGCCAAACTGGCGGCAAAAAAAGCAGACATGATCGTCGCCAACGATATCGCCCGCCAAGACATCGGCTTCGGCAGTGCCGATAACGAAGTCCACCTGCTCAGCACCGGGGCCGAGCGGCGATTGCCAAAAGCGGGCAAAACCCTGCTCGCCAAGCAACTGATCGAGGCCATTTGCGCCCGCTGGCTAGGCACTGCGGAATCGGGCGGCGGCGCGGCGGATTCTGGTAAAGTGGTCCAGCCCAAAACTCCCCCTTAAACCATGTCGCTCGATAAAACGCAGGCTGCGCACTTTGCCGCGGTGCTGACCGAGGCACTGCCCTATATCCAAAAGTTCACCGGCCAGACTTTCGTCATTAAGCTCGGCGGTAGTGCCTGCGCCGATGACCGGCTCAAAGCCAGCTTCGCCCGCGATCTAGTGCTCCTAAAACTGGTCGGCATCGACCCGATCATCGTCCACGGCGGCGGCCCGCAAATCGGCAAATTACTGGCCGAATTGGGCCTAGAAAGCCGCTTTGTCGATGGGCTGCGAGTAACTGATGCCGCGACGATGAAAGCGGTAGAAATGGTACTCGGCGGCAGCGTAAATAAAGAAATTGTCAGTCTAATAAACCACCAAGGCGGCGCGGCGGTCGGCATCACCGGTAAAGACGGCAACCTGCTCCGCGCCAGCAAGCTGCGACGGCCCGGCCCGGCGGCGGCGACCGATATCGACATGGGCCAGGTGGGCGAGGTGACCGCGGTCAATGTCGCGGTCTTGCAAAGCCTAGCGGCCAGCAATTTTATTCCGGTGGTCGCGCCTATAGGCGCGGGCAACGATGGCGAGTCGTATAACATCAATGCCGATCTGGTGGCCGGCACCCTAGCCGCGGTCACCGGTGCCGAAAAACTATTGCTGCTGACCGATGTGCCTGGTTTGCAGGACAAAAGCGGCGCAACCCTGACCGGGCTATCGGCTGAGCGCGTGACCGAACTCATCGCCGACGGCACCATCCACGGCGGCATGCTGCCAAAAATCCAGTGCGCCCTCGATGCAGTGCAAGCCGGGGTACGCACCGCCCACATCATCGATGGCCGAGTGCCGCATGCCATATTGCTGGAGATTTTTTCCGACACTGGCGTGGGCACTTTGATAACGAATACCAAAAATCACGCCGCTGCCGAAAAGCCGTCTTAGCAGTAACAAAAGCGGCGCACACTCTTTTATTGCGCCTTGATCAATGTCCGCATTTTGGTGCCAGATTTTCTAGGTCAAACCAGTTGAAATCGCCGGTCATTAAAACCCGCGGCGTTCTGGGAATGATTTCATTTTCATCGGCAATGGTAGCGGGAATGCAAACCCGCCAATCATTGTAGCTACACCGGCGCAATACTGTTGTCTCTTGTGCAAACCGGTTTATTCAATCGAGCAGGATTAAGCAAACATAAATCTCCGCCAGAACTACAATAGCTGATGGAATTGATCCGGCGATGGTCTGACATTATATGGCACCGTGTTTTTCACGGTAAGAATCTAGAGCGGCAAGCTGTGCTTTATCGCCCTTGGTTTTTAGATGGGCGCACAGGTTATCTAAGCCCGCGATACTTAGTATTCTAAGCCCGTGGGTGGCGGTTAATTCTGTGGCAGCGGCGTGGTCGCCGGCGATTCGTTCCTGCCGGTCAAAGCCAATTAGCGCGGCGGCGGGGGTGGCAGCGGTCGTTGCCAGCAGTTCGATCGTTGCGTTGATGGCGGTACCGGCGGTGAGGACATCGTCCAAAATCAACACCCGGCCACGCAGTGGGGCCCCGATGGTCCAGCCGCCTTCGCCGTGGGGTTTGGCCTCTTTGCGGTTAAAACAAAAAGGTAGATCGCGACCGCGCTCGGCGAGTGCGATGGCCGTGGCGGCGACCAATGGAATGCCTTTGTAGGCCGGGCCGAATAGCATGTCCGCCTGCACGCCCGAATCGATAAAGGCATCGGCGTAGCAACCGCCGAGTGCGGCTAAGGCGGGGCCAGAATTAAACTGTCCGGCATTGAAAAAATAGGGGCTGCGGCGACCGGATTTAAGTTGAAAATCGCCAAATTGGAGGGCGCGGCATTGAATAGCCAGATCAATAAACCGCTGTTGATAGGGTTTAAGTGCGGCCATTATTGCGGAATTAGCCTGCGGCTAGGGCCTGTCGCTGGGCATCGATTAATTCGGCGATACCGGCGCGGGCGAGGGCGAGCATGGCTTCGAGTTGTTCGCCCGAATAGCTGCCGCGCTCGGCAGTGCCTTGGAGCTCGATAAAGCCTTGTTGCTCATTCATGACGATATTCATATCGGTGGCGGCGGATGAATCTTCGCGATAATCCAAATCCAGCACCGGTTCGCCGCGGTAAATACCGACCGATACGGCGGCGATTAGGCCGTGCAGGGGCGAATCGTGCAGGGTTTTATTGCGCTCCAACCGATTGAGCGCATCGACTAGGGCGACGCAGGCACCGGTGATGGCTGCGGTGCGGGTGCCGCCATCGGCTTGGATGACATCGCAGTCGATGGCGATGCTGCGCTCGCCCAATTTGCGCAGGTCCAGCGCGGCGCGTAGCGAGCGACCGATAAGACGCTGGATTTCTTGAGTGCGCCCGGATTGCCGACCGCGTACTGCCTCGCGCTCGCTGCGTACCCCGGTGGCGCGGGGCAACATGCCGTATTCCGCGCTCAGCCAGCCGCGGTTTTTGCCGCGTAGAAAGCGGGGCACCCGGTCTTCAACGCTGGCGGTGCAGAGCACCCGAGTCGCGCCCAACTCGATGAGCACTGAACCCTCGGCGTGGCGGGTGTGGTTGCGCTCGATGCGGAGAGGGCGCAGCTGGTCGGCGCGGCGGCCGCTCGGTCGTGGCATGGTTTGGCTCCGGGCTCCGGGGTGGGTGGACAATGGGCGGCTTAGAGGTATTCAACCTGTTCGATTTCAAATTCGGTCGCCCCGCCGGGGGTTTGAATTTGCACCGTATCGCCCGCTTCCTTGCCGATTAGCCCGCGGGCGATGGGGGTGGTGACGGCGATCTTGCCGGCCCTGACATCCGCTTCGTCTTCGCCGACGATCTGGTAACGGACCGTCTCATCGGTTTCCAGATTCAACAGCCGCACGGTCGCGCCGAAGATGACCTTGTCGGATGGCGGTATATTGGAAATATCGATGACTTGGGCGCGGGCTAGGCTGGCTTCGATCGCCTGAATGCGCCCTTCGGTGAACGCTTGCTGCTCGCGCGCCGCATGATATTCGGCGTTTTCCTTCAGGTCGCCGTGGGCGCGGGCCTCGGCGATGGCGGCACTGATGCGCGGTCGGTCTACTTTTTTCAGCTGCGCCAATTCGGCGCGCAGGGCCCGCTCGCCGGCCACGGTCATGGGAACTCGGTTCATGGTGTTTGCCCTCAGGTGTTGGGTTGCTTGGGTGAATTTTGGCGCAGTGCGGCGTGCAAGTCTTGCAGGCGATAGACCTCGCGGCTCTCGCCGGCGGCCAACGCCATGGCCAATGCCTCACCGCCGGCTAGGGTGGTGGTGTAGTAGATGCCGCGCGCCTCGGCACTGGAGCGAATGGCCGCCGAGTCACGGATGGCGGTGCGCCCTTCGGTGGTGTTGAGCACTAGGCTGACCTCGCCATTTTTAATCATATCCACCACGTGCGGGCGGCCTTCGCGCACTTTGTTGACTGCGGTTACCGCGTAGCTGGCTGCCGCGATCGCCGCCGCCGTGCCACGGGTGGCAAGCAGCTCAAAACCGAGGTCGAGGTAGGCGCGGGCGATGGGTAGTAGCGGTTGTTTGTCCGCATCGCGCACACTGATGAAGGCTTTGCCCCCCGCCGGTATCTCATCGCCTGCGCCCAGCTGCGCCTTGCGGTACGCCTCGGCGAAGGTGGCACCGGTGCCCATGACCTCGCCAGTGGATTTCATTTCCGGGCCGAGGATCGGGTCGATGCCGGGGAACTTGTTGAACGGGAACACCGCCTCTTTGACGTGATAATGCCGCGGCTGTACCTCGCCGACGATGCCCTGCTCTTGCAGCGTTTTGCCCGCCATGCAACGCGCTGCCACTTTCGCCAGCGAGATGCCGATCGCCTTGGACACAAACGGCACGGTGCGCGAGGCGCGTGGGTTGACCTCGATCACGTAAATTTTCCCATCCTGCCAAGCCAGCTGCACATTCAGCAAGCCGACCACGCCGAGCTCCCGCGCCATCTGCACGACCATCTCGCGCATCTGCGCCTGCACCGTCATCGGCAGGCTGTAAGGCGGCAAGGAGCAGGCCGAGTCGCCGGAGTGAATGCCCGCCTGCTCGATGTGCTGCATGATGGCCCCGATCACCACCTGCTGGCCGTCGCTGACCGCATCGATGTCGACCTCGATGGCGGCGCCTAAAAAATGGTCGAGCAGCACGGGCGCGTCCTCGCTCACCGCCACCGCGCTGCCCATATAGTTGCGCAGTTCAGTCTCGCTGTGGACGATTTCCATAGCCCGCCCGCCGAGCACATAGGAAGGGCGCACCACCAGCGGGTAGCCGATCTCCGCGGCGGCGCGGAGGGCTTCATCGAGCGAGCGCACCGTGGCATTGGGCGGCTGTAGCAGGCGCAGGTCGGCGATCATTTTCTGAAAACGCTGGCGGTCCTCGGCGCGGTCAATGGCATCGGGCGGGGTGCCGATAATGGGCACACCCGCCGCCTCCAAGGCCCGCGCCAGCTTGAGCGGGGTCTGCCCGCCGAACTGCACGACAACCCCGGTCGGCTTTTCCAGCGCGACGATCGCCAGCACATCTTCCAGGGTAACCGGTTCAAAATAGAGGCGGTCGGAGGTGTCGTAATCGGTGGAGACGGTCTCTGGGTTGCAGTTGACCATGAGGGTCTCAAAGCCGTCTTCACGGAACGCCTGCGCCGCGTGGACGCAGCAGTAGTCAAACTCGATGCCTTGACCGATGCGATTGGGGCCGCCGCCGAGCACGAGAATCTTTTCACGCTCGGATGGGGCCGCTTCGCATTCCTCTTCGTAGGTCGAATACAAATAGGCGGTGGCACTGGCAAACTCCGCCGCGCAGCTGTCTACCCGCTTGTAGACCGGGGCGACCGCCGCCGCCCGCCGCGCTTGGCGCACCGCCGATTCTGCACCGCCCAACAGCTGCGCCAGTCGCCGGTCGGCAAAGCCTTTGCGTTTCAGGGTGCGCCATTCGGCGGCATTCAGCTCATCCAAAGTGCGCCCGTCCAAACCCTGCTCAGTGTGAACCAGATCGGCGATCTGCGCCAGAAACCAGGGGTCGATGGAGGTCAGCTGCTGAATCTCGGTCAATTCCAGCCCGGCGCGAAACGCATCGGCCAGGTGCCAAATGCGCTCGGCCCCCGGTACCGCCAGATGCTCGCGCAGCGCGGTGGCATCATGCAGATCGGCGGAGCGGCTCTCCAGCCCGCTGGCCCCGACCTCCAACCCGCGCAACGCCTTTTGCAGCGACTCTTGAAAACAGCGCCCGATCGCCATGACCTCGCCGACCGATTTCATCTGGGTGCTGAGCCGCGCATCGGCTTGGGCGAACTTTTCAAAGGTAAAGCGCGGCACTTTGGTGACCACATAATCAATACTCGGCTCGAAGGAAGCCGGGGTCTGCCCGCCGGTGATCTCGTTGCGCAATTCATTCAGGGTGAAGCCCACCGCCAGCTTGGCCGCCACCCGGGCGATGGGGAAGCCGGTGGCCTTAGAAGCCAACGCCGAGGAGCGCGACACCCGCGGGTTCATCTCGATAACCACCAAGCGGCCAGTCTGCGGCTCCACCGCAAACTGAACATTGGAGCCGCCGGTCTCCACGCCAATCTCACGCAGCACCGCTAGGGAGGCGTTGCGCATAATCTGGTATTCCTTATCGGTCAGGGTTTGCGCCGGGGCGACCGTGATGGAATCGCCGGTATGCACCCCCATAGGGTCTAGGTTTTCAATCGAACAGACGATGATGCAGTTGTCGTTGCGATCGCGCACCACCTCCATCTCGTATTCTTTCCAGCCGAGCAACGATTCATCGATCAGCAGCTGCGAGGCGGGCGACAGGTCCAGCCCACGCAGGCAGATTTCTTCAAATTCCGGCTGGTTATAGGCGATGCCGCCGCCACTGCCGCCCATGGTGAAAGACGGGCGCACGATCAGCGGAAAGCCAAACTCGGCGGGCACCGCGGCGGCTTCCGCCATACTGTGTGCAATCGCCGAGCGCGGGGTTTGCAGCCCGATGGCGCGCATGGCTTGGTCGAACAGAGCGCGGTCTTCAGCCTTGGCAATCGCCGCCGCACTGGCACCGATAAGCTCGACCCCGTGGGTTGCCAACACCCCCTCGCGTTCCAGATCCAGCGCACAGTTGAGCGCAGTCTGTCCGCCCATGGTCGGCAGCAGGGCCGCGGGACGCTCGCGCTCGATAATGCGCTCGACCGTGCGCCATTCGACCGGCTCGATGTAGGTGGAATCGGCCATGGCTGGGTCGGTCATAATGGTGGCCGGGTTGGAATTGACCAAAATGACGCGGAAGCCTTCTTCGCGCAACGCCTTGCATGCCTGGGCACCGGAATAGTCAAACTCGCATGCCTGGCCGATCACTATGGGCCCGGCCCCTAAGATAAGCACCGAGTCGATATCCGCTCTTTTGGGCATGGTTTTGGTCTCGGTCAAGCCGTGCGGTGACGGGCCATCAGGTCGATAAACCGATCGAACAGCGGCGCGGCATCCTGCGGGCCGGGGCTGGCTTCCGGGTGGCCTTGAAAGCCGAAGGCAGGTTTTTCGGTGTGCTCGATGCCCTGCAGGGAGCCATCGAACAGCGATCTATGGGTGGCACGCACAGTGGCCGGCAGGCTATCTTCGTCCACCGCAAAGCCGTGGTTTTGCGAGCTGATCAGCACTGTGCCGCTCTGCAGGTCCTGCACCGGATGATTGGCCCCGTGGTGGCCGAATTTCATTTTGCGGGTACGCGCCCCCGCGGCCAGGGCCAGCAGCTGGTGGCCTAAGCAGATGCCAAACAGCGGAATGCCCGCCGCCAGCAATTCGGCGATGGCGGCGATGGCGTAAGTGCATGGCTCCGGGTCGCCCGGCCCGTTGGACAGCAACACCCCGTGCGGGCGGCGTTGCAACACCTCGCGGGCGGGCGTGGTGGCGGGCACCAAAGTAACGCGACAGCCGCGCTCAACCAGCAGGCGCAGCATGGCGTACTTGACCCCAAAGTCGTAGACCGCCACCTCAAAGCGCGGCGGGGGATTATCCGGCTCTTCATGCGACCGTTCATGCAGTTTTTCATGTGAATCGATCGGCGACGGCGCACTGTAACCGTTACCTAGCCTCCAGGTGCCTTCCGTCCACTCGCAGGGGCGATCGATGCTGACCTGCCGGGCTAGATCCAGCCCCTTGATTCCGGGAAAAGCCCGCGCCCGGGCCAGTGCCTGCTCGGCATCGATATCACCCGCCATCAGGCAGCCATTTTGCGCCCCCCGCTCGCGCAAAAGGCGCGTCAAGCGGCGGGTATCGACCTCAGCGATGGCGACCAAATTATGCGCCCGCAACCAGCGGTCGAGCGGCTGCTGGCTGCGGAAGTTGCTCGCTTGTAATGGCAGATCGCGGATGATGAGACCACGGCACCAAACTTTGGCAGACTCCGCGTCCTCGGCATTGGTACCCACATTGCCGATGTGCGGGTAGGTCAGGGTGACCAGCTGTTCGGCATAGGAAGGGTCGGTGAGAATTTCTTGATAGCCGGTCATGGCGGTGTTGAACACCAACTCACCAGTAGCCACCCCCGCCGCCCCAATGCTCTGGCCACGAAAAATGCTGCCGTCTGCCAAGGCCAGAATTGCAGGGGGGCGGGGTGCTTTCACGAGGGCTCCAGACGGCGGCAACGACCGGGCGGATGGCAACCAGCACCGGAATTTCTACCGCCCATTCTACGCAACCGCCGCCGCAAATGTCTATCCACCAGTGTCCGCAGTAGACCCGGCGGACCGGGTGTCAGTTCCGCTTAGTGCTGAAGCCGTATTAACGTTCAAGCAAGACCGTTTGATTGAGCGTTTCATTGCGAGCACAACCGCATGGGCAGCGGCCTCGTCTAACGGGGATTCACCGCAACGCCGCTGCCCGGTACTTTCACCGCTTGCGGCAGATCATTGCTCAGCAAGCCGAGGGCGAGAGTGCGGCAATGCTTGGCGGTGAAATGGAAGTCGATGAAAGTTACTTTGGCGGACACAGGAAGGGTAGCATGGATGAAAGCGATGAGCATCGAATTTTTATTCAAGTTCATCTCTTTCTTCAAGGTAGCGAATGGCATTGTGCAGGTAATTTTTACCGTTCTTGAAACGACCTAAACCCGTATTGCAGCTATCGCAAATAAAATCGCGGATGTTGCCGGTATGATGGTCGTGATCGGCAACAACCTTGGCCGTTACACCTGCGATTGAAATCCGGTTACAGATCGGGCATTCAAATAGACTGCCCTTTTTGGGTCTTGCTTTTTCCATGCGCTTAGCTTGGCTGCTTTTGGGGGCGCGTTTGTCTATATCTGTTCGGCACCTTTTGCATGCCGGTCGCCTCACCGGGCCGTGCAGGTTATTTTGATTTGGTGCAAAAGATTCGACGGGCAGTAGGCGGTGGCAGCTATTGCAGATCTTGGATGGGTATTTATCGCCCGTTTCGGTGACATCTATGAATCGTAAATCTTCGATTGGAATATCCCATTCTTCTTTAAGGCCAACAATAAATACGGTGGCTCGATTTTTTAATTTATCGAACCGCACAATTTGACCAACGGAATTCTTTGGAAAATGCCGCTTTCGTTCACTGCCACTTTTCCAGCCTTGCCCGGAAAAAGCACAGGCCCACTCACCCTTGCGCATATTGCAACCCAAGCTGTCTGACTCGCTCTCGCGCTATATCGATATAGGCGGCGGACATGTCCACGCCGAGCCATTGGCGGCCTAGTATAGAGGCCATTTTGCAGGTCGTTCCGCTGCCGCACATGGGATCAAAAACTAAATCGCCTGGGTTTGACCATGAAAGGATATGGTCGGAAGCCAGTTTTTCTGGGAAGACGGCCGGATGCTGGAAAGCGATTTTGTCATTGGTGGAACCGCCTAAGCCGACTGCGTAGGGCCAGATATTATTGCGCGTCTTTTCTTTTTTAAGCTCCACCGGCACCTTGCGGTTGACCGCATCGGGGCCTTTGTTGGAAACGCCCATTTCCATTCCGTTTCTTTTGGTTGGTTCTTTGAGCGGGTTGAACGTTTTTGGTTTTCCCTTAGAAAATACAAACATGAATTCATAGCAATTCGTGTAGGCATTGGAGCGCATAAAGGGGGTGTTCTTTTTCTGGTAAATCATCACGTCATGAATTACGAAACCTTGCTCTCGAGCCAGCAGGGCTTGCTCAAAGCTTACCAAACTACGCCCCCCTTTAATTTTGTCGCCCACCACCCATACCAATACACCGCCGGGGCGGGTTACCCGGAACAGGCCCTGCAGCATGGTTGCTGCATTAAATTCGTAGCCTTCATAATCGCGCAGGGTTTCATAAGGCGGGCTGGTCACGGTCAGGTCGACGCAGTTTTCTGGAATTTTAGTGCGCATGAATTCTACGGCATCGCCGATATAGAATTGATTTAAATTCATTCCTAGAAACTCCACAGCAAGGACGCTAAAAAATAGCAAATGTTTGGGTTGCTTTCAAGGTAGCTCGGCGTGTCGGTAGCAGCTAATCAGGTGATCGTTGACCATACCCGCTGCCTGCATGAAGGCATAGCAAATAGTCGGGCCAACAAAATTAAAGCCATCTTTGCGCAGCTGTCGACTCATGGTGCGTGATTGCGCTGTCTCAGTAGGCAACTCGGCAAGAGTGTGCCAGCGATAGGGTGGTTCGGGATGAAAATTGGCGGACAAACCCCGCCTAAGTCATCAGGATTCTTGCGCTAAATCCCCAACACATCCGCCATGGAATACAAACCAGCCGGGCGACCGGCAGCCAGCCAGCGGGCGGCGCGCAATGCCCCCTGCGTGAAGGCGGCGCGACTGGAGGCTTTATGGGTGATTTCCAACCGCTCGCCTGCAGTGGCGAACAGCACCGTATGCTCGCCCACCAGATCGCCGGCGCGCAGGCTGGCGAAGCCGATGGTATCGCGCTCGCGCTGAGTGGCCCGCCCGGCGCGATCGTAGCGGGCGCATTCTGCTAGGTCGCGACCGAGGGCAGCGGCGACCGTCTGGCCTAGTGTCAGTGCCGTGCCGGAGGGCGCATCGCGTTTGTGGCGATGGTGCGCTTCGATAATCTCGATATCCGCCTCCGCCATGACTGGCGCCGCCACTTCCAGCAGGCGTTGCGCCAGCGCGATGCCGGTGCTGAAATTGGCGGCAAAGACGATCGGTACCTGCACCGCCGCATCCTGCAAACACGCCTGCTCAGTTGCACTAAAGCCGGTGGTGCCGACCACCGCCGCTTTGCCCTGCGCCGCACAGAGGTCCAGATTTTCTAAGGTGGCAGCTGGCGCGGTAAAATCGACCAGCACATCGAAGTGCTCCGTTACCGCCGCCAAATTGTCGACCAGCACCATATCGGACGGCGGCATGCCACCCAGCGCGGCTAACTTGCTGCCGACCAGTGGGCTACCGGGGCGCACTAGGGCGGCGGTGAGCCGGGTTTTCGGCTCCTTTTCAACCGCCGCAAGCAGAGCACGACCCATGCGCCCCGCCGCGCCGCTAATCGCCACTCTGACCATCGGCTTTTGAATCTCGCCGCCGCCTGCGGGCAGCTAGATGAACAAGCCGATGCTATGCAAAAAACCCGGCAAACCGCCGGTATAGACCCCGTGAATCACACCCAGAACCGCCAGAACCATGATGGCGGTCGCGGCGATGGCATCGGCCCGCCCGTTGGCAGTCGCGTCCACCTCGCTGCTATTCATATCGCCGGCCCCGCCAGCATTATCCGCATCGGACATTTTTTATCCCCTTCCCTTAGTTCGCAACCGCTAAATCAGCCGCCTATTGTAACACCCACCCCCGCCAGTTGCCCCGCTCAATGTCAACCGCCAGCCGTGCGCAGCGGACGCTGGCGGAAGGCGCAATAAGCGGCCAACCCCGCGGCGGCGGCGGCAAAATACATCCAATAGCGTACCGCCCGCTCCAGCTGCGCGACATCCCCGAGGCCAAACTCGCGCTGACCGAGCAGCAATCCGAGCAACAACCCAAGCAAGCTCATACCGAACACATTGCCGATCGCCCGCGCCAAGCCTACAGTCGCCGACGCCATGCCAAGGTTGCCGGGGGTGACCAAGCTCATAATGCCGTTCATATTGGGCGTGGTGAACAGCCCGGTGCCCACCCCCAAAACCAGCTGCCCCAAAACCAGCAAAACCAAGCCGTTTTTCGCACTGATGGCACTGAGCAGCAAATAGCCCGCCGCCATGGTCAAGCAGCCGGCCAGCGTCAGGCGGCGCGAGCCGAAGCGGTCGCTAAGCCGCCCGGCAAAGGGAGCCAAAAACACCAACACCCCCGGCAGCACCATCAGCAGATACCCCGTGCGCTGCGGCGAATAATCCAAAGCCAGCTGGCTAAACAGGCTAAACAAAAACCCAATGGGGGTGATGGAAACATACACCAGCACTCCGGCCAGCAAAGCCAGCGTCAGGCGGCGGTTGGCGTACAGCAGCGAGGGGCGAATCAGCGGATAGGCGATGCGGTCTTGGTGGTAAATAAACAGAGCCAGATAGGGCAGGCTAAGCAGCAAGGTCACAGTCGCCGCCAAGCTCGGCAGCCCGGTCAGCCCGTAGACCAGCGCACAGGCCCAGCAGGCGAAGATAACCGAGCCGGTCCAGTCAAACGGGTGCTGCTCCCGCTTGCGAAACGCGCCCGGGACCCGCCCCAACAGCACCGCCACCAAGAGTGCCGCCGGCAACTGAATCCAAAACAGCGTGCGCCAGCCCCAAGCCTGCATCACCCAACCACAAAGCACCGGGGCCAGGGCACCGACCCCATAGATGGAGGCCGTGTAAATGCCCGTCACCGCGCCGCGCCGCGCCGGCGAATAGGCGGTCGCGATAATCGCCAAGCCCGGGCCATACACCATGGCGGCGGCAACCCCCAGCCCCGCAGCGCACCCGTACAGCCAAGCCGGCGAGCGACTAAAAGCAGCCAGCACACAAAACAGCGCAATGCCGCCCACCCCGGCCAGAAAAAAGTGCTTTTGCCCATGCAAATCCGCCAACCGCCCGGCGGGCAGCGAGCAGATCACACTACCCAACAGCAAACCGATCGGCACCCAAGACAGAGCGGCCACCGGCACCCCCAAGTCCGCACCGATGCTCGGCAGGGCGATGTTGAGCATCACCAGAGTCAAGGGTGCCAGCACGGTGCCCAGACAGACCGCCAACAACAGCGGCCAACGCGGCCCAGCCGCCACTGTCGCCACGGAGCCCGCCGAGTGCGCCGACCGGTTCAAAGCCGCGCCGCCCACCACCGGCGGAGCAAATCAGCATCAAAAGGCCAGCCAAGCTCGCGCCCGCTACACACCTCGCGCAGCACGGGAATCCGCAGCCCATAGGCTTTTTTAGTCACCCGGTCGCCGCTAATATCGACCTCCATGAGCCGATAACGGTCCGCCGGCAAACTCGCCCGAACCAGCCGCACCGCCTGCTCACACAGCGGGCAATGCGGGCCGCTATAAAGCACCAATTCAATCACCTGGCCACTCAATCCAAGCACCCTCGCTCAACGGGCAGCCAAGGCCCGGGCAATCTCGGCAACCAAACCCGGACCACGGTAGATCAGCCCGGTATAGACCTGCACCAAAGCCGCCCCGGCGGCAATCCTAGCCCGCGCATCGGCCCCGCTCATCAGTCCGCCGCTGGCGATAATCGGCAGTACACCCCGCAACCGCTCGGCGAGGGCGGCGCAGATCTCGGCGGCAGGGGCGGTCAGGGGGGCACCGCTCAGCCCGCCAGCCTCCCCGCTGTGCGGCAAACCCGAGACCCGACTTAGATCGATAGTGGTATTGGTGGCGATAACCGCCTCAATGCCGCGCTCGATGAGCGTATCGGCCAACGCATCCAGCGATGGCTTATCCAGATCCGGGGCGATCTTCACCGCCAAAGGCACACGCCGCTCGCACTGGTCAGCCAGCACATCGCGGCGGGCGACCAGGGTGCGTAGCAGGCGATCGAGCGGCCCGCCCTGCAAACCGCGCAGACCCGGCGTGTTCGGCGAAGAAACATTGACCGCCACATAATCGGCCAGCGGATAGACCGCCTCCAAACAATGCAAATAATCGCCCGCCGCCTGCTGCAGCGGCGTGGCGGCGTTCTTGCCGATATTGATGCCGAGCACCCCCACATACCGGCGGCGCATAGCCCGCCCGACCAAATGCGCCACCCCGCGGTTATTAAAGCCCATGCGGTTGATAAGGGCCCGCGCCCGCGACAAACGAAATAACCGCGGCGGCGGGTTGCCCGGCTGCGCCCGCGGGGTGACCGTGCCCAGCTCCACAAAGCCAAAACCCAAAGCCCCCAGCCCATCGACATAATCGCCGTTTTTATCCAACCCGGCCGCCAGCCCCACCCGATTTGCAAAGCGCAACCCCATCAGTTCGACCGGATCAGCGGGCGGCGGCGGACACAACAACCGCATCAGCCGCAGGCGCTCGGCGGTGCCAAGCAGGCCCAAACCCAGCCTATGCGCAGCCTCCGCCGGCAGGGCGGACAGCAGGGGGCGGATGAGGGGGTACATGCGGGCGGCAGGATACGCGAAACCGAGCGGTTTTTCCCATCGCCGACCGCAAATAGCCACCGGCACCCCGCGCCGCGATGCCCATTTTTCACCCGCCTGCCCAACCTAACCGAAGCCATCCGACGGCCCGTACACCGGACCTAGCTCGATCTTCGGTAGCGCAGAATTGCCGGCAACAAATTAAGCGGTCGGGCATTTTACATTGGGCAATCCAGCCGCAAGACTGGTAATATTCGCCGCCGCGCAACGGCCCCGCCGGTGCCCCATTCCCCTTTATTTAGACCGCTCGAAAAGTGAGCCTACACGCCGAATTTACCGCCCTACAAAGCTGGCTTTCCGCCCAGATTGTCGGCCAGAGTGCGCTGGTCGAACGCCTGCTGATCGCGCTGCTCGCCGATGGGCACATTTTGGTCGAGGGCGCACCGGGGCTGGCCAAAACCAAAGCCATCAAATGCCTGTCCGATGGGCTGGAGGGCGACTTTCAGCGCATCCAATTCACCCCCGACCTGCTGCCCGCCGACATCACCGGCACCGAAATCTACCGCCCGCAAACCAGCACTTTCAGCTTTCAGCAAGGGCCGATTTTCCACAACCTAGTGCTGGCCGATGAGATCAACCGCGCCCCGGCCAAAGTGCAGTCCGCGCTGCTGGAAGCCATGGCCGAACGACAAGTGAGCGTGGGGCGCAAAACCATGCGCCTGCCCGACCTCTTTTTGGTGATGGCCACGCAAAACCCGATCGAACAGGAAGGCACCTACCCGCTGCCGGAAGCGCAGTTAGACCGCTTCCTGCTGCACATCCGCATCGGCTACCCGGAACTCTCCGCCGAGCGGCAGATTCTGGCCCTCGTGCGCGGCGAGGCCCGTGCGGAGACCCCCGCCGCCCCCGCCGCAGTCCTCAGCCAGTCGGACATCTTCGCCGCCCGCCAAGAAGTCATGCAAGTGCATATGGCCGAATCGGTCGATGAATATCTGGTGCAGCTGGTGCTGGCGACCCGCCACCCGCAAAAATACGGCGCGGATCTGGCCGGCTGGATCGAATACGGGGCCAGCCCCCGCGCCACCATCGCGCTGGACCGCTGCGCTCGCGCCCACGCCTGGCTTGCCGAGCGCGATTTCGTCTCCCCCGATGACCTGCAAGCCGTAGCGCACGACTGCCTGCGCCACCGGCTGATCCTGAATTACGAGGCGCAAGCCGATGGGCAGGATGCCGACAGCGTCATCAGCGAATTATTGCAGCGGGTGCCGGTCGCCTAACCGCCCGCCGAATAAGCCGAATCAAAGGATGGCCGCCGCCCGCACCCCCGCCGCCGCGCTACGCAGCGATCTAGGCACCCTGCTCGCCACCCGCCACTGGGCCTCTGCGCTGCGCTTGTTTCACCGCCAGCCCGCACGCAGCCTGCTGTTGGGCGAAGTGCGCTCGCGGTTTCGCGGTCGCGGCATGGAGTTTGCCGAGGTGCGCATCTACCAGCCGGGCGACGACATCCGCAACATCGACTGGCGCGTCTCCGCCCGCAGCGGCGGCACTTACACCAAGCTATTTTGCGAGGAGCGCGAACGCCCGGTGCATATTCTGGTCGACCAGCGCAACCCCATGTTTTTCGGCTCGGCGGGGCGATTCAAATCGGTGCTGGCGGCGGAGCTGGCCGCCGCGCTGGCTTGGGCGGCCCTGGCCGGCAGCGACCGCATCGGCGGGCAGATCATCGGCGAGCGGGCGATCAGCGACATCCGCGCCCGCCGTAACAAACAGACGGTGTTGCGCTTTCTCCACGACCTCAATGCCCAGTGCCGCGCCCTGCCCGAAGCCCCGCCGGCAGACGGCGAACACAAAACATTGGACGCAGCCCTAGAGGAATGCCGGCGGCTGACCCGCCCGGGCACCGCCGTCTTTATCCTCAGCGACTTTGCCGATTTCGATGCGGGGGCAGCCCGCACGCTCGGTCGGCTAGGCCGCCACACCGACCTCAGCCTGCTGCGCATCCGCGACCCTTTGGAATCGGCCCTGCCGGCGGCGGGGTCTGTGGCCATCAGCGATGGGGCGCACAAGACCCTAGTCGGACTGAACCGCCGCCTCTGCGCCGCCTTCCGCCAAGAATTAGAAGTGCGCCAACAACACCTGCAGCGGGCAGCCCGGCGGGCCCGCGCCCCGCTCATCGACATCAGCACTCGCGACGAACCGCGCACCCTGCTCACACGCCTCTACGGCAAATCCCTCGCAGCCACCGCCCTGCCAATGCGGTGGCAAAAATTAAGACATGCAAGTTAGGAGGAATCCCATGAATAACGGAATTGGTTTTGTCATCGGCCCCATTTTGTTTGGGCTGTTGATAGTGCTTTGGATGGTGCTGCTGCTCCAAGCCACTATTCAAAAACGTGAAGCAGATCGGGAGGAATGGCTCGCCAATGCCAACGCCTGCAATGCGCTGGTGACGGAGCACGGCGGCTATTGCCTGACTAGGAGGCGCACATTCATCCACTGCAACGGCGATGGGTGCCAATGGGTACCGCTGGATGACGCTGACTAGCCTGCGGCGGGGCCTAGCCACCATGCCCGCCGAGCTTGAAACCGCCCTGCAACAGCTACGCGACCTGCACCTACCGCCCGCGCCGGGAGACTGGCCGCCCGCGCCGGGGGAATGGGGGCTGGCCCTGCTGGCGATGGCCCTGCTCGCGGGGGGAGTTTGGCTACTGCGGCGCCGAGTGCAGGGCCGCTACCGCCGCCAGGCCCGCGCCGAATTGCAAGCGGCTTATGCCCATTGGCAGACGTACGGCAACACGGCAGGCTATTTGCAAGCGGTGAACGTCCTGCTATGCCGCGCCATTCTGCAGTGCCGCCCGGACCATCGCGGCGCAGCGGATCCACCCGATTCAGTAGCCAGCACCTCAGGCGATGCATGGGTCGCCGCCCTCAACGCTCGCCTAGACCCGCCGCTCGCTTCTGATGCCGCCAATGCGCTGGCCGTCGCCTGCTATCAGCCCGACCCGCAGGTGGATGTGGCGCAATTAGATCGCGAGGTACGCCGTTGGATCGACCGCCACCGCCCCGTCCCCCAACCCGAGGCCCCGCATGCCAACCGCGCTTGAATGGCAATGGCCCTGGGCGTTCAGCCTATTGCCGCTGCCGCTGCTGATACGCTGGGTAGCCCCCGCCACCGAGCAAGCCGCCGGTGCCATCCGGGTGCCCTTTTACCACCAGCTACAAGCCCTGCAAGCAGGAACGCCGGGACAAGCCGGCGGGGCTTGGCTGAAAGCCCTGTTCGCCGCGGTGATTTGGCTCTGCCTAGTGGCCGCGGCGGCCCGCCCCACTTGGATTGGCGAGCCGCTGCCCCTGCCGTTGGAGGGGCGGGATCTGATGCTGGCGGTGGACATCTCGCAATCCATGCAAGAGCGCGACATGCGGGTGCGCGGCGGGGTCGTCAGCCGCATCGATGCGGTCAAGGCCGTGGTCGGCGAATTTATCACTGAGCGCCGCGGCGACCGCCTAGGGCTAATTCTATTCGGCGCACAAAGCTACCTGCAAACGCCGCTAACTTTCGACACCGCAACCCTAAACACCCAGCTGCAAGAGGCGCGCCTCGGTTTTGCCGGCAACGCCACCGCCATCGGCGATGCGCTGGGCCTCGGGGTCAAACGCCTGCGCGACCGCCCCGCCGCCAGCCGGGTATTGATTCTGCTGACCGACGGCGCCAACACCGCCGGCACCGACCCCCGCCAAGCCGCCGCCATCGCCGCCGAAGCGCAGATCCGCATCCACACCATCGGCATCGGCGCAGACGCGGTGCGCGGGGTGTTCGGGATGCGCACCCGCACCGCGCTCGATGAACCGCTACTGGCAGACATCGCCACCGCCACCGGCGGCCAGTACTTCCGCGCCCGCGATCCGGCCGAACTGCAACAGATCTACGCCCGCCTCGATGCGCTGGAACCCGTGCCCGAAGAGCAAACCTTCCGCCCGCGCCGCAGTCTGCTACACCTGCCGCTGGGCCTAGCCCTCGCCCTGAGTGCCCTGCTCGCCGCCGGCCCACAGCTGGCAGCAGCAGCCCGCACCTATCGAAAACCACAGCGCGAGCCCGTCACATGACCGACCTACACCTGCTCCGCCCAGAATGGCTCTGGAGCCTGCTCGCGCTGCCCCTGCTTTGGTTCACCGCGCGCCGGGCCCGCCCCACGCGCTGGGAAAACTACATCGACCGCACCATGCTGGCCGCCCTGCGCATCGGCGGCAAACACGGCGGCGGCAACGGGCGATGGTTACTGCTCGGCGGCTGGCTCCTTGCCACACTCGCCGCCGCCGGCCCCAGCTGGCAACAGCTACCCACCCCCAGCCTGCGCAACCAAAGCGCACTGGTGATCCTGTTAGACCTGTCGCGCTCCATGCTGGCCACCGACCTCACGCCCGACCGCATCACCCGCGCCCGCTTCAAAGTCGCCGACATCCTACGCGCCCGGCGCGACGGCCAGACCGCGCTCATCGCCTACGCCGGCGACCCGCACACCGTAAGCCCACTAACCGATGATGTGCGCACCATAGAGGCCCTGCTACCGGCCCTGCACCCGACCATCATGCCAGTCCCCGGCAGCAACACCGAGGCAGCGGTAGAAATGGCGCAAGCCCTGCTGGAAAGTGCCGGGCAACGGCGGGCTGATATTTTGCTGCTCACCGACGGGGTGGCCCCAGCCGCACAGCGCACCATCGTCGACCGGCTGAAACCCGGGGTACGGTTGTCAATTCTCGGCATCGGCAGCCCCACGGCGGTGCCTATCCCCGCCCCCGGCGGCGGCTTCCTGCGCAATGCGGCGGGCGCGGTGGTCTCGGTGCGCCTCAACCGCGCCGAATTGCAAACGCTCGCCAAAACCGGCGGCGGACGCTACGCCGAGCTGCAAGCCGATGAGTCCGACATCGCCTACCTACTGGCCGCCGACCCCCCCGCCCGGGCTCAGTTCAGCCCGGAATCGCGCACCCAATACGATGGCTGGCAGGATGCCGGCCACTGGCTGGTGCTGGCCCTGTTGCCGCTCGCCGCATGGCAATTCCGCCGCGGTGCCCTCTTCGCTCTGCCACCGCTGCTGGCCCTGCCCCTACTGCTGGCCTCCAATCCGGCCGCCGCGCTGACGTGGGAAGATCTCTGGCTGCGCCCCGACCAACGAGCGCACCGCCTGCTGGAAGCAGACCAACCAGCCGCCGCCGCCGAGCTATTTCGCGATAAACGCTGGCGCGGTGCCGCCCACTATCGCGCTGGCAACCACGCCGCCGCCGCCGCCGATTTTGCCGCCGACCCCAGCCTCCGCGGCACCTACAACCGCGGCCTAGCCCTAGCCCAGCAAGGCCAGATCCCCGCAGCCATAGCGGCCTTTGGCGAAGTATTAGAGCGCGACCCCGAACACGCCGATGCGCACTACAACAAAAGCCTGCTGGAAGACCTGCTAGAACGCCAACAAGCGGGTCAGGGCGAAAACTCCGAGCAAGGCGAAGGCAGCCAAAGCGAAATACAGCAAGGCCAAACGCAAGAAGGCGAGTCGACCCAAGCAGCCCAAGCAAGCGAATCGAAGGAAGAAGGCGAGCAAGGCGAACAAGCCGCCGCCAGCCAAGCGCAGGATGAGGAGAATGCCGAACAAAGCGACCAGCCGACAGCGCAACCCGGCGCAGACGATGCCGAGGCGGAAACCGAAGAAGATCCCGACCAGCTTCTAGTTCAAGATCAAGAAGCCAGCGATGAATCCACAGAAACCCTCTCCGCCCCCAGCGAACAGTGGCTACGCACCATCCCCGATGACCCCAGCGGCCTGCTACGGCGCAAATTCGACCACGCCAGCCGCCAACGCCGCGCCAGCCGCCCGCCACAAAATACCGCCGATGAACGCTATTGACCGCCGCCGCCAGAGCACCCCGCCGCCGCCAAATCGCCGTGCGCCCCGGCTGGCGATCTGGCTAATCGCCATCGTCCTGCTACCAGCGACCCCAGCCACAGCCGCCACCCTAACCGCCACGGTCGACCGCAACGCCATCGGCCAAAACGAAACCCTAACCCTGCGGCTGGAATACACCGCCGAGGCCAACGCCGACCAGCTAGACCTGTCCGCACTGCAGCAAGACTTTGAGGTGCTCGCGCTCCAACCGCAAACCGCCACCAGCGTATCGATTGTCAATGGCACCCAAAACCAGCAAACCACCACCAGCTGGACCCTAACCCTAGCCCCGCGGCGCCAAGGCACCCTAATCATCCCCGCCTTCAATTTGCGCGGGGCAGTCAGCAGCGCCATCCCCATCGCAGTCACCGCCGCCCCCGCCAGCAACCCACTGGAACAGCCGCTCAGCGCAACCCTCACCGCCCCCACCGACACCGCCCACCTCGGCGAACAGATTCTCCTGCGGCTGGAATTGCTGGCGCAGGCCAACGTGGGCAACCTCAGCGGCCAGCTCCTGGATCTGGACAACGCCGAGGTCGTATTACTCGACCAGCGCAGCACCCGCCGCATCGACCAAGGCATCGAGCGGCAAGTGCTACACCTAAGCTACGCCCTCTTCGCCGAAAAACCCGGCCCGCTACGCATCCCGCCGCAGCTATTCACCGCCACCATGGGCGCGCAGACAAGCCTATTCCGCCGCGGCCAGCGCATCTCAGCCCGCAGCCGCAGCAAAACACTGCGCATTCAACCGCCCCCCGATAGCAGCAATAACGGCGGGCGACCCTGGTTCCCCGCGCAAAACGTCACAGTCCGCGCCAGCTGGGCCGGCGACACCACCGCCATGCGGGTGGGCGAGCCGCTAACCCGCACCATCGAAATCACCGCCCGCGGCCAACGCGCCGCCGCCATCCCGCCGCTATTCGCCCCACCCTCGCCCGCCTACAAAAGCTACCGCGACCAACCGCAGCTGGACGATCAAAAGAGCCAAACCGGCCTCACCGGCACCCGCCGCCAAGCCACCGCCATCGTACCCACCGCCGCCGGCCCCTTGCAGCTACCAGAACAACGCCTAAGCTGGTGGGACACCACCACCCGCCAATGGCGCGAGGCGATCTTGCCCGCCGAATCCTTCACCGTGCTACCGGCCCGCCAAGACAGCGGCCTCACACTGGCAGAGGGCACAACCTCGCCCCTGCCGGGCGCAAACCCAAACATCGGCAGGCAGCACAACCCCTGGCCTTGGCAGCTGGCCACCGCCCTACTAGCCCTACTGTGCATAGCGCAATTCTGCGAACGGTATCGCGCCCACCGCCCGCAGGCGAAAAAACCCCCCCAAAGCCCCCCCGAACCGTCCGCCAAAAAACACTGGCAACGCCTGCAAAAGACCCTGCAAGCGGGCGATGCCCCGGCAGTGCGCACCGCCCTGCTCGCCTGGGCACAAGCGCACTGGCAACACCCCCACCCCAGCCTGCACAACATCGCCGCCAGATCGCCCACCCCCGAACTCGGCACCCTACTAGCCGACCTCGATGCCCACCTCTACCGGGCCGCCGAACCGCCCGACATGCCCGCCCTCGCCCGCGAATTAAGCCGCCTGCGCAAACAACCCCGCCGCCCCACGCCCGCAGACACCTCCGTCCCCGCCGGGCCCGCCGGATTAGCCGCCCTCTACCCCGAATAACCGCCGCTCGAAAACCAAGCACAAAACACCATTGCAATTTGCCGCCGCACCCCTAGAATAGAGTGCAGTTTCATCGCCGCTACGGCCACCATCGCCACTAGCCACTAGAGAGCCTCGCCATGAACGACTACCCGCAAAACCGCACTGCCGCCGCGGCCCACGCCGCCGATGCCACCTTCGCCACGGGCCTCAGCCCAGACATCAGCAAGGTCCTGCGCAACACCTACATGCTGCTGGCGATGACGCTAACAGTCAGTGCCGGGGCCGCCATGGCCAGCATGGCCGCCGACCTCAGCCACGGCACCGGCCTCATAATGATGTTGGTCGCCCTAGTGCTACTGTTCTTCGTGCTACCACGAACCGCCCATTCCGCCGCTGGCCTCGGCGTGGTCTTCGCCTTCACCGCCCTGCTCGGCGGGGCCCTCGGCCCCACGCTAAACCACTATCTGGCGATGGACGGCGGCAGCGGCATCGTCACCAGTGCCCTCGGCAGCACCGCGCTGGTCTTCTTCACCCTGTCCGGCTACGTGCTGGTCACCGGCAAAGACTTCAGCTTCATGCGCGGCTTCCTGCTCACCGGCCTAATCGTCGCGCTGGTGTCCATGCTCGGCTTGATTCTCGCCAGCATGTTCGGCGTACAAAGCATCCTTGGTGCCCAGCTAAGCGGTGCTTTCCTAGCCCTAAACGCCATGATCGCCCTGCTAATGTCCGGCTTCATCCTGTACGACACCAGCCGCATCGTGAACGGCGGCGAGACCAACTACGTGCTCGCCACAGTCGCGCTGTATTTGAATATTTACAATCTCTTCGCCAGTCTGCTACACTTGTTCGGCGCAGCCAACGAATAGCAGCACCGACCACCCTTTAGCCCCGCCCCCCGCGGGGCTTTTTTTATCCCCCCGCAAACCCAATGGCCCTCCAAGTCGCCGGCCAACTAATCCCCACCACCCGCGAGGGCTTCCTGCGCGACCGCCGTCAATGGAACCACGCGGTCGCCACGGCCCTAGCCGCCGCCCACGGCACCCAACTCAGCCCAGCCCACTGGGAGATCCTAGAGCTACTCCGCGATTACTGCGCAAAAGGCCACCCACCGCCCGCCATGCGCACCCTAGCCGCCGAAATCCGCCAGCACCTCGGCGCAGACAAGAGCCGCAGCCTATACCTAATGCGCCTCTTCGGCCCCAGCCCAGCCAAAATGGCCGCCCGCCTAGCCGGCCTCCCCCGCCCCAAAAACTGCCTGTAAAAAAATTGCACCCACCGCTTGCATGCCCGCATTTTCTGGATTAGATTACGTAATATTGCAACCACAGAGAGGACTTCGATACGAGTAGCACAAACAGCACCGATGTATGAAACATGCACGCAAAGGCCGACACCATGAGCGCGCATTACCACCTCAACCTATGCTGCATGCATAAAAAATCAGCCGCAAGGCTGTTGCTAATCTGGTTAGATTCGATGAGCAACAGTGCCGCAAGGCACAGAAAAAACTAAGTAGACCCCCTTACAGCCCCAGCCGATGGGACCCGCTCTGCGCAGACGGCCAGCTGTAAGGGGAGTCTTTTTCTAGCCCTTTCCACACTGAACGCTCCCTCAGCGACCCCGCGTCGGCTGAGTCAGCAGTGCGATTGACCCCCAATCCACAGGTGGAAAGCCCAAGCAACGGTCAACTCAAAAGGTGAAGCGGCAATGAACGCCATGAAAATATGGAAGAAACCAGCAACCCTAGCACTGCTGGCGATACTCGGTAGCCTCTACGCAGCGCAAATAGCAGCGTGCAGCTGCGGGTGTAGTAGTTGCAGTAAAGCGGCGGAGCAAGAACCCTCGCAAGCGGCAGAACAACAACCCCCGTAAAAAGAGGAACATTTGATCTTATACGATCTAATCATGCAGCATCGAGCCAAAAAGAATTTGCCACGCATCCCACTATCCGATTCGCTGACCACAGTGGCGCGGGCACATGTGAGAGATTTGCACGAAAACCGACCGGATACCGGGCAATGCAATACACTCAGTTGGTCGAATAAAGGGAAGTGGACTGGGTGCTGCCAAACCTCCAAGAATAATTGCACGGCAGGTAAGCTGCAGGAATTGACGTCCTATCCCGATGGCGGTGCTGAGACTGAGATAGTGGTGAATTGGCGCAGCAGCACATATTCCGCAAACGCAAAAGGGGCCTGAAATTCGCTACAGGAGCACAATCTTTCGATCATCAATAACAAGAAATGGCAAGCCATTGGCATCGCCCTCCATGGAAACTATGCCTCAGTATGGTTCGGCGAAAAACCAGATAATGGCCAACGAACATCGGCATCGCGCAAAGAAGAACACCAGATCTTATACGACTTAATCATGCAACGTCGGGCAAAAAAGAATTTGTCCCGCATTACGCTATCTGAGTCGCTAACCAAAGTAGCGCGGGCGCATGTGTGGGATTTGCAAGAAAATAGACCCAATACCGGGCGTTGCAATAATTACAGCTGGTCGAATAAAGGGAATTGGACGAGATGTTGCGACACTTCTTCGAGATTTATTCATTGCACACTGAACAAGCCGCGGGAATTAACCTCCTATTCCGGTAATGGCTATGAGTTCATAATGAAATGGAATGCCAGATCTTCCGCAAACGCGGAAAATTTCTGGGATCGCCTAACAAGCAGCAATTTTGCGTTCATGGACAGGAAGGAATGGCAAGCCATTGGCATCGCCTTCCATGGAAACTACGCCTCAGTGTGGTTCGGAGAAAAGCCAGATAACAGCCAGCGAGCAGCACCGCAGCGCAGAAACACTCCCCCCGCATTCCGCCCCAACTGGCCCCTAGCCCACAATGCAGGCTATATCTCGTCGCATTTCGGCTGGCGGAAAGATCCGTTTCATGGGCGGCGAACCAAACATAACGGCATTGATATTGCCGCCAGGCGGGGAACTCGAGTGGTGGCATCCGCAGCGGGGGTGGTGGCCTCTTCTAGATGGAGAAGCGGATCTGGCCAAATGGTAAAGATCAACCATGGCAACGGCTTTGCCACCCTCTACACCCATCTCGATAGACGCTACGTTACGAGAGGACAAAAAGTCGATCGCGGCCAAGCCATCGGCACCGTAGGCAGCACCGGCCGCTCCACCGGCCCTCACCTGCACTTCGAAATACTGAAAAACGGATATCAATTAGACCCACTACCCTACCTAAAATCGCGCTAATCAATACCCGCAGACGATTGCTCAACGCTATTATTTAGTAGTCACAAAGATTACCCACCCAAAAAAAGCCCCCCTGACAAAGGGGGAAAGGGGGGTTGGTATTGAAGTCCCCTGACAAAGGGAGTTCCCCAAATCGAAGCCCCCTGACAAGGGGGGTTTGGGGGGTTGGAGGTTTGAGGAGCTTGGATGGTGAGGTTTGGGAGTTTGAGATGTCTGTTTAGAAAAAAGGGGGGGTTTGGGATGTTGGGAGATTGGGAGTTAGTTTGGGAGGGGGGTTGGAACGGGGTGTCCGTTTAAAAAACGGCAGGCTGAGAGCACCAGCGGCCCACGCCCTAGCGACCAACTCAAAGCCTCCGCCACCCCCAGCAGAGCAGCGGCAGCCTGCAAGACAAACCGTTGGCCTATTTCCCCTTATCCGCCTTACCAGCACCCACAGTCAACAAATGCCGATTCTGCTCAAGAGTCTTAGCCCCAATCCCCTTGACAGCAGTAAGGCCATCCAAGCTGGAGAAGTGCCCATGCTCTGTACGATAAGCAACGATGGCCTCCGCCCGAGACATACCCACCCCACTAAGCGTCGCAGCCAGCTCCTCCGCCGTAGCCGTATTGATATTAAGCAAATGGGAAACCCCCTCGGCACTATCGGTCATGGCTTCATTTGGGGCCCGATCGGCTTGCGCACCCTTAGCGTAAGCCCCAGCATGCAAAGCAACCGATGCAGCCAACAGCAAAGCAGCGACGGCGATGAGGGAAGCAGTAAAACGAGTGATGGAACGCATGGCGATATCCTCAGTGTGTAAATTCGATGGCAATTCTAGCAAGCGGACAGGGGGATTCAAGATATTTTTAAGGGGCTTACTCTAAGAGAATCTTGATTCACAACCTGACCTTGCGAAAGGCACCGCCTAGTGTCGATAGTGCCTAGGCGGCTTGGGGTGGGATGGATTGGTTGGTGCGGGTTATGGTGTTTTTTTGGTCTAGGTAGATTAGTTGGGGGCGGTGGGTTTTTAGTTCTGCTTCGGTGAGTTGGGCGTAGGTGGCGATGATTAGGCGGTCGCCGACTTGGGCGTGGCGGGCGGCGGCACCGTTCATTGAGATGATGCCGGAACCGGGGTCTGCTTGGATGATGTAGGTGCTGAGGCGGGTGCCGTTGGTGATGTTGTAGATGTCGATGGATTCGAACTCGCGCATGCCGGCGGCTTGGAGCAGGTGGGCATCGATGGCGCAGGAGCCATCGTAGTGCAGCTCGGCGTGGGTTACGGTCGCTGTGTGCAGCTTGGCTTTGAGCATTCGGGTGAGCATGGCTAGTCTTTCAGGCGGGCTTAGTCCTTCAGGTGGACCTGGACGTTGTCGATGAGGCGGGCGGCGCGGGTGAAGAGGGCTCCGAGTATAGCCAAATTGCGCTCGGCGGGGGACGGGGGGGCGAGGCTGCTGGCTGCGCGGATGGCGATGTAGTCCGGGCGCAGGTCGGCTTGTTCGATCTGGTGGCGGGCGGCGGTTTCTAGGGCGGCGAAATCGCGGTTGCCGGCTTCGATTTGCGTTTTTATCCAGCACAGTGAGTCGTGCAGCTGGCGTACCCGTGGGCGTTCTTCGGGGGTGATGAAGCTGTTGCGCGAGCTCAGGGCTAGGCCGTCTGCGGCGCGCGCTACCGGGGCTCCGAGGATTTTGACCGGTATGCACAGGTCGGCGACCATGCGGCGGATGAGGGCTAACTGTTGCCAGTCCTTTTCGCCGAAGATGGCGACTTCTGGGGCGACGATGTTTAGTAGTTTGGCGACCACTGTGGTGACGCCGGCGAAGTGGCCGGGGCGGCTGGCCCCGCAGAGGATGTCGGTGAGGCCCTCGCAGATCACGCGGGTTTGCTGCGCCTGCCCGTTGGGGTACATCTCGGCGTCCGGCGGGCAAAATAGCTGGTGGCAGCCGGCGGCATCTAGCTTTTCGACATCGGACTCGAAGGTGCGCGGGTATTGGTCCCAGTCTTCATTTAAGCCGAATTGCAGTGGGTTGACGAAGATGCTGGCGACCACTTGCTCGGCGTGTTCTTGGGCTAGGCGCAGCAAGCCGAGGTGGCCTTCATGCAGATTGCCCATGGTGGCGACTAGGGCGATGCGCTGGCCTTGCTCGCGGGCGCGGTGTAGCTGGGCGCGTAGCGGGCGGATTTGGCGGTGGATTTGGAGGGGCATTTTTAGCGGGGCTTGGTGGAACTGGGGTTTAGTGGGGGCCGTCTGAATCGTAGTCGGCGGTTTGGTAGTCGGGGGCTAGGTTATTGAAGCGGGGGTATTCGGCATCGAATTGGAGGCGGATCATGCCGGTCTCGCCGTTGCGTTGCTTGCCGATTTTGATCTCGGCGATGCCTTTTTGTTCGCTGTCTTCGTCGTAGTATTCGTCGCGGTAGATGAACAGGATTAGGTCGGCGTCTTGTTCGATGGCACCGGATTCGCGCAGGTCGGAATTGTTGGGGCGTTTGTTGGGGCGTTGTTCTACGGCGCGGTTGAGCTGTGATAGGGCGATTAGCGGGCAGCTGAATTCTAGGGCCAGCTGCTTGAGTGCGCGGGAAATTTCGGTGATCTCTTGCACTCGGTTTTCGGCGCGGCGGGTGGTGGTCATTAGCTGCAAATAGTCGACCACCACCAGCCCGGGCGGGCCATGTTCGCGCTCTAGGCGGCGGATGCGGAGGCGTAGGTCGGCGGGGGTGAGGTTGGCGGTGCCATCGATGAGCAGCGGGGTGCCGTTGAGCTGGTTGCTGGCGTTTTCTAGGCGCGTCCAGTGCGCGTCGGTCAGTGTGCCGCTGCGGAGGCTTTTCAGGGGGATTTTGCCGAGCGAGGCGAGCAGGCGCATGACCAATTCTTCGGCGCGCATTTCCATGCTGAACAGCAGCACGGGTTGGTCGGTGTTTAGCAGTGCGGATTCCACCATATTGAGGGCGAGGGCGGTTTTGCCCATGCCGGGGCGGGCGGCGACGACGATCAGCTCGCCGGGTTGCCAGCCGAGGGTTTTGCTGTCGAGTTCGCTGAAGCCGCTGGGGATGCCGGTGATGCCGTCGGCGGAATCTTTGAGCTCGTCGATGTGTTCAAGGACTTCGGTGACCAGGGCGTCTATGTCCTTCGCGCCCTGCTCGCGGGGGCGGCCTTCGGCGATGTCGATCAGGCTCTGTTCGGCGGCGGACATGAGGGCCTTGGCATCTTCGCCGGCGGGGTTTTGGCTGCGGCGGATGATGCCGCCGGCTGCGCCGATCAGCTGGCGGAGCAGGGCGCGCTCGCCGACGATGCTGGCGTAGGCTTTCACATTGGCCGCGCTGGGGGTGTTGGCGGCGAGCTCGGCGACGTAGCGGGAGCCGCCGGCCTTGCCGAGCTCGTTGCGGGCGTTTAGGTCGTCGCAGACGGTGATCGGGTCGTAGGGTTGTTGCCGCTCGGCGAGGCGTTCTAGGCAGGCGAAAATCAGCCGATGGCGGGAGTCGTAAAAATCCGCCGCTCGCACTTGGTCGGCGATCTCATCGTAGGTGCTGGTACCGGCCAGCATCAGACCGCCGAGTAGGGCGACCTCGGCTTCAATGGAATGCGGCAGTGCGCCGGTGCTGCGGGAATCGGGCTCGGGGGGCGGCGGGCTGGGGGCCGGAGGGGCGGACACGGCGGGGGTTTATTGAATTCGCCGGGGGTCTGGCGGCGGGCGGCTACTCGGATTCGACTAGCAGGGTGATGGGCTGCACTACATCGGAGTGTAGCTGCAGGTCGACTTTGTATTCGCCGGTCTGGCGGATGACGCCATCGGGTAACAGGACCTCGGCTTTGTGGACCTCTTGGCCAGCGGCGGTGAGGGCCGCGGCGATTTCTCGGGTGCCGACCGAGCCGAATAGGCGGCCTTCATCGCTGGCGTTGGCGTGGACCTGGATGGGTCCGAGGGCGTCGATCAGCTTGGCGCGGCCTTGGGCGGCGGTGAGCTTGTCGGCGGCGGCGGCTTCTAGCTCGGCGCGTTGCTGTTCGAATTTGGCGATGTTGACGGCGGTGGCGGCGACTGCCTTGCCCTGCGGTAGTAGGTAGTTGCGCCCGTAGCCGGCGCGCACTTGCACTTGGTCGCCGATGGTGCCGAGGCGACCGATTTTTTCCAGCAGAATCACTTGCATGGGGGGCTCCTAGCTGTGGTTGTCGGTGTAGGGCAGCAGGGCCAGATAGCGGGCGCGTTTGACGGCGGTGGCCAGCTGGCGTTGGTAGCGCGCCTTGGTGCCGGTGAGGCGGCTGGGGACGATCTTGCCGTTTTCGCTGATGTATTGCTTGAGCAGGTCGAGGTCTTTGTAATCGATGTGCTCGATTCCCTCGGCGGTGAAGCGGCAGAATTTGCGGCGGCGGGAGGTAAAGCGGGCCATTATTTTTGCTCCTTGGTGGGTTTGGGGGGGGATTGGGTGGAATCGGCTTCTGAGATGGATTCGGCGGGGGGATCTGGCGGGGCGGATTCGGAGTCGGGTGGGGATTCGGTGGTGGGTGGGGGTGGTGTTTCTGGCTGTTCTGGGGCGGATTCGGTGGCGGTGGGTGGATCTTCTGATTCTGGGGGGGATTCAGTGGCGGGCGGTTCTGGTTTTGATTCTGGTTGCGGTTTTGGTTGAGAGTCTGGCTGTGATTCGGCGGCGGGTGGGGCGGTCTCAGGGGGGGTGGTTGGTTCCGGTTCTGTTTCAGCTTCGGCGTCGGTCGCCGTTTTTGCCGATTCGGCTTGCTCCGGTTTGGCGGCGGCGGTTTCCGAGTCGGGTTGTTCGGCGGTTTTGGGTTTGGGGCTGGGCTTTTGTTTGGTCTTTGGGGGTTTGGTTTTTGAGGGCTTGGCTTCTGGTTTGGGCTCTGTCTCGGCGGCGGCTTCTGCCTGGTCTTGATCGGCCTTATCGCCTTCTTCAGCTTCGCCCGGCTCTGCTGAGTCGGCCTCGGCGGCGGCGCGTTCGGCGGCTCGGGCTTGCAGGGCGGCGGCACGTTCGGCTTCACGCTCTTTTTCCTCGCGCTCGGCTTGCATGATCAGGGATTCGCCGACCTCTGGGCCGCTGCGCTTGATGACCATGTTGCGCAGCACCGCATCGTTGTAGCGGAAGTTGGTGGTGAGCTCGGCTAGGGCCTCGGCGGTGCATTCGACGTTCAGCAGGACGTAGTGCGCCTTGTGGATTTTTTGGATGGGGTAGGCCAGCTGGCGGCGGCCCCAGTCTTCCAGCCGGTGGACGCTGCCGCCGTCGGCGGTGATCGCTTTGCGGTAGCGGGCGATCATGCTCGGCACTTGTTCGCTTTGGTCCGGGTGGACCACAAACACAATTTCGTAGTGGCGCATTATGGCTCCTCGTGAGTTGGTAGCCTTCCGCAGGCTCTGATTCGGAGGGATTCAGAGGGCGGTGAGGCAAGGAGTTTGAAGCGGGGGCTTCAGGTGCGGATGATAGGGGGAACGGGAGGGGTTTGCAACTGCTAGTGGCAGGCAGGCGCATCTAGCGGAATTGAGGAAATTCAGGAGTGGGCGTCTCCGGATACCAATCAGATTTGGGGCTATCCTAAGATGCTGTCGATATGTTGCGGGCTTGCTGGAGGTATTGACGGTGTGGGGCCGGGGTTGCTGGGGTTAGGGGAGTTTGGTGGTTAGTTCGGGGATGGCTTGGAATAGGTCGGCTGCTAGGCCGTAGTCGGCTACTTGGAAAATGGGGGCTTCGGGGTCTTTGTTGATGGCGACTATTACTTTGGATTCTTTCATGCCGGCTAGGTGTTGGATGGCGCCGGATAGGCCGACGGCGATGTAGAGTTGGGGGGCGACTATGCGGCCGGTTTGTCCTACTTGCAGGTCGTTGGCGACGTAGCCGGCATCGACGGCGGCGCGGGAGGCGCCGACGGCGGCATCTAGTTTGTCGGCCAGATCGTAAAGCAGTTGGAAGTTTTCGCCGCTTTGTAGGCCGCGGCCGCCGGAGATGACCACGCGGGCTTCGGTGAGCTCGGGGCGGTCGGATTTGCTGAGTTCTTCGCGTTCGAAGCGTGATATGCCCAAATCTTCGCCCGCTTCGATCGGTTCGATGGGGGCGGCGGTGGTGGATTCGGCGGCGGGGTCGAAGGCGGTGGCGCGAACGCTGAGCAGGATGCGCTCGTCGGCGACCTGCACTGTGGCGATGGCGTTGCCGGCGTAGATCGGGCGTTTGAAGGTGTCGGGCGATTTGATGGCGATGATGTCGGAGAGCATGGAGGAGTCGAGCAGGGCGGCGGCGCGGGGCAGGATGTTTTTGCCGTTGGTGGTGGCGGGCATGAGGATGTGGCGGTAGGCGGAGCCGATGCGGGCGATGAGGGCGGCGGTGTTTTCGGCGAGCAGGTGGGCGTAGGCGGGGGAATCAGCGATTAGGACTTTGGTGATACCGGCGATTTTGGCGGCGGATTCGGCGGCGGCGGTGCAGTCGTGGCCAGCGATGAGGATGTGCGTTTCCTCGCCCAATGCGGCGCAGGCGGTGGCGGCGTTGCGGGTGGCGGGGACTAGGGCGGTGTTTTGGTGGTCGGCGATTAGTAGGCTGGGCATTTTTGAGTTCCTCAATTGTTGGCTGTTTGGCTGCTTGGCCGGAGCGCGGTGGTGGGTGGGGTGGGCATTTTGGTTCCCTAGAGGACTTTGGCTTCGTTTTTTAGTTTGTCGAGCAGGGCATCGACCGATTCGACCATGATTCCTGCGCTGCGCTGTGGGGGGGGGTCGACTTTTAGGGTGGTGAGGCGGTGTTCGATGGGGATGCCCAATTCTTCGGGGGTTAGGGTGGCGAGCGGCTTGCGTTTGGCTTTCATGATGTTGGGCAGGGCGGCGTAGCGGGGTTCGTTTAGGCGCAGGTCGGTGGTGATGATGGCGGGCAGTTTGAGGGATAGGGTTTGCATGCCGCCGTCGACTTCGCGAGTTACTTGGGCCTGGTCGTCATTGAGTGTTACTTCGGAGGCGAAAGTGGCTTGCGGCCAGCCAGTGAGGGCGGCGAGCATTTGGCCGGTTTGGTTGTTGTCGCCGTCGATCGCTTGTTTGCCGAGGATGCAGAGGCCGGGTTGTTCGCGGTCGATGAGGGCTTTGAGAAGTTTGGCGACGGTGAGGGGTTCGGGGGTGGAGTCGGTTTGCACTAGGATGGCGCGGTCGGCACCGAGGGCGAGGGCACTGCGGAGTTGTTCTTGGCAGTGGGCGGGGCCGATGGAGGCGACTACCACTTCGGTGGCGTGGCCTTTTTCCTTGATGCGCAGGGCTTCTTCTACGGCGATTTCGCAGAAGGGGTTGATGGCCATTTTTACGTTATCGAGCTCGACCCCGCTGCCATCGGGCTTTACCCGTACTTTGACGTTGTAGTCGACGACGCGTTTGACCGGTACTAGGATTTGCATGGGTTATCTCAAGGCGGGGCGAGAGGGGCGGGGTGCCATCATACCCTGTTGGGTGGGGGGTTTGGCGGGGAATTCGGGGTGCAGTGACCGGTCTTTGGTTTTGGTTTGGGGTTATTTTCTGGCGGCGCGGATTAGGTCGTAGGCTTTGCTGATTTCTTTGGAGCGTTCGGTGGCTAGGGCGACCATTTGTTCGGGGACGCCTTGGCCGATGAGTTTGTCGGGGTGGTTTTCGCTCATTAGTTTGCGGTAGGCGGTTTTGATTTCGCGGTCGCTGGCGGTGTGGGAGACGCCTAGGGCGCGGTAGGCGAGGTCGAGCTGGTTGGGGGCCGGGCGGGCCTTGGGTCCTGCTCGCTGTTCGCGGCGGAACTGGGTTTGGGCACCGAGCATGCTTAGCATCTGGTCGAGCAGTGCGGTCGGTATGCCCAATGCGGCCGCCACTTGGTGCAGCAGGCGGTGTTCGGCGGGGCTTAGAGTGCCATCGGCGTAGGCCATGGCGATTAGGTAGCGTAGCAGGGTGATTTTGGGGGCGGGATTGCGCCCGCAGCCGGCGGCGAATTCGTGCAGTTGGGCTGGCAGGTCGAAGCTGGGGTGGGTGCCCTGTTGGAATAGGCGGATGGCGGCGCGGCGTTGGGCGGCATCCAAGCCGGTTTGCCGCATTAGGGCTTCGGTTTGTGCGATTTCCGCTTCCGAGACCCGCCCATCGGCTTTGGCGAGATGGCCGAGCAGGCGGAATAGGGTGGTGAAGAAGAGCTGTTGCGCCTGTGCGGAGCGGGGGGAATCCGAGTGCGTCCGCGTCCAGCCCGCCCCGCTCTTATCGCGCTTTTGGCAGTCGTATTGGTGGCCTAGCCAGAGGCCGAGCAGGGGGGCGAGCCAGCCGAATGGGCCCAGCAATCCACTGAAGATAACGCCGAGCAGGGTGCCGATCAGTTTGCCCATGGCGCGGATTGGGGTCGTTGGGCGGCAAATCGAAGTATGGATTTTTTGCCGTGGGCAGGCGCAGCGATTTGCTCGCCACGGCTATCGGGTGCTGTATCCCTCTAATTTTTGCAGGGCTTTTTGCGCTGCGAGATGCCCCTGCTCGGCGGCTTGGCGGAACCAGTGGGCGGCTTTTGTGTAGTCGCGGTAGACACCCTGGCCCTGCCGGTACATCCAGCCTAGGTTGTTTTGCGCGGCGGCGTTGCCTTGCTCTGCTGCCTTGTGATACCAGTGGGCGGCTTGGGCGAAGTCTTGCATTTCTTCGTTGCGTTGGTACATGACTCCTAGCCGGTTTTGGGCGCCGGCATCGCCCTGTTCTGCCGCTTTTTGGAACCAGTGGGCGGCTTGGGTGTGGTCTCTTTCTACGCCTTTGCCGTCCCGGTACATGTTGCCTAATTGGATTTGCGCGGCAACGTTGCCCTGTTCTGCCGCTTTTTGGAACCAGTGGGCGGCTTTGATCGAGTCTTTTTCGACGCCGTTGCCGTCTCGGTATAGCCAGCCTAGGTTGTTTTGCGCAGTGGTATGGCCTTGTTCAGCGGCTTGGCGGTACCAGTGCGCCGCTTTTGTGGGGTCTTGTTCAACGCCCTGGCCTTGCTGGTACAGTCCCCCTAGGTTGTTTTGGGCGGCGGCGTTGCCCTGCTCTGCTGCCTTTTGGAACCAGTGGATGGCCTCGGACATGTCTTCAGCGGTTTTGTTGCGCCGGTACATGACTCCTAGGTTGTTTTGCGCATCGGCGTTTTCTTGTTCGGCGGCTTCGCGGAACCAGTGCATGGCTTCGGTGTAATCCTTTTCGATGCCTTGGCCGAGTCGGTACATTTTTCCTAGGTTATTTTGCGCCTCGGCATGCCCCTGTTCGGCGGCAGTGCGGAACCAGTGGACGGCTTCGGCGTGGTTTTGCTCGACGGCTTGGCCGGTTCGGCACATTCGCCCTAAGGCGTTTTGCGCCTCGGCGTTGCCCTGCTCGGCGGCTTGGCGGTACCAGCGGACGGCTTCGGCGGGGTCTTGGTCGATGCCTTTGCCGTATTGGTACATCAGGGCGAGGTTGAATTGCGCCCGTGGATAGCCTTGCTCGGCGGCTTGGCGGTACCAGTGGGTGGCTTCCGTATAGTCTTGTTCCACACCTTGGCCGTATTGGTACATGTTGCCGAGGTTGCTTTGCCCAGCGGCACTGCCAAGCTCGGCGGCTTTGCGGTAACAGGCGGCGGCTTTGACGTGGTCTTGTTCTGCGCCCTGGGTGCCGTACTGGTACATCTTGCCTAGGGTGTTTTGCTCTTCGGCTTCTTCGTCTTGCTCGGTTGGTTGGGGGGGCGGGTGAAGCTCTGGGATGGGGTCTTCAAATTGATCTTGATATTGGTCCGGGTCTTGGTTGGTGTCTTGGTCTTGATCCGGCGTAGCGTCTAGGGCACTTTGTGGGGGCGGATCCTCTTGATCTGTTTGTTGCTCTGCTTGATCTGCGGGGGTGGGCTGTTCTAAGGCTTGCAGAGCGGCTTGGGCGCGGGTATTTCCTTGCTCGGCGGCCTTGCGG
>JACONM010000017.1:5948-74058 GCA_014323765.1 Cellvibrionales bacterium | reverse complement strand
GAAGAGGACCGGGCGGTTTAGGCGGGCGCGGATGTCGGCGAAGTCGGGGGCGCGGAAGTATTTCCACTCGGTGCAGATGGCCAGCGCATCGGCGCCATCGAGGGCCTCTTCGCGGGCATTATACAGGCGTAGGTCTTGGCGTTGGCCATACAAATGGCGGGTGGCGTCCATGGCTTGCGGGTCAAACGCTTGCACCGCCGCGCCGGCCTGCCAGAGCGATTCCATCAGGGTGCGGCTGGGGGCTTCGCGCATGTCGTCGGTGTCGGGTTTGAAGGCGAGCCCCCAGATGGCGATGGTTTTGCCGCGCAGCTGGCCGTCGAAATAGGCGCGGATCTTGGTGAATAGCACTTGTTTTTGGCGGGTGTTGACGGCGTCGACGGCTTTTAGCAGGCTGGCGTTCTGCTGCAGTTCGTCGGCGGTGTGAATCAGGGCTTTGATGTCTTTGGGGAAGCAGGAGCCGCCGTAGCCGAGGCCGGGGTAGATGAAATGGTAGCCGATGCGCGGGTCGGAGCCGATGCCTTTGCGCACTGCTTCGATGTCGGCGCCGAGGGCTTCGGCGAGGCCCGCCATTTCGTTCATAAAGCTGATTTTGGTGGCCAGCATGCAGTTGGCGGCGTATTTGGTGAGCTCCGCCGAGCGCAGGTCCATAAACATTAGCTTTTCGTGGTTGCGGTTGAAGGGGGCGTAGAGTTCGCGCATTAGAGCTTTGGTGTGTTCGCAGTCGGTGCCGACTATGATGCGGTCGGGCTTCATGAAGTCTTCGACCGCCGCGCCTTCTTTGAGGAATTCTGGGTTGAAGGCGACGGCAAAATCTAATTCTGTGCCGCGCTTTTTTAGGGTGGCGGCGATGGTGGCGGCGACTCGGTCAGCGGTGCCCACTGGCACCGTGGATTTGGTGACGACCACTTTGGGGGTGCGCATGTGGGTGGCGACGGTGGTGGCGACCTGCAGCACGTATTGCAGATCGGCGGAGCCGTCTTGGTCCGGCGGGGTGCCTACGGCGATGAATTGCAGGTCGCCGTAGGCGACGGCGCGGGCGGCATCGGTGGTGAAATCGAGCTGCCCGCTGGCGGTGTTTTTGGCCACCATCTCGGCCAAACCCGGCTCGAAGATGGGGATGGTGCCCGCTTGCAGGTTGGCGATTTTGCGCTCGTCCACATCGGTGCAGAGCACTTGGTGGCCGACTTCGGCGAGGCATGCGCCGGTGACTAGCCCCACGTAACCGGTGCCGAAAAGGGTGACTTTCATGGGGTGTTTTTTTGGCCCGGTGATTTGGGAGTGGCGGGGGGCAAAGTGTAGCAGGTGCCGCCGCCTGTGCCCTATATACTAGCGGCCCGCCCCGCAAGAGACCCCACTATGCCCCGCACAACTGGGCCCAGCAAGACCGTGCTTGTCGTCGAAGATGAGGCGGCCATCCGCGCCATGTTGCGGGTGGCTTTGGAGATCGCCGACTATGGGTGCATCGAAGCAAAAGATGCCTATGAGGCGCAGGCGGTGCTCGCCGATGCGCTGCCGGATCTGGTGCTGTTGGATTGGATGCTGCCGGAGGTGAGCGGCATTGAGTTGCTGCGGCGTTGGCGGCGGCGGGCGGAGACTCACGATCTACCGGTGATCATGCTGACTGCCAAGGCGGAGGAGGAGAGCATGATCCGCGGGCTGGAGGCCGGGGCCGATGACTATGTGCCGAAGCCCTTTTCCCCGCGGGAGCTGCTGGCGCGTATTAAAACCATTTTGCGGCGGGTGGATGCGGCACCGGCGGAGGCCCCGATTAGCCTGGGCGGGCTGGTGATGGACCCGGCAGCGCGGGCGGTGACCATTGGCGGGCAGCTGCTGGGGCTGGGGCCCACCGAATATCGCCTGCTGGAGTTTTTTCTGACCCATCAGGGGCGCGCTTATACCCGCGGGCAGCTGCTGGATAATGTCTGGGGGGGCAAGGTGCGGATCGATGAGCGCACCATCGATGTGCATATTCGCCGCCTGCGCAAGGCATTGGCCCCGCACGGTTACGCCGATTGCGTGCAAACGGTGCGCGGTTACGGGTATCGATTTGGGCGCGATTCTTCTGCCGCTTAGGGGACCTAGAGGGGCTTAGGATGGCGGTTTAGTCGCCGCCGGCGTGGCTTTTTTGCCGTAAAAAATCGCGAATAAAGCGGCGGACTTCGCGTGCGGCGGTGGTGTCCTGCTGGGCGCATGCGTCCATAAAGCGGTCGCGGTCGAGGCGGTTGATGCGGATCAGCAGCTGCGCATCGTGGCTGGCTTTTTTGCGCGGCTTGGACGGCGGCTTTGGGGAAGCGGGGGGGGTGCTCACGGGCGGTTTGGCAGGTTGGCGGCGGCGGGGCGCATGGTAGCCCGCTGGCGGTTATATACAAGCGGATTGCGCGGTTTATACAGACTGCATAGGCGGGCGATACACGGTCTAGGTTGCCATTTTTTTACCATATTGCGGTAACTATTCCGCCATTTGCGGCGGCTAGTTTGCGCCCTGCCTTGGGGCGTCCCTTGTCTTTTTGTAACTTTGCGGGAGAAAACTCATGCGGTCTCTAGGATTTATCTGGCAGTTCATCGTGCTCGGTGCCTTGGTGGTTTTGCTTGCTGCCTGTGGCGGTGGCGATATCAATATCGATGCCAGCTCGGTCGATAATTCGGTCGATAATTCGACTAGCGGTGGCGGTGGGGGCACCGGCGATAACATTTGCGCCTCCTATGTGGATGCCGACGGCAACACCCAGGCCGGTGTGCTGCAGGATGGCAACTGCCTCTACACCACGGCCTTTGTCGATTTCCGCAAACCCCTGCTGGCGGACATCACCCTCCGCGACATTGGGGCCGGGGCGCACATCTTTACCGGTAGCCTGTTTGTCGGCCAGAATTACGATTCGCTGGCGGCTGCTAGGGCGGCGGGCCTGAATCGCGGCGGCGACGGCCCCACCCTGACCATCGAGGCGGGGGTTACCGTGGCACTGGCTGGTGCCGGCGACTTTATCGCCATTATGCGCGGCTCGCAGATTTTGGCTGAGGGCACTCGCGATGACCCCATCACGTTCACTTCGCGGGCCGATGTTGAGGGCCGCTTTGCGATGGCACCGGAGGAGGTGCAGTCCTGGGGCGGCATGGTCATTAACGGTTTCGGTTTTAACAACAGGTGTGAATACGCGGCGAGCCAAGACTCTTCTCCCACCCTAGAGGGAGACTGCTCTATTGTCATGGAAGGCGCGGAAGATCTGCGCGAAAACCACTACGGCGGCGATCTGCCGGGCGATAACTCTGGCACACTCCGCTATGTGGTGGTTAAACATGCTGGGGACTTCATCAGCGAAGGTAACGAGCTAAACGGGATTACTTTCGGTGCCGTGGGCTCCGGCACCACCCTGAACAATATCCAGATCTACAGCAATCAGGATGATGGTATCGAGTTTTTCGGCGGCTCCGCGGATCTGACCAACTACGTGGCCCTCTATGTGCGCGATGATTCCATCGACCTTGATGAGGGCTACAACGGCACCATCAGCAATGCGCTAGTGATTCAGGGCGGCGGCACGGGGGAGGCGACCAAAACCGGGGCTCACTGTGTGGAATCCGATGGGTCGGGCAGAAACCGTCTCGCCTTCAACATCAGCAACGACTACGTCACTCAAGCGACCATTAACAACCTAACCTGTATCAGCAGTGCCAAAGGCCCGGGCGTGGCGGGTAACAGTGACCCGGGGGCTGGGGTAAATCTGGAAGAGGGGCACAAACTGACGCTAAACCGCTCGATCGTTACCACCGCCTACGCCACCGATGCGACCGCAAATGGTGCGGGTGTGGGTATCGCGGCTGAGAATCTGGATTTCACTAACTATTGCTTCCAGATGGAAGACAGCCAAGACTGGGAAAATGCAGCCCGGGGTGAAATCAAAATAAGCACCAATATTTTTGCCTGCCATGATCTTTCGGCGAATAGGGACCGCGATAGTGATGTCACTCTTCCTACTGGCACTCCTCCTGAAGACTATCCCTTTGGCGGACTCAGTGGTCGTAGGTTTCTGGCGCATCCGGATCGGGATAACGTCATTTTTGCGATGGCCGAGGGGGCTGAAGATGCTGGCAGTACGCGGCCCGATGGCGACGGTAGCCAGGCAGATCAAATGACCATTCTCGATGGCTTCTACTCTGTGCCTCTCGCTTCAATGATGGTGGATGGCGAGGCGGTGAGCGACACCATTACCGTGGCCGATGGCGAGATTATCGGTGCCGTTTCGAAAGATAACGACTGGACCCGCGGCTGGACCTACGGCCTGCATGAGGGTGCCCGCGGTCAGGAACTTTGGTTTGAAGAATAAGCCTGCGGCGGTTGCCCGGTTTGTTCTGCCCAACCTAAGAGCCCAAGCATTATGAACGCTACAGCAAAATCCCTCGCCGCCCTGCTGGCGGTGTTCTTCGCCGGCCCCGGACCGATTCAAGCGCAGGGTGCGCCGGACTTTGTTCCGCAGCTGGGGCCGCCGCCGCAGATTGAAGAGACGGTGGTGCTGGGGCGTCTGCTCAGCGCCGCCGGCGATATTATGTTGGAGCGCATGGAGGCCGAGAGTGTGGTGGATATTTTGGGGGCCGAGGCCATCGAGCGCATCGGCGATTCCACGGTGGCGGCGGCCCTTACCCGGGCGCCGGGCGTTACGCTGGTCGATGGGCAGTTTATTTATGTGCGGGGCTTGGGCGAGCGTTATTCCAGTTCGCTGCTGAATGGGGCGTCGGTGCCTTCGCCGGACCTGACCCGCAATGTGTTGCCGCTGGATATTTTTCCGGCTTCGATCTTGGAAAGTGTGGCGGTGGAAAAGGGCTTTACTGCCAATAAACCGGCGACTTTTGGCGGCGGCAATATCAACATTCGCACTAAGGGCATTCCCAATGAGCCGCTGTTTTCTTTTGCGGTGGGCACTGGTTACGACAGCGATTCCAGCGATCTGCTGAGTTACGCGGGCGGCGGCGATGACCGCTTCGGTAGCGATGACGGCCACCGGGCATTTAGCCCCGCTATTGATCAGGCGTTGCGCCGCTATCGCACCGCGCTGGATGAGACTGAAGGCAGCCTGTCGCCCGATGCCATTCACGCCACCGCCGCGCGCGCCGGCAATGCGATGAGTCTGACCGCGGCGGAGGCGGCGAACCGGGCGTTGGCGCTGCAAATAAACCGTGATTTGGATATTCGCGAGAAGCCCAACAGTTTGCCGGGGGATCTGGGGCTGTCGACCGCGGTGGGCAATTTGTATGCGCTGGGCGGTACGCATGAACTGGGTTTTCTCGCCAGCCTGAACTACGACACCAGTGCCCGCGCTGTAGAGCGGATACAGCGCACCAATCCCAATCCTGGAGAAGCGACCGAGGAATTTCGGGAAGAATCCCGTAGCACGGAAAACGTCAGCCTGACCGGCAGCGCCAATTTCGGCTGGCGGTACGGGGCCGAGCAGGAGATCAATTCGACCAACCTATTTTTGCGGAACACCGATGACGAGGTCGCGGTTGCCAACATTTACAACACCACCTCGCCGTTTTCCAGCGGCCAGGGGTCGCGCCGTTACGATTACCGCTTTGAGGAGCGCGAACTGCAAATCCACCAGCTGCAAGGCCGCCACCGGCTGGGGCCCGGGACTCGCGAATGGTTAGGCATTGGTTTCCCTGAGCGACTCGGTTTTATGGAGGAATTGGAGCTGACTTGGTTTTATTCCGATGCCGAGGCGACCACGCTGATTCCGTCTGAGACCAGCCTTCAAGCCAACATCGCCCGCGACACTGCGACCGATGAAATTACCGCCTCAACTCTGACTCGAGGGTTGCGCATGCTGGATGTGCGCTACACCGATCTGCGGGATGAGGCGGAGAGCACGGGCTGGCAGGCGCGGTTGCCGCTGTATTTTGATCGCTTCGAACTGACCCTGCTCGGTGGGACTAAGTTTGACCGCAAGCTGCGCACCTATCAGCAGCTGGATTTTGCCATCGGCTCGACTTCGGCGGCGGCGGATGAGACGCTCCGCGGCGGCATGGGCGATATATCCAATGCGCTGTCCGATGCCAATTTGACTAACCCGGATTTCGGTTACACGCTGACCTATCAGGATGGCCTGTCGCGCAGCTATTTGGCGGCGCAGCAAACGGAAGCCTATTTTGTGCAGGCCGATGTGCTGCTGGATTACCGCTGGCGCATCACCCTTGGGGGCCGCTATGAGGAATACAAGCAATTTAGCAGCCCATGGTCGCCCTATGCGGTGGGGCGCAGTCCCCTGCGGCTGGACCCGGCTAAGATCGGCGGTAACGGCTTTCCGGAGGGCACCTTTTATCAGGATAAGATCTATCCGTCCCTGGCTTTTACCTACGGTCGCCCCGGGTTTATGGGGGCGCAGGATTTCAATTTGCGGCTGGCGGTGGCGGAGACTGTGGTGCGCCCGGATCTGCGTGAGGTGTCGGATGCCAGTTATTTGGACCCGCGCACCGACATTATTGTCGAGGGCAACCCCGCCGCGATTCCTGCAGAATTGCTGAATTATGATCTGCGGCTGGAATGGTTTTTCGGCAACGACGATAACCTGACTTTGTCGGCGTTTTACAAAGATATCGACCACCCGCTGGAGTACTTTCAGCGGGAAGGTGCCGAGGACAGCATCACCGCCGGCATCGAAAACGCCGCGACTGGCGAGTCGCTGGGGGTGGAGGTCGAGTGGCTAAAAAGTCTGGATTTTCTGGCCGATGCCGCCTTTGTGCCGGCGATGACATCGGCGGGGTGGAAGCTCAAAAAATGGGGCTTTTTAGAGAAAAACGCTGCGCTGTTTTTCTTCTCTGGCAACCTGACGCTGGCCGATTCTGAGGTCAAACTCGGCGACGAACTAGACCTGCTTGTGCCGGCGACTAACTCAGTGCGGCCCTTGCGCGGCGCGTCCGACTATGTGGTCAATTTGCAGCTGGGTTTTGATTCGGGCGATGGCAAACATGCCGCTACCCTAGCCTACAATCGGTTCGGCGAGCGGCTGTTCACCGCGGGGGTTGGCGAGCAGCCGGATGCGTTTGAACAGCCGTTTAATTCGCTGGATTTCGCCTATTCCTATTTTGTGAATTACAACCTGACGATCAAGGCGAAGCTGCGCAATTTGCTGGATGAGGATCGGCGCATCACTCAAGGGGCGGTGACTGTGTTTGAGCAGACGGTCGGGCAGTCGCTGAGTTTGGACCTGAAGTACGATTTTTAGGATGGGTCTTAAAAACCAAGCCATTAGATAGATCGGCTCATTGCAGAGCAGTTTTAGTAGGACGGGATATAGGGGGAGCGTGATGCCTGCGCCTGTCTCCTCTGGGCAGGCTTGGCACTTGGCAGCTTAGCTGTCGTTGTCGGTTAAGGTGATAATGCGGTCTTCGTCTAGGGTAAGGTCGGTGCTTGCTAGGGGAGTTCGATCTCTTTTGCGGCATAATGCGGGGCTTGCTGGTGGATTTTTTGGGGTTGTTATGGATATTTGTGCTTTGACTGATGGGCTTAGTGTGGCGCCGCAGATTGGTTTGGATGAGGTGGCGCGGGTGGCGGAGTGTGGCTTTGCGGGGTTGCTTTGCAATCGGCCGGATGGGGAGGAGGCGGGGCAGCCGGGGGCGGCGGAGATGGCGGCGGCGGCGGCGCGGGCTGGGTTGCAGTTTGCGCATCAGCCGGTGATTTCGGGGGCGGTGACGGCGGCGGATGTGGCGGAATTTGCGCGGCTGTTGGGGGTGTTACCGGGGCCGGTGTTGGCTTATTGCCGGTCGGGGACGCGCTGTTCGACTATGTGGGCGTTGATGGAGGCGCCGCGGCGGTCGGTGGATGAGATTTTGGCGATCTGTGCGCGGGCGGGGTATGACTATAGTGGGTTGCGGGCTAGTTTGGAGGGGCTTGGGCGGGGGGAGGCGGGGGTTGCGGGCTGATTGGGGGTGGGTGTTGGGGTATCTGGAAAATTTCTTTCAACCTTCCAAACCAACCCCCCCCCCAAACCCTCTTCCATACCAACCCCCCAAACCCCCCTTGTCAGGGGGGCTTCAAGACCAACCCCCCCCTTTCCCCCCTTATCAGGAGGGCTTTGATTTAAGGGCGGCTTTTAGGTATTGGGCTAGGGAGTGGAGGCTTAGTAGGGTGGCCAGGTAGAGTAAAGCTTGGCCGGTGTTGAAGCCCCAGGTGCCTAGGGGGAGGCTGGCCCAGCTGGTGCCGGGTTGGCATAGGCAGAGTAGGATGATGGCGATTAGTTGGGTGGCGGTTTTGGCTTTGCCTAGGGGGGAGACGGCGACTGTTGAGTGGCGGCCTAGTTGGGCCATCCATTCGCGCAGGGCGGTGACGGTGAGCTCGCGGCCGATGATGAGTAGGCCAGCTAGGGTTAGGGCGGGGCTGGGGTATTTGGCGATGAGCAGGACTAGGGCGGTGGTGACCAGTAATTTGTCGGCGACTGGGTCGAGGAAAGTGCCGAAGGGGGTTTGTTGGTTGCGGCGGCGGGCGAGGTGGCCGTCTAGCCAGTCGGTGGCGGCGGCGAGGGCGAAGAGGGCGGCGCTGGCGGGGTAGGTCCAGTCGTGCGGTAGGTAGAGGAGTACGGCGAATGGGGGGAGGGCGGCGATGCGGCTTAGAGTTAGGTGGTTGGGGTGGGGCATTTTTGGGGGGCTTCAGAGTAGTTTTTGTGGGGCGGTGGCTAAGCCTGCTGGACTTGCTTGGCCTGCTGCTAGGACTTGGGTGCGGACTTCTTGGACGGCTTCTGGGGCGTGGTTTTCGATGAGGTCGCGGAGGCGGTAGCCTTGGGGGATTGCGCCGGTGGCGTGGGCGAGGCGTTTTTCGATCATCTGGTGGTAGCCTTGATGCATTTCGCAGGATAGGAAGGTGCGGCCTTGGTTGCGGGCGTGGATGACTTCTGAGCCGCTGCCGCCGAAGAGGATGAAGATGCTGTCGGATGGCTGGGTGGCGGCTTGCATTAGTAGGTCGAAAAGGGCGATGGGGATTTGGCAGGCGTGGACGGTTTTGTCGCGGGCGACGTTTTTGACGAGGTTGAATTCGAACCATGAGTAGGGCATGCGGCCTTTGTGGCCAGCGCGGATTCGCTGGCGGATGCGGGGGTCGGTTGGGTTTTTGTAGGGTTGGGCGACTTGGTCTTTGTAGAATTTGTTGTCGGGAGATTTGGTGGCGTGGAGGATCGAGCGGTGGGCGGTGGTGAAGCGGCGTTTGGAGTGGCCGACGTTGGTGGGGTAGACCCAGACATATTCTTGGACATCGTGGGCGAGCGTATCGAGGCAGGTGGCCCAGAGGTGGGCGTTTTGGCGGGGGTAGTTGAGCATGAAGAGGTTGCCGCGGTCGCTGAGTACACGCATGGATTCGGTGGTGAGGGCGCGGTACCAGTCGAGGTATTGCTGCCATTTGTCGACTTTGCGGTAGGTGTGGCCGCCGTAGTCGATGCCGACTCCGTAGTCGGGGTCGCCGAAAATCATGTCGACGCACCCATCGGGCAGGGCGCGGAGGGTGTCCATTACGTCGCCTTGGATTAGGCGGTTTTGGTGTTTTGGGGGGAGGTTGGTCATTGCTTGATGATGAGTCGGTACTCGCAGGAATCCAGTAGTTCGATGGACGTAGGGGTCTGGGGGTCCATGAAGCGGTAGAGGTGGAAGCGGAGCCGGTGTTCTCCCTTGCCCCTCATCCGTGCGGCGTAGCAGCAATCAATGCTGTCTATGGCAATGCCTTGCTCTTTCAGCATTCTGAAATAGCGGAAGGGATTGTACAACTGAAAGATGTTGAAGTCTTTCCGAAAGCCGTTTTTGCCCTCGAGAATGGTCACGCGGCCGCGGTTCTCCAGCACCATGTCCATCTCCATTTGAATCACCTCTGACTCGAAATTTTGGTCGCCGAGGCGGAAAACCAGCGACATCTTGGTGCGGCGCGACATGTAGAGGTTTGCGCCCTCGGAGCGGTTGTAGTAGAGCAGCTTGTGGAGAATGCGCTGGTTAAAAGCCGTCGAGAGGATGCTGCTTTCGCTGGTGTCGGTGTGGTTTAGGAGGCTGGGCCTGTAGTCTTCTTCAAAGTTGCGTTGCACTGGTTCCAGTGCGTGGTAGACGCTACCGATGCCTTTGACGAAGGTGAACTTGCCTTGACCGAGGCGAATGAGGGCGATATCGGCTTGCCGTAGCTCGGCGGGCAGGAGGTCGGAGTGGTCGATCTTGGTGGCGTCGAAGGGGTTGGTGAACCCGACTGCCCGAGCGGCTTCGCGGACTTCTTCCCTGCCGAATTCCAAATTGCCCCGCCGGATGCATTCGGAGTAGAGGCGGGCGAGAAGCTGTTTTTTCTTGCTCGGCGGCGGGTTGGTTTTCATTGCCGGGCCTGCGCTGGAGTCTGTGGTCATTTTTTGGGGGGGTAGAAAAGAGGGTGATTAGGCGGGTTTGGGGGGGTATTTTAGCTGGGTGGCGGGCTGGTGGGGGGCTTAGGGGGCGTGGAGGTGGTTGTAGATGGTTTGGGCTAGGGGTTTGCTGATGCCTTCTACTCGGGCTAGGTCGTTTTGGCTGGCGGATTCTATGCCACGGTAGCCGCCGAAGTGGTCGACTAGTTTTTTGCGGCGGCGGGGGCCGATGCCGGGGATGGCTTGGAGGGGGGAATCGGCTAGGCGTTTGCTGCGGCGGGCGCGGTGGCCGGTGATGGCGAAGCGGTGGGCTTCGTCGCGGAGGTGTTGTAACAGGTGGAAGCCGGGGCGGGTGGGGTCGAGGCGTAGCTCGCGGGGGCGGTCGCCTAAGAAGAAGCGTTCGTGGCCGGCTTTGCGGGCGGGGCCTTTGGCGATGGCGAGGGTGAGGACTTGGGGGGCGGCGAGCTCGGTGAGGAGTTCGCGGGCGCGGCGCAGTTGGCCTTTGCCGCCGTCGATGACGAGCAGGTCGGGCAGTGGGGCGGCGCCTTTTTGGAGGCGGGTGAAGCGGCGGCGGAGGACCTGTTCTAGGGCGGCGTAGTCGTCACCGGCGGTGATACCGGCGACATTGAAGCGGCGGTAGTCTTTTTTGCGCGGGCCGTCGAGGTCGAAAACCACGCAGGCACCGATGGTCTCTTGGCCTTGGGTGTGGCTGATGTCGTAGCATTCTAGGCGTTTTAGGTCGGTGTCGAGGTCGAGCGCGTGGCTGAGGTCGTGCAGGCGGCGGCGGGTGCTTTGTTTGCTGGCTTGGCGACCGATGAGGTTTTGTTCGGCGGCCTGCGTTGCGGTTTGCAGCCATTGGATGCCGCGACCGCGTTGTGGTTGGCGGATGGTGATGGCGCGGTCGCAGTGGTGTTGCAGGGCTTGCTGGAGGGCGGCGCGGCCACTGAATGGGGTTCCGATTAGGATTTGTGGGGCGACGCGGGCGGGTGGGCCGGTGAGGTAGTGTTGGGCTAGGAAGGGGCCGAGGAGGGCGGCGGCGGTGGTTTGGAGGGGTACTTTGGGGAAGAAGCTGCGGCTGCCGACGATGCGGCCGTGGCGGATGTAGAGCATGTGGACGCAGCCTTCGTCGCCATCGAGGGCGGCGGCGACTACATCGAGGTGGCCGCTGCCTTTTTCGATGTTTTGGTCGGCTTGGACGGTGCGCAGCATTTGCAGTTGATCGCGACGTTGGGCGGCGGTCTCAAAGTCTAGGTTGGCGGCGGCGGCGTGCATCGCGGCGGCGAGGTCGCGGCTGAGTTTTTGGTCGCGGCCGGCGAGGAGGTCGATGGAGTGTTGCAGGTCTTGGGCGTAGCTTTTTTGGTCTACTAAGCCGACGCAGGGGGCGGTGCAGCGGTTTATTTGGTATTGCAGGCAAGGGCGGGAGCGGTTTTGGAAGAAGCTGTCTTCGCATTGGCGGACGCGGAAGACTTTTTGCAGTAGGCGGAGCATTTCGCGGGTGGCTTGGGCGTTGGGGAAGGGGCCGAAGTAGTGGCCTTTGCGTTTTTTGGTGCCGCGGTGTAGGGCGAGGCGGGGCCAGGGGTGGTCGGAGGCGAAAATGTAGGGGTAGGATTTGTCGTCGCGCAGTAGCAGGTTGTAGGCGGGGCGTTGTTGTTTGATTAGGTTTTGTTCGAGGATGAGGGCTTCGGATTCGGTGCGGGTGATGGTGACTTGGATGCTGGCGATGCGGGCGACTAGGGCGGCGGTTTTGCCGGCGGGTTTGCCGCGGAAGTAGCTGGCGATGCGTTTTTTTAGGCTTTTGGCTTTGCCGACGTAGAGGATTTGCCGGTCACTGTCGTACATCTGGTAGATGCCGGGGCGGTCGGTTAGGGATTTTAGGAAGGGTTGGTGGGCGAACACGGGGGCGGTGGCCGGCGGGCGCGGGCTAGTGCTAGTGGGTGGGATTTTAGCAGGGGTGGGTTATTTTAGGCTTCTCCTAACTTTTGTTGTGGTGGGTAAATTGCCTAAATCTCTTTTTTTCACATCCAACCCCCCAACCCCCCCTTATCAGGGGGGGGCTATGGCGGGGGTTAGAGTTGCATTTCTGGGACTGTTTTGGGGACTACTAGTTCGCCGGCGGTTTGGTGGGCTATTTCGGCTACTTCTACTCCGGGGGCGCGTTCTTTTAGCCAGAATTTGCCGTCGGCGATTTCTAGGTAGGCGAGGTCGGTGACGACCCGTTTGATGCAGGCGGCTCCGGTTAACGGTAGGGTGCATTGGGGGAGTAGTTTGGATTCGCCGCTGCGGGAGGCGTGGGTCATGGTGACGATGATATTTTCGGCGCCAGCGACTAGGTCCATGGCCCCGCCCATGCCTTTGATGAGTTTGCCGGGGATCATGTAGGAGGCGATGTTGCCTTGTACGTCAACCTCGAAGGCGCCGAGCACGGTGAGGTCGATGTGGCCGCCGCGGATCATGGCGAAAGATTCGGCGGAGGAGAAAATGGAGGCACCGGTGACGGCGGTGACGGTTTGTTTGCCGGCGTTGATCAGGTCGGCATCGACTTCGTCTTCGGTGGGGAAGGGGCCCATGCCGAGCAGGCCGTTTTCCGATTGCAGCATGACTTGCATGCCAGCGGGGATGTAGTTGGCGACTAGGGTGGGGATGCCGATGCCGAGGTTGACGTAGTAACCGTCGCGCAATTCGCGGGCGACGCGCTGGGCTAGTTGTTCGCGGGAAAGTGCCATTTTTGTCTCCCTAAACCTAAGCGGCGGTGCGGGTGGTGCGCTGTTCGATGCGCTTTTCGAAGGTGCCTTGAATTAGGCGGTCGATGTAAATGCCGGGGGTGTGGATTTGGGCGGGATCTAGGTCGCCTGGCTCGACTAGAATTTCGACCTCGGCGACTGTGATGCGGCCGGCGGTGGCGGCTGGGGGATTAAAGTTTTGGGCGGTGTGGCGGAAAATTAGGTTGCCGTAGCGGTCGGCTTTCCATGCTTTGACTAGGGCGAAGTCGCCGGTGATGGATTCTTCCAAAATATAATTGCGCCCGTTGAATTGGCGGACATCTTTGCCTTCGCCCACTAGGGTGCCGTAGCCGGTGGCGGTGTAAAAGGCGGGGATGCCAGCGCCGCCGGCGCGCATTTTTTCCGCTAGGGTGCCTTGCGGGGTGAGTTCCAATTCTAGGGTGCCGTCTAATAGTTGCTCTTCAAATAGTTTGTTTTCTCCCACGTAGGAGGAAACCATTTTTTTGACTTGGCGGTCTTGCAGCAGGATGCCTAAGCCGAAGTCGTCTACGCCGCAGTTGTTGGAGACGATGGTCAGATCGCGGGTGCCGCGGCGTTTGATTTCGGCGATGAGGTTTTCAGGGATGCCGCACAGGCCGAAGCCGCCGGCGATGAGGGTCATGCCGTCTTGCAGGCCGTCTAGGGCTGCGGCGGGGCTTTCTATCACTTTGTCGAAACCGGCCATGCTGTGCTCCGCCGAGAATGGGGGGTTAGTGCGGCTGTGCTGGGGGCTGTAATTTACTCCGCGGGGGCGGCGGTGGCAAGCGGGATTTGTGGCGGTGAGCGGGTGTTGAATGGGTGGCGGTTGGACGGTTAGAGGTCTTGTGCGGTGCGGAAGCCGATGTGGGCGGTGCCGAGGCCGGTGTCTTGCGCTTGGCGGGCGGCGGGGCGGTAGCGTTGGCAATAATTGGGGGCGCAGAGGTAGGAGCCGCCTTTGATGACGCGCACGGGGACGCCGGGTTGGTGGGGGTCATGGCCGGGGTCGGCTTGGTCTTTTGCGGGAGATGGGGCGGCGGGTTGGTGGGAGGGGTAATAGGGGGTGCTGGTCCATTCCCAGACGTTGCCGATCATGTCGTGCAGCCCGTAGCCGTTGGGCGGGTAGCAGCCGACTGGGGCGAGGCCGGCGTGGCCATCGGCGCGGCTGTTGAAGAAGGGGAAGGCACCTTGCCAAGTGTTGGCTTGGTGTTGGCCATCGATGAGGAACTGGTCGCCCCAGGCGAAGGTGGTGCCCTCTTGCCCGCCGCGTGCTGCGTATTCGTGCTCGGCTTCGGTGGGCAGGCGGTGGCCTTTCCAGGCGGCGTAGGCTTGGGCATCGGCGAAGGCAATGTGGATGACGGGGAAGTGGTCGCGCCCGGCGATATTGCTGCCGGGGCCGGTGGGGGTGCGCCAGCTGGCTCCTTCGATAAATTGCCAGCCGCTGAGTGGGTTGGCGGAGTTGGTGGGCGGGGCGAAAACTGCCGCACCGGGTTTGAGTAGTTCGGCGGGGATATTGGGGTGGTCGGCGGCGTTGGGGGGGTGCTCGGCTAGGGTGACGTAACCAGTGGCGGCGACAAAGGCGGCGAATTGGGCGTTGGTGACCTCGGTGCGGCTGAGGCGGAAGCTGTTTAGGGTGAACTGCTGTTGCGGGCGTTCTTCCGGATAGCGGGCACCGGCGCCTAGGGTAAAAGTGCCGGCGGGGATGGTTAGCATTTGGGTTTGGTGGGCGGGGTTGTCTAGGCAGGCGGTGGGGGTGCTGGCGGCGGGGGTCGGCGATTCTGGGGGGCGTTGCCATAGTGTTGGGATGGTTGCCGCGATCAGGGGGATGGCGGCGAGGGTGAGTGCCGGAATGATGGGTGAGGGTAGGCGGGGCATTGTGTTTTTTGGGCCCTGTGGTGGGGGGGGGGTGGGCTGCTGGGAAGAGGGGATGGTAGCACCGTCGGCTCGGCTCGATTCACCTGTTCTGCCCTTTTCTTGGCGTTATTTCTACGGGGGAATCGGTTTCAATTTTTTAATGAGTCGTGAACGCACTGGCCTGCGACCCATGTTTGGCGCAGGTTTTTTTGCTGGTCTAGAACTAGAAAATCAGCGCATAGATCGGCGGTAATTCTGCCAATTTCTTTATCCAGATGCATGAAGCCGGCTGGGGTGGCCGTTGCCATTTCCACGGCGGTGGCGAATTCGATATTCAAGAGTTTGGCGGCGTTTTGTACTGCTTCCCACAGGGATAGGTGGGCTCCGGCCAGCGTTCCCTCTGCGGTGGTGCATTTGCCGTTTTTAATAAAGAGTTTTTGGCCGGCCAGCTGCAATTCTTTTTTATCAGTGCCCACGCTGCTGATTGCATCGGATACTAGGAACATGCCCTGATTGCCAGATTTGGCGCGCAGTGCCATGCGCAGTAAGGCCGGGTCGACGTGATGGCCATCGACAATCAGACTGCAAAAGCTGTTTTTTGATTCTAAGGCGGCGACAATACAGCCCGGATTGCGGCTTTCTATTTGTGGCATTGCGTTGAATAGATGGGTGAAGCCGGTTAAGCCGGCTTTAAGGGCGATCTGGGTCTGCGTAAAATTGGCCATGGTATGGCCTGCGGCGACAATAATGCCGCGCCTGACTAGCTCGGCAATTAGTTGGGGGGAGGTTAGTTCGGGGGCTAGGGTGATGAGTGTTTTGCCGTTTGTGAGGGTGCTGATTAGGTCGATGGAATTGTCGTCTAGTTTTCTAAATTTTTGCGCGTTGTGGACTCCTTTCTTTTGGCTGTTCAAAAAGGGGCCTTCAAGGTGAATACCCCTAACGCCGGGCACTTTTAGAGCAATGGCGGATGCCACTGCTTCGATAGCTAGTTTTACTTTCTCTAGATCATCGCTGACCAGTGTTGGTAGAAAAGAAGTGGTGCCTAGGGTTGCCAGCACCGCGGACATGTGGCGGATCGTATCCAGCGATGGGTTGTCATTAAACATGATGCCGCCCACGCCATTGACCTGTGCATCAAACAGGCCGGGGATGACGAACTGGCCATCTAGGTCCACTTGTATATCTTCAGCATGCGGTGCTTGATTAAAACCGGTAAAGCGGCCATCGATAACGGTGAAGCTGGTGCGCTCCATTGGGGCCGGGTGTAAGAGGGTGGCGTTTAGAAATTGTGTTGGCATGGGAATCTCTCTCAGAGAGTCTGGGTAACCTTTTTAAGGTGTTGGGGTGAATCTGGATTGCGTTCACGGGCAATGGCGATTGCATTGGCGGCAAGATAAAAGCTTTGAATTTGTAGGATGGCTTTGATGTAGGGCGACGATGCGGAGATGGAGCTTAAATGATGTGTACCGGGCACCTTGCGGCCAACAAGAAAAATATCCGCCCCGGCGGTGCCAAATTTATCCAGGACTTTTTCCACGCCAATTTTAGCTTCCGTGTCAAAGATAAGGACAGGGAAAGATTTATTGACAATTTCCATGGGGCCGTGTGCAACTTCCGCTAGGCTGTAAGATTCGGCGTGCAGAGCACTGGTCTCTTTTAGCTTGAGGGCCGCTTCGCGCGCAATGGCATAGCCCGTGCCGCGACCTAACATGAAGACATGTCTAGCCCTGCACATAGTATCAATAAACTGTGTCCACTGTAATTGTGCCGCTTGCATTAGGTGCTGTGGTAGGTTTTTCAATTCGTCTGCAAATGAACAGGAGCTATCGAGGCTTGCTACCATTTTCAAAATAATGGCAAGGGAGCAGATAAATGATTTGGTCGCGGCGACGCTGTGTTCAGGGCCGGCATGCATGGGTAGCACAATATGCGATATTTTGGCTAACGGCGATTCTGTATCATTGACAATGGCTAGGATGGTAGCACCGGCCCGCTTAGCGGCTTCTGCGCTGAGAATAATATCTGGGCTTTGACCGGATTGTGAAATGACGATGAACAGTGTTTTGGGTAACTTCAGATCCACCCCATGGACAGAAGCTATCGATGGTGTAACCGACGCAACGGGGATTTTGAGTTCGCGCTCAAAGACATATTTGGCAAACAGGCCAGCGTGATCTGAGCTGCCGCGAGCGCAAATTTGGATAAGATCCAGATCATTGTGCGCGATTCTCTGCGCGAGTTCCTTTAAAGTGCCATTGAGGCCGTCATTTTGCAAAGCGACTCGTTCTGCGGCCTCCTGAGCCTCTTTTTGCATGAGTGTTTGTATCATTGCAATTTTCCCTTGATTTTGTTGATCGGTGCCTGCTTGGGGTCTATTCGACACTCAAAGCCAATTTCAAAGCTGCGTTCCCATGGAAAGGTAACATGGTCGATTTGCATAAATGGCATTCCTTTGTCTATTAGCCATTGATTCGCGGATTGCCTAAACTTTGACTTGGTTTTATCCGGTGGGGTTGCATTTACGATTTGCTTGCGCAAATCTTGGCGGAAGATGGCCTGATAGAAAACATCATCAACTAAGCGCGTTCCTAGTAACTTAAGCTGGTTTTGGGATATTTTGTCTAGCTCGGCAAGCTGCATTTGTGCGGCGACTGTGCCTAGGCTGTTGCTGGCTGTGTTCCAGCCGCTATAAGCAATAATGTGTCGCATGTCTAACCGCTCCAACATCATGTTGAAAAAATCCGGATCTCCCCCATTGGCGTAGGCGAGATCTGCAATCGCTATGGGCTTAGCGGATTTTTGCAAGTCCGCCAATTCTTTAATCCAACTTGCGCAAGAAACGCTTTGCTCTTGTAGTGGTTTTTGCAGCGCCCAGTCGCCTTGCGAAGATTCTGGGCTATGAATGGCCAATACCAGATCGGCATTTTCTATATTTTCCGTTATCTCGCTTCCCGCTGCATTGATCTGGCTTGCAACCGCTATTGAGATAGGCTGATCTTCATAAAACGGTATTATTTTTTGTGCGGTCTGGCCGCGATGCCAACTGAGGTATATTTTTCTGGCACTGCGTCCTTCAAGTTTGGAAATGAGTCGCGATGTTAGGGTCCATGCCACTTCGTCGGTCCCTGAATAAATTTTGATTCTGTCTTCTAGCTGTAGCTGCGCGATGCGGGTGTGAAGGCGGCGTATCTCGTTGATGTGGAAGCCGTAGGGAGCATTATCATCTTGGGGTAGGATTAGGCGGTCTAATTGGTGGGTTAGGACTTGGTCAATGACGCTATTGGTTAATGCTAGGTTGCGTTTGCGTGTGTGGAGGTAATCCGTGCGGATATGTTCAGGGATCTGTGTCTTGGCGGCATGGGCGCGGTACAAATCATCTGCTTGTGAACACATGGCATGTTTGTCGCTGTAATAGGACCATTGCCAGATAAGGGTGCCGTAGTCTTGCCAATACGGCTTTTCCTCCTCATTCACGTTGCTATTAGCGATGCGCATGTTGGATAAAAAAGCATAGATTGGCTTGCTGCCAACATGTTCGCGTAGGCGGCTGATAATTTGGCTGCGTTTATCTAGCGTGGCGATGGAATCAGTTGAAATACGACTTGCAATTAAACCGCCATAAATCAGGCTATCGAGGGATAGGACAAAGCCATCGGCGGCATCGCAGCGGGCAAACAGCCATTCTGCTAAGCTATTGGTATCCGCCGTTTTGCGCATATGCCCCAATAGGTTATGCGGGGGTAGGATGGCCTGCCAATCGGCAAGGGCAGCAAGGTCTTGTAGCTGTGCGCAGACTACCGGGCGATCATCGATGGGGATGATGAGAAGTTTTTTGTTTTGCATGGTAGCTGATTTTTTTATGGGGCAGGTAACTTGGATCTGTTAGCGGGGATGCGTTGGCCGGAGCGGTTAAAAAAATGCAGTTTTTCGGCGGGGATATGAATGGCAAGTTCATTGCCGACTGTTATCTCTGCCGTGCGATGCGCTGATAGGCGCAAACTTTGCTGTCCAATTTTACCGAAATAATGGGTGTTGGTGCCGAGTTTTTCCATATGCTCGACTTTGAGCTTTAATGCGGAATCTGCTACTAACTCAATGTCTTCGGGGCGAATTGCGATCGTGCATTTTTTGCCATCTGATAACCGGCAAAGATTTGGGTCAAGTTTGATTTTTATCCCATTTTGCGGCTCATCTTGCGCTATAAACCAGAGGCCATCTTCTTGGCGAACTTCGCCGGCTAGGAGATTGATTTTGGGGGTCCCCATAAATTCGGCGGCAAAGATATTTTGCGGGTGTTTGTAAATATCATCGGGGGTGCCGATTTGCTCGATGCGACCAGCGTTGAGTATTGCGATGCGATCGGCCAGCGTCATGGCCTCTACTTGATCATGGGTAACATAGACCATGGTAGTGCCGAGCTCCGCATGCAATCGGGCAATTTCTATGCGCATTGCGCTGCGAAGATCGGCATCGAGATTGGATAGCGGTTCATCAAACAAAAAGATTTTGGGTTGTTGGACTAGGGCACGGCCAATGGCGACGCGCTGGCATTGGCCGCCGGAAAGCTGCCCGGGTTTCCGCGATAAATAATCGCCAAGGCGCAACATATCTACCGCTTTGCCTACCCGCCGGGTAATTTCTTGCTTGCTGTGCCCGGTCATGCGCAAGCCAAAACTTAGGTTTTGCTCGACATTCATGTGGGGGTAGAGGGCGTAGGATTGGAATACCATGGCCACTTGTCGTTTGCGGGCGGCCATTTTGGTAACGTTTAGCGCATCATAATAGATCTCGCCGTGGCTGACCGGTTCAAGCCCGGCGAGCATGCGTAAAAGGGTCGATTTTCCGCAACCGGAAGGGCCGACGAAAACGATAAATTCGCCGCTTTGGATTTGTAAATCAATCGGGTGGATGATGCGCTCGGCACCGATTTTTTTCTCTACCTGCCGGAGACTGATGGCGGTCATTGTTTGATCCTCAGGGTTACAATTTCATGCGGGGCTATGACTTGAGCGGGCTGGGTATCTTGGTGTTTGCTGTCTTCTATGCAACTGATCGATGTGCCTGCTAGGGTGACGCGCTCTGCGGTGCCTCCAATGATAGCGAATTTCTGCGGGGCGTTGCTGGGGTTGAATAGCCTCACTTCGATTTTATCTTCGATTTTGCGGCAAGAAAAGATGATAACAGTGTCTGCTTTAATTTGTAATTTTTTGTTGCTGACTTGGCCGTGGCCGCGTAGAAACATGATGGGACGACGCAGATCGTTGGCCTGTGCCAGTGCCTGCTCGGGGGTAAAATCATGGGTGTTGGCTAGAACGAATTCAAAGTAATCCTCGCCCAAACATTGCGCTTCCGGAGTCGCAAAATCGGGGCCGGCGCCTTGGCCGCGGTCTATTAGATCGCGGCGCGATAGCCAGCCTACTGAGCGCGATAGGGTTAGCGCGAGTGTATCGCCCTGTGCGCCTTTGACAATTTCATATTCATTTAGGGCGCGGTGTATCAGTATGTGTTCGCCTGCTTGGATGAGGGAATAGGAAGGGTGAACGCACGGGGGGATCTCTTGCGGTGCAATTTTGGTGCGTTGTTGGCGGTACGTTACCGGGCGTTTAATGAATGCGAAGGCGGAATCGCTGTGTGAACTTGGGATGTTTTTGCCGAGCGGTAAATGCAGGCGCAAGCGGTGGTTTTTGGCTTTGTTATTCCAGGTTAGTTTGGCCCGTATAAAAGGCTCATCGGCGAGGAGGCGTAATATGAGATGGCCTTTTGAAGTTACCGATTCTTTGCTTGGTCCAGATCGGGTTGTGTTGAGAGATGCTGGCTGCTCGAGAGAAAAATTGATGCGCAGTTCTTGATACTGTTTTTCGATAAAGCAGGTTTTTATATCGGTTATGGTCGCCTTGACGCACCAATTATTTGGTGGTGGTGAATAATTGTAGCTGTCTCCGGCATCTCCCTGAGAAATAATTGCAAGGGCTTGTTTAGGCGTTTGGCTGTTATGATGGTTGGTAATGACGATGCCGTTTTCTTTATCGGCTGCGATGGTCATGGATGCGTTGCTGATGGAGTGGGTGGCGGTAGTACCTTGATTATCTTGCTGCGTCGGGAGTGTTTTGGTGGGGACGATGATCAGGTTTTTGCTTGCCCAGCCTTCCATTTCCATACGGATAAAGGCTGTGTAGAGGTGGCCTGCTACATGCTCGGGGAAGTCATCTATGGGTGAGGTGAAGTCGCGGTGTGGTTGCCGATCTACTATTGCAGTGGCATAGACCGTCCCGGCTGTATCCGATATTTTTAGGTTATCGATTGGGTCGCCGCTGATAAAAAATTGAATGTAATGCCAGCCGGAACGTGCTTTGAGCGATGGGTTGAATGCGGTTATTTTGGTATCGTCGGCGAAGGGGGAGGGGGATTTTGGGTCTTGGGTATTAAGGTAGGGGTTTTGGAGGCCAATATGTTCGCAGGCTAGGGTTTGTAGCGCATTGAGGCGATCTTTGATGCGGTGGAAGCGTACTAGCATCTCGGCATGCACCGCATCGATGCTGCATCCGCAGATGGAGTCATGGGCATGTTGCTGCAACAGTAGCTGCCATGTTTGGCGTAAATAGCGGTGTGGATACTGGGGTGCAAAGTTATCTATGGCGGCTAATAGTGGTTCTATTTGGCCGATGAGTCTGTCTTCCAATTCTTGGTTATGCCGTTTGAGGTAGCGTCTGGTGGAGAGGACATCGGGTAAAATATAGCTATTGGTGTTATCGCGTAGTTCGCCCTGCAGGATTGGAAGGTTTTTGGTTTCGGCTATGCGCTGGTTAATGTGGTCTTGTAGCGTTGTTTGTTTGACTCGATAAGTTTGCTGGGCTTGGTTGAAATGGGTGATTCGATTTTTGAGATCCTGTGGCGGTACTAAGTGATCGCCCCCTTGGGTTAGTAGTAGCCCTGCCTGGGGAAAGTCTTGCTCTACTTTCTGAAAATACGACTGCACCGCTTCTAGGTAGTTTTGCTTGGAAAAGGGTTGCTGATAATAGCCTTCGGGGAGAAATAGGCAGATGACGCTTTGGCCATTTGGGGATTGCCATTGGAATAGGTCGCTGGGGATATTAACGCCGCGCCAGACCACGGCATGTTCGATGCCAAAGCCAGCAAAAATTTGGGGCATTTGCGCGACATGCCCGAAGGTGTCGGGGAGATAACCGAGGAAATTTTTCTCGCCATAAGATTTGGATGTGGTTATTCCCTCTTCTAGGTTGCGGATGAGGGACTCGCCGGCGCATAGGTTTTCATCGGGCATGGCGTACCAGGGGCCGATGTTGATTTTGCCGGATCTAATGTAGGCGCATGTTCGCTCGGCGATCTGTTTCTCGCAATGTGCCATTAGATCTTCTAGCGCGGCGGTTTGGCCGTCGAAAAGAAATCGGTCAATTTGGCCGGTGTCTAGCGCATTGAGGATGGTGGGGAACACCCGCAATAGGCGGGCACTGTACTCCTCATTGGTTAGGTACCATTCACGGTCCCAATGGGTTTGTACGACGAGGGCGGCTTTTTTACGCATGGGGAAAACCTTTGCCTAACCTTTGACGGCGTTTTTTAGTGCGCCGGAGATAAAATAACGCTGGGTAAAAACGAAAACGATCAGCGTTGGGATGATGGATAGGATGGCCCCGGCGGCGACTAGGCGCCAATCTTTGCCGAAGGTTCCTGCCAATTTATTGACACCTAGTGGGAGGGTGAATTTGGCTTGCTCATCCATGATAATTAGTGGCCAGAGAAAATCGCCCCATACGCCAATAAAAGTGAAGACGGCTAGGGTGGCTAGGGTTGGTTTTACGAGCGGTAGCATTATGTGCCACCAAATTTGCCAGTGATTAAGCCCCTCTATATAGGCGGATTCCTCTAATTGTTTGGGGATTGTTAAGAAAGCCTGGCGCATTAAGAATACGCCAAAGGCGGTGCAGGCGTGGGGGACGATGAGGCCAAGATAGGAATTATTGAGGCCGAGATTGACGGCGATGGTGTAGAGGGGAATCATTAGCAGTTGGAATGGGAGCATCATGGTGCTGATCAATAATAAGAACAGCGCATTTTTGCCGGCAAATTTTAGGCGCGCTAGGGGATAGGCGGCGAGGGAACAGAAAAGCAAATTGCAGGATACGGCGAGGGCGGCTACTAGGGCGGAGTTGAAGAAATAGGTTAGGAAGGGTACGGCTTCAAAGACTCGCGCAAAGTTGCTTAGGGTTGGTTCATCGGGAATTAGGTCGGGGGGGTATTGAAAGATGTTTTCTGAGCCGGATTTGAGGGCGGTTGAGAGTAGCCATAGGAATGGGCCGATAAATAAGAGCGCGATGGAGGCAAGAACTGTGTACTGCCCAAGTCGGCGCATCCATCCGAGTATGGCTGGCATGGCCGACAGGGAGAAGTGGGGTATTGCCAGCGACTGATTTGAGTTATTTTTCATTGGTGGTTTCTCTGGTCAATAGCAGGTTTAGGATGGAGAGGATAAAGGTTACGCAGAATAGGACTATTCCGGCTGCCGAGGCGTAGCCCATATCGAATTCGATAAAGGCATTTTCGTAGATAAAGAATACCAATGTTTCGGTCTGACTCAAGGGGCCGCCGCCGGTGATGACGTAGATTTCCTCGAAGATTTTCATGGCGGCAATGGAGGATATGACGGCGACTAGGGCAATATAAGGGCGTAGCATGGGGATGGTGATGAAGAGGGTTTGTTTTAGGCGGCTGATATTTTGTAGTTCGGCGGCTTCGTAGAGGGATTTGGGGATGGATTGGAGGCCGGCGAGATAAATGACCATGTAAAAACCCATGCCGGTCCATACGGTCACTGCCATTACTGCGAATAAGGATAGGGAAGGGTCTGCTAACCATGCGATGGGTGTGTTGATGAGGTGTAGGCTCTGGAGGATAAAGTTTAGGACTCCGTTTTCTTCATAGACCCATTTCCACATGAGTCCGGTTACGATGAGGGAAGTTACGACGGGTAGATAATACAGGCTGCGGAAAAATGCGATACCGGGGATTTTTTTATTTACCAGTACCGCTAAAAATATGGGGGCGATGGAGAGTATCGGTACGACGATGAGTAGGTAAAGTAGGCTATTGCCGAGGGCGTTCCAGAAAAATGGGTCTTGGAAAAGGCGTTGATATTGGGCTAACCCAAGCCAGCGGGGCGTTTCGATCATATTGTAATCGCTGAGGCTGATCAATAGGGCGGCGAGCATTGGCAGGAATACGAAGGTGCCGATGATGAAAAGGGCCGGCGATAGGAATAGGTAGGGGGTTAATCTAGGCAGCATGGGAATGTTCCTTGTCGATGATGGCATGCCAAGCCATTAATCCTGCGCCTACCATTGCTGCATCGTTGCCGAGGATGGCGGGGCGCACATCCATTGGGGCGGGGAGATGGTGGTTTGAATTTATTTGGGTAAGGCATGCGGTGAATTGGTGCCACCAAATTTTTGCCGCGTCAATTAAGCCGCCGCCGAGGATGAGGATGTCGGGGTCATAATTCCATTGAAGGCTGTGGCAGGTGTTGGCCAATAGATGAATCCATTGGGTGAGGGCTGCTTGGGCGGCGGTGTTATTGGCTATCGCCCGCAGGACGGCGCGGCTATCGGGGAATAGTTCTTTGGCGGTGGGGACGGATTCGTGCTGCGTTATTTTTTGGCGGGCGAGTTTGGCTAAGCCGCTGCCGGAGAGGATGGTCTCTAGGCACTGCCAATTTTCTGGGGTGGATAGATCTCCGATTAGGGTCTGGCCGAAATGGCCAGCTAGGGATGTTTTGCCGGTGCGGATTTTTCCATTGGAATAGATGGCACCGCCGAGCCCGGTGCCGAGGGCGAGGAAAATAATATCGCTCTGTTCGAGGGATTGGGCATGGACTTCGGCGAGCAGGGCGCAGTTGCCATCGTTGTCGATGACTGTGTGTTTGCCGAGAAGCTGGGTGAAGGCGGTTTGGATGGGGAAGTTTTGCCAGTCGGCTATGTGGTTGGCGGAGGCACTGATTTTGCCTTGTTTTTTATCTACGACGCCGGCGGTTGCGATGCCGGTGCCGATAATTTTTATTTCTTTATTGCGGGCCATAATTTGTTCGGTTAATTGGGTGGCGGAGGCCATAATGGCCTGCGGGCCGCCTTGGGCGTGGGAGGCGGCGGTGGCTTGGTCTTGTATTTCGCCGGAGGGGGCGATGAGGCCGGCTTTTATTTTGGTTCCGCCAATGTCGTAGGCCATAACGAATTTAGTCATGGGAGGCTCGCGTTATTTTATTCCAATCGGCGATTAGTTTGGTGGTGCCTTCGGTGAGAGATATTTCTTCAAGCATGACGCGTTGCGTTTGGCGGGCGAAAACGGTGTTTAATTTGGAATAGCGTTGCATTGGGGGTAATAACACTTCGCCTTTTTTTAGCTGGGCGATGGAGTAGGCTTTGGCTTGTTCGTATTGGGGGTTGTCCGGATCTGCGTTGGTAAAAATGGGGGCGTTTAGGCTGGCGGGGGTCGATGGGAAGACCGGTACGTGGGTGGCCATTTCTGCTTGGCGGGCGGGGGAGGTGATGAAGGCGACAAAATCAAATGCCTTTTGCGGGTGGTCGCTTTGGCGTGGTACGACGAGATTCATGGCGGCGATATTTACGGTGTCGTTGGCGGATTTGGGGTGGGGGCCGACGGTTATTTGATCGGCTAGTTTGGGGGCGTTTAGCATAATGCTGTGGAGCATGTGGGCACCGCTTAATAAGATGGCGAGCTGGCCGGATTGGAAGAGGTCTAGGGCTTTTTGGTGGCCGTCAATTAGGACGGAGGGGGGGACGGCGCCGCTTTGATAGAGGTCGCGGTAATAGGCTAGGGTGCGGCGGACATCTGCGGGGTGCAGTCTGTTGTCTGCGGGGGTGAATTGGCCGCCTAGTAAAACATGATTTTCTAATAATTCGCTGCCGTCGAAGCTGGGGAAGAAACTGTAGGCGCCGGTAGCTTGTTTGATTTGCCGGCCGATGGCGGGGATGTCGGCGAGGGTTTGGGGGAAGGGGGCGTTGGCGGCGGTGAATAGGGCGCGGTTGTAAATGGCGATGTTGGTGGATAAATACCAGGGGACACCGAAGATTTGGCCGTGTAGCTGGTTGGCTTGCCAGACTTTGGGGAAGTAATTGGCGATGGCTGTTTGCGCCATGAACTGTTCGGGGTTGTGTAGAGCGGCGAATTCGGCCAGCTTGGAGGAGAATTGGGGGTTTAGGTTGGCGATGTCGGGGGCGGTGTTGGCGGCGACGGCGGCGAGCAGTTTGCGTTCCATATCGGCCCAGGCGACATCGACCCATTTGATTTTTATGTGGGGATTTAGCTGTTCGTAGTCGGCGATGGCTTGGTTTAAGTAATCGTCTAGGACGGGGGATAATTGCATGGTCCAGAATTCGATGGGGGTGCAGTCGTCTGCCGGCGGGGGGGTGCGGGCGATGAAGGCGATCACCGCCAATGCAATAAAGAGGCTTGCTAATAGGCTGAGGTAGCGGGCGGTCATTTTAATTAGGGTTTTTGTGGTGCAGGGTATCGGCGAAGGACTTGGTGATTAGCTCAATGCGGGTTAGGGCGGTGCCGACTGTTACTGCCCAGGCTCCGTGTTGCATGGCTTTTTGGGCGCGGGTGGGGGTGTTGAAGCGGCCTTCGGCGATGATGCGGGGGGCTATTTTTGTAGCTGCTTTTAAGAGATCGTAATCGGGTTCAGCGGGGGTTTTTTCGCCAGTATAGCCGGAGAGGGTGGTGGCAATGAGTTCGGCTCCGTTGGCGTGGGCGAATTCGATGTCGGGGAGGGTGGCGCAGTCGGCCATGGCGATGCAGCCGGCGGTGTGAATGGCTTGGATTATAGCGGGGCGCGGGGTGGGGCGGGGGCGGTCGGTGCAATCGAAGGCGATGATGTCGGCGCCGGCGGCGGCTAGATCGCGGACATCTGCCAATAGGGGGGTGATGCGGACGGGGGAGGTGGGGAGATCGCGTTTGACTATGCCGATGATGGGAGCTTGGGTATTTTGGCGGACTTTTTGCACCCGTTTGGCACCTTCAATGCGCAGGGCGCGGGCACCGCCGGCGAGGCAGGCTTGACTTAGGGCGGCGACTATTTCGGAGGTGTCGAGCGGGCCGGCGGTGACGGGTTGGCAGGAGGCGATTAAGCCGCCTTTTATTTGGGCATCTAGTTGGTCGATGGTGAGGCGTGGCACGGTTGGGTTGCAAGTAAAAAAATCCCTGACGAGGGGAGGTGCCTCGTCAGGGATTGGAGGTTGGGAGCCGGTTAGAAGCTGAAGTTGAGGCCCACTAGGAAACGCTGGTCGTTGTCGTAGATTTTGGAGGGGCGGGATGTGATGAGGTGGTACTGATCTATGTCTTCGTCGGTTACATTTAGCGCATCAAAGGTTAGCTCGAAATTATCGGTGATGTCGTAGCTGGCGGAAATATCCAGCTGGCCATAAGCATCGGTCCAAATCTCCGAACCAAAGTAGGCGACCTCGTTTAGGTATTCGGAGCGCCAGTTGTAGCTGACGCGAACATCTAGGCGATCATCTTCGTAGTAGCCAGTTAGGTTGTAGACCTCGTCGGATACGCCAGTCACAACGCCTGAGCCGGGGCGACCGTAAATATCGCGCTCCTCATCCGTCTCTGAGTCTGTCCAAGTGAAGTTGAGAACCACGCCAAAATTGTTACCGAGCGGCTGCTGGTAGAGCAGCTCGATGCCGTCAAGAGTGGCATCTTGTGCGTTCTCCGGCGTATTGAAGGTTACTTCAAGCCTGTTGCCTGTATCCGGGTCCGTTCTGGTTTCCTGCACTTGGCCGGGGATCAGGTTGCCGGTAATATCCTTGTAAAAGTAGGTGATAGCCAACAATGCATCGGCGGTCAAATACCGCTCCCAAGACAGATCGTACTGATTGGCGGTTATCGGTTTCAAGTTGGGGTTGCCCCTAGTGCCTGATGCGGTATTGACGAAAAAGTTTTCGCGCAGGGCTAGGGACTGAGGGTCCGGGCGAGACATGGTGCGGGCGGCTGCAAAGCGCAGTTTTGTATTATCGCTCATGTCAAAGGAAACATTAAGACTGGGCAATATCTCGGTATAGGAGTTATCCACTGTGGTGAGGGTTGCTTGGCAATGCTTCGTCGCGGATGCCATTGCAGATGCCGCACCGTTCAGGGTTTCATCGTAGTTATGGCAACCGAAAGCCGTGGCAAGAAAATGGGCACCGACCATAGATGCAGACGCACCATTGGCCGCTTCTACCCAACCCGGAGTTTCACTGCTGGCACTGGCAACCCAACCTGTAGAAGACAGATCGGTAGAGACTGCGCGCAAGCCAATATCGCCGCTGATATTGCCTTCAGAGAATTCGGCTTTGATGTAAGCGGCAAAAATTTCTTCCTCCACTGTCCAAGTATCCGTCAAGTTTGGCCTGGTGAGAACGGGCACTGGAGGAGTGGCGAGGTCGGGGCTGGCGAGTCGGCGGGCAGTCGCGGAATCGATCAGTTCGTAGTCTGCGCCGCGCTCGCCAGCTGTGTATTGCCCTAATGTTCCGCCAGCGAGAGATTGGGACCAATTAGTTTCTCCATCCTTGACCGTGCCGTATCCTGCCGCATCGTCCGTGTGCTGCGCATCGGTCCAGCGGTGATATTCGGTTATGGAAGCGGTGCGCCCTTTTTCACGGTCGCGGTAGAGGAAGCCCACGGTTACCGTTTGGAAAGCTCCTAGATCCGTATCCATGGCGTAGTCAATGCCTAGGTAGCTTTCTTCTTCTTCATTCACGGTGGATCGAGCGTTTGCAAACTCGAATGGGCGAGCTAGATACTGTTCTGGAGACTCTGGGACTAACTCAGTTTCATCGTCTTCAAGCGTACCGTTGCCGTTTGCATCATTACGGGTCAAGAATTGCAGATTCAGATTTCGATCAAAAGTGATCCTGTCAATGGCTCCTACTCGGTCTATTCTGGGGTCTGCTGCTGTTTTAGGTCCCCTTTCACCTACCTTACCTTCAGTGGTGAAGCCCCAGTAGCGCTCGTCGGGGGCACCGCCTTCAGAGTCGGTCATGCCAATGCGGACAGTGAGTTCATTGCCGCCATTTTTCCAGACTGCTTCTAGATCGTAGGACTGGGTTTCAATGCTAGAGATACGATCAAATGCCTGTGTGCGCCCGCCAGAATTTGACCTATTACCGTACTCGCCCGCATCGTTTGGTGTTGCTGGTACCGGGTCCGAGGCATCTAGGGTAGCCGCCACAACGCCCCGCTCGTCTCCTGAGCCTTCATAGGTAACATTATTTGCAAGGGGCTCAACAGGCTTGGTACCATCTGGGCCGGCGGTTATTAGGTTGTTCTGGTTGATATTGTTGGCATCTAGATTGGTGTCGAGGATATTTAAGGTAGCTTCGAAATTATCGGTGGGAGCCCATTGAAAGGATCCAAATATAGTTTCACGGACCCGTTCTTGGCGGAAATCGGTCTCGCCAATTAGTCGCGGGAACCATGCGTCGGTTTCGTTATCTCCATTATCGGGAGCAAGAAATGTAACAACTTCGCGGCCAAATCGGTTCAGGCTGCGCTCTTGGCGAGTAAAGGAAAGCAACGCGCCCACGGTGTCATCGCCGTTTTTCCATGAAAATAAGGTGGAGACTTGCGGGTCATTTTCGCCGGAATTGTCGGAATCTTGATATTCCAGTTGGCCGGAAAAGGTGAAGGGCAAGCCGCTATCTGGGTCTTCGAAATCGAGTGGTTTGCGAGTATTCAAGACCACCGTGCCGCCGAGCGAGCCTTCTTGAATGTTTGCTTGCGGGGATTTATAGACTTCGGCGGAGCGGATTAGGTTAGACGGCAGGATTAGGTAGTTGAAGCCGCGGGAGGGGAGGTCTAGGGTGAACCAGTCGGTGGAGGCGACGGATACGCCGTTTAGTAGGGTGCGGTTTTGGTTGGTTTGGGTGCCGCGGATGGAGACCTTTTCGCCTTCGCCGAAATCGCGGGTTACGGTGACACCGGAGATGCGGGAGAGGGATTCGGCGACGTTTTGGTCGGGGAATTTGCCGATGTCTTCGGCGTTGATGGAATCGAGGATGGAGGAGGCGTTGCGCTTGCGGTCGATGGCGGCACCGAGAGAGGCTTTGTAGCCAGTGATGACGATCTCATCGATTAATTGGGGGGGGGGGGCAGAGTTGGGTTGGGCCGCGATGGGCATTGTGAACAGAGCCGCTAGTGTGGCCGCGACGGCGGCGAGTAGTGCTGATTTACGCATGATGTTTCCCCTAGAAACGTTGGCTTAGTGGTTTGTGGTGGGCCGCTGGGGCGAGCCGTTGAGCTTTATGCCTTGTCTTTCTAGTGATGTCAACCGCTTTTCTATGCTTTTTGTTGGAATTGGGGGTGGTGGGGAGTGGGAAAGGGCGGGGTGTTGGCTGGGCTGGGTACATTTTACGGTTCGGTTGTCGGTGATTCTTGCCGGCGATTGGGGTGCGGCCTGGATCCATTTTTTACTAAAATTTTCAAATGTTTAGGGAATTTTTTGTTGGCTTGCTGGGTCGTGATCGCTTTGGGTGGCGGGAGAGTCATGGCCGGCTATAATTGTTGTTGGTGAACCGAACCTAGTGCTTGGTGCGTAATCTAGTGAGCATGGTTCATGCAGAGGAGGTAAGTGGGTGCGGATGGAGGTGGCGGCGGAACGGGCGGCAAGTGCCGAGAGTGCTGAGCGGCGGCAGCAGTGCGCTGACCTGCTGGCTGTGGCGCGGCATCAGGATCGCGCCGCTTTTGCGCGGCTGTTTGACCGCTATGCGCCGCTGATTAAGTGCTTTAGCTTGGCCGGTTACCCTGGGGCGTTGCTGATGGCCGAGGAGGTGACTCAGGAGACCATGCTCAAAGTGTGGCGCAAGGCGCACACCTATAAGCCTGAGACGGCGGCGGTCAGCACTTGGGTTTTTACCTTGGCGCGTAACTGCCGCATCGATTATTTGCGGAAAAATTCCCGCCATCAGTCGGATATCGACCCGGACAGCGTTTGGTCGGAGCTAGTCGATGAGAGTGCCGACCCCTTTCTGCATGCCCAGCAAAAACGCCTAGCTCGCGAGGTGCGCGCTGGGGTGGGGGCTTTGCCCGCGCATCAGCAGCAGGTGCTCGGCAAGGTCTATATGGAAGGCAAATCGCACAGCGAAGTGGCGGCGGAACTGGGCATTCCGTTGGGCACTGTCAAATCGCGCCTTTCGCTGGCATTGAAAAAGCTGGCGGTGACTTTGGAGCGACCATGAGCATTGCCAATCACCCCGCCGCCGAGCTTTTGACCGATTACGCCGCCGGGGCCTTGCGACCCGCGCATGCGCTCTGCATTGCGGCGCATTTGGAGCACTGTGCGGCCTGTCGGCGGCAGGTGCGCAAGCTGGAGATGCTGGGGGCGCATTTTTTTGCGGGGGACGGGGCGACAGGTATGAGGGCGGAAGAGGGAGATCGGGCGGATGCGGATTTGGAGCGCATCCGGGCGGCGGTTTTGGGTAGATTGGAGGCGGAGGCGGCGCGATTGGCTGTTTCGCAATGTGCGGCGAGCTTGGGCGAGGAGGTGAAAACGCAAGCGGGAGTGAGGGCGGTACCGGCAGCGCAGGGGCAGGCGCACAGCCCCCCCAATTTGCGGGGGCGGGAAGCGGTGGCAGATAAACGGGCAGACCGGGGGCACAGCGAGATGCCGGGCGCAGGCGGGAAAATGCGGCCTTATCGGGTGCCGCGCAGTTTGCGGCAGTTTATTGAGCGCGGTTACGATGAATTGCGCTGGCAGCGGTTGTCGCCAGCCATTCGAGTGGCCCTGCTATGCCGCGATAAGGACGGTTCGCAAATTGCCCTGACCCGGGTCAAGGCTGGCGGCAAAATGCCGCATCACAAACACACCGGCTCTGAGATTACCGTGGTGCTGGAAGGCAGCTTTTCCGATGAAGACGGCATTTACCACAAGGGCGACATCCTGTACCGCGCCGCCGCCGACCGCCATCGCCCGGTGGTGACCAAAGATGCCGAGTGCATTTGCCTGACCGTGCTGGATTCGCCGATCCAATTCACCGGCTTTTTTGCCCGCTGGCTAAATCCACTGTTGCGGCGGGGGTATGGGGCGGTGGGGTAGGGTTGGTTTTTATGGTGCCCAGGGGCGGAATCGAACCACCGACACGAGGATTTTCAGTCCACTGCTCTACCAACTGAGCTACCTGGGCGTTTTGCGTTGCTGCGTTTGGGGTCTTATCGGGCGGGGATCTGGTGGTTTTTCTGGCTGGCCGATGCGTGGGGCCGGCGAGGGGCTTGGTGGGGGCGCATTAAATAGGGTTGGGGTGCGCTAGTCAAGGTGTGGCGGGGCTGGAGCGGCGACTGGCGGGTGGCTTAGGGGGTGGGGGGGATGAAGCCTTCGGCCTGGTCCACATCGGCGCCGCTGAGGAACTTTTCGCGCTGGGTGTCGAGGTAGGTGCGGTCGGCTTGTTCCATTAGGTTCAGGCGTTTTTCGTTGATCAGCATGGTCTGGTGCGCCATCCATTCGCTCCATGCTTTTTTCGATACATTTTCGAAAATTTCTTGCCCCTTGGGGCCCGGCATGGGCGGGCGGTCTAGCCCTTCGAGATCGGCTTGGTATTTGCGGCAGAAAACGGTTCTAGCCATGCGGGGGTGCCTGGATTTGCTGGAGGATTTTGGCGACCGGGGCGGGTAGCCCCAGCGGCGGGCTGAGTGTGTGACTGTACCAGATATGCCCGCCGGGTTCGCCGGTGGCGGGCGCGTCCGTTTCCGCTAGGCGCACCAGCAGGGGGCGGTAGCGGAGGCGGAAATGGGAGAATTCGTGGGTGCCGGCGGGTAGCCAATCCAGCTTGGAGATCGGCTGTGGGGTGTGTTCGGCGAGGTCTTCTTGCAAGCGGTCGGCGGCGAGTTCGGGGAAGCTCCACAGGCCGCCCCAAACGCCGGTGGGTGGACGGCGGTGTAGCAGGACCTCGCCAGCCGGGTTGCGCAGGATTAAAAATACGATGTCGCGCACTGGCTTGGTGGGCTTGGGTTTGCGGGCGGGGATCTGCGCTTGCAGCGAGTCGCGCTTGGCGATGCAGTCGGTGGCGAGCGGGCAGGCGGCGCAGTGGGGGCGGGAGCGGGTGCAAAGCAGGGCGCCGAGGTCCATTACTGCCTGGGTGTAGTCGCGCAGGCGTTTGTGCGGCAGTAGGGCGGTGGCTTTGGCCCATAGCTGCGTTTCTATTTTGCGGGTGCCCGGCCATTCGGTGATGCCGTAGAAGCGTGTCAAGACTCGCTTGACATTGCCATCGAGGATCGGGGCGCGTTGGGCGAAGGCTTGGACGCGGATGGCTCCGGCGGTGGAGCGGCCGATGCCGGGTAGGGCTTCCAATGCCCGCTGATCTTGCGGAAAAACGCCGTTGTGTTCGGCCATTATTTGCTTGGCGGCGGCCTGTAGATTGCGGGCGCGGGCGTAGAAGCCTAGGCCGGACCAGAGGTGTAGGACGTGATCTTGTTCGGCGGTTGCTAGGGTTTTTATATCGGGGAATTGGGCGATGAACCGCTCAAAATAAGGGATTACCGTGGCGACCTGGGTTTGCTGTAACATGGTCTCGGCGACCCAAATGGCGTAGGCATCGGTGCGCTGCTGCCAGGGTAGGTTTTTGCGCCCGGCGCGGTCGTACCATTGCAGCAGGCGGGCGGACCAGGAATGCGACATTGGCGGCGGGGACTTATTTGAACAGGTTCTCGAGCAGGTCGCGTACTGGATCGGCTTCTTTTTTGGTGTCGTTTTCGGTGTCCGATTCTTGCTCGTCTGTCTCGCTACCGAGCAGTCGTTCGATGCGCTGGCCGATCTTTTGCTGAATCGCATCTTTGATTTGGCCTTGGAGTAGGCCGCCGACCACTGAGCTATCGAGTGCGCAGGATGGGGCGGTGCCTGCATTCAGTTTGCCGCGACACCTGAGTGGTAGGGGGGTGTCGCGCAGGCGGCGGTTGATGCTGCAGCCGTGTGCGCTGGTGCGGTCGCCTTGCAGGCGTAGCTCTAGGCGGGCGTCGAATTCCAAATTATCGAGCTGTAGCTGGCCGCCGCCGCGCACTGCTAGGTTGCCGAACCCGGTGGCGATTTCGTGCAGATGTAGTAGGCCGTTTTGCACCTGATAATCGGTAGCGAAATCTCGCAGGCGGGTGCTGGCGGGCCAGTCGGCGGTGAGGGCTGCGCTGGCACCGAAGCGTTCGGCGGCTTGGCAGATGGCTTGTTCCAGATTCATCGGTAGCTGGGTCTCGCTGGCGGTGAATTGCCCTTCGCCTTGCACCCCTGCCGCTGGAGAGCCAGTGGTGAGCGGTTGCCATTGGCCGCGAAAATCTAGGCTGGCCTGGCCGGTGACTGAGGGCGCGCCCGATTCGTCTTTGAATAGCTCGGCGAGCTCGATATTTTGCGCGGAGAATGCGATGTCGGTGACCGCGGTTGGGGTGGCGTGTAGATGGCCGCGCACTGTGCCACTGCCGAGTTGGGCTTGGGTCAATTCTAGTTGGGCGGTGGCGGCGACGGTTGCGATGTTTAGAGTTAGGTCGGTGAGCGGTTGCCCGGCGGCGGTTAGTTTGCCGATGGCGATTTGGGCGTTTAGGTTTGGGGCGGTTTTTAGCGGGCTTAGGGGGTTGTCGGTCGCCGTGGTTTGGTCTGCGGTGGCGGCTGGGTCGTCCGTTGGTTTGGGGAGAAAATCGGCTAGGTGGATTTGGTCGATATTTAGTGCCAGTTGGTGCGGCTGCTGGTTGTGCCAAAAATAGGTTGCGTTGCCCTGCGCTTTTATGGGGGCGGTGCCGCCGCTTAGATCGAGGTCGATGGTGGTTAGCGTTGCCGATTGGGTGTCCAGCCGGTAATTTAGGTCGAGGGCGAGGGTGCCTTGTGGCCAGCCGATAAGTTGCCGTAGCAGTTCGGTGCTGCCTTTGGCATTTAATTTTCCTGCGGCGGAAGGCGGGGTTAGGGTGCCGGTGGCTTGAGTGCGGGCGGTGATGCCTTGCGCTTGCAGGCTGTCTAGGTTCAGCGTCCAGATGTTTTCCGGCACATTGGCGGTTAGGGTGAAGCTGGCTTCGGTTGCCAGTTGCTGCCTGTCGGCGGCCAGCTGCAATCGCCAAATTTGCGTTTGCAGGCCGTAGTCTTGCTGTGCTGGGTCGAGGCGGACCTGGGCGCGGGTTTGCAGGTTGAGGCGGTGTTGGTCGGTGGCGTAGTGCGCATGCAGATGCAGCGGGAAGGGGCGGCCATCGAGGGCGAGGTGTTCGATTTCCAGTTTATCGATCTGTGCTTGCTGTGGCGCGGTGTTTGGTGAATCTGTCGGCTGATGAAGCTCGAGTGCGACATTTTGGGCGGTGATCCGGGCGATCTGGATTTCTGGGATCGGGCTTGGCGGGGCGGGCGGGGTTGGCGTCGTTGCCTGCTCGGTCAGGGTGCGGCCCAGCTGGCGCAGTAGGATGCGCGAGTCGCGAATATCTACGCCTTTAATGTGTAGCTGGCCGGATAGCAGGGGGCCTAGTGCCATTTCTAGATCGGCGGATCCTAGGGTGGCGTTGACCTGTGCGCTGGGTAGTTTGGTGGCGAATTCTGCGTCTTTGAGGCGTAGGCGGAGGCTGGGGTAGAGCTGCCAGTCGAGCGGGCCATTTAGGCGCAACCGCATGTTGTGGGAGGCGGCCAGCTGCTCGATGCGCGGCTTGAAGTCGTTGGGGTCGCTTAGCTGCAAAAATCCTAGTAGGGCCACTGTCGCTAGGAGTGCGAGGGCTAGGGGGATTCCTAGGAGGATCGCGATGATGCGGAGGGTGGTTTTCAATGGGGGGGGTGGGGTGGTGGGGGGGTTGGGTAATCATAACCGTAAAAGCGGTTTTGGGGCGGTCGTTGCCCGGTTGTGTACCGGGCATTTGGTGTCGCCGCATCTGGCTTGCGGCTGCGTTAGCCATATATAATCGGGCACCGCCTATACCCCGTGCCGATTGAGCAGGTGTTGCTATGCCATCTAAAACTTTGCCGTCTAAAACTACGCCAGACCGGGTTGCTACTGTGCAGCGGGATACGCTGGAGACTCGGGTGCGGGTTGTGCTTAACCTTGATGGGAGTGGGCGGGGGAGTTTTGCTACGGGGGTGCCTTTTTTGGAGCATATGCTGGACCAGATTGCGCGGCATGGGTTGGTTGATTTGGATATTCAGGCGGAGGGGGATACGCATGTCGATGACCATCACAGCGTGGAGGATATCGGTATTACCTTTGGGCAGGCGTTGGCGCAGGCGGTGGGCGACAAGCGGGGGATTGCCCGCTATGGGCATAGCTATGTGCCGCTCGATGAGGCACTGTCGCGGGTGGTGGTGGATTTTTCTGGGCGACCGGGGCTGCATATGCGGGCGGAATTTGCGCGGGCGAGGGTGGGCAATTTTGATCTGGATCTGTGTGCGGAGTTTTTTCAGGGGCTGGTGAATCACGCTAATTTGACTTTGCATATCGACAATTTGTGCGGGCAGAATGCGCACCATCAGATCGAGACCATTTTTAAGGCGTTTGGCCGGGCGTTGCGGCAGGCGGTGGCTCGGGATCCGCGACTGGGTGGGGCCTTGCCGTCGACCAAAGGGGCACTTTAGGTGCGCTCTGGGCGAATTCGGGTTGCATTCTGGATAGTGGCGGCGGTTGGCAGAAATCATGGGAAAGCAGACTGTCGCCATTATCGATTACGGGATGGGCAACCTGCATTCGGCGGCCAGTGCGCTGGAACGGGTGGCGGATGTGCGGGTGCAGGTTACTGCCGAGCGGGCGGACATTGAGGCAGCGGAGCGGGTGCTGCTGCCCGGTGTGGGGGCGATTCGCGACTGCATGGCGGCGATTCGCGCCCGCGGTTTGGACCGGTTGATCGCCGCGCAGATCGCCGTCAAGCCGGTGCTGGCTATCTGTGTCGGTATGCAAACGCTGATGCGGTATAGCGAGGAAAATGCCGGGGTCGATTGCCTCGGGCAGATCGATGGGCGGGTGTGCTTTTTTGGCGATGATTTGCGGGATTCTGGGGCCGAGCGGCGGCGGCTGAAGGTGCCGCATATGGGCTGGAATCGAGTGCGTCAACGCCGGGCGCATCCGCTGTGGGCGGGCATTGCGCAGGATAGCCATTTTTATTTTGTGCATAGCTATTATGTGCGCTTGGGTGCGGCCTCGTTGCTGGCGGGCAGTGCCGAATACGGGGTGGAGTTTGCCGCCGCCGTGGCCGCTAAAAACCTGTTTTGTACGCAATTTCACCCGGAAAAAAGCCATTTGGCTGGCCTGCAACTGCTGCGCAATTTTGTTTGCTGGGACGGTGCGGACGGCTGAATTGCGGTGTTTGCTGGCGGGGGCGGGTTGTTTGCGAACGCGCTGGCGGGCGGAATCGTCGAAGGTAGCACAGAGGGTGCAGGTGGTCAGGCCGAGGCGGGGGCGGTATAATTGGCGGTTGGCGCATTTCGTCGTCCCCTTTTCATCTCTGACTACAACTATCTGGAGCCCTCTGGCGGCTTGCTATGCTGATTATTCCCGCTATCGACCTGAAGGACGGCCTCTGTGTGCGGTTGGAGCAGGGGCAGATGGATCGGTCCACGGTTTTTTCCAGCGAGCCAGCCATGATGGCGGCCCAATGGGTGCAGGAAGGGGCGCAACGCCTGCATGTGGTGGACCTGAATGGGGCTTTTGCCGGCGCGCCGATCAACCGTGAGCGGGTGACGGAGATCACCGCCAATTATCCGCAGCTACCGGTGCAGCTGGGCGGCGGTATCCGCGATCTGGCGACCATTGAGTCTTATTTGGATGCCGGGGTGAGCTGGGTGATTCTGGGTACGCAGGCGGTGGTGGAGCCGGCTTTTGTCACCCGCGCCTGCCGGGCGTTTCCCGATCGGATTATGGTGGGGCTGGATGCCAAGGGGGGGCTGCTGGCGACCGAGGGGTGGGCTAAGGTTTCCGATCTGCAGGCCACTGAGTTTGCGCGGCGTTTTGAGCAGGATGGGGTCAGCGCCATCGTCTACACGGACATCGCCCGCGACGGCATGCTGCGCGGGGTGAATGTGGAGGAGACGCGGCGCATGGCGCAGGCTTCTAAAATTCCCATCATCGCCTCCGGTGGGATTACCAATATGGACGACATCCGGGCATTGAAAGCGATCGAGAGCGAGGGGGTCATGGGGGCTATCACTGGGCGCGCCATCTATGAAGGCACCCTGAATTTGGAGCGGGCACAGCAGGTTGCCGCCTGACCATGAAATCTTTCCGCAACACTGGCCGAAAATAAAAAGGCTCGCCCGTGCCCCTAGCTAAACGCCTGATTCCTTGCCTAGATGTGCAGGGCGGGCGGGTGGTGAAAGGGGTCAACTTTGTCGATATTCGCGATGCGGGCGACCCGGTGGAGGTGGCGCGCCTGTACAACGAGCAGGGCGCGGATGAGCTGACCTTTCTGGACATCGTCGCCAGCCACGAAGGGCGCGAGACCACCCTGCACACGGTGGAGAAAATCGCCGCCGAGGTGTTTATTCCGCTGACGGTCGGCGGCGGGGTGCGGCGGCTGGCGGATATTCAAAACTTGCTGAGCGCCGGGGCGGATAAGGTCGCCATTAATTCGGCGGCGGTGGCGGAGCCGGATTTTGTCAAGGCTGCCGCCGAGCGTTTCGGGGCACAGTGCATCGTGGTTGCCATCGATGCTAAGCAGGTGGGCGATGCCCCCGCCCCGCGCTGGGAAATTTTCACCCACGGCGGGCGCCGCCCGACCGGCTTGGATGCGTTGGAATGGGCTACCCGCATGGTCGACTACGGCGCGGGCGAAATCCTATTGACCAGCATGGACCGCGATGGCACTAAGGACGGCTTTGATCTGCCGCTGTGTAGCGCGGTGGCGCGGGCGGTCAATGTGCCGCTCATCGCCTCCGGCGGAGCGGGCAATTTGCAGCATTTGGCTGAAGGTATTACGCTGGGGTTGGCCGATGCCGTGCTGGCCGCCAGTATTTTTCACTATGGCGAATACAGTTTGCGGCAGGCTAAGGAATATATGGCTGGCTGCGGGATTGAGGTGCGGCTTTAATTTGTGCGATGCTATCATGAAGATTGTATGGCTTAAGAAACTAATTTCGTTTGGTGCGCCCTTATTTTTGTTGGGGTGTTTGTACAGTGATATTATGTCGAAAAAAGAGCTAGAGAATTTGATCTCTGAACACTTAAAACCGGGAAGTACCAATCAAGAAATTATTGCATTTTTTGAAATGCAAAAATGGTTATACAGTTTCGATCGATTTTCAAATCGATATCAAGCAAGGGATCCGAAAGAGGACAGGCTTCCGGAATTTTTGGGTGGGCATCAAATTTATATTTATGTTGACGATGAAAAGAATTTTATTAGGGCAGAAGTAGACAAAGTTTTTAATTCCATTTAAATTCTTGAGGGGGCGGTCGAAGAGAATGTATTGCCATCGCGCCCACACTGGCAAATTAAATGGCTTTGCGGTTTTCTATGAGTTGCTCGACCACTGTGGGATCGGCTAGGGTGGAAGTGTCGCCTAGGTTGTCTAGTTCGTTGCAGGCGATTTTGCGGAGGATGCGGCGCATGATTTTGCCGGAGCGGGTTTTGGGTAGGGCGGGGGCCCATTGGATTATGTCTGGTTTGGCGATCGGGCCGATTTCTTGTTTGCAAAGGTCGATGAGTTCGGCGCGGAGTTTTTCGCTTGGCGTGTGGCCGGCCATGAGGGTGACGTAGGCGTAGATGCCTTGCCCTTTGATGTTGTGTGGGTAGCCGACCACGGCGGCTTCGGCGACATCGGGATGCAGCACTAGGGCACTTTCGATTTCCGCGGTGCCGAGGCGGTGGCCGCTGACGTTGAGCACATCGTCCATTCGCCCGGTGATCCAATAGTCGCCATCGGCATCGCGGCGGGCCCCGTCGCCGGTGAAGTAATAGCCTGGGTAGGTGGAAAAGTAGGTGTCGATGAGCCGCTGGTGGTCGCCGAATACGGTGCGGATTTGGCTGGGCCAGCTGCGCTTGATGCAGAGGGCACCGGCCCCTTCGCCTTCGATTTCTGCGCCCTGTTCATCGAGCAGCACTGGTTGGATGCCGAAAAATGGTTTGGTGGCTGAGCCGGGTTTGAGGGGGGTGGCCCCGGGCAGTGGGGTGAGCATGTGGGCACCGGTTTCGGTTTGCCACCAGGTGTCGACGATTGGGCAGCGGCCCTCGCCCACGGTGTTGTGGTACCACTGCCAGGCTTCAGGGTTGATCGGCTCGCCGACGGTGCCGAGGATGCGTAGGGAGGCGCGGGAGGTGGGGGTGACGAACTCGTCGCCTTGGGCCATTAGGGCGCGGAGGGCGGTGGGGGCGGTGTAGAACTGGGCGACTTGGTGTTTGTCGCATATTTGCCAGCAGCGGGCGGCAGTGGGGTAGGTGGGCACGCCTTCGAACATCAGGGTGGTGGCCCCCATTGCCAGCGGGCCGTAGAGGATGTAGCTGTGGCCGGTTATCCAGCCGAGGTCGGCGGTACACCAATAGACCTCGCCGGGGCGGTAATCGAAGACGTATTGGAAGGTCATGGCGGATTGGAGGAGGTAGCCGGCGGTGCTGTGGAGTACGCCTTTGGGTTTGCCGGTGGAGCCGGAGGTGTAGAGGATGAAGAGCGGGTCTTCCGCGTTCATTGGTTCTGGCGGACAGTCGGCGGGGGCCTGTTCCATCTGTTCGTGGAGCCAGAGGTCGCGGCCTTCCGTCCAGTCGACCGGGTTGCCGGTGCGGCGGTGGACTAGGCAGGTGCGGACATTTGGGCAGCTGGCGAGAGCCGCATCCGCGTTGGCTTTGAGCGGAACGCGTTTGCCGCCGCGGATGGCTTCGTCGGCGGTGATGAGGATTTGGCAGTCGGAATCCAGAATCCGGTCGGCCAGCGCGGTGGGCGAGAAGCCGCCGAAGACCACCGAATGCACCGCGCCGATGCGGGCGCAGGCGAGCAGGGCGTAGGCGGCTTCCACCACCATGGGCATATAGATGCAGACGCGGTCGCCCTTTTTGACACCCTGAGCGCGGAGAACGTTGCCGAGGCGGCTGACCTGGTCGTGCAGCTGCCGATAGGTGATGGCTTGCTGTTGGTCGGGGTCATCGCCTTCCCAGAGAATGGCGACCTGTTCGGCTTTTTCTGGCAGGTGTCGATCGATGCAGTTGACCGCCACATTGAGCTGCCCATCGGCGAACCAGCGGGCGCGCCCGGCGGTGAAGTCTTGCTCGCAAACGGCGGTGAAATCGCGCTGCCATGTTAGGAATTGGCGAGCCTGCCGCGCCCAGAAGGTGTCCGGCTGCGCGATCGATTCGGCGTACAGCCGCTGGTAGTCGGCGGCGTTGAGGTGGGCGGTCTGCGCCAGCTCGGGCGGTGGCGGGTAGCATTTTTGGTCAGGCATGACGGGCTCCTGCTTTTGGTCTGGGGTCTGGGGTTTGAGATTTGAGCATAGCACCCCTTGGCTGGCAAGCGGAACCTGGGTCCGCCCTATCCTTTGTCGCCCATCTTGGCCCGCGGCCTGCGCCGGTCGGCGGGAAGTTGCTATACTTTGCCGCCCTTGCGCCCCGGTCGGCTTTTCTCTTTCCCTCTCATGTCACAGAACACAAACGAGCAAACTGCGCTGGTCATTGGCGGCAGTCACGCCGCGGCGCAGCTGGTCGTCAGCCTGCGGCAGGAAGGTTGGGGCGGCAAAATTTTGGTCATCAGCGATGCGGCGCAGCATCCCTACCACCGTCCGCCGCTGTCGAAGGCGTATTTGAGCGGCGAGAAAAGCGCCGATGATCTGTTGATTCGCTCGCCCGCCGCTTACGCCAAGCTGGGGGTTGAATTCCGCTTCAATGCCACCGCCACCGCTATCGACCGCAATGCGCATACGGTGCGGCTGGATGATGGCGAGGTTCTGAGATACGACCGGCTGGCACTTTGCACCGGCGCACGGGTGCGCAAATTGCCGATCGCCGGGGCGGAATTGGCGGGCGTACATTACCTGCGCGACCTGCGCGATGCCGAGGCCATCAAGCGGGACCTGCGCCCCGGCACCCGGGCGGCAATTATCGGCGGCGGCTACATCGGCTTGGAGACGGCCGCGCTGTTGCGCAAAGTGGGGGCGGAGGTGTGCGTATTGGAGACCATGGAGCGGGTCTTGCAGCGCGTTACTGCGGCGGAAGTTTCGCGTTTTTATACCCGAATCCACCGCGAGGAAGGGGTGCGGATTGAGACCGGTGTGCAGGCGGTGGAAATTGTTGGCGACGACGGGCAGCGGGCGACGGCGGTGCGGTGCGATAACGGCCAGCAGGTGGCGGCAGATCTGGTGATTATCGGCATCGGCGTGGTGCCCAATACCGAGCTGGCCGCGGCGGCGGGCTTGGGCGTAGATAACGGCATTCGAGTCGATGAATACGCGCAGACGGACGACCCGCAGATTGTCGCGGCGGGCGATTGTACCAATCATCCTAACGCGCTCTACGGCTGCAATCTGCGCTTGGAATCGGTGCCCAACGCCACCGAGCAGGCCAAATCGGCGGCGGCGGCGATGTGCGGCAAGCGCAAGGCGTACCGTGCGCTGCCTTGGTTTTGGTCGGATCAATACGACCTGAAATTGCAAATCGCCGGCCTGAATCAAGGCTATGACGCGGTGGCAGTGCGCGGTGACATCGAGGGCTCGCGCAGCTTTGCGGCTTTTTATTTGCAGGAAGGCAAGGTGATTGCCGCCGACTGCGTCAACCGTCCGATGGAATTCAGCTTGGCAAAAATGCTGCTATCGGGCGATAAACAGATTCCCATCGAGCGGCTGACCGATGAAGGGGTGACGGTCAAGGAGATGGTGGCGGAACTGCGGGGGTGAGGCGGTTTCAATAGCTAAGAATTTCCATGGCTGGCTAGGTTGCGGTCTATGCGCTGATAGCGGGCGCCATTAGGGGGCGTAGTGGAAAGTTGGTATCGCGGTTGCAGTAGGCCACTTTGTCCCTAAAGTGCGGCTCGTGATAGCGCAATTCATTTTCGATGTCGGAAAGCTGGGTCTCGCACTGATCGTTCTTGGTTTTAATCGCCGGGCCAGCAGGTATCGCCCGTTACTGCCAAGCGACGGTTCGCGCTATCATAGCCGCCCGCAATCCCCACTGGACACCGACCGGGCAGCGCAATGGCGACCATATTGGTCCTGCAAGGGCCGAACCTAAATCTACTAGGTACTCGCGAGCCGGCGGTCTATGGCCGCGAGACACTGGCGCAGATTCACGCAGATCTGACGCGGCGGGCTACCGAATGCGGCCACCGCCTGACCCACCTGCAAAGCAACGCCGAACACGCGCTTATCGAACGCATTCAGCAAGCGGGCAGCGGCGCGGGGCAGGCCGACTTCATCCTATTCAACCCCGGAGCCTTCACCCACAGCAGCATTGCCCTGCGCGATGCCCTAGCCGCGGTCGCCATCCCCTTCATCGAAGTGCATATTTCCAACCCCTACCGCCGCGAGCCATTCCGCCACAAAAGCTATTTTTCCGATCTGGCGGTGGCGGTGATCTGCGGTTTCGGCACCGCCGGCTATCGCCACGCGCTGGAACATGCCATCGCCCAACTGGCCGCCGCACCCTAAGCGACCGACCCGCATGGCCTGGCTGGAATTGCGTTTAGGCACTACCGCCGAGTCCGCCCCCGCGCTGGAAGCGGCCCTGCTGGCGACTGGTGCGCAGGCGGTAACCTACCGCGATGACGGCGATTGCCCGCTGCTGGAGCCGCCGCCGGGCCAGACACCGCTCTGGCCCAATACGGCGGTCACCGCCCTCTACGCCGCGGCGACCGACCGCACCGCCACCTGGTCGCGACTGCAAGCCCTGCACCAAGGCCCGCTGCCGGCCCCGCATTGGCAGATTCTGCCGGACCGCATTTGGGAGCGCGAATGGCTGCGGCACCAACGCCCGCTCAAGTTTGGCAACGCCTTTTGGGTGCATAACCGCCCGGTCAAGGATGCGCTGCCGACCTTACTGCTGGATCCGGGCCTCGCCTTCGGCACCGGCGACCACCCCACCACCGCACTCTGCCTCGACTGGATCGCCGCACAATCCTGGACGGGTCGCCGCCTGCTCGACTACGGTTGCGGCTCTGGCATTCTGGGCCTCGCCGCCGCCCTGTTCGGCTGTCCGCAGGTGCAATTTATCGACATCGACCCCCAAGCCCTCAGCGCAACGCGACAAAATGCACAGCGCAACGGCCTCGAACAATGCGTAACAGGCTACGCCCGCGCCGCCCCGATCGCCGACCCGCCAGCCGATGTCCTAGTCGCCAACATCCTCGCCGCCCCGCTGCAGGAATTGGCCGACCACTTCGCCGCACTATTAGCCCCCGGCGGGGCCCTCTGCCTGTCCGGCATCCTCGCCGCACAGACCGCGCAAATTCTGTCCGCCTACGCCCCCGCATTCAGCGACCTGCACGTGGAACAACGCGACGGCTGGGCCAGAATCAGCGGATATCGCACCCTCGAGCCCGCCACATGAACGCCGACCCACCGCCGGAATTCACCTCGGTCACCCGCTGCCCGTTTTGCCACAGGGCCTTTCACATCAGCTCCAGCCAGCTGCAAGCCGCCGCCGGCCAAGTGCGCTGCGGCGACTGCTTGCGCGACTTCGATGCCAAGCAACACTTCATCGTCGAACAGCGGCGCATGTTCGATGCGCCCACCGCCACCGACCCGCAAGAAACCGACCCGCCCACCAGCGCAGACGACTCAGACGCGCCCATCCTCCTCGGCGACCTCGACCACGGCGGCGGGACCCCCATCCCGCGCAGTGCCCTGCAGCAAAATGCGCCGGCCCCATCGCATCCCAGCGGCCAGCCCCCCGCCACCATCGAACCCGCCCCTAGCCCCATCGCCCCCGCTAACCAATCACCGCCCGACACCCCCAGACCAAAGACCGCGGAGCCGCCCCCCGCTGCCCGGCCTGCCAAGAGCCAAAACGCCCACCGCGCCCGCCCCCTACCTGAACCCCTATCCGAATCAAAAATCGGCCACAGCGGCAACCACCCCCTCTGGCGGATCACCCTATGCCTCGCCATCCTTGCCCTGCCACTGCAAGCCCTACACCGCCCGCCGGATGCGCTGCTACCGCAACCATGGTTTCAGCAGATCGGACAACGGCTATGCCCCTACCTCGGCTGCCGCGCCCCCCTATTTCGCGCCCCTGAAGCCATTCACTTAAGCGGCTCGATCGAACCGCACCCGCGCTATCAAAATGCGCTACGCGTCCGCCTAGAGATGCTCAACAGCGCACCGGTCGCACAACCCTGGCCCGCCATCCGCATCCTATTCCGCAACACGGCCGGACGCCTCAGTGCCGCCCGCCGCTTTGCCCCGGCGGAATACCTGCAAGACCCGGCATTGGCCGCGGAGCAGATGCCACGCAATCGCCGGGTAGAAGTCGAATTCGCCTTGCGCGACCCCGGCGAACAATCCACCGGCTACGAGTTTTTTATGGATCCCGCCGCCCCCTAGCCAGCCCGCCTACGAAGCAGAGCGAATTACTTATTGGATTTACGCCGGTTACAGTCTTTGTGCAGCATCTGGCAGTTTTCTACAATGGTTTTGCCGCCTTTTGACCACGGTGTTATGTGGTCGGCTTCCATTTCTTCGATCGGGTAATGTTCGCCGGTTTCGGCGCAGATACCGTTTTGCCGCTCGTCGCCGTCTAATACATAGGCCCAAACACCAGATTTTTTCTGCACTTCGTCATCCATTAGTAACCGTTTAATTTCGGATTCCAATGCAGCGGGGTCGAGGTCGCGCTTATGGTGGGTGGCATAAAGCTCGCCCCATTTAAGCCCTTTCATTTGCCGGCGATAGTTAGGAAAGGTGGCCTCGACCCACGCGATCACAGATTGAAAATGATTCCACAGTGCAACTGCGCTTTTATTGTGCTGGTGTTTTGACATGTAATTTTCGATGTCACCGTTATTGATCCAGCCGATGGCGGTTTCTAAATAATCTTGCCGGATCAAATCCCCTGAAAGATACTTGCTGGCGATTTTGTAAGCGGCGCATCCCGGGCGGCTGAAATAACGCTTCGCATTCGACACCCAAGGGCCGTGATACACCGCATTGCGCAATTCTTGCTTGGTCAGCCTTTCGCCGGCGGTGTTGATGATCTCAAACCAGTCCAATCGCTCCCGCCCCGATCCGGAACATGTGTAGACCCACAGCGGGTAATCTAAGATCGCAGCCTGCTCGTCATCTTGCAGGTTGCCAAACATCATTTCACCGATAGAAAAATCGCCATTTACATACTGGCAAATTGAAATGGTGCGCTGCTGGCCATCGATAACCTCAAACCCGCCATCATCGCGGATCACCCAATACATGCTGTTGAGGGGAAACCCGCGGCGCACGGTATTGATCACCGCTTCTCGCTGTTTTCCCTTATAGACAAACTCGCGTTGATAAGGCGGGCGGATATCCAGCCTGCCGCCGTAGCCAGTAACGCCGCCGTCACCGTCGTCGCTATAGCCCTCAACAAGATCTCGGATGGTCAGCTTGAGCGGTTCGATTTTCATGAGTTTAAAGCCTTGTTGCGGATAAAAATGCGCTTGAAAATAGACTTTCCGTTCAATAACGATGGTCCGCGCCCCTCGATGTCTGGATGCGTATGTTCGATGCTGCAATTTGAACCCAAAATCTCAAACTGGTCTGGGTTGTATTTATCCAAGAAAGTAATGGGGACTCCCATTACTCCAGCGTAATCTTCCGGTATATCTGAAATCTTGCTAACCTCTATGGCATCGTAATTGTCATAGGTCGGGTAGTTTTCCGGGCTATATTTGCGGAACAGGATCATTTCTTCATTTCTTCGTTTATGCGGCAAGTTGGTGTACCATGCTGCATTGCCAAGTCGCCTTTTAATAACCCCATCAACCACCCGGTATGCGCTGCCCTCTTTTTTTGTTGCCAGTAATTCTTCAACGCAATCCGCCGGAATGTCGAATAGCATATCGCGCCCCATAGGATTGATTCCGAGCCACAGCTTGTTATCCCTAATCAGCGGGAAAATTTCTTTGTAAGTAATGGCGTTCTTGTTGCCGATAATAATGAACTGTTTTTCATGCTGCATCAGCTGCGCGACGTATTCGCGGAACAAAGAAAAAGGCGGATTCGTTACCACGATATCTACCTGCTTGAGGAGCTCAATGCATTCTGGGTTGCGGAAATCGCCATCTTCTTCCAACAGTTTAATGCCGATGTCTTCCGGCCGCGGAATCCGATCGCCGTCGCGAAAGCCATCGTATTCCAGCATGATGGCTCGCTCCGAATCATGCTGTGAAAACATATCGGGATTTTGGCTTTTGTAGCAAGTAGTTATCAGTTTCTTCAGCCCCAGATGCTCAAAGTTGTAGCTGAAGTAATGGAAGAACTTAGAAACCCGCGGATCGTCACAATTGCAATAGACCGCCTTGCCGCGGAACAGTGGCTTGTAGTGGCGCATCTCATTTTCGATGTCGGAGAGCTGGGTGTAGAACTCGTCGTTCTTCGCTTTGATCGCGGTATTTAGGCTTTTGTTTGACATGCGGCTAACTCTGTCAGTCCATGGGGGAGGGGCTTACCGCCGCCTCGGCCCGCATTGTAGCCGATTCTGGTCCGGCATAGGGGGCGGGTGGGCATTGCGCAGGCGGCGCACATGGGTATGATTAGCACCCCTTTTGCAACCGCCCTGCCATCGGTTCCTTGCCGCTGCCTTTGCGCCTATGCCCTCCCAGAACCCCGCTCGCCGTGCCGATTGCCGCCCATCTTAAACAGCCCGTGCTGCTCGCGCCCATGGCCGGTATTACCGACTGGCCCTTCCGCGAGACCGCCCGCCGCACGGGTGCGGGCCTGTGTATCGCCGAGATGCTCAGTGCCCAAACCGCCCTCTGGAACTCGCGCAAATCTGCCACCCGCCTGCCATCGCTGCTGGACCCCGCCCCGCGCCCGGTGCAGCTGGCTGGCAGCGACCCCGACATGCTGGCCACCGCCGCAGCGCGTTGCGCCGCGATGGGTGCCCAATGGATCGACATCAACATGGGTTGCCCGGCCAAAAAAGTGTGCAACCGCGCCGCTGGCTCAGCCCTACTGGCCGATGAAGGGCTAGTCCGGCGCATTCTGCATGCGGTGGTCGCCGCCGTCGATGTGCCAGTCACCCTAAAAATGCGCACCGGCCCCAGCCCGCAACAGCGCAATGCCGTGCGCATCGCGCAAATCGCCGAGCAAGCCGGCATCGCCGCTCTCAGCATTCACGGGCGCACCCGCGCCTGTCGCTTCCGCGGCCACGCCGAATACCGCACCATCGCGCAGGTGGTGCGGGCGGTGCGCATTCCGGTCATCGCCAACGGCGACATCCGCTCGCCCGAACAAGCCCGCCGGGTGTTGCGCGCCACCGGGGCCGCCGCCGTCATGGTTGGCCGCGGGGCACAGGGACGACCGTGGCTGCTCAGGCAGATCTCCGACTACCTACAAACCGGTCGCTACCGCGAGCCATCGAACAGCGCAAAACTGGCGGCCATGCGCGCCCACTTGCGACGGCTATATCGCTATTACGGTACCGAGCGCGGCCCCCAGCTGGCGCGCAAACAGATTGGCTGGTATTTGCAGGCGGCAAACTCGAACCGAAACCCGGACCTCAGCACCGATCGCTGCCGCGCCGCACAGCAGGAAATCAACCAGATCACCGCCGCCGATGCGCAGATGGAAGCGGCCAGCCGCCACTTTGCGGCCCTAACGGGCCCCGAGTGCGAGATGCAGCACCCCGCATGAAAGCACCAGCCAAACCCGCCAAAGCAGCGCAGCAGTTCCGGCAGGCCAGCTGCCTAGCCGATGCGGTGCGGATCGCGGTGGAAGACTACCTCGACCATCTCGGCGATGAACCGCCCCGCGATCTCCACGCCAAAGTGCTCGATGAGGTAGAGCGACCGCTGCTGCAGGCGGCCATGGCAAAAGCCGCCGACAACCAATCGCACGCCGCCACCATGCTCGGCATCAGCCGCAGCACCCTGCGCAAAAAGCTACTGCGCTATCAGTTGCTGTAACCAGGGGTCGCCGTAACGCCGCCCCGCCGCCCGCCCTAAATTGTCCGCCCAACGCAGGAACGTCGCCATGTCCGCCCATTACAAGCCCATCCGCCGCGCCCTGCTCAGCGTCTCGGACAAAACCGGCCTGCTCGACTTTGCGCAGCAGCTCGCCGCTTGGCAGATCGAGATTCTCTCCACCGGTGGCACCGCCCAGATGTTGCGCGAACATGGCATCGCGGTGGTCGAGGTGAGCGATTACACCGGCCTGCCAGAAATGCTCGGCGGGCGGGTCAAAACTCTGCACCCAAAAATCCACGGCGGCATCCTAGCGCGGCGCGGCACCGATGACGCCACGCTGGCCGAACACGGCATCCGCCCCATCGATCTAGTCGCGGTCAACCTCTACCCCTTCGAGCAAACCGTGGCGCGCCCTGATTGCCCCATGGAAGAAGCAATCGAGCAGATCGACATCGGCGGCCCGGCCATGTTACGCGCCGCGGCCAAAAACCACGCCCATGTAGCGGTGCTAACCGACCCCGCCGACTACCCCCGGGTCCTAGCGGAAATGGCCGACAACGACCGCGATCTGAGCCACGCGACCCGCTTCGATCTGGCCGTGTGCGCCTACGAACAGACCGCCCGCTACGATGCCGCCATCGCCAACCACCTAGGCCGCACCGCCCCCGGCGGCAACGCCCTGTTCCCGCGCACCCTGAACATCCAGCTGCGCAAAACCCAAGACCTGCGCTACGGCGAAAACCCACACCAGCGCAGCGCGTTTTACCGCCAGCCCGGCACTCCAGCAGGCATCGCCACAGCGCAGCAACATCAGGGCAAGCCCCTGTCGCACAACAACATCGCCGACACCGATACGGCATTTGAGACAGTGTGCCTGTTTGCCGAGCCCGCCTGCGTCATCGTCAAACACGCCAATCCCTGCGGGGCCAGTACCGCCGCCGATTTGCCCACGGCCTATCGTTGCGCTCACGCCTGCGACCCAGAATCGGCTTTCGGCGGGGTGATCGCGCTAAATCGCCCGCTGGATGCCGCCACCGCCACCGCCATTCTGGAGACGCAATTTGTCGAGGTGATCATCGCCCCAGGCACCGCCGCCGATGCCCGGCAAATCACCGCCGCCAAACCAAATATCCGGGTGCTGGAATGCGCCCCGCTGGAGCCATCGACCCCCAGCTGGCACCATCAGTCGGTGACTGGTGGCATGCTGGTACAGGAGCGGGATCTGGGCATGGTAAAAAGTGCCGCCGACCTGCAAGTGGTCAGCCGCCGCCCGCTCAATGAGGCGGAGACCGCCGACCTGCTGTTCGCCTGGAAAGTGGCAAAAATGGTCAAATCCAACGCCATCGTCTACGCCCGCAACGGCCAGACCCTCGGCATCGGTGCCGGGCAAATGAGCCGCGTGAACTCGGCGCGGATCGCCGTTATGAAAGCCGCGCAAGCCGGGTTTGATCTGGCCGGCTGCTGCATGGCCTCGGATGCCTTTTTCCCCTTCCGCGATGGCATCGACCAAGCCGCTGAGGCCGGCGTTGGCTGCGTGATCCAGCCGGGCGGCTCGCGGCGCGATGCGGAGGTCATCGGCGCAGCAGACGAACACGGACTGGCGATGGTGTTCACCGGCATGCGCCACTTTCGGCATTGAGCGCGGCATCGATCGCCCCTCAGAACGACTGACATGCGAGTCCTAGTCATCGGCTCCGGCGGGCGCGAACACGCCCTCGCTTGGAAGGCCGCGCAAGCGGCGGCGGTAGAGGCGGTCTATGTGGCCCCAGGCAACGCCGGCACCGCCCGCGAAGCCAAGATAGAAAATATCGCGCTGGCGATCGACGACTTTGCCGCCCTAGCCGACTTTGCCGCAAACCGCTCGGTGGGCCTGACTCTGGTCGGTCCAGAAGCCCCGCTAGTCGCCGGCATCGTCGACTATTTTCAAGCCCGCGGGCTGGCCTGCTTCGGCCCCACCAAGGGCGCGGCGCGGCTGGAAGGCTCCAAAGCGTTCGCCAAAGATTTCCTCACCCGCCACGCCATCCCCACCGCGGCGTACCGCACCTTTACCGAACTCCCCGCGGCATTGGCGTATTTGCGCACCCTGCCCACCCCGATAGTGGTCAAAGCCGATGGGCTGGCCGCCGGCAAGGGCGTGGTGATCGCGCAAGACCAGCGCGAGGCGGCGGCAGCGGTGCGCGAGATGCTGTGCGGCAATCGCTTCGGCGCGGCTGGCACCCGAGTGGTCATCGAAGAGTTTCTGGAAGGCGAAGAGGCCAGCTTCATCGTCCTAGCCGATGGCAAAAACGCCCTACCGCTGGCCACCAGCCAAGACCACAAACGCGCCGGCGAAGGCGACCGCGGCCCCAACACCGGCGGCATGGGGGCCTATTCGCCCGCCCCGGTGGTCACCGCAGCGGTAGAGCGGCGCATCATGGCCGAGATCATCGCCCCCACCCTCGCCGGGCTGGCCGCGGCAGGCCACCCCTATTGCGGCTTTCTGTACGCCGGCCTAATGATCGCCCCCGATGGCACCCCCAAAGTCATCGAATACAACTGCCGCTTCGGCGACCCAGAAGCCCAGCCGATCATGCTGCGATTGCGCTCCGACCTGATCGACCTCTGCCAAGCCGCCTTGCAGGGGCGATTAGACCGCACCACCGCCGAATGGGACCCACGCCCGGCCCTCGGCACAGTGCTGGCCGCCGCCGGCTACCCGGGGACCTATGCCACCGGCGAGCCGATCAGCGGCTTAGAGCAAGCCACCGCGCCCGATGCCAAGGTCTTCCACGCCGGCACCCGCGAATCCGCCGGACGCACTGTGACCAGCGGCGGACGAGTACTGTGCGCCACTGCGCTAGGCAGCAGCGTAAAAGAAGCCCGCCAGCGCACCCACCGCCTCGCCGAATCCATTCACTGGAAAGGCATGCACAAGCGCAACGACATCGGTCACCGCGCCATCGCCCGCGAAGAGGCCCGCTAACTATTCCTGCCAAGCATCAATGCCAATAGCGCAGCCCCCGGCAGTGCAAAATACCGCCCCGCCATTGGCATTGACCGGGCGAATGCGCTACCATAGCGGCTTCCACAGCGGCGACCGCCCAGAGATTCTCATGAAGGCCGACATTCACCCCGACTATCGTGAAGTGCTGTTCCACGACACCACCTCCGACACCTATTTTGTCATTGGCTCGACCCTGCAAACCGAGCGCACCGCCGAACATCAGGGCAAAACCTACCCCTACATGACCATCGATGTATCCAGTGCCTCGCACCCCTTCTACACCGGCAAGCAGCGCATCGCACAAAACGATGGCCGCATCGCCAAATTCAACCGCCGCCTAAAAAACCGAGGCAAGCAATAATGCAAGTGCTCAGCTCCCTAAAAAGTGCCAAAATCCGCCACTCGGACTGCCAAGTCGTCCGCCGTCGCGGGCGCACCTACGTCATCTGCAAATCCAACCCGCGCTTCAAAGCCGTACAGGGCCGCCCCGGCAAAAAGAAGTCGTTTTAACCCTCCGTCCACCCGCCACCGGCACCGGACCCACCCCAATTCACCGCCGGGCCGCCGCCCGCATCGCCCGCCCCGCAAATATCTCGATGCCCACCCGCCATCTGCGCCCCCTCGATCGGCTGCTCGATGCGGCGGACAACGCCCTGCGCACCCTCGCCGCCGACCCGCACAGCACCCGCCCGCCGCCGGCCCCCAACCTTCCCGCAGACAAGCCAGAACCGGAACTCAGCGCGGCGGAAAAACAGCACTCCGCCCGCCTAATGCGCGTCAACCACACCGGCGAAGTCTGCGCTCAAGCCCTCTATCAAGGGCAGGCATTGACCGCCAAATTGCCGCAGGTGCGCGCCGATATGGAGCAAGCGGCGGCGGAAGAGGCCGACCACCTCGCATGGTGTGCGGCACGATTGGCGCAACTGGACAGCCGCACCAGCTATCTGAACCCTCTGTTTTACGGGCTATCCTTCGGCCTCGGCGCGGTGGCTGGCCTGCTCGGCGACCGCCTGAGCCTAGGCTTCATCGCCGCCACCGAAGAGCAGGTTTGCCAGCACCTGCGCACCCATCAGCAGCAGCTGCCCGCGGCGGACAAACGCAGCCGGGCGATTGTGGCGCAAATGCTGGAAGACGAAGAAAAACACGGCCAGTCTGCGCTGGCCGCCGGCGGGCTAGAATTCCCACCGCTCGCAAAACGCGCCATGACCGCCGCCTCGCGAGCCATGACCCAAACCGTCGCCCATATTTAGCCGCCCCGCCCAAACCCGCCGCCGATAGCCAGCCAAGTCGGCCCCTTTACCCATCCGGCTCGCCCGACCTATCCGACCCATCCACCCCGCCCGCCGCACAGATCTCATAGCTGTGCGACACCGCCACCCCCGCCGCGGCCAGCATAATAGATGCCGAGCAGTATTTTTCGGCGGACAGCTGCACCGCCCGCCGCACCTGCGACTCTTTCAAATCCCGACCGCTAAGGCGAAAATGCAAATGAATGCGGGTAAAAACAGCCGGCACCGCCTCCGCCCGCTCCGCCGCCACCTCGCAAACACAGTCGGTAACCTGCTGGCGACCTTTCGCCAACATAGCCATCACATCAAAAGACGAACAAGCGGCGGCGCCCAGCAACAGCATCTCCATCGGTCGCACCCCGCGATTCTCGCCCCCATGCTCCGGCGGCCCATCCACCCGAATCCGATGCCCGCTCCCACTCTCCGCCAAAAACGCCACCCCTCCCTGCCAACTCACCGTGCCTTTCATTACGAATCGCTCCATCCTGCGAAGTGCTGAAAATTGCGGGGCTTGGCGGCGGAATCAAGGGGGGGTTAGAGGATGCGGGCGTCTACTATTTGGGCGCCGTTTTGGGCGGGCATTAGGGTTAGGGGGTTTAGCTCCATGCCGTTGATTTTGGGGTTGGTGCGGAAGTATTCGGCGGCGGGGAGGATGGCGGCTATGGCGGCGGGCCAGTCGTAGCCGGGGTCGCCGCGGGTGCCTTTTAGGATCGGCCAGCAGCGCAGGCGTTGGAGGGCTTTTTCTAGGCGGCTTTTTAGATCGCTGCTGGCTGGGCCGCTGTCGGCGATTAGGGCGACGGCGGAGTCTTTGAGGATTTCGGTGTAGATGCCGCCGGCACCTAGCACTATGTAGGGGCCGAGCTCGGGGTCGCGTTGGAAGCCGCAGAGGAGCTCGAGGCCGCCGGTGACGGCGGATTGGGCGATTAGCTCGGCATCGGGGAGGCCCAGATCTTGGCAGGCGGCGGTCATGCGGGCGGTTTCGGCGCGGAATTGGTCGGGGGTGGCGACCGGGAAGACCACTAGTTTGGCATCGGATTTATGCAGTAACTGCGGGTGGTTGGCTTTGAGGGCGAGGGGTTGGCCGTAGCGGGCGAAGACTTGGGCGGGGTCGTCTTTTGCGGTGACGACACCGATGGGGGCGATGGGGGCACCAGCGGCTTCTAGGGCTAAGAGGGCGTCTTTGAAGGGGATGCCAGTGGCGGCGTGAGCATCGTTGGGGGTTTCTTTGGTGGTGGCGGATTCTGCGGATTTTTGGGTTGTTGCTGGGGGGGAGTCGTCTAGGGCGGAGATTAGGGCCATGGCTTCTAGCGGCGATTCGTAGTCGGTGAACATGGCCCGTCCGGATTCATACAGCCATTTAAAGGCGGGCTCTTCGAGCATGCGCAGCTGTTGCCAGACGGGGACGATGGGCACGGGGGAATCCGCCATGACTTGGGCGATGGCTTGGATGCGATCTAGGGCCGTTTGGCCGCCGGCGCCGCCTAGGGGGACTAGGACGAGGTCGTAGGTATTGGGGTCGGCGAACTGACTTAGGGCTTGGGCGAAGCGGGTGGCATCGTAGGCGTGGATGCCGGTGGTGTCGAGCGGGTTGGTGATGCGCTCTGCTTGGGAGCCGAGGGTTGCGGCGACGGCTTGGCGGGCGGCGGGCGGTGGGGTGGGTAAATCTAGGCCCTGGCTTTCGGCGAAGTCGGCTCCGAGTACGGCGGTGCCGCCGGAGGCGGTGTAGATGCCGACGCGGGTGCCGCCTTGGTATGTCGTGGTGGAGAGCAGGGTTAGGACGGCGTAGAACTCGCGCAGGCTGGCGGCTAATAGGATGCGGTGGTCGCGGCAATAGGCTTGCAGGGGGGCCATTGCGCCGCTGACCGCGCCGGTGTGGAGGGCGGCGATCTTGCCGGCGGTGGCGGAGCCGGCGAGTTTTAATAATACGGTGCGTTTGCCTTTTTGGTGGGCGGCGGCGACGACTTGGGCGAGGCCGGCGGGGTCGTGGACGGCTTCTAGCAATAGGGCAAAGGTTTGGATTTTTGGGTCTTGGTCGAGCAGGGCTTGCATTAGGTGGTGGGTTTTTAGGACGGTTTCGTTGCCGGTGGTGATTTGGTAGCGGAAGCGGCCTTGTTGGCGGCTGGAGACCACTATGCCGAGTGAACCGCTTTGCGATATTAGGGCGATGTTGCCGGGGGGGTTGGGTTCTATGCCATCGGCGGAGCTGAGGAAGACTTGGTCGGCGAAGTTGGCGATGCCGACGCAGTTGGGGCCGACTAGGGCGAGGTCGTAGTCGGCGGCGAGTTTGGCGAGTTCGGCTTCGCGGGCGCGGCCTTGTTCGCCGGCCTCGCGGAAGCCGGCGGCGAAAACCACGGCGGCGCGAGTGCCCATCTCGGCGGCGCGGCGCAATTCTTGCAGGGCGACGGGGGCGGGGACGGCTAGGACCACGGCATCGGGGGCGGCGGGCAGGTCGGCGAGGGACTTGTAGGCGGGTTGGCCTTGGACTTTGCCGCCTTTCGCATTGATGTAGAAGCGTTGGGCGATGGTGGAGCGGGCGATGTTGCGGGCGACCTTGCCGCCGAATTTGTTGGTGTCGTTGGAGGCACCGACCACCGCCACGCTGTGCGGGCGGAATAGGGTTTGCAGGGCGGATGAGCTAGGCATCTTGGCCTGCCCGCCGCAGGATTTGCTTGGCTTGTTCGATGAAGGGGTAGTCGACCATGCGGCCATCGACGGCGAAGACCGAGGTGCCTTGCTGTTCGGCTTCCGCGGCGGCTTTGATGATCTTTTGCGCCCAGGCGATTTTTTCCGGCTCCGGGGTGAAAGCATCGTGGATGACATCGACTTGGGTCGGTGAGATGCACATTTTGCCGTCGTAGCCCATGTGGTAGACGCGGCGGGCTTCTTGCCAGAGGGCCTTTGGTTCGCGCAGTTTGACGCTGGCGACATCGAAGCATTCGACACCGAGTGCATGGCAGGTCATGACCACGTGGCCGCGCACCCATTCGAGCTCGCGCTCTTCCTCGGTGCGCATGATGCCGACATCGACGCTGAGGTCTTCAGTGCCGAGGCAGACACCGATCATGCGCGGGGAGGCGGTGATGATTTCTTTTAGGTTGATGACGGCTGGGCCGCTTTCGACCATGGGGCAGAGTTTGATTTCGCCTGCTGGTAGGCCGAGTTCTTCTTCGCGGCGGCTGAGGATGTAGTCGGCGACGGTGATTTCGTCTTTGCTGCGTAGTTTGCCGGGGATGAGGGCATCGGGGCGGCCGGGGACGAGCTCCATAAGATCGCGCATGCCGTCCAGAGTGGTGATCTGATTGATGCGCACCCAGCGTTCTTTGCCTTGGTAGTCCCAGTTTTGCAGGGCATCTAGGCAGCGGGCGCGGGCTTCGGCTTTTTGGTCGGCGAGCACGCCGTCTTCGAGCTCTAGGAAGGCGACATCGGCGGTGGCGGTGCGCTGCTTGGCCAGCAGTTTTTCATCCGCGCAGGTGGTGATCAGTAGGGTGCGATGTTGGCGCATGGAGTTAGTTACCTTGTGTTGAGGGCAGGGAGGGGAGGGCTTTGTGTTTGGCCCAGAGAGTGCTGAAGGATTCGCCCGCTTCGATGCCTGCCAGCATTTGTTGGTCGCTTGTCAGTACTCGGCGGGCCTCAGTTAGAGCGCGGGTGCGGTCTTGCCAGGGGATGGCGACAATTCCGCCGCGGCAACCAGCGATGAGGTCGCCGTTGTTAATAGTAACGCCATCGATGGTGACGGGATCGCCGATGCCGACAATTTTGGCGCGCCCGGCCATGGTGGTGATGGCGGGGCCGCGAGCGAAGACGGGCAAGCCGATTTGTTCGATGGCTTCGATGTCGCGCACGCAGGCGTTGATGATCGCCGCTGCTGCGCCGCTGCGGTGCAGGGCGTGGACGGCGAGATCGCCCATGGCGGTCAGCATTATGCCGCCGCCATCGAGCAGTAGGCAATCGCCGGGGGCGCAGGATTCGAGCAGTGCGCCGGTGCCGTATTCGGCTAGGGGGATCTGGCCGTGGGGGCGGTAGTCGATGCGGGCGGTGCGGGCGCGACCGATGAATTGTGCCGCCGAACTTTGCGGTTTCAAGCCATGTAGCACGGCACCGATACCGGCGCGGCGGGCCCCATCGGCTAGGGTGTAGGCATCGATGTCGGCGAGATCGGCTGGTTCGGCTAAGTCGGCCGGGGCGATGGTGGCGGTGGCGGGCACGGAATTTCCCTGCTGTTGGGGCGCGGGTGGCGGCGGCGTGGCTGAGGCTAAGGGCGCGGATTCAATCTTTTTTAGGCGGTCTTGTCAATATGCTGGTATATTTGTCGCCATACAATATTGCTTGTCGCCCCGGCATCATCCGGTTTTCCGCCTTATGCAAATGCAATCTGCCGCGCCGGAGTCCCCGGTGCCTAGTGACCCCCGCAAACAGGCTGCTACGCTGCTGAATGCGCACTTCAATCGGCAGCCGTTTCGGGTGCTTGATTTGCCCGACTGCGCTAGTGCTTATCGGGTTCAGGATGAAGTGGTGGCCCTGTTGGAGGCCCACGGGGCGGGTCGGCGGGAGGGCTACAAAATTGCTTTGGCGTCGCCGGCGGTGCAACGTAAATGCGGGTTGCGTGAGCCTATTGTCGGGGCGGTGCTCGAAACTGGGCTGCGGTGGAATAGCGCGGATATCGACTTGGAGAATTATCAGCATTTGGGGGTCGAATGTGAGATCTGTTTTCAGATGGGGCAGGCATTGGATGCCGCTGCGGCCCCTTTTACGCAGGAGACGGTGATGGCGGCGGTGGATCTGGTTTGTCCGGCTCTTGACGTGCTCGATGACCGCCATTTGGATTACGCCGCGTTGCATCCGCCCTCGCTGATTGCGGAGAATACGTGCAGTGCGGGGGTGATTTTGGGCGGGTGGAAGCCGTTGCGCAAGCTGGATTTAGAGACGATGGTGGCGCAGGTTTCGGTCTTTATGGCGGATGAAGCGGAGGGCGCAAGCGAGCAATCCGTGCGCGTGGCCGATTCCTTGGACCATGCGGCCCTGCTGACCTGGCTTGCCAATCACTTGGCGGGGCGCGGCATTGGCATGCGGGCTGGGGAGATAGTGCTGTCCGGTGCGCTTTTGCCGGCGTTGTTTCCGAAGCCTAGGAGCTGGCTTCGTTACCGTTTGCAGTCGTTTGATGAAGTCGGTGCAACTTTTTTCTAAACTTCTTTTATTGCGTTATTCCGTTATTCTCGGCTATATCCGTTATTCCGTTATTCACCCTTTCACAGTGCAACCCTAAGGAGACTCTAAATGTCTAAATCAACTGCCCCTTCTGCATCGCGCAAGATGGCCCTGATCGCTTTTATTCAGGCGCAAAATTGCTCTAACTTTCCGGCTTCTTGGCGGCACCCGGCGGCGGCTACGGATTCGACCACTGCGGCTTATTATCAGCGCATTGCCCGGGAGCTGGAAGCGGCCCGCTTTGATTTGGCGTTTGTCGATGATCGCTTGGCGATGCCGGATAAATATAACAATAGCCATCGCGATGCGGTGGAATATGGGATTCGTACGGTGAAAATGGATCCGAATCCGATCATGTTGGCTATGGGGTTTGCCACTAATTATTTAGGGGTGGCTTCTACCTGCTCGACGACCTATAACGAGCCGTTTCATATTGCGCGCAGTTTTTCGACCATGGACCTGATGCTGGGCGGGCGCGCTGGGTGGAATGTGGTGACCTCGTTGAACGATTCCGAGGCAGCGAATTATGGGCGGGAAAAACACTTGGGGGCGGAGGAGCGTTACGATCGCGCCGATGAATTTATGGAAGTGGTGCTCGGCCACTGGGACACTTGGGAGGACGATGCGATTATTATCGACAAGCCGAGCGGGCGTTTTGCCGACCCGGATAAGGTGCATCCGTTGGGGCATAAGGGCGAGTGGTTTGCCTCGGCTGGTCCCTTGCCGGTGCCGCGCTCGGCGCAGGGGCGGCCCATTATTATTCAGGCGGGCGGCAGTGCTCGCGGGTTGGAGTTTGCGGCTCGCTGGGGGGAGGTTATTTTTTCGCTGTTTCCCACTAAGGAAGTCGGGCAGAAAAAATATCAGGCGTTGAAAGCGCAAATTGCCAAAGCCGGGCGCAACCCGGAACATGCGCGTATTGCGACCGCTTGTTTTCCGGTGGTGGCGGAGACTCGCGCTATGGCTGAGGATCAGGTGGCGTTGCTCGATTCCTTGGTCAAGCCCATTGATCAGCTGGTCAATTTGTCCGAACTTTTCAATTACGATTTTGCCGGGCGCGGGATGGATGACCCATTCAGCGATGCGGAGATGGAAAATATGACCGGCAATCAGTCCTACAAGCAGCGGGTGGTGGACATTAGCGGCACTAAAAACCCGTCTACGAATGACTTTTTGAAAGTTACCCATCGTGCAACTATCCGTGAATTTCCGCTGATTTACGGCACGGCGGGGGAAGTGGCCGACCAGATGGAAGACTGGTTTGTGAGCGGGGCCTGCGATGGGTTTGTGACGGCGCCCACTTATATCCCCGGCACCTATGAGGATTTCTGCCGCTTGGTGGTGCCCGAATTGCAACGCCGCGGGGTGGTGAAAAGCGAATACCTTGGCCCCACCCTGCGCGAGAATTTGGGTATTCCGCGGGCGGAGATTGGGGATTGGAAGTAGGGGGTGCGATGGGTGGGCTGGTTTGTGGGGGTGTTTTTTTGGGGTGGGAGGGGGTTCGATTGAACCTTCTCCAACCTCTCCAATCAAGCCCCGCCCAATCAACCCCCCAACCCCCCTTGTCAGGGGGGCTTCTCTTTTTCTACTGGGCTTGAGGTAAGAATTGCATGGTCAACCTGAAGAGTCGGACTATCTATTGCCGAGATAATCTGGATGTGCTGCGGGGCATCAATAGCAAGTCTGTCGATCTGATTTATCTAGACCCGCCGTTCAATAAAAAGAAGGTTTTTACTGCGCCCATTGGTAGCAGTGCGGAGGGGGCGGAATTTTCCGATATTTTCCGTGAAGAAGATATTAAGAATGAGTGGCTGGATGAAATTCGTCAAGACCATTATGCGCTGCATGAATTTTTGAATAGTGTTAAAAATATTGAAGGACGGTCGTCTTATAATTTTTTTTATCTTGCTTATATGGCCATTCGTTTGATCGAATGCCAACGGGTTTTGCGCGGTACTGGTTCCGTCTATTTGCATTGCGATCCGACTATGAGCCATTATCTTAAATTGCTTATGGATTGCATTTTTGGGGAGAAACATTTTCAGAATGAAATTATTTGGCGGATTGGCTGGGTGAGTGGGTATAAGACTCAAAAACGGGGCTGGATTCGGAATCATGATACGATTTTGTACTATTTAAAAACGGCGGCTGCTGCGAAAATTTTTAATAAAAGCTACATTCCCTATCCGCCCGATTATGTGCGGCGGGATGGTAAAAAACCGACTGGCGCAGGGGTGCCCATCGAGGACACTTGGAATTGTAGCTCTGCCGATGTGCTGGACAGCATTATGATCAAAAGTTTCTCGAAAGAAAAGACTGGCTATCCGACACAAAAACCGCTGGCCCTGTTGCAGCGCATTATTAGGGCTTCCAGCGAGCCCGGCGATATGGTGCTGGACCCCTTTTGCGGCTGCGCCACAACGCTTGTTGCCGCCGAATCGTTACAGCGCGATTGGGTCGGGGTGGATGTCTCGTACAAGGCTTTTGAATTGGTTAAAGAACGATTGGGCCGTGAAGTACCGGCGGATATGGTTAGCGGCGAGCCTGAGTTCCAAACTGCGCCGCCTAAGCGCACCGATATAGACACAACGCAAGCTAATACAAAATTCGTCTATGTGATTCCCCATAAAAATTACCCCGGCGAATACAAGGTGGGGATCGCTAAAGATGTGAAGGAACGCTTGGGCAGCTATCAGACGAGTGATCCGGGGCGCAGTTTTAAGCTGGAATTTTCGTTTAGATCTCCGCATTATCAGGAAATTGAAAAATTCATTCATGCCAAATATGACAATAGACATGAATGGGTGAGCGGGGATTTGCGGCGGATTATTGAAGATATTAAGGGATGGGATTGACAACCACTTTACCGCCAAACATCGCTGCGCTCGCAGCCTCGGTCTGCACAGCGATGATCTGCCGCAAGCGGTGGAATTACAGGCGGCGGAATTGTGGTTCACGCCTAGTAAGTAGGCCGATGTGCGAGCCGTTGTGCCAGCGATGAAATACTCAATCAAACGGTCTTGCTTGAACGGACTGAAGCGGTTGACCTATGATCTCGCATTGGGCTGTATATTTTCAACCTGTTGGATTCTGATGGCACCACTGAAGGTAACCCACGTGACGCAGAGCAGACGGCGGGTGATTTTGTTGTCGGTCGCCCAGTCCTGCCGCGCCGTGTCAATTTGCGCCTGACGTACGACTTCTAAAAACCGCCGCTATCGTCTCCCTCCCCTTCGTGTGCGTCCCGCTCAGATCCGCGCTGCTTGTTCTCCTGAGTTGCCGCCTGCGGGGCGCAATGCCCGCAAAATCGCTGGTAAAAAAGCACCGATTCTCGCTCTATCTCAAGGAATGCGAGTGGCGATTCAATCACAGTGCCCCGTTGGCTCAAATGGTTCAATTAAGACAATGGGTTAAGGAGAGTATGGGGTAGTTATCTGGGGCAGCCCCGATAAAAAATCGATGCCCCGAAACGTCATTAAGTCGGCTTTTTTCTCACCCTAGTTTTTTTACACTTGGGAGATGGTCGCTTAGGGGTGGTGAGAAGCACCGCAACATTAGGTCATCCCGGCCCCGCCAGGCTCGCCATTGAAACTAACCTAGTTCAATCAGCAGATCATGGGCATCGATCTGCCCGCCGGGTTGGATGTGTATTTGTTTTACCACTGCATCGCGCTCGGCGTGGATGCCGGTTTCCATTTTCATGGCCTCGATGGTTAGTAGCAGGTCGCCGCGTTGGACGGTTTGGCCAGTGGTGACGGCGATGCTGGTGACGATGCCGGGCATGGGGGCACCGATTTGGTTGGGGTCGGATTCGACGGCGCGACGGCGTTGGCTGGTTGTGTTTTTTATTTTACGGTCTGGCACACGGATTACCCGCGGTTGGCCGTTTAATTCAAAAAACACCCGCACATCGCCTTTTTCATCCGGCTCGCCTACCGCTTGCAGGCGAATTTCTAATGTTTTGCCCGGGTCGATTTCGGCGGTGATTTCCTCGCCTGCTTGCATGCCGTAAAAAAAGGTTTTGGTCGGCAGGGTGCGCACTGGGCCGTAGGTTTGGTGGCGTTGCCGGTAATCGAGAAAAACCTGTGGGTACATTAAATAGCCATTTAGGTCTTCATCGTCCACTGTGGCACCGTCTAACTTGGCGGATAGGGTGGCGCGGGCCTGTTCGAGATCCATTGGCGGCAGGTTTTTACCGGGGCGTTCTAGGGACGGTTGTTCGTCTTTTAATACCTTTTTTACGATGCCCTCGGGAAAGCCGCCCGGCGGTTGGCCGAGGTTGCCGCGCAGCATGTCGACCACTGAATCGGGGAAAGCCAGATCAAAATCCGGGTCTTCCACTTGTGCGCGGCTTAGGTTTTGCGCGACCATCATCAGTGCCATATCGCCGACCACTTTGGAAGAGGGGGTTACTTTAACGATGTCGCCGAAAATCTGGTTGGCCTGCGCATAGGCGTGCGCCACTTCCGGCCAGCGTTCTTCCAACCCTAGCGCACGTGCTTGCGTTTTTAGATTAGTGAATTGCCCGCCGGGTATTTCGTGCAAATACACTTCCGAGGCGGGCGCGGGCAAGCCGCTTTCAAAGGCGGTGTATTGGGTGCGCACCCCCTGCCAATAACGGGAAATTTCCCGCACCCGCTCGCTGTCGAGGCCGGTGGCGCGTTCGGTGTGGGCCAGTGCTTCAATAATGGAACCTATGCAAGGCTGCGACGTACCGCCGGAGAGCGCATCCATGGCGGCATCGGCGGCATCTACCCCGGCCTCGGCGGCGGCGAGAACGGTGGCAGCGGCGAGGCCGGAGGTATCGTGGGTGTGAAAATGCACGGGCAGACCGACTTCCTCTCTTAAGGCTTTTATTAGCACTCGAGCGGCGGCAGGTTTAAGCAGGCCGGCCATGTCTTTTAATCCCAAAATATGCGCCCCGGCGGCGCGCAATTCTTTAGCGCGGTCGATGTAATAGCGCAGATTATATTTGGCGCGATTGGGATTTAGAATGTCGCCGGTGTAACAAATAGTGCCCTCGCACAGTTTGTTATTTTCTAAAACCGCGTCCATAGCGACCCGCATGTTTTCTACCCAATTTAGCGAATCAAACACCCGGAATAAGTCGATGCCGGTGGCCGCTTGGCGGACAAATTCTTGCACCACATTATCCGGATAATTGGTGTAGCCCACCCCGTTGGCCCCGCGCAACAGCATTTGGGTCATGATATTCGGCAGTTTGGTGCGTAGGTCGCGCAGGCGTTGCCAGGGACATTCATGTAAAAAGCGGTAGGCGACATCAAAGGTGGCTCCGCCCCAGCATTCCAGTGAAAATAATTGCGGCAGGTTGACGGCATAAGCGGGGGCGATGCGCACTAGATCATAGGAACGCATGCGGGTGGCGAGCAGCGACTGGTGTGCATCGCGCATGCTGGTGTCGGTCAATAATAATTGCGGTTGCGCGGCCAGCCAATCGGCCACTGCTTGCGGGCCTTTTTCTGCCAATAGATTGCGGGTGCCGGGGGCGGGTTCCGCCTGCGCGGGCGGCGGTGTGGGGGGCTTTAGTTTGGCGGCGGAGGGCGGCGAATTTTTTGTTTCCGGATGGCCGTTGACTGTGACCTCCGCGATGTAATTGAGCAGGCGGGTGGCACGGTCGCGGCGTGGGCTGAATTGGAATAACTCGGGAGTGCTGTCGATAAACCGGGTGCTGTATTCACCGGATAAAAAGGTTGGGTGTTGCAATAGGTTTTCGACAAAGGCGATATTGGTCGACACCCCGCGAATGCGGAACTCGCGCAGGGCGCGGCCCATGCGGCGAATTGCCGCCGCCGGGGTTTGGGCATGGGCGGTGACCTTGACTAATAAAGAGTCGTAATAACGGGTGATGACCCCGCCGGCGTAGGCGGTGCCGCCATCGAGCCGCAGCCCCGGACCGTTGGCCGAACGATAGGCGGCGATGCGCCCGTAATCGGGGATAAAATTGTTTTGCGGGTCTTCGGTGGTAATTCGCGCTTGCAGGGCGTGGCCGCGGAGGCGCACTTCGTCTTGGGAATCGACCCCGGTGGCTGCGGCAATGGTTTTGCCCTCGGCAATTTTTATTTGCGCTTGGACGATGTCGATGCCGGTAACTTCTTCGGTTACCGTGTGCTCGACTTGGATGCGCGGATTTACTTCGATAAAATAAAACTCGTCGCTGTCCATATCCATTAAAAATTCGACGGTGCCGGCCCCGTGGTAGCCGACCTGCTGGCACAGTCGCTGGCCAAGCTGGCAAACATGCTCGCGTTGCGCCGCGGTCAAATAGGGGGCGGGGGCGCGTTCGACCACTTTCTGATTGCGCCGTTGCACCGAGCAATCGCGCTCATACAGGTGATAAAGCCCGCCGTGCTGATCGCCGAGAATTTGCACCTCCACATGGCGGGCGCGTTCAATCATTTTTTCTAAATAGCCGGCACCGTTGCCGAAAGCGGCTTCGGCCTCGCGTCGCCCCTCGAGCACTTTGGCTTCTAGTTCTTCCGGCCCCGCAATCGCCCGCATGCCGCGCCCGCCGCCGCCCCAACTGGCTTTGAGCATGAGCGGGTAGCCGATCTCTGCCGCCTGAGCGTGGATCTGCGCCATATCGTCCCCCAGCACCGCGGTGGCTGGCACCACCGGCACCCCGGCATCCATGGCCACCTGCCGCGCCGCCGCTTTGTCGCCGAGGGCGCGCATGGTCGCCGCGCTGGGGCCGATAAAACAAATGCCGTGCTGCTCGCAGGCATCGACAAAATCTGGGTTTTCCGACAACAGGCCGTAGCCGGGGTGGATGGCATCGGCACCGGCCATTTTGGCCACGCGAATTAGTTCGTCGATCGCCAGATAAGCCGCCACCGGGCCGCGCCCGGCTCCGATTTGGTACGCCTCATCGGCCTTAAAGCGGTGCAGGCTCAGTTTGTCCTGCGCGGCGTAGACCGCCACGGTTTTTTTGCCGAGCTCGTTGACCGCCCGCATAATGCGGATGGCGATCTCGCTACGGTTGGCGATCAGTATTTTTTGGAAGTCGGGCATTTTTTTGGGCCTTAGGAAGCCAAGCCATCAAATCGGCTCCTCACGGAGCAATTTTAGCAGGATGAGATATAAGTTGTCTTGGCGGTGATTGAAGCGGAATTCCGTCTCTTTCAGGTGGTAATAAAACATAGGCTGGCGAATGCCTTTCATTTTGCTCAATCGCAATTTGGCATAGACCCAGAATGATTCGATGCCGCTGATGTGGGACCGAGTGTTGGCGAATTCATGGGGGCCATGCTGGACTCGAAAAAATGAATCACGCTATCTAGGTCGACTTTGCTGCGTATGACCCGTTGTAGTGTGCGTTTGCGCGCATCAGGGACGATCTCCGTAGACACCCAGCCGCCGCGCTTGAATAGGCCGAAGACGATGTCTTGGCTGTAGAGTTGCTCGATGTCGTCGAGCGGCATATGTAGCAGGTCGCGATAAAACGCTTTTAGCTGGTCTAGTAGGGCGGGTTCGGGGGCTGGGGTGGGCATGGTGGGGTGGTGGATTGGTGGAGTTGGCAACTATTGGTTGTGATTACGACTGTGGGGGGTGGTTGGTTCACTGGTAATCATCGATTGGGGGGTTGCTTTTTCTTTTCGGACTAATTTGGTCGGGGTTAGTTTTTAGCGGTTCGCAACATTTGCGTCCGGTTGTTTTAGCCGTTTAGATCGCAGCCTAGAAAATTGCGACCGGTGTTTTGGCAGGCTTCTAATACTGAGAAACTGCCTGCTGCTGGGTCTATTACTAGATCGCCCGGGTTGGATACAGCGGCGATTAATTCGCCTTGTAGCTGGGTGGGTTTTTTGTGGGCATGGCTGCCGGGCTTGACTTGTTCGGACCAGATGTCGGGGATGGTGTGGACTTTCCAAATGCCTTTAGCGCGGCGCGGTTTTTTTTGTAATACGACCAAGTGTTCGGAGGTGCGGCGGGTGCGGTAGCCCATGCCTATTCTGCCTTTGTGCCAAGTGAGCATGTCGACCACATCGAGGGCGGTTTCTTCAAGCCAGTTGGCAAAGCCGGTGCATAGGTGGAATTTGTCCATCCATAAGAACAGGTGTCCGCTTGGGATCAGGCTGCGGGAAATTGCGGCGATGAATGCCTGAATGGTTTTTTCTGACATTTGCGCAAGGCTGCAGCGGGCTTTGCCGCGGCTGACGCCTTCATTGCCGTAGCTGAGTTTGTCGAGCACGCCCCGGTATTGCGGGTCAAAAAAGGCGACTGGGATGGCGTTGGCGGGGAGCTTGGAGAGCAAATCTAGGCCGTCCATTTTTAGGCGGGTGTTGTAATGCAGCCCGGCTGGCGCATTTAGCGCGGGGGCAGTGATGCATCGATCTTTGGAAAAGACAGTGGCCAATGGCGCATCGGTGATTATGGGTTTGGCATGCAGCATTGGTTTTTTTATTGCTGGGTTTTTGTGGGGTGGGGGGGATTATAGGGCTAGGTCGTCTAGGAGGCGGAGTAGGGTGGCGTTGGTCCAGCCGAAGCCGTCTTGGACTTGGTATTCGCCGCCGGCGGCGAGGGTGCCTACCTGTTCGATGTTGTATTTTTCTAGGAGTTTGCCGGTTTGGCGGAAGACGGTTAGGCAGTTTTTGGCCCAGCGGTGGGCGCCTTGGTTGGCGAGGTCTTGGTGGCCGTAGTTTTTTAATCCTTGGTAGATGGCCCATTGTAGTGGGGCCCAGCCGTTGGGGGCATCCCATTGTTGGCCGCTCTCGATTAGGGTGCTGGCCCAGCCGCCGGGGCGGAGGAAGTTGGCTTCCAGATAGGTGGCGACTTGGGTGGCTTGGTCGGGGGTGGCGAGGTGTAGGAATAGGGGGAAGGCGGTGGCTGCGGTGGGGGTGGGGGCGGGGTGGCCGTCTAGGAGGAGGTCGGTGAAGAGGCCGGATTTTTGGTCGAAGAAGCCGGTTTGGATGGCTTGTTGGCGGTGGGTGGCGCGGGTGCGGTAGAAGTCGGCTTGGGTGGGGTTTTCGGCTAGGTGGTGGGCGTGGGACAGGCGGTCTTCTAGGCGGTGTAGTAGGGCGTTTAGGTCTACGGGGAGCATTTGGGTGGTGCGGATGGTGGCCATGGTTTGGGCGTCGGCGAACCAGCGGATGCTGAAGTCCCAACCGGATTCGGCGGCGGCGCGGATTTCGCGGTAGATTTCGGCGGGGTCGCGGTGGCTTGCGGCGGCGAGTTCGACGTCTTCGCTGTGGCTTTCTTGGCGGGGGGTGGCGGCATCGTCCCAGTAGCGGTTTAGCAGGGTGCCTTGGTGATTTACGACGCGGCGGTGGGCTTGTCCTTCTTTCAATTCGTTGGAGCCGGCCATCCAGAATTGGTATTCGCGTTCTAGTTGGGGGAGGTATTGGAGGTAGATTTGCTCGTCTTGCTGGGATTCGGCGAGTAATTCGACCATTAGGGCGAAGAAGGGGGGTTGCGAGCGAGTGCAGTAGTAGGTGCGGTTGCCGTTGGGGATGAAGCCGATGCGGTCGATGAGGTGGGCGAAGTTGGCGACCATGTGGGCGACTAGGGCTTGCCGCCCGCTGTGGGCGAGACCGAGCATGGTGAAGTAGCTGTCCCAATAGTAGATTTCGCGGAAGCGGCCGCCGGGGACGATGTAGGGGTGCGGCAGGGCGAGCAGGGAGGAGTGGGGGGGGGCGTGGTCTTTGCTGCGGGTGAGTTTGTCCCAGAGTTGGTCG
>JACONM010000017.1:0-5893 GCA_014323765.1 Cellvibrionales bacterium | reverse complement strand
AAGGCGGCGAGGTCGAAGTCGGGGGATTGGTTTTGGGCGGTGAAGGAGGCGAGTATTTCTGGCGGGGGGCGTTTGGGGAGGGCGTCGACGAAGGTTTTGGAATCGCCGCAGATTTTGGTGGTTTGGGCGGCAGTGAAGAGATCGCCGTAGAGTTGGTCGGAGGTGGGGGGGAGGCTGGATTGGGGCATTTTTATTGGGCGGGGGTGAGTTCGCGGCTGGCGGCGATTTCGTCGGTTTTGCGTTTGAATAGGTAGAGGGCGGCGATTAGGGCGGCTATGGGGATTAGGGTGGCGTAGAAAGCGGTCTGGCCGCCGTAGTTTTGGAAGAGGAGGCCGGTGAGCATGGAGCCGGTGGTGCCGCCGAGGGCGGAGAATACGACGATCAGGCCGGCCATGGGGGCGTGTTGGCGGCTGGGGAGGGCGGAGAGGACGGCGGAGTTGATGGCGGGGTAGATGGCGGCGATGCAGAGGCCGATCAGAGGGAAGAGGTAGGCGGCTAGGGGGGCTTGGCCCCAGGTGGCGATGACTTGGTCGCCGCTGACTTGGGCGGACATTTGGGCGGACATGCGCAGGCTGATGACTAGCAGGACGGCGGCGAGGATGAGGCCGGCGGCGAGGACTTTGAACCAGTCTATGTAGCGGAACATGATGCCGCCAGCGAAGCGGCCGAGGGCGAGGGCGGCACCGAGGATGCTGGTCATTTGGACGCTGAGGGAGTTGGTCATGTTCCAAGCGTTTTTGTTGAAGGTGGGGAGCCAGGTCATGAAGCTTTGTTCGATGAGGACGAAGAGGAAGGCGCAGATGATGAAAATTAGGACGAGGGGTTGGATCGCCAATTTGAGCATTTCAGCGAATTCTTCGGCGAAGGGTTTGTTGGTTTCGGTGGTGAGGCTGGATTCGTTCAGTTCTACGCGCAGTAATAGGACGAGGGCGAAGGCGGAGAGGGCGGCGAGCACGTAGTAGACATTTAGCCAGCTGGTGGAGCCGGGTTGGTTGTCGATGAAGGCACTGAAAATGAAATAGTTGGAGAGGACGCCGACCATGAAGAAGGCTTCGAGGAAGCTCATCATGCTGACGTGTTCGCGGCGATCGCGGGTGACGAGGGTGAGGGAGGCGAAGACGGAGACTTTGACTAGCCCGAAGCAGATGCCGGTGGCGGCGAATAGCATTTGGGTCATCCAGAATTTGGGGACTTGCGGCATCAGTAAGCAGACTAGCCCGATGGCGGCGAGGGCAGCGAGCATGGTGCGTTTGTAGCCGAGGCGGACTAGGAAGGAGGCGACGAAAAAGGAGGTGATGGCGATGGGCAGGTCTTTGAAGGCTTCTAGGGTGCTGGCGGCGGTTTTGGTGACGGCGTAGCTTTCTTGGACTTGTAGGATGACGATGCCGACGCTGTTTAGCAGGATGGCGAAGACGAAGTAGTTGATGAATAGGGAGGAGATGGTTAGCCAACGGTTCATGGGGTGGTTCCTCTTGGTGGGCTAAAAAATGGGTAAAAAAACGGGGCCGCGTGATGATTCACTGCGGCCCCGTTTGGATTGCAAGTTGGCGGTCGATTAGAAGGAATAGGCGAGGCTGAATTTGACGCTGCGGGGGAGGATGTAGCGGCCGTTGCCTACCCCGGCGTTGCGCGGATCGCCCTCGGTTAGTCCTTCTTCATCGGTGAAGTTGTCGAGGACCACTTGCAGGGCGAGCTCGTCGGAGGGGTTGACGATCACCCCTAGATCCAACTTCTCGTAGCCGGGCAGGATGACGGTGTTGGCGTTGTCGGAGAAGCGGTCATCGACCATGGTTAGGCTGCCGTAGAGGGTGGCGGTCATTAGCCCCATGTCGAAGTCGTAGCTGGGGGAGATGCGGAATTGGTAAGGCGGCTGGCGTTGCGCTTCGTTGCCGTCGTTGCCGGCACTTTTGGAGATCTCGGTCTCTTGAATGGTGCCGTTGAAGACCAGCGATAAGCCCGCCTCGTTTTGCCAGCGCACATCCATTTCTATGCCGATGGCTTCGTTGGCGGAGATTTCTGAGGGGGCACCGGGGCGGGGGGTGAAGCGGTTGCCTTCGGCTTCGTTGTAGAAGAGGGTTAGGTAGGCGGAGAGGTTCGAGAAGCTGGCTTTGTAGCCTATTTCGATCTGCTCGACTTCTTGGATTAGGTCGGCACCGGGTAAAGCGGCTACAGCTGCTACGGCGGTAGGCGCGGTTGTGCAGTCTAGGGTAGGGTTTTGTTGGCAGTCTGGTGTGCCATCTCCCATCGGCGCACCGTCAGCATCCGTTAGCCGTGTGCCATCCGCATTATTTGTTCGAGTCCAAGTCTCGGTATTGGTGTCATCCGATACGGTCATCGCCCAAGTTTCTTCATCTGTGGTTGCGTTGGCTGGAGCGGTGCCAGCAGCGGACCCCTGAGTTCCACTATAAGTGCCGTAGTTATCGCGGAAGTCGTCGAAAGTGGGGAACTTGTAGCCGAGGCTGTAGCGGAAGAACACGCCCATGTTTTCGCTGAGGTCGAAGTTGGCTCCGAGGGTGTAGGAAGTTTTGCTCTCATCGTAATCGACGAATTTGCCTTTTTCGCCATTCAGTCCCTCGTCGATGGAGTATTGTACCTCATGGCTTTCGTTGCGCAGGCCGATATCGAAAGATAGGTTGTCGCTGATTCTATAAGCAGCAGTGGTGTAGAAGGCGTTGGCGCGGGAGTCGCCGGAGGCATCGATGTCGTAGTTCCAAACGCAACCATCCCTAGAGGCTTCATTGCAAGCAACGCCAGCTACTCGCTGGCCGCCATTGCGAAGTTCATAGTAGTGGAAGTTGCCTAGAGTCCAATCTTCTTCTACCGATACGCTGGCGGTGTAGTAACCGAATACCAGATCCATCTGGTCAAAGGCCCCGCTTAAGGCGAGGTTATTGGTGATGGATTCAATTTCCTTGCGCACCTCCCAAGTGCCAAATTGCTGGATGTAGCTGTCGCTGGAAATTTCATCGCCATTGACTGTGCGGAGGGGGTTGCGACCATCGCCTGCCTCGTAACTGAAAATGTGAGTGCCACCTTCAAGAGCATATTGAAAACTGCCATCGTCGTTGCGACCAGTGGCTAGTCCTGTCTGCATTACGGGACGACGGGTCCAATCGCCCCATTCAGACTCATCTACATCATCTGTAGTGGCGTCGTCTGTTGCTGCAGTTCGGGTTCGCTGGTAGACAAAACTATTATCTCGAGGATCGTCTCTATTAACTAGGGAAGCCCCCCCCCCGACCACATAACCGGCATTCACTGCCCTACCTTCGGTTACTAAGCCGACTGTGTCGGCGTTGCCGGCGGTGAGGTTTAGGCTGTTGCTGAGCTGCCAAGTATCGGAGATGTCGAGGTCAAAGGTCAGGCCGGAAACCGAGCCATCCCAGCCGCGGCCATCGGCTAAATCAATACTATGTTCCTCGCCGTCAGGTCCGACCCGGACAACCTGTTGGCGGTTTCGGGTGCCGTTCTGAACGTATGAACTGTCCATATCTAAGCTGGTTATTACTCTCTCGCCGCTGGCATTTCCAGTAATTCCATTGAGAGCCTGCGGCAAATACCAAGTGCCGTGGTCGTCGGTGACGCGGTGGTAGACACCGAGGGTGCCGTTGTCTAGGTCTTTGGTTAGGTGGATGGTGAATTGGTCGCCTTCTTCGGAGGTGTAGCCGGTGTCGCGGATGCCGGGGGAGGCGCTGACGTAGCCGCCGATCATGTAGTAGAGGCCCTCGCTGAGCTCGCCGCTGAGCATGGCATCGAAGCGTTGCAGGTCGTAGTCGGAGGTGGAGTATTTAACCAGGCCCTCGGTGTCGGCGCTGCCTTCTTTGAGGAGGAAGTTGGTGGTGAGGCCGGGTTGGCCGTTGTCTTGCACCGCTTGCGGGCCGCCGCGCAAGCCTTCGACGCGGGCGATGGTCTCGTCAATGCGGAAGATGCTGGTGTTTTCTAGGAAGGAGAGGGTGGCGGGCGGGAAGATCGGGGCACCTTCTAGCTGCAGGGTGTAGAAGGGAGCATCGCCAGTGCTGGGGAAGCCGCGCACGAAGATGTTGGCGCCTGCTACGCCGCCGGAGCTTTCTGCCCAGACGCCGGGGACGGTTTTTAGGAGGTCCGCGGTGCTTTTGGGGGAGAATTTGGCGATGTCGCTGTCGCTGACGTTGGTGATGGCGAAGCTGGCGTCGAATTTGCGCAGTTCGCCGCCGTCGGCGGTGCCCGTTACGACCACTTCCTCGATGAAGCCTTGGGCGGCTGCGGGGAGCGCGATGGTGGCTCCGAGGGTGGTTAGGATTAGGGCGCAGAGTGCGGTAGAGAGTTGGCGTTTCACTGTGATGACCTCCAGATGGTGACAGTGGTTTGGGGTTGTTCCCCGGTTTGGTGCGTTCATTGCCATTTTTGGGGGCAATGGTCGGCGAGTTTGCGGTTTGTCTTAGTTGCTTTCACAACTAGGGGGCGGATGGTACCCTTTTATCGATGGTTTGCAACTGTTTATTGGAATTTTTAGGGAACTTTTTGTTGGGGGAGGGGGTTTTTGGGGGTTTTTTGCTAATTCCTCCACAGCCAACCCCCCTTTCCCCCCTTGTCAGGGGGGTTTTTGGTTGGGTTATCGATGTTGGGTTTGGGCGAGGTCTTGGGGTGGATTTATGAGTGGGGATGGGGGTGGGGGGGCGCAAGGGTTTCGCGGTCCCCTTTTTCAGGGGGGGGGTTATTGGGCGGGGTGGGTTCGTAGGGCGCCGTAGCAGCCTAGTAGGCCGGGGTAGTCGGCTTGGAGGATGCCTAGGGGGGTGGCGGCGCAGAAATCTTGGAAGCGGCCTTTGGCGGTGAAGTGGTCGCGGAAGCGGTCGGGGTCGAAGAAGGCGGCGAGTTTTTCGGTGACTCCGCCGGTTAGGTACATGCCATCGGCGGCCCAGAAGGTGAGCACGAAATCGGCGGCGGCACTGGCGAAGATGTCGAAGAAGTCGTCGATGGCTTGGCGGGCGAGCTCGTCGTTGGCCTGTGCCAGGGCGGCGATGTCGCGGGCATTTAGGCGTTTTTCGCGGCCGGAGAGTTTGGCGTTGGCCCAGAAAAGGTTTTCCAGCCCTTGGCCGGAGACTAGGCGTTCGATCGATACGCGGCCGAAGCGTTCCCAGAGGAATTGCAATAGGGCGACTTGGTGGTCGGAAGTGGGGGAGAAGCCGGCGTGGCCGCCTTCCGAGGGGATGACTTGGCCGTCTGGCAGCAGGGCGGCGACCCCGAGGCCGGTGCCAGGGCCCATTACTACGCGGGTTTTTTGGCCGCTGGGGCGGGGGTCGCCGACCCAGCGGATGGCATCGTCCGGCAGGTAGTCTAGGCAGAGGGCTTGGGCGGTGAAGTCATTGATGACGCGCAGGGGGACGCCCAATCTTTCGCGCAATTTGGATTGGCGGAAGTGCCAGTGGTTGTTGACCAGATCGATGTCGTCGCCGGCGATGGGGGAGGCGATGGCGAGGCAGACTCCGGAGACTTGGCCGGGGCTGACCTGTTCCAGATATTCGTTGATGGCATCGTCTACGTTGGGGTAGGCGGCGCAGGCTAGGGTGGTGATGGATTTTAGGATGCCGTCTGCGCCGACTAGGGCGAAGCGGGCGTTGGTGCCGCCGATGTCTGCGACTAGGTAGATTTCCATTTTATTGCTCCGTTAGGTGAGCCCGGCGGCTTGCGCGGCTTGCGCGGCGGTGGCTTCGATGGCGGACCAGTCTTGCGCCGCTAGGTGGGTGCGACCGACCATCCATGAGCCGCCGACGCAGGGGACGTTGGGGAGGGCGAGGAAACCGGCGAAGTTGGTTTGGTTAAGGCCGCCGGTGGGGCAAAAATGCGCGGTGGGGAGCGGGGCGGCGAGGGATTGCAATAGGGGGAGGCCGCCGACGGCGGTGGCGGGGAATAGCTT
>JACONM010000016.1:4696-17735 GCA_014323765.1 Cellvibrionales bacterium | reverse complement strand
TCCTTGCACCTCCACCTCCTAGGCATCTGCGGCACCTTTATGGGCAGCCTAGCCCAGCTGGCGCAGGCCCGCGGGCACCGCGTCACCGGCTGCGACCAAAACCCCTACCCGCCCATGAGCGACCAGCTGCAAGCGGCGGGAATCGACCTAATCCCCGGCTACACCGCCGACCAACTCGCCCTAAAACCAGACCTCTGGCTCATCGGCAATGCCCTCAGCCGCGGCAACCCCCTAATCGAAGCCATCCTAAACGCCGCCCAGCCCTACGCCTCCGGCCCCGAATTCCTCAACCAACAGATCCTCCCCGCCCGCCAAGTCCTAGCCGTCGCCGGCACTCACGGCAAGACCAGCACCGCCAGCATGCTCGCGCAAATACTGGACCACGCCGGCCACGCCCCCGGCTTCCTAATCGGCGGCGTGCCCGCCAACTTCGGCACCTCCGCCCGCCTCGGCAGCGGCCCCCCCTTCGTCATCGAAGCGGACGAATACGACACCGCTTTCTTCGACAAACGTTCCAAATTCCTCCACTACCCGCCGCACACCCTGATTCTGAACAACCTAGAATTCGACCACGCCGACATTTTCCCAGATCTGGCCGCCATCGAACGCCAATTCCAACACCTCCTCCGCCTAGTCCCCAGCAACGGGCAAATTCTGCTCAACGGCGTAGACCCCAACCTCCCCCGCGTCCTACAGGCCGGCTGCTGGAGCCCAGCGCAAACCTTCGGCACCGAACCGCAGCACGACTGGCAAATAGCAAAAGACGGACAGATTCACCGGGCCGCCCGCCCGCAAGGAATCTTACGCTGGAACCAACTCGGCCACCACAATCGACTCAATGCGCTCGCCGCCATCGCCGCTGCACACTCAGTAGGCGTACCCGTACCGGCGGCCCTCGCGGCCCTAGCCGACTTCCGCGGCGTGAAACGACGCATGGAATTGCTCGGCACTGGCGGCACCGCGCCCGCCCGCTGGCACCTGTACGATGATTTTGCCCACCACCCAACCGCCATCGCCGCCACCCTAGCCGGGCTGCGCTCGCAAATCGGCCCGCACGAGCGCATCATCGCCATCATCGAACCAGCCTCCAACAGCATGAAAATGGGCATCCACGGCACCGCCCTGCTGGATGCGGCGAATGCCGCCGACCAAGTCTATTGGCACCCGCCCGCCGGCCTACAATGGGATCTGCAAACACCGGCCACCAAGCGCGGCCAGCAAGTAGAAGCCGACTTCGCCCGGCTGCTCGACCACCTAACTACCGAAGCGCAAACTGGCGGCCACCTAGTTATTATGAGCAACGGCGGCTTTAACGGCATCGGCCAAAAACTGCTGGCCCGGCTGAGCACCACCGCCTAGGCTTGCCGCCGCCCCATCCAACTGAAACGCGACCGGAGGGTCCTATGTCATCGCTTTTAGCCCGCACGGCGGCACTCTATGAACGCGGGGTATTGAGCCACGCCAAAGGCTTTCTACTACTGCTGGCGGTGCTATTGGGCGCAGCCGCGGCAGGCATCCCTAAATTCAAGCTGGATGCCAGCCCGGATTCCCTAACCCTAGAAAGCGACCGCGCCCTAGACTATTTCCGCGAGGTCATCAGCCGCTACGCCAGCGGCGATCTGCTGGTGGTCACCTACCGCCCGCAAGAGCCGCTACTAAGCCCGCCATCGCTAGACCGCCTCGCCCGCCTGCGCACGGAATTGGCGCAAGTGCAGGGCGTGCAATCGGTGCTATCGATCCTCGATGTGCCCATGCTTTACAGCCCGCCGCTCAGCTTCCGCGCCCTGTCCGGCGACCTCCCGCGGCTGCAAGACCCGGCGGTGGATAAAACCCTCGCACTCGCCGAATTTCACCGCAACCCAATCTACCGCGACACCCTAGTAGGCCCCGACAACCGCACCACCGCCGTACTCCTCAACCTAGCGGTAGATCAACAGCAGCTGGTCCTAGTGCGCGAGCGCGATGCGCTACTAATCGCCCGGCGTGATGGGCAGCTTGACCCGACCGACCAAGCACGCCTAGAAGACGTCAGCACCCGCTACCTAGAATCTCGCGATGCTGCCAATGCCCGCGATGCCGAGCGGGTGGCGGCGGTGCGGGCGATTGTGGCGCGCTACAAAGCTACCGGCGGTGCCGATCTATTCGTCGGTGGCGCGACCATGGTCACCGCCGACATGCTGGCCTTCATCCGCAGCGATCTGCGGGTCTTCGGCATCGGCGTATTAGCCTTCATCCTCGCCACCCTGATCGCCATCTTCCGCCACCCAAAACTCGTACTGTTACCGCTGGGCACCTGCTTAGCCACCGCCGCCACCATGCTCGGCCTGCTCGGCTGGCTGGACTGGCGGTTGACCGTCATCTCCTCCAACTTCATCTCCCTGCTACTGATCGTCACCCTAGCGATCAGCATTCACCTAGTGGTGCGCTATCAAGAACTCTGCCGCACCCGCCCGAACGAACTGCAACGCACGCTAATCATGGACACCGTGCGCCAAATGGCCCTGCCCTGCCTGTACACCGCCCTGACCACCATAGTGGCCTTCGCCTCGCTAATCGTCAGCGACATCCGCCCGGTGATCGACTTCGGCTGGATGATGGCCCTAGGCGTGAGCCTAGCCCTAGTGCTGACCTTCCTGCTACTGCCCGCCGCACTCATGGCCGTCGGCGGCGCCGCCAAGGCCGACCCGGGCCCGGAAGACCCCCGCACCATGCGCTTTTTCGCGCAGATCGTCGAGCGTTTCCCCCGTACCATCCCGCTAAGCGCCGCGGCCCTAGCCGCCCTGTCGATCTACGGCATCACCCAGCTAGAGGTCGAAAACCGCTTCATCGACTACTTCAAGAGCGACACAGAAATCCACCAAGGCATGCAAGTGATCGACCAGAATCTAGGCGGCACCATGACGCTAGATCTGGTGCTCGATGCCCCCGCCGGTTGGGATGCCCCGCCGCCGGCAGGGCCAGCAGAGGGCGATTCAGAAGACGATGCCTTCAGCGATTTTGACGACTTCGATGCCTTCGATGATTTTGCCGAAGACCCCGAATCGGCCACCGCCCCCGCCGAACAAGCATCGCCAGGCTACTGGTGGAACCGGGCGGGCCTACGCAAAATTGAAAAATATCACGATTTCCTAGAAGCGCAGCCAGAAATCGGTAAGGTCAACTCCCTAGCCACCGGCTACAAAATCGCCCGTGACCTGCTCGGCAGCGAGCTAAACGACATCGAGCTCGCGTTCATGCGCCGCAACCTCAGCCCCGATTTACAGGCGGTGCTCATCGCCCCCTATCTGGATGAGTCCGCGCAACAGGTGCGCCTCAGCACCCGCGTCAAAGAATCGGCAGCCGGCCTAAGCCGCGCCGAATTGATCGAACGGGTAACCGCCTACGGCAGCGATGATATTGGCATCGCCCCGCAAAACATCCGCGCCACCGGCCTAATCGTGCTGTACAACAACATGCTGCAAAGCCTGTTCGGTTCGCAAATCAAAACCCTAGCCGCCGTCTTTATCGCCATCATGCTCATGTTTTTATTGCTGTTCCGCTCGCTGCTCGTCGCCTTGATCGCCTTAGTGCCCAACCTACTAGCGGCGGGCTTAGTGCTCGGTGTCATGGGGCTGGCCGGCATCGTGCTGGATATTATGACCATCACCATCGCCGCCATCACAGTCGGCATGGGCGTCGACCACGCCATCCATTATCTGACCCGCTTCCGCCACGAATACCGCCGCTCAGGCGACTACAGGCAAGCAATGCGCCGCTCCCACCAAACCATCGGCCGCGCCCTGCTATACACTGCCATAACCATCATCGCCGGCTTCTCAGTCCTAGCCTTATCAAACTTCATGCCCTCAATCTATTTCGGCCTATTAACCAGCCTAGCCATGCTCGCCGCCACCCTAGGCTCCCTAACCCTACTCCCCCGCCTACTAATCCTACTCCGCCCTTTTTGAAAGACGGTGATAATAACTACTCTGAATAACCTAATCCATATTTTTAGTTCGACTATTTAATATAGAGAGCGAATTTTACCGAATCTATTTTATGCTTCATTAGGCTTTTATCAGGGTTCGCAATTTTGCTTTCAGATGTTCCAACTCAAACCAATTAGGATCCTCAGTCATTAAAACCCGCGGGGTTCGCGGGATTACTCCGTCTTCATCCGCAATAGTGGCAGGCAAGCAAACCCGCCAATCATCGTAGCTACACCGGCGCAATTCCGCATCGGTTTGCACACCGTAATACTGTTTAAGCCAGTCAATCGCGTCCTGATTGTCGATAAATGGCAGGCCGCGATCTAGGGCTTTACCACGGAAAATTGAATTGGAAACATTGCAGAGCAACAGATCAAAATCATCGATTAAATAGCGGTCATTGGTTTTGCGTCCCATGTGACTGCGCGATCTATGACACTTGACGGCAAAATGTGGCGCAGGCGTGGTGCGTGTCCCCATGCTGAATTTGCCGCGCACTGCATTCTTGGTCTCGGCTTTTAGGCGGGTGCCGGTGCGGCGATAGGTGATACTGACATCTTCGTCGAACGCGCCTTGTTGGGGATTAAGGTTGAGTTTGTCGACCGACCAGTCTCGCGAATCCAAAGCCTGGCGTAGCACCACTGCGCCGATATACTCCGTGGCCTTGCCGCGAATCATGGGCAATACTTTCTGATCTTCCAGAATATCCAGTAGGTTTTCTTGCGGAATATTGTAGGTCTCGCAGTATTCACGAATACTGCGATAAACGCGCAAAGCATCATCTTGCTCAGACATGATAATTACGAATAAACAGTTCCCGCCCCTTTTCCCGCGCCCGGCTGAAGCCGTCTTTGAGCTGCAAGCCGTTGCGTTGATCATCGGTGCGGTTAATGGTGTAGTTCCAAGTTCGGTTATGGACTTCAGAGACCCAAGCGTACTTTGCCCGAATTTCGGGGTGGTCATCGTAGGTCAATAGAAAGAGAATGCGCCCCGAATTGCGTTTTAGGCAGGCGGCGAGTCGGTCATGATCATGCTCATCGAAGGTGCAGTTGTAAAACTTTTGCTGATCGGCATCGTAATAAGGCGGGTCAATAAACGCGAAACACTCGTCCGGCAGCGAATCAATGAGATCTTCAAAATCGAGCGTGGTAAGCTCAACGCCCTGCAAGCGATCCGACACAGTGCGCAGGTGCGGTGGCCAGTTTTCCGGGCGCATGGAATACTTGCTGCCATATCCCCAATAGCAGTTTTCTGAGCGCATAATGCCGGAATAGGAAGTGCGGTTTAGATAAAACCAGCGCAACGCCCGTGATAACCCACAGCTTGGCCGATAATCATTTTTGTAAAAATGATGTTTTTGTTTGGTCGCCGGAATTCCGTCTAAAAGGTCAATGAGATCCTCCACGCGGTCCCTAATTTGCCGCAGTGTGTTGATGACCTCTTCATCACGGTCGTTCAGAATGGAAAGCCGCGCCGCCTCTTTGGCAAAAAACACACTAGCACCGCCGCAAAATGGTTCGGCATACACAGAATGCGGCGGTATCTCGTCCAATATCAGGCGGCGGGCATAGAATTTACCGCCCGGATAACGAAAGGGGGAGTTAGAACGATTGGAGCGCGGCAGGGCTTCAATCCCTATTTCAATTTGCGTCATTGGGTTCACAGCACTAGGCGTTTGCATAAAACTTGCTTTCCGCATAACCGTCATTTATCGAGTGCATCAGCCTAGCTAATCGAGCATGATTGAGCAAGCGTAAAGCACCGTCATGGCGACACATCATCCCCCAACATAGCCCAAGTCTCCAACACCGAATCTGGAGTCAAAGAAATACTACTAATGCCCTGCTCCAACAGCCAGCGGGCAAGATCCGGATGATCCGATGGCCCCTGCCCGCAAATGCCGACATACTTACCCTGCTCGCGGCAGGCGGCGATGGCCATAGACAGCAGCCGTTTCACCGCCGCATTGCGCTCATCGAACAGGTCAGCGACCAACCCCGAATCGCGATCCAGCCCCAAAGCCAGCTGCGTCATATCATTAGAGCCGATGGAAAACCCATCGAAATACTGCAAAAATTCCGTCGCTAACAGGGCGTTGGACGGCAGCTCGCACATCATAATCAGCCGCAGATCCTGCCGCCCACGTTCCAGACCGTTTTCACGCAGCATCGCAATAACCTGCGCCGCCTCATCCAGAGTGCGCACAAAAGGCACCATCAGCCAAACATTCGTCAACCCTAACTCTTCACGCACCTTTTTCAACGCCCGACACTCCAGCGCAAAACAATCGCGAAAAGCCGGCGCAAGATAACGCGCCGCCCCGCGAAAGCCGAGCATGGGATTCTCCTCACGCGGTTCATATTGCGCCCCGCCCAGCAAATTGGCGTATTCATTAGACTTAAAATCCGACAGCCGCACGATCACCCGCTGCGGATAAAACGCCGCCGCAATGGTGGCCACGCCCTCGACAATTTTCTCCACATAAAAATCCACCGGCGAGGCATACCCGGCGGCCACCCCATCGATGCGCGCACGAATCGCCGCATCCTGCTCGGCGTAATTCAGCAACGCCTTAGGGTGAATGCCAATCTGCCGATTGATAATAAACTCCAGCCGCGCCAGCCCCACCCCGCGATTCGGCAGCATGGCAAACCCCAGTGCCCGCTCCGGGTTGGCGACATTCAACATAATATCCAGCGGCGGTTCCCCCAATTTATCCGGCGCACTGCTCAGCACCTCAAACTCCAAAGCCCCGGCATACAGCTGCCCCGTATCGCCCGCCGCACAGCTCACGGTCACCATCTGCCCAGCCCGCACCCGCTCAGTGGCATCCTCACAACCGACAATCGCCGGAATCCCTAACTCGCGGGCGATAATCGCCGCGTGACAAGTGCGCCCACCGCGATTGGTCACGATCGCCGCACACCGCTGCATGACCGGCTCCCAATCCGGGTCGGTCATATCGGTCACCAAAATATCGCCCGCCTGCACTTGCTCCATGGCACTCAGATCATCCAGCAAGCGCACCGGCCCCACCCCGATCGCCGCCCCAACCGCCCGCCCACTCGCCAGCAGTTCACCGCTTTCCTTCAGCTGATAGCGCGATAAAGCCGTGCGATCGGCGCGGCTGGCCACGGTTTCCGGCCGCGCCTGCAGGATGTACAACTTGCCGTCATCGCCATCCTTGCCCCACTCAATATCCAGCGGACAGCCGTAATGTTTTTCGATCAGCACAGCCTGCCGCGCCAATTCCAACACCTCCGCCTCGCTCAGACAAAAGCGCACCCGGTCCGCCGCCGGCACCTCCACCACCGCGACCGGATCATCCGCCCCGGCCGCCGCATAAACCATCTTGCGCGCCTTGCTGCCAAGTGTGCGGCGCACCAACGCCGGATACCCCTGCTCCAGCGTCGCCTTGTGGACGTAAAATTCATCCGGGTTGACCGCCCCCTGCACCACCAACTCGCCCAGCCCCCAAGAAGCAGTGATAAACACCACATTGCGATTGCCCGACTCGGTATCCAAAGTAAAAAGCACCCCACTGGCCGCAGTCTCGCTGCGCACCATGCGCTGAATGCCCACCGACAGCGCAACATCGCGATGCGCAAAGCCCTGATGGACGCGATAGGCAATGGCGCGGTCGTTATACAGCGAGGCAAAAACCTGTTTGACCGCAGCCAGCAACCGCTCCTCACCGCAAATATTCAGCAAAGTTTCCTGCTGGCCAGCAAAAGAGGCTTCCGGCAGATCCTCAGCCGTGGCGGAAGAACGCACCGCCACCGGCAAATCTTCACCGCCGCAAAGCTCACGGTAACCAGCCCGAATAGCGGCTTCCAATTCCACCGGCAAAGGCGCCGCCAACACCAAGGCACGAATCTCCGCCCCCGTATCAGCCAGAGCCGCCACATCCGCCACATCCAGCCCATCGAGCAACGCCCCAATCCGCGCCTCCAACCCGCCCTGCTGTAAAAAATCGCGAAAGGCATCCGCCGTGGTCGCGTAGCCGTCCGGCACCGCCACGCCCAAGCCGCTCAGCTCGCCAAGCATCTCGCCCAGAGACGCATTTTTGCCGCCCACGCGCTCGACATCCGCCAGTCGCAGATCAGTAAAACGACGAATTTGCTCAGTCAAAACGCACTCCAGAATGGGGAAAAAGAAGAAGGCCAAACAAGCGGAAGAAAACCAAGCGACAGAAAGCCAAGCAACAGAAAAGCAGTAGCATGGCACCCCCCACCGCGGCAAGAGAAGCCAAATTGAACCTCACCAAAAGATACGTATTTTTCGTCTCCGACAGCACCGGCCTAACCGCCGAGGGCCTCGGTAGCGCACTGCTGGCGCAGTTTAGCAAAACCGCCACAGAAAAAGTATTCATGCCCTACACCGACACCGCAGAAAAAGCCCGCAAAGCCCTGTTACGCATCCGCAGCGCAGCGCAACTAGGCGATGCCCGCCCGCTAATTATCGCCACCATCCTCGACCCCGCCATCCGCCAGATCATCTGCCGCTCAGATGGCTACGTGATCGATGTATTCGGCAGCTTTCTGGACGGCTTAGCAGCAGAACTCGGCGAGCAAGCCAGCGCCCAGGTAGGCCGCTCGCACATCAACCCGGCCGACGCAAAAGCGCAACGCCGCATCGATGCGGTCAACTTTGCCCTAGCCAACGATGACGGCATCCAAACCCGCCACTACGACCAAGCGGACATCATCCTAGTCGGCGTCTCCCGCAGCGCCAAAACGCCCAGCTGCCTCTATCTGGCCATGCAATTCGGCATCTTCGCCGCCAACTACCCACTCACCGACGAAGACCTAGAACGCGGTACCCTACCGGCAGCCCTACGCCCCTTCGTCGACAAACTTTTCGCCCTAACCATCGCCCCAACGCGCCTAGCAGAAATCCGCCACGAACGCCGCGCCGGCAGCCAATACGCCTCCCCCAAACAATGCACCTGGGAAGTCCGCGAAGCCGCCCTAATCGCCCAACAAGCCAACCTCCCAGTATTAGAAACCACCAATCTATCAGTAGAAGAAATAGCCACCCGCATCCTACTCCACAGCAAACTAGAACGCCGATAGCAACCCAGCAGAGTCGAACATGAATACGCCGCCAACCAAACCCAAGAAACCAGATTAGGCACCAACCACCTAGGTTTCCAAACCGCTCCAAAGTCGCCCGATCGAGCACTTCGTGGTGGAGACCACAGCCCGAACGGCAGCCAAGCCCCCTGTATTTGGCTTGCTCAAGCGAGGTGACAAGGTCTATGCTAGGGTTATCCCTAATGCATCATCTGAGACACTCTACCCCACCATTGAACGCAAGACAGTTCGCGCACCCCCGCAATCACATCAACGGCATCTGCCGCCCCAAAACCCCACCACCCGACCACCATCGGGCAGCGACCAGAATCCCGAAAATAAACCCCGCGCAAACAAGGCAAACGCCACCGCCGACAGCCGGCATGATGCGCCCCAAGCGGCTACTCGCCCTCCTCCTGCCCCTCGCCCTAACCGCCTGCGACAACCGCAGCGGCCCGCAGCTGGATTCCGTAATCACGCTGGAGCCGCACCCCAACCCACAGCTACCGCTGGCCGCCCGCCTCAGCTTCACCACCCAAACACCCGCCCGCGCCACCTTCCGCCTAAGCGACAACCGCAGCGAATGGCAGCCGCTCGATGACCAGCCACCAGGCCACCGCACCGTCCACCGCATCCATCTATTGGGCTTCTCCCCCAGTCGCCGCCAGCAGATTCACATCCGCCTGAGCGACGCCAAAGGCCGCCAGCGTCCCCTGCCCGAGCCGCTCACCTTCACCGCCCCCGCGGTGGACATCGGCGGCACTTGGCAATCGCAAAACACAGCACCGCCACCGCCCACCGGTGCCCACCACGGCATCTTACTGCTACTGTCCAACCCCGCCGCCCCGCAGGCCCCCAGCACCGCCTACGCAATCGATGCGCAGGGCGAGATTCGGTGGCTACTGCATCTCGATGCCCGCTACAGCGGCATGCAATGGCTACCCAACCACCGCCTACTGCTGACCGATGCCCATAACGGTCGGCTGGAAGTGGACCTGCTCGGCCAAGTCCATGCCGCCCGCCACGGCCGCCTACAACGCCGCGCACAGCACTCTCTAACCGCCCGCGGCTATCGCCCACAGGCCCTAGCGGCAGACTATCCGCTAGGCAGGCTCCATCCGCTAACCAACGGCCACCGCCTGCTTCTCGACAGCGAGCTGCGCGATACCGGCAATCTGGCCCGCGGCCCACAGCTGGCCCTAGCCAGTCGAGTGGTCCAAGTCGATGCCAACGGGCAGGCAGTGCAGACTCAGTCGCTGTTCGACCTCCTCAATACCAACCGCCGCGCCCCCACCGCCAACGCCAACCCTGCCGCCACCCCCATCGCGCAGCAGATCGCCCAAGCCTACGGCTTCGCCCCCAACGAGCTGGCCGACTGGGCTCTGGCCTCCGGACTGGCTTATTGGCCCGCCACAGACCATCTGGCCCTCACCCTGCCCGCCCAGCAAACCGTGGTCGGCATAGACCGCCGCAACCACCGCCTGCGCTGGCGAATAACCGCCGCCGACCAAAATCCCATAGAAGCCCCGCGCCTAGCCACCGCCACCCCGCCACAGCACCCACGCCTGCCCCTCTGGCTCGCCGCCAACCGCCTGCTACTGGTCGACACTCTATCCGGTGCCGACGCGCTACATCATTATGTGATTGACAGCCCCGCACAACGGGCGCATAGTCAGCCGCTGTTTCAAGCCGAGCGCATTATGGATCTAAACCAGATCACTGACTCGCAAGTGGGCCTACTGCATTGGCAAGCGGGGCACCATCGCTACAGCTGGCTCAATGCCCGCACCGGTGCCGTCCAACACAGCCTGCGGTTTGTGCCCGCCGACCGAGACCCGCCGCCCACACCAGTCGCCAGCCAATGGCTGCCCCGTCTGCAACTCAGCCCGCCACCGCCCGCCACCGCCCCACCCATCAGCGCACCGCTCCCCCCTGCCCCCATCGCCCCGTCAGCCGACCCAGACCCCACAACCATCGACACCCAAGCCACCTTCCCGGACCTAGTCGGCGAGTGGCGACTGCTAATCCAAGGCAACCCCGACTCGACCGAGATCACCCTAAAAATACGCGAACACACTGACCAGATCGCCCTAGGCCAATTCAACGGCGAGCCAATCATGCTGGCCCTCAAACGCGGACGCATCCTCTGGCAGCTACACCAACGCACCCCCAGTGGACGAATCACCCACCGCTTCACCGGCCACATCCTAGCGACCCACTGGCAAGGCCAAGTCCGCGCCTACCGCAACGCCGAACCGCAAGGCCCGCCCGCACTCTGGACGGCCACCCGCCATCCGTAACCCAACTCAACCCTGAGAGGACCAAACCATGCCCGCCATCCCCCAACAGCTCGCCCGCCATCTAGCCCTAGTCGCCCTACTCGGCACCGGCCAGATCGGGGCTTCTGAGACCACCGAGCCTACCCCCGCGCTCGACCCCGCCGCCGCCCTAGCGCAAGCCTACACCGCCTGCCTCAATGCCATCGTCGTCGATGCCACCCCCATCGCCACCAAACGCCAAGCCATCGCCACCCAGTGCGAAGACGAAAAGCAAGCCATCCGCGCCCTGTTCCCGGAAGAAGTGCAGGATCTGGTCATGCTCAACCTCGACCGCCGCCTAGAAGCAACCCTCGCCGCCCTAGAAGAGATGGCGTTTGCCATCGACACAGTGATCGATGACGGCCAACAGCTCACCGCAACCCTAAAAGCCAATGCTGAAGAGGCCGAAAACGATGCCACGACCACCAGCGACTAGCCGAAGCGGTGCGCACGGATGAAATCCCCCGCCCGCCTAAAAACGGCACTAGCCACCGCACTGCTGGCAGGCTGCCTGTTACCAAGCACGGTCCTTTCGTATCCATTTATAAACCTCAATCCGGGCGGTACGCCTGTCAGTTCTTCTGCCTATGGATCGTACTATTGGCCCCGGAGAAATCCTCCGCCCCCCGCCCCCGCCCCCGCTCCCAACGCCCCCACCGCCCTAACCATCGACCGCACCCAAAGCACCGCCGGCAGCTGGCAGCTCAGCTGGAGCACAGTGTCCGGTGCCACCTATTACCTAGTCGAAGAAAGTGCCCTCGGCGGCACCTGGGGGCAAGTCTATAAAGGCTCCGCCACCCGCCACTCAATCGCCGGCAAGCGCGTGAACGGCGACTATTTCTACCGCGTCGCCGCCTGCAACCGCTCAAAATGCAGCACCAAAACCGCCACCAAAAAAGTCACCCTAACCTACCTACACCCCACCACCCTCTCCGCCCCCACCCTAAACACCAGCGGCACCTTTGACATCCGCTGGGACTACGCCACCAGCCGCCGCAGTGCCCAAGCCGGTAGCAACATCAAAATAACCGAAACCGTAACCCTAGATGAACGGCTTGAGACCAATGGTGCGGTAGACTTTGCACCGGTAGGCAAGGGCACCTACACCGCCACCTCTCCCCAATATACCTTTCGAAGATCTGTTAATTACGGTTACTACTACTCCTACTACACCAGCAAGATAAAAACTGGCGATTTCAAAGAAACCACCGGCACCAAAAGCTACCGCGCCCAAGGCTACAAATCCGCCCGATACAGCTACCGCCTACATCGTCAGATAACAACCACCAACCACTGCCACAGCACCGACTACTTCTATTGCGGTCTCGGGATCCGCAGCCAATACTCCAAAACCGAACGCCCCATCACCGTCCAAGTCGCCCGCGCCCCCACCCCACCACCGCTGCGCATCCAAGGCAAATCCGGCCCCACCGATGGCAGCTACACCCTCGCCTGGAGCCGAGTCACAGACGGCAAAACCTACCGCCTCCAACGCCGCACCACCGGCTCAAGCCTCTGGACCACCCTCTCCACCGGCCCTCGCCTAAGCCACCACGACACCCGCCGCCCCGGCCACTACCAATACCGCCTCCAAGCCTGCAACCCAGTCGCCGGCACCACCAACTGCGGCCCCACCTCCCCGCCGCTCAGCCTAACAGTGCAAGCCCCACCCCCCACA
>JACONM010000016.1:0-4676 GCA_014323765.1 Cellvibrionales bacterium | reverse complement strand
CCCCAATACCAGATCCAAACCCCGCCCACCCCACGCAAAGCCCCCACCCCAGACCACCCGGCGACCAGCGACCGCATCGGCACCCTCGCCGGCAACTTCCGTGTCAACGAACTCGGCCAAGCGCACTACCAGATCCCCATCCACACCGCCGCCGGCACCGCCGGGGTAAAACCAGAACTAGGGCTAAGCTACCGCAGCACCGCCCAAAACGGCTGGCTAGGCCAAGGCTGGTCGCTCAGCGGCCTCGCCGCCATCAGCCGCTGCCGCCAGACCCGCGCCCAAGACAACCGCGACCAAGCCATCCATTGGGGCAAAACCGACCGTTTCTGCTACAACGGCCAACGCCTGTTGTTAGTCACCGGCCGCGAATACGGTGCCCCCAACAGCACCTACAAGACCGAGCTCGACAGCTTCCAAATCTTCACCGCCCAAGGCGGCACCACCGGCCATCCCGCCTACTTCACCGCCACCGCCAAAGACGGCTCCACCCGCTGGTTCGGCAACACCCCCGACTCACGCCAGCGCGGCCCCACGGCAAGCAGCACCCTCGCCTGGGCCCTCAACGAGTTCCAAGACAGCGTCGGCAACCCGATCAAATACCGCTACCACAACGACACCGCCGGCCAACGCATCCAGCGCATATCCTACGCCTACGGCAGCACCACCGCCCCCGCCGCCACCATCGATTTCCTCTACCAAACCAGCACCCGCCCCGATGTACAGCGGCACTACATCGCCGGCCAGCTCCTACGTAAAACCCGCCTACTAAGTAAAATCATCGCCAAAAACGGCCCCAATGTACTACGCGAATACCGCCTGCAATACGCCCCCATCGACCGCCATACCCCAGCCCCCCACACCAGCCGCCTGACTCGCATCCAAGAATGCACCAGCGGCAACATCTGCCTACCCGCCACCCAATTCGCTTGGGATCAGACCGAGCCCGGTTTCAACCTCCGCCCCGACACCAGCGGCCAAGCCACCCTAGCCGGCGACCACCGCTACCTGCTGAACTTCAAATCCATCGACATCAACGGCGACGGCAACCTCGACCTCATGGTGCTCGGCGGCTACCACCACGTCAGCGTGAAAAAGCGTTTCCTCCGCCGCCCAAAAACCACCGTCACCAGCCACCAAACCCTCTACAGCTTCATCAACAGCGGCACCGGCAAACTCACCCTAGCCAGCCAATGGGCCTACCCCAATAACATCGAAAACCAGCTGGAGATGGCCGTCATCGACTACAACGCCGATGGCCGCCAAGATCTCATGGTCCACGACCACAGCAGCTGGCACCTCTACCTATCGCAGGCGCAGGGCGCGGGCCTGTGGCGGCTGACCCGCCAAAGCACCCGCTTCCCCTTTGCCTCCGCCGCAGTGGTATTTGGCGACCTCAACAGCGATGGCCTAGTCGATGCCCTAGCCGGCAACAGTTACTACCTGCTCCAACGCGACACCAGCAAAACGGCAGCCTCCAGCACCCCCTACGCCTATTCCGCCAAGAAAAACATGCGGGTAGAAGCCAAATTCTGCGAAACCACCATGCATGGTTACGAACCGTTTTGGGGGCACTTCAGTTATACCGAGTCGGTTCCTTGCACCCCTCAAGCCGAGCGCATCGCCGGCGACCTCAACGGCGACGGCATCGCCGATTATCTGGTCTCCAACGACAGGGCCCACAAACTAAACACCGCCCACTGGCTAGAAGACGGCACCCTAGCCCGCCGCGATTACCCCTTCCCCAAGCAACTCCGCGATGAAGAACACCTCCACTTCGCCGACTTCAACGCCGATGGCCTCACCGACCTGCTGGCCTGGACCGAGCAAAAATGGTGGGCCGCCCTCAACAACGGGCGCGGCTTCAACCCCCCGCAGCAGATTAAAAGCAGCCCCACCGAGACGGCCGCCCGCGCCGACCGAGTCCAGCTCGCCGACATCAACCACGATGGCTTCCCCGATCTAGTATTCCACCAAAAATCCAGCGACACCCGGGCCACCCTGAAAGTCCACTACTGGCGCAACACCAGCGGCCAATTCTCATCCCCAGAACCCCTCCCCACCCTCACCAGCTCCCTAACGGTGAACGACAAAAACTTCCACATCCTGCTCGATGTCACCGGCGACGGCCAAGTCGACTACACCCACTTTGCCAGCACCCAAAGCCAGCTATCCGTCCGCACCCGCAACGCCCTCTCATCCGACCGTAGCGACCGCATCACCCAGATCACCAACGGCCTCGGCGCCATCACCGCCATCGAATACGACCGCATCAACCGCCAGACCGCCAACGCCACCCCACACTACCGCCCCGCCACCCCCGCCGTAACCAGCCAGCGATCCGGATCTGCCAGCCACGCCTACCGCAACGACTACAGCGCCCTCAACGCCCCCTTCGCCCACCTCAACGGCGAACACCGCCTGCAAGGCCCCGGCCACCGCCCAGTCATCCCCATCAATGGCCCGGTCTACATGGTCAAACGCATACGCGGTAGCGCCCCGACCGCCGCCGACCCCAATGCCACCTCCTCCATCGCCTACTACTACAGCGACGCCCGCATCCAAGCTGGCCGCGGCAGCCTCGGCTACCGCACCCTCACCAGCGTCGACGAACAAACCGGAGTCCGCACCACCACCGAATACCGCCAAGACTGGCCCTTCATCGGCATGCCGTGGAAGACCGAGACCCGCACCGCCGCCGGCACCCGCATCGGCTACGCCGAAAACAGCTGGCGACTGTACGGCTACCGCTCCAGCTGGCCCACCACCGCCCAGCAAAACGGCTCCGCCAAACTAGGCCCGCTGCAAGTCCTACTCCACCGCAGCACCGAACACGACTACGACCTCAGCGGCCAGCTACTGGCCAAAAACACCCTCACCACCCGCAAAGATGCCCACGGCAACGCCCTCCAAGTCACCGCCCTCACCACCGCCCCCAACGGCAGCCCCCTATTACAGGTCGACACCACCAACACCTACGGCACCACCGCCTACGCTCGCCAATACGGCCGCCTCAGCCGCACCAGCGTCCGCCACACCCGCGACACCCAAACCCGCACCCGCACCTCCAGCTACAGCTACCACCCCAGCGGCCCGCACCGCGGCATGCTGCAAACCGAGACCCTAGAACCAGACAACCCCGCCTACCGCCGCACCACCACCCACCACTACGACCGCTGGGGCAACCCCACCCACACCACCACCCGCGCTCGCGCCAGCACCGACCACGGCACCCAAACCCGCCACAGCGACAAACACACCTACGACCCCCGCGGCCGTCACATCCAAACCACCCATCGCCACCACCCCGGCCACGGCTACCGCTCGCTATCCACGGTCGAACAGCGCGATAAATACGGCTCCGCCGAACAGATCCTCGACCACCGTGGCAACCGCCACTACAGCCGCCACAGCCCCATGGGCCACAAATACCACCAAACCCGCGACAGCGGCGGCGGCACCCACAGCTACCGCGCCCGCCAAGACAGCCACTGCCCCGCCCACACCGCCTACGTCCAGATCACCAAGCAACACGCCGGCGGCACCCAAAAAACCTGCCACGACCGCCTAGCCCGCCCAATCCGCCACCTAAAAACCGGCTTCGATGGCCGCCCCATCGCCACCGACACCCACCACGACTCCCTCGGTCGCATTACCCAAAAAACCATCCCCTACTACCTCGGCCAACAAAGGCCCCTCGCCGCCCACACCCGCTACGACCTCCTAGGCCGCCCCACCGCAACCACCGCCCCCGATGGCAGCCGCACCCAAATCCGCTACCACCGCCTCAGCACCACCACCACCAACGCCCTCGGCCGCTCCCGCACCGAGACCCGCAACGCCCTCGGCGAACTCACCCAAGTCACCGACCAAAACGGCCACCGCACCACCTACCACTACGATGCCCACGGCAACCTCACCCAGCTCCAAGACCCCGCCGGCAACCGCATCCTCACCGCCTTCGACCTCTACGGACGCAAAACCAAAATGCAAGACCCCAACAAAGGCACCTGGCACTACCGCCACAACGCCTTTGGCGAACTAATCACCCAGACCGATGCCAAAGGCCAAACCAGCACCCACACCTACGACTCCCGCGGCCGCCTCATCCAGCGCACCGACCGCCACGCCGACGGCACCACCGCCACCACCGCCCACTGGCACTACGCCCACGCAGGCCCCGCCGCCGACCAACTCCAACAAGTCCAAGACAGCCACGGCTACCAAAAAACCCACCAATACGACCAACACGGCCGCCCCCACCAGACCACCTGGACCCTACCCGACATCGGCTCCTTCACCGAACGCCAAACCTACGACCAACATGGCCGCCCCTTCCAACACTTCGATGCCGCCAGCGATCAACAGTCCAACGGCAAACGCGGCACCCAAACCCACTACAACGCCCACGGCTACGCCCATGAATTAGTCGATGTCCGCCACCACCAAGGCCAACCCCTCACCCGTTACCGCCAAATCACCCAAATGAACGCCGCCGACCAGATCACCGCCCACCAACTCGGCAACGGCATCACCACCCACCACGACCACGATCCGGCCACCGGCCACCTAACCCGCCTCCACAGCCGCACCGCCCTAGGCGAATCCCGCCAAAACCTCTACTACGAATGGGATCCAGTCGGCAACCTCACCCAACGCAGCGATCAAAGCGGCCCCAA
>JACONM010000015.1:18600-30844 GCA_014323765.1 Cellvibrionales bacterium | reverse complement strand
GAGGCCGGCGGCGGATTCTTTGAGGGCGATGCCGAGGTCGTAGGCGGCTTGGGCGTCGCCGCGCTCGGCGTTTAGTCGGAGGTCGGCGCGGGTGCGTTGGTCGGCGGTGAGGTCTAGGTTGACTATGGCTAGGGCGTTGGTGAGGACGGCGGGGGCGGCGGCGGCATTGACGTAGCCGGCTAGGGCGCGGTGGTACCAGAGGTAGGCTTGGGTGTTGTCGGCGGTGAGGCCGTTGAGACCGCGTTGGTGGCGGAGACCGAGGTCGTAGGCGGCTGTGGCGTCGCCTTCGGCGGCGGCTAGTTCTAGGTCGAGGAGGATTTTCTGGTTGGCGGTTAGGCTGCCGGTGACTGTGGTGAGAGTGGGGGTGGCGGCGGGCTCAATGTAGCCGTTTTGCTCGGCGATTTTTAGCCAGATGTAGGCGCGGCTGATGCTGGCGCGGATGCCGGTGCCGTTTTGGTGGAGGCGGCCGAGGGAGAATTGGGATTCGACGTTGCCCTGCATGGCTCTGACTTGGGTATCTAGGGCTGCTTTTTGGCCAGTGCTGATTAGGGCGGCCATGGCGGCGGCGAGACCCTCGGCGGCGGGGTGGCGGCCGATGACGGGGCCGAGCGGGTCGTGGTCGGCTACGCCGGGGGCGGGGGAGCAGGGGAGGTCGGGGGGGAGGGCCGCGTGGATGGCGCGGAATTCTGCGGGGAGGCCGGTTATGTCGAGGCTGGTAGAGGGGCCGAGGCAGCTTAAGCCGCGGGCTAGGCTGTTGGCGGTGCCGAGGGTTAGGTAGAGGTAGGCTTGGCTGGGGTCTTTGGTGACGCCTTGGCCGTTGGCGTAGAGGGCACCGAGGGCGATCTGGGCGGGGGCGTGGCCTTTGGCTGCGGCGGCGGTGTAGAGGCGGAAGGCGGCGGCTTCGCGAGTTTCGGCGGGGCTGGTGGGGGCGGGGACTAGTTTGCGAGCGTAGAGGGAGGCTAGGTTGTATTGGGCGTCGGTATTACCTTGGTCGGCGGCGAGTTTGTAGAAGCGGGCGGCTTGTTCGTAGCGTTCGGCGGTGATTTCTTCGGTGGTTTTATCTGTGGTGGTGCAGGTGGTGGGATCTGCGGGGTCTGAGCAGGTGGTGACGGTGGTGGCGATGGTGTCGGCGGGGAGTTCGTCGTTTTCATAGAGGATGCCGAAGAAGTTTTGGGAGGGGGCGTGGTTGTGGGAGGCACTGTTGATTTGGAGGATGGTGAAGATTGGGCCGTAGTCGGGGGCGGGGGCGGGGGGGCGAGGCGGGATGGCGGGGATGGCTGGGTTTGAGCCTTCTGCGGGTATCTCGGGTCGGCCGCCGATGCCGCCGGTGATGCCGGGGGCGCCTTCTGGCTGGATGCGGGCGTAGAGCAGGCGGGCGCGGCGGTAGGCGGCGGCGACGTGGCCTTGGCCTTCCGCCATGCGGTAGAGCTGTTCGGCGGCTTGTTCGTGGGATGTGAAGCCGCTGGTGTGGGGGGTGATGGCTTCGCGCTCGTTGAGGTAGCCGAGGGCGTATTGGGCGGGGGCGTAGGGGGTCGGGGGGCGGACGGCGATGGTGTAGTAGATGGCGGCTTGGCGGTTGCGCTCGGCTTGGATGGCGGCTTGGTGGGCGGCTTCTTGGGCGGCGGCGGTTAGTTCGCGGGCGCGGGCTACGCGCTCGGCGTTTCTTTGGTCCCTGGTCCAGTCGGGGAGGCCGCAGCATCTTTCTGCTGGGATGCGGGCTAGGGTGGTGGGGTCGATGGCGGTTACGGTGGGGACGGGGACGGTGCGGCTGACGGGGATTTGGCCGTTTTCGTAGAGTTGGCCGAGGGCGTAGGCGGCTTGGGCATCGCCGTTGTTGGCGGCTAGGCGGTAGATGGCGGCGGCTTGGTGGGGGTTGGGTTCAGGGGCGTTGAAGGTGGTGCGATCTGCGTTGGCTGGAGTGGGGATGCCGCGCTCGGTGAGGCTGGCGAGGCGGCGGGCGGCTTCGATGTTGCCTTGGGCGTAGGCGAGGCGGTAGAGGGCGGCGGCTTCGGCTAGGCGCCAGTAGCCTTCTTGGATGGCGAGATCGGTGAGGGTCTCGTTGATGTCTCTGGTGCCGCCGCCTGGTTTGGGGGGGAGCACGAAGTTCAGGGGTTCGGTGATGCCGTCGTCTTCTTCGTAGCGGATGCCGAGGGCTAGTTGGGCGTCGGCGTTGCCGGCTTTGGCGGCTAGGTCGAGGAGCTGGAGGGCTCTGGCTTTGTCGGTGGTGAGGCCGCCTAGTGGCTCGGTGTAGAAGCGGGCTAGGGCGGCTTGGGCGGCGGCGTTGCCGGTTTCTGGGTAGGTGCCGGCTGTGGGGCAGGCGGTGCCGCCGCAGGCGGCTAGTTCGTAGAGGCGGGCGGCTTCGGCTAGGCGTTCTGCTGCGGTGTCGTAGTCGGTGTCGGTGTCGTCGATGCCTTCGTTGGCTTCGAAGAGTTTGCCGAGGGCGTATTGGGCGTCGGCGTTGGGGGCGGGGTTGGTGTGGTCGGCGGCGGCGGCTAGTTGGTAGAGGCGGGCGGCTTCGGCTAGGCGTTCGTCTTCGGTGTCGAAGTCGGTGTCGGTGTCGTCGATGGCGCGGTTGTTCTGGTAGAGGAAGCCGAGGGCGTATTGGGCGGGGGCGTAGCCTTTGTCGGAGGACAGCTGGATGAGTTCTAGGGCGGTGGAGTCGCTTTGGGTTACGCCGTTGCCGTTGATGTAGCGGACGGCTAGGTCGTATTGGGCGGCGGTGTTGCCGGCTGCGATGTAGGGGTCGGTGAGCTGGCTGTCGGGGCCGCGGGCGGCGCGTTCTAGGAGGTCGATGGCGACGGTTTCTGAGGGGGCGGGGATGTTGCAGGTGGGGTGGGTGTCGGGGGGGCAGATGCCGAGGTGGCGTTGGGCTAGGTTGTATTGGGCGTCGGCGTTGGTGTCGTCGCCGGTGGAGGCGGTTTGGAGAAGTTCGACGGCGCGGGCGTTGTCTTGGGTGATGGAGCCGTCGCCGGTTTCGTAGCGGAGGGCTAGGGCGTATTGGGCGTCGGCGTTGCCGCTGCCGCCTTCGGTGGCTTTTTCTAGGAGGTTGGTGGCGCGTTCTGGGTCCATGGTGACACCGCCGAGGCCGTTTTCATAGAAGCGGGAGAGGGCGAAGAGGGCATCGGCGTGGTCTTGGAGGGCGGCGCGGCGGTAGAGGTCGGCGGCGATGGCTAGGCGTTCGTCTTCGGTGCCGGTGACGCCGGTGCCGGCTTCGTAGAGGACGCCGAGGTCGTATAGGGATTGGGCGTGACCGCGGTCGGCGGCTTGTTGGTAGAGGGCGACGGCGGCTTCGGGGTCGGCGGCGACGGCGGGCATTGCATCGGGGTCACCGGTGGCGGCGGCTAGGGCGCGGGCGTGGAGGGCGTCGAGGTCTTCGGGGGTGGCGCAGTCGATGTAGTTGGTGCGGCGGCAGGTGGCGATTTCGCCGTTTTCGGCGTTGAGGGCGGTGATGCGCTCGGCGGTGAGGGCGGCGGTGACTGTGGCTAGGGGGGCGGAGGCTAGGGTGGTTAGGTCGCCGACGACATCGTCGGCTAGGCATTGGGCGCCGTAGTTGCCGGTGCGGCAGGTGGTGGCTAGGGTGTTGAGGGCGGTGCGGCGGGTGGCATCGGAGGCGGCGGTGGTGGCTTCGCTGAGGGCGGTGGGGCTGTTGATGTCGTCGTAGCCGTTGTCATCGGCTAGTTTGAGCCAGAAGTAGGCGAGCTCGTCGTTTTGGGGGACGGCGGTGCCTTCTTGGTAGAGGACGCCGAGGGCGTGTTGGGCGGAGGCGTCGCCGCGTAGGGCGAAGGTGCGGAGGACTAGGGCGGATGGGTTGAGGTCGCTTGCTGTGGGGGTGTTGGCTGTGGCTAGGGTTAGCCAGATGTAGGCGTGTTCGTTGTTTTGGGGGATTTCGTCGCCTTCTTGGTGGAAGGTGCCGAGGGTGTGTTGGGCACCGGCGTTGCCGAGCATGGCGTTGACTTGGAGGTCTAGGGCGCGTCTTTGGTCGCGGCTGATGAGAGCGGCCATGGCTTCGAGCGGGCGGTTGACGGAGATGTCGGTTTGCAGGCGTTCGGCTGGGCGGGGGGAGCAGCTGGAGATGGTGCGGGCGGGGAGGGTGACCGCGGGGATGGTGGCGGCGGGGAGGCCACCGTCGCCGCCGGCGGGGCGGGTGATGGCGGGGTGGGTGACGGCGGGGAGGGTTTGGCGGGTGCAGCCGAGGCGGGTGACGCCGATGGTTTGGGTGTTGGCGACGCCGAGGCTGAGGTAGAGGTAGGCTTGGCTGGGGTCTTGGGTGACGCCTTGGCCGTTGGCGTAGAGGATGCCGAGGGCGATTTGGGCGCGGGCGTGGCCTTGTTGGGCGGCTTGGCGGTAAAAGTTGCCGATTTCGGCGTAGTCTGGGTCTTCGGAGCGGGTGAGTAGGGAGCCGAGGTTGTACATGGCATCGGCATTTCCTAAGTCGTCCGGGTCGTCCGCATTGCGCGGGGCGATGGCTAGGCGGTAGAGGCGGATGGCTTCGAGGATGCGGTCTTCTTCTGGGGTGTCGCTGGTGCCTTCGCCGTTTTCATAGAGGACGGCTAGGGCGTTTTGGGCGGGGGCGTAGTTTTGGGCGACGGCGGCTTCGTAGAGGCGGATTACTTCGGTGTAGTCGGCGGGGGGGGCTGGGGGGGAGACGGGGATGCCGTTGCTGTCTAGGGCGGGGCCGTGGTTGCGCTGGCGGACGTAGATTAGGCTGCCGAGGCGGTATTGGGCGGCGGCGTGGCCGCGTTGTTCGGCTAGGCGGTAGAGGTATTCGGCGCGGCTTTCGGCGGTGGCTTGGATGGCGGCGATGGTGGAGTCGGGGATGAGGTTGTCGGCGGTGTCGCGGGTGGCTACGTTGGGGATCTCGGTGGTGATTAAGCCGAGTTCGTGGAGGTAGGCCTAGGGCGTATTGGGCTTCCGCCATGCCGTAGACTGTGGCGCAGGGTTCGTCGGCGGGGACGGCGCCGGGGGTGCAACGGAGGGCGGCTCGGGCGTAGTGGAAGGCGGCTATTTGACTGCGCTGGCGTTCAAGGGCGGCTTGGCGGGCGAGCTCGTGGTTGGCGAGGATGCGGGTTACGGCTTCTAGTTTTACGGCGGCGGTTTCGGCGGTTATTTCAGGCATGGTTTTGGCTGTGCCGTCGGGTTTGTTGGGGGCGATGGTGACGCTGCGGGCGGGGAGGTTGTAGGCGGGGGCGCGGAGGAAGTTGTCGGCGGTGTGGTCGGTGATGGTGCTGGTGGTTACGGTGATGTCATCGGAGTCGATGGCGGGGGCGGCGGGGTAGGTGAAGGTGCCTGGGTCTACGGAGAGTAGGGCGCGGTCGTAGAGGCTGCCGAGGGCGTATTGGGCGGGGGCGTAGTTTAGGTCGGCGGCGCGGCCGTAGAAGAAGCCGGCTTGGAGGTAGTCGGGGTTGAAGTTGGTGACGGCGTTGGGGTCGTCGGTGGTGGCGGTGATGGGGGTTACGCCGTCGTCTTGGGGGCCGAGGGTGTTGGTGCGGGCGGAGAAGATTTGGCCGAGTTCGTAGAGGCGGCCTAGGCGGTAGTAGGCGATGGCACTTTCGGCGCGGGAGGCGGCGCGGCGGTAGAGGCCGGCGGCGCGGGCTAGGCGGGTTTGGCGGCGTTCGGCGGCGACTTCGTCGTCGGTTTTGGTGGTGCCGTCGGCGTTGGTGGGGGAGATGTCGATGGCGGCTATGGTGGTGGGGTCGGCGTTTTCGTAGCGTTGGGCTAGGGCTAGTTGGGCGTCGGGGTTGGTGTTTGCGCCGAGGCTGGCGGCTTCTAGCAGGCGGACGGCGCGGGCTGCGTCGGCGGAGACGATGCTTACGGGGGTGGTGTCTGAGGTTTCTAGGCCCTGTTCGTAGATGCGGGAGAGGTGGTATTGGGCGTCGGCGTGGCCGGTGTCGGGATATTCGCCATCGGTGGCGCAGACGTTACCGCCGCAAGCGGCTAGTTCGTAGAGGCGGACGGCGCGCTCTAGGCGTTGTTGGTCGGTGGCGGCGGGGGTTAGGACGACGAGGTTTTGGTGGTAGAGGCGGGCTAGGGCGTATTGGGCGTTGGAGTTGCCGCCGGTGTCGGGGTAGGGGTCGGTGAAGGGGTTGGTGGCGGCGGTGCCGCCGCGGGCGGATTGGTCGTAGAGTTCGGCGGCTTCGGCTAGGTGGGCGGCGCGGCGTTCGGTGGCGACTTGGGCATCGGTTTTGCCGTCGGTATCGATGGTTACGCTGGTGCCGCGGTGGATTTGGTAGAGGAAGCCGAGGGCGTATTGGGCATCGGCGCGGCCTTTGTCGGCGGCTAGCTTGAAGAGTTCGGCGGCGCGGACATCGCGTTGGGGGACACCGCGGGCGTTGATGTAGCGGACGGCTAGGTTGTATTGGGCGTCTGTGTGGCCGGCGGCGATGTAGGGGTCGGCTAGGGTGCTGTCGTCGCCGCGGGCGGCGAGTTCTAAGAGGCGGACGGCTTCGGCATCGTCCATGGTTACGCCGTCGCCGGTTTCGTAGCGGAGGGCTAGGGCGTATTGGGCGTCGGCGTTGGTGTCGTCGCCGTTGGCGGCAAGTTCTAGGAGGGCTACGGCGGTGGGTTCGTCGGTGGTGACACCGCAGGTGGTGAGGGCTGCGCGACCGCACTGGTTTAGGTAGCGGTTGGCTAGGTTGTATTGGGCGGCGGCGTTGCCGGTGGCGGCCATTGAGAGGGGGTGGGCGGCGTGTTCGATGCAGTTGCCATCGGCGTTGGGGTCGCTGTCGTCGCCGCGGGCGGCGCATTCGAGGAGGCGGACGGCTTCGGTTTCGCGGGTGGTGGCACTGACGGATTTGGCACCGCTGACTTCGTCATCGTTTTCATAGCGGATGGCTAGGGCGTATTGGGCGTCGGCGTTGGTGTCGTCGCCGTTGGATGCGAGTTCTAATAGGCGGACGGCTTCGCTTTCGTTGGTGGTGACGCCGCAGGTGGTGATGCCGGTGACGGTGCGGCCGCATTGGTTTAGGTGGCGGAGGGCTAGGTTGTATTGGGCGTCGGCGTTGCCGGTGTTGGTGGTGTCGGTTGGGTCGGGATAGTCGTCATCGATGCTGCTGTCGTCGCCGCGGGAGGCCAGTTCTAATAGGCGGACGGCTTCTTCTTCGCGGGTGGTTGGGGTGGCGGCTTTGGTGCCGGTGACGGCATCGTTGTTTTCGTAGCGGATGGCTAGAGCGTATTGGGCGTCGGCGTTGGTGTCGTCGCCGTTGGAGGCGAGTTCTAGCAGCTCGACGGCGGTGGCTTCGTCCATTGGTACGCCGTTGCCGGTCTCGTAGCGCATGGCGAGGTTGTATTGGGCGTCGGCGTTGCCGGCTAGGCTGTAGGGGTCGGCGGTTTCGCTGTCGTTGCCGCGGGCCGAGAGTTCTAATAGGCGGACGGCTTCGGCATCGCGCTCGGCGGTTATTTCTTCGGCGGTTTTGGGGGTGCCGTCTAATTTGTTGGGGGTGATGGTGATGCCGCGGTCTTCTTCGTAGCGGGTGGCTAGGTTGAATTGGGCGTCGGCGTTGGTGTCGTCGCCGTTGGCCGCGAGCTCTAGGAGGGTTACGGCGGTGGCGTCGTTGGCGGTGACGCCGCGACCGTCTTCGTAGCGGGTGGCTAGGTTGTATTGGGCGTCGGCGTTGCCGGTTAGGCTGTAGGGGTCGGTGGTGTCGCTGTCGGGGCCGCGGGATGAGAGCTCTAGGAAGCGGACGGCACTTTTTACATGTCTTCGTACGCCGCGACCGTCTTCGTGGCGGGTGGCTAGGTTGAATTGGGCGTCGGGGTTGGTGTCTTCACCGTTGGAGGCTAGTTTTAATAGCTCGACGGCGCGGGGGTCGTCCATATCTAAGCCGCCTAAGCCGGCTTCGTAGAAGCGGGCTAGGGCGTGTTGGGCGTCGGCGTTGCCGCCGTCTCTTTTGGGGTAGTCGGCGGAGTCGGCTAGGGGGGTGCAGGTGCGGAGGTGGATGCCGCCGCGGGCGGAAAGTTCGTAGAGGCAGGCGGCGCGGGCTAGGCGTTCTGCTTCGGTGTCGGTGGCGGGGTCGGGGTCGCCGGCGTAGGGGGGGATAGTGACGCCGCCGAGGTCGTTTTCGAAGAAGCGGCCGAGGGCGTATTGGGCACCGGGGTGGGCTTGGATGGCGGCTTGGCGGTAGAAGGTGGCGGCGCGGGCTAGGCGGGATTCGGTGCCGGCGAAGGTGCCGGATTGGCCGCTTTCGGTGAGGCGACCGAGGGCGTATTGGGCCGGGGCGTGGCCGCGGGCGGCGGCGCGTTGGTAAAGGGGGATGGCGTTTTCGACGCTGACGGGGACGCTATCGCCGGTTTCTTGAGCGACGGCGCGGGCGTGGAGGGTGCCCAATTCTTCGGCTTCGCCGCAGGGACCGTGGACACCGAGGGGGGCGCGGATGTAGTTGTTTTCGCGGCATCCCATTGCTCGGCTAGTTAGGGCGGCGCGGTTGGAGGCGGCGGGGGCGGTGGCGGCTATGGCGGCGGTGAGAGCGGCGGGCTGTGGGGGGGGGAGGGTGTGAGGGTTGTCATCGTAGTTGAGGGCGGCGATTTGGAACCAGAGGTAGGCGTGGTCGATGTTTTGGGGGACGCCGGTGCCGGTTTGGTGGAGGGTGCCGAGTTGGTATTGGGCTGCGGGGTTGCCGAGCATGGCGCTGAGCTGAGTATCTAGGGCGAATTTTTGGCCGTCGCTGATTAGGGTGGCCATGGAGTCGCGGATGGCTTCGGCGGCGGGGTTGCGGGCGACGGCGGGGCCGTGGGGGTCGCTGGTGGTTAGGTCAGTGGTGGCGGCGCAGACGCGAGCGGCTTGGGCGGCTTCTTGGGCGGCGCGGCGGGCGATCTGGGCGGGGTCGGCATCGCTGGGAAGGGGGCGGGCGGGGACGGCACCGGCGCAGTCTATGCCGCGGATTTCGCTGTTGGCGATGCCGAGACTGAGGTAGAGGTAGGCGCGGCTGGGGTCTTTGGTGGTGCCTTGGCCATTGGCGTAGAGGAGGCCGAGGGCGGTTTGGGCGGCGGGGTGTTTTTGGGCGGCGGCTTGGCGGTAGCGGAGGAAGGCTTCGGCGTAGTTGGGTTTGGTGGTGCAGGTGGTGTTGCGGACGACGGTGTCTTCGTTTAGGGTGGTTTCGCAGACGCCGGTGGCGTGGAGGCGACCGAGGTTATAGCTGCCATCGGCGTGGCCCTGGAGATTGGCGCGGCGGTAGAGGCGGAGGGCGGCGGTGCGGCGTTCGGCGGCGGTGCCGGTGATGCCTTCGCCGTTTTCGGTCAGGAGGCCGAGGGCGTTTTGGGCGGGGGCGTAGTCTTGGGCTACGGCGGCTTGGTAGAGGCGGACGACTTGGGTGTAGTCGGCGGGGGGGGCTGGGGGGGAGACGGGGATGCCGTCATCGTTTAGGGTGGGGCCGTGGTTGCGTTGTTGGAGGTAGATGAGGCGGCCTAAGCGGTATTGGGCGGGGGCGTGGCCGTCTGCGGTGTAGGCGGCGGAGGCCATGACGGCGGGGGTGCCGCCGCGGGCGGATAGTTCGTAGAGTTCGGCGGCGCGGGTTAGGTGGGCGTTGGCGACTTCGGTGGCGATTTCTGAATCGGTTTTGGCGGTGCCGCCGGCTTTTAGGGGGTTGATGGCTAGATCGATGGTGGTGGGGAGGGCGGCGATTTCGGTGGCTATTTCTGCTGGGGTTTTTGCCATGCCGCCCGTTTTCAGGCGTTCAATGACTTGGGTGGTGGTGGGGATTAGTTCGCGCTCGTGGAGGTGGCCGAGGGCGTATTGGGCTTCGGCGTGGGCTTGGTTGGCGGCTAGTTTGTAGAGGGCGGCGGCGTGTTGGTATTGTTCGGCGCGGGGTGCGCGGATTCTTTCGATGGCATCTGCCATGACTTTACGGGCGGCGGCGGCGGCGGCATCGCGGCGGGCTTGCTCGGTTTGTTCGCGGGCGGTCTGTTCGCGGCTTTGTTGGCGGGCGGCGCGTTCGGCGTTGATCTCTTGGCGGGTTTTACCGTCGCGGTCGATGCGGGGGCCGGCTGGGATGTCGGAGGCTTTGATGGGGGTGACGGCTTCGGCGGCTTCTTCGGCGGCGGCTTCGGCGGCGGCTTCGGCTTCGGCGAGGATTGGGGTATCGATTACGGGGATTACGCCGCGCTCGTGGAGTTCGCCGAGGGCGAATAGGGCGTCGGCGTCTCCATCGGCGGGGTAGCTGGCGGCGGGGGGGTAGTTGACGACGGCGCGGGCGATTTGGTCGCGGGTGCGGGTGAGGGTGCCGGGGTTGCCGCCGGGGCGGGCGCGGATGGCGAGGTCGTAGAGGAAGGCGGCTTGGAGGTAGTCGGGTTCGTCGTGGGTGACGGGGGTGTCGGCGGTGGCGGTTACTAGGCCGGTGGGGCTGGTGTCGCCGGTGTTTACGGTGTTGGTTTGGGTGGAGAGGGTTATGTCGCCGTTTTCATACATTTTGCCGAGGCGGTAGAGGGCGCGGGCACTGCTGCGGGGGGCGGCTAGGCGGTAGTGGGCGGAGGCGGTGGTTTGGTCGGCGGCTAGGCGGTAGAGTTCGGCGGCGCGGGCTAGGCGGTGGGCGGTTTTTTCGGCGGGGTCGGTGGTGACGCTGTCGGGGATGGTGACATCGCGGCCTTCTTGGTAGCGGAGGGCTAGGGTTAGTTGGGCTTCGGGGTTGGTAATGGGGTTGTCGTCGGTGGCGGTGCTGGCGGCGCGGAGTAGTTGGACGGCGGCATCTGGGTCGCGAGTGAAGCCGGCGCGACCGCGGGCTAAGAAGCGGGAGAGGGCGTATTGGGCGTCGGCGTGGCCGTTTTCGGGATAGTCGCCGGCAGCGCGGTTGGCGACAGTACAGCCGGGGTATTCCATGGTGCCGGAGGTGCCGCCGCGGGCGGCGAGCTCGTAGAGGCAGAAGGCGATGGTTCGGCGGCCTCCTGAGGTGCCGCTGATGCCGGGGACACTGCGAGGGCTTTCGTAGAGGACGCCGAGGGCGTATTGGGCATCGGGGTGGTCTTGGGCGACGGCTTGGCGGTAGAGATTGACGGCGTTTTCTAGGCGGGTGGCGCGGCTGGTGGCGGTGGGGAGGCCGCTGATGCCGGTGGCGAGGCTGCTGACACCGCGGTCGATTTGGTGGAGGAAGCCGAGGGCGTATTGGGCGGCGGGGTGGTTTTTGGGGTGGTAGTCGGGGGCGGGGGCGGGGTCTGGGTGGGCGGCTAGGGCGAACAGTTCGGCGGCGGTTGCGTCATCGCGAGTGACGCCGGTGCCGTTGACGTAACGGACGGCGAGGTCGTATTGGGCTTGGGTGTGGCCGGCGGGGATGTAGGGGTCGCTGGTTTCGCTGTTGGGGCCGCGGGCGGCGTGTTCGAGGAGGCGGACGGCTTCGAATTCGCGCTCGGCGACTATTTCGGCGGCGGTTTTGGGGGTGCCGTCTTCTTTATTGGCGGCGATATTTACGAGCCCTTCGGTGAGTAGGAGGGTGGTGCGGGCGGCTTGGGCTTCGGCTAGGGCTTCGGCGACATCGGGGGCTAGGGTGTATTCGGGGCCGGGGCGTTGAGGTTGGCCGGTGAGAAGGAGCTCGAGGGCGCGGGCGGTGCCGATTTGTCTGGGGGTGTTGTCGCTTTCGCGGCGGGGGATGGTGATGGCTTGGGTGGTGTCGTCGGTTTCTATGTTGCCGCTTTCTGGGGTGATCTCGATGCTGGGGGCGGCACCGTGGTGGTCTAGGTGGCGGGCGGCTAGGGTGAATTGGGCGGTTGGGTTGGTTTCTGGGCCGTTGCTGGCGAGGGTTAGGAGGCGGAGGGCTTCGGCGGCGCGGCTGGTGGCATTGGCGGCTTTGGTGCCAGTGACACCGTCGTTGTCTTGGTAGCGGATGGCTAGGTCGTATTGGGCGTTGGGGTTGGTGTCGGCGTCGTTGGCCGCGAGCTCTAGTAGGGCGACGGCGGTGGCTTCGTCGGCGGTTATGCCGCCGAGGCCGTCCGCGTAGAAGCGGGCTAGGGCATGTTGGCCGTCGGCGTTGCCGGCTTCGGCGTTGCCGTGGCCGTAGGGGTAGGTGCGGGCGAGGATGTATTGGCCGTTGGGGTTGGTGGATTTGGGGTAGGCGGCGGTGGGGTCGGCGGCTGCTACGCCGCCGCGGGCGGCTAGTTCGTAGAGTTTGGCGGCTTCGGCGTGGCGTTTTGCTTCAGTGTCGAAGTCGGGGTCGGTGGCGTCTATGCCGTGGTTGTGCTCGTAGAGTGCGCCGAGGTTGTGTTGGGCTTGGGGGTGGTTTTGGGCGGCGGCTTGGCGGTAGAGGCGGGCGGCGGCTTGGTGCGG
>JACONM010000015.1:15211-18580 GCA_014323765.1 Cellvibrionales bacterium | reverse complement strand
ACGTAGTTGCGGGGGCGGTTGTGGAAGGGGTCGTAGAGTTGGCCGAGGTTGTTTTGGGCGTCGGCGTTGCCTTGGGCGGCGGCTTGGGCGTAGAAGATGGCGGCTTGGTCGTGGTCTTGGGGGAGGCCGCCTATGCCGCGCTCGTAGAAGGTGCCGAGGGCGTTTTGGGCGATGTGGTTGCCTTTGGTGGCGGCTAGGCGGTAGAGGGTGGCGGCATCTTCTAGGCGGTTGGAGCGATCGGCGGGGATGCCGTCTTCGTGTTCGAGGCGGGTGGCGAGGTCTAGCTGGGCTTGGGTGTTGCCGGCGGGGATGTAGGGGCTTTCTCGGGTGCTGTCGTCGCCGCGGGCGGAGTGCTCTAACAGGTCGATGGCGCGGGCTGGGTTCGCGGTTACGCCGTTGCCGGTGGCGTAGCGGAAGGCTAGGTTTTGTTGGGCGTCGGCGTTGGTGTCCGCGCCGGTGCTGGCTTGTTCGAGCAGGCGGACGGCTTCGGCATCGTCTTGGGGGACACCTTCGCCGCCGGCTTCGTGCAGCAGGGCTAGGCGGTACTGCGCATCGGCGTGGCCAGCGGTGGCGGCTAGGCGGTACTGGCCAGCGGCTGCGGAGTCGCTCTGGTCGACGCCGGTGCCGGTCTCGTAGTCCTTGCCGCGCTCGTACCGGGCATCCGGGCTGAGGGCCGCGGCGGTGGGCTCGGCACTGCGTTTGTCGCTGTCGGTGCCGCAGGCGGCTAGGACGGCGCACAGGCTGACCAGTAGGGGGGCTAGGATGCGCTTTTTCATGGGATTTTCCATTGGTAGGCTTTCCATTGGGTTTTTCATGAGAATTTTCTCGCGGCTGGAGAAGTTAGCAGATTCAGTGGCGGCTTCAGTAGCGGCCAGGCCGACCGGGTTGCCGGTGCCAGCGTGGACGGTGCCGGTGTAGGCGGCGGGGGGCTTTTGGTTTTTGGGCTGATTTTGCATGGGGTGCTGGCGGCAATCCCGCAGTCGATCGGCGTGTAACTTGCTAAGTTTAAGGCTTGCGAGCGGCATGTGCAACTGCTTAGACCCTAGTTTGTGTCGATGGATTGGTTTTTTGTTGGGGGGCAGGGGGGTTTGGTGGTGCCGCAGATCTCGCAACGATGGGGGGAATCGGTGGGGCCGAGGGCGGTGTTTATGCCGCCGCAGGAGCCGGACAGGGGCTTGCGGCCGGCGAGGATGCCGATGGCCATGGCGGCCATGATGGTGGCGAGGGCGGCTAGGGCTAAGAAGAAAGTGAGCATGGCGGCGGTTGGTTTGGGTTAGCCGCCGAAGTCGTCGAGCAGGATGGAGTCGCGCTCGACGCCGAGGTCTAGCAGCATGTTGATGCAGGCGGAGTTCATCATGGGGGGGCCGCACATGTAGTATTCGCAATCTTCGGGGGCGGGGTGGTCTTTTAGGTAATTTTCGTAGAGGACGTTGTGGATGAAGCCGGTGTGGCCGGTCCAGTTGTCTTCCGGTAGGGCGTCGGATAGGGCTAGGTGCCAGGTGAAGTTGGGGTTTTCGGCGGCGAGTTGGTCGTATTCTTCGCTGTAGAAGCATTCGCGGAGGCTGCGGGCGCCGTACCAGAAGCTGATCTTGCGTTGGCTGTTGATGCGGCGAAGCTGGTCGAAAATATGGGAGCGCATGGGGGCCATGCCGGCGCCGCCGCCGATGAAGACCATTTCTGCTTGCGTGTCGCGGGCGAAAAATTCGCCAAAGGGGCCGAAAACTTTGACTTTGTCGCCGGGTTTTAGGGCGAAGACGTAGGATGACATTAGGCCGGGGGGGACGCCTTGGGTGCGCGGTGGGGGGGTGGCGATGCGGATGTTGAATTTTACGATGCCTTTCTCTTCCGGGTAGTTGGCCATGGAGTAGGCGCGGATGACGGGTTCGGTGCAGGGGGATTCAAGGTCGAAAAAGCCGAATTGTTGCCAGTCGCTGCGGTATTCGTCTTCGATTTCGAAGTCGGCGAAGCGGATGGTGCCGGGGGGGCGTTCTAGCTGGACGTAGCCGCCGGCGCGGAAGTCGACGTTTTCGCCCTCGGGGAGTTTTAGGGTGAGCTCTTTGATGAAGGTGGCGACGTTGGGGTTGGAGATAACCTCGCATTCCCATTCGCGGACGCCGAAGACGCTTTCTTCGACTTCGACTTGCATGTCTTGTTTGACCGGGGTTTGGCAGGATAGGCGCCAGCCAGCGGCGATTTCGCGGGGGCTGAAGTGGGTTTCTTCCGTGGGTAGGATGCCGCCGCCGCCGGCTTTGACGATGCATTTGCATTGGGCGCAGGTGCCGCCGCCACCGCAGGCGGAGGCTAGGAATAGTTCGGCTTCGGCTAGGGTGGCGAGCAGTTTGCCGCCGGCGGGGACTTGGATGGTTTTCTCGCCGTTTATCTCGATAGTGACGGCACCGGTGCTGACGAGTTGGCGGCGGGCGGCTAGGATGACGGCAACTAGGGCTAGGACGATGCCGGTGAACATGGCGACGCCGGTGAGGATGGTGGTGAGGATTGTGTCCATTCCTTGTTCCGTTTGTGGTGGGCTTTGAGGATACCATATCCAACCCCCCCTTGCCCTGCTTGTCTGGGGGGCTTCCATAACCGCCGCCCCAACCCCCCAAACCCCCCTTGTCAGGGGGGCTTCAAGGGTTAGATGTCGATGCCGCCGAAGGACATGAAGCCTAGGGACATTAGGCCGACGGTGATGAAGGTGATGCCTAATCCTTCTAGGCCCTTGGGGACGTCGCTGTATTTGAGTTTTTCGCGGATGCCGGCGAGGGCGACTATGGCGAGGGCCCAGCCGACACCGGCACCTGCGCCGAAGACGGCACTTTCGGGGAGGTTGTAGTCGCGTTCTACCATGAAGAGGCTGGCACCGAGGATGGCGCAGTTGACGGTGATTAGGGGTAAGAATACGCCGAGGGCGTTGTATAGGACGGGGACGTACTTATCTAAGAACATTTCTAGGATTTGCACCATGGCGGCGATGACGCCGATGTAGCTGAGTAAGCCTAGGAAGCGGAGGTCGACTTGGGTGAAGGCGGGGTTTAGCCAGGCTAGGGCACCGGGGGTTAGGAGGTGGGTGAGGATTAGGTTGTTTAGGGGGACTGTGATGCCGAGGACTAGGATTACGGCGATGCCTAGACCGAAGGCGGCGCTGATCTTTTTGGAGATGGCTAGGAAGGTACACATGCCTAGAAAGAAGGCTAGGGCCATGTTTTCTATGAAGATGGCGCGGATGAAGAGGCCGAGGTAGTGTTCCATTTATCTTGCCGTTTGTTGGGGGGTTTTTGGGGTTCCACATCCAACCCCCCCCCCTGCCCCCCTTGTCAGGGGGGAGTGAGTCGGGTCTGCCGCCCTTGTTGGGGGGGGGTGAGTTGGGGG
>JACONM010000015.1:11493-15176 GCA_014323765.1 Cellvibrionales bacterium | reverse complement strand
GGGTGGGTGGTGTTGCATTGGGTTTTCTCGGTTTGTCTTAGTGGGCGGGGGCGGTGGTGGTGTTGGGGCTTATGCGGAATTCGGGTTCTTCTTTTTGTTCTGGTTTCCATTCGCGCAGGGCCCAGATGTAGAGGCCGATTAGGAAAAATGCGCTGGGGGGGAGTAATAGCATGCCGTTGTTTAGGTAGGCGGGGGGCATTATTTGGATGCCTAGTAGGGTGCCGCTGCCGAGTAGTTCGCGGGGGATGGCGACGGCGATGAGGATTAGGGAGTAGCCGAGGCCGTTGCCTAAGCCATCGATGAAGCTGATGCCGGGGGGGTTTTTCATGGCGAAGGCTTCGGCGCGGCCCATTACGATGCAGTTGGTGATGATTAGGCCGACGAAAACGGAGAGTTGTTTGCTGATGTCGTAGGCGACGGCTTTTAGGATTTGGTCGACGACTATGACTAGGGAGGCGATGATGGTCATTTGGACGATTATGCGGATGCTGTTGGGGATGACTTGGCGGAGTAGGGAGACGAAAAGGTTTGAGAAGCTGAGGACGGCGATTAGGGCGATGCACATGACTAGGGTGACTTGGAGGCTGCTGGTTACCGCTAGGGCGGAGCAGATGCCGAGGATTTGGAGGGCGATGGGGTTGTTGGTGAAGATGGGGGTTAGTAGGGTGTCTTTGATGGGGGTTGGCATTTAGGTGCCCTCCGTTTTGAGGTTTTGCAGGTAGGGGGCGAAGCCTTGGTCGCCTAGCCAGAAGCGGATTAGGTTGTGGACGCCGCGGGTGGTTAGGGTGGCGCCGGCTAGGCCGTCTATTTGGTGGTTTGCTGCTGGGTTGGTGGGGACGACTTTGCCTTTGATGACTTGGATGGCGAGTTGGTCGGCGGCGAAGAGTTGTTTGCCGATCCAGCTGGCTTTCCATGCGGGGTTGTCGACTTCGCCGCCGAGGCCGGGGGTTTCTGCGTGGGCGAAAAAGCCGAGGCCGGCGATGGTGTTGAGGTCGGATTCTAGGGCGACGAAGCCTTGTAGGGTGGACCAGAGGCCGTAGCCGCGGATGGGGAGGATCAGTTTGTCTAGGGTGCCGTTATCGGCGGTGACTAGGTAGACGAGGGCGTGGTGTTCGCGGCGGCCGATTTTGGCTTTGTCGGGGGTGCCGAGGTCGGCGAAGCTGGCGGAGAGTTCGGGGGTTTTGGCGGCTTGGAGGGGGTTGTAGGTGGCTGGATCTATGGCGTCGGAGTAGCGGCCGGTGCGGAGGTCTACTACGCGGGTTTGGATCTGGGCGAATTGGTCGGCGACCGGGCGGGTTGGGTCGTAGAGGCCGGCGGCGGCTAGAATGTTCATTTGGCGGTCGCGCTCGATATTGGCTTGTTGGGCCGGTTGTAGGGTGACGGCGGCGACGGAGACGACGATGGCGCAGACTAGGCAGACACCGAAGGCGACTAGTAGGGTGCCGAATACGGAATCTTTGTCGAAGTTAGGCATCGTGGGTTTGTCTGCGTTTGATGTTGGCTTGGACGACGACGTGGTCGATTAGGGGGGCGAATAGGTTGGCGAATAGGATGGCGAGCATCATACCCTCTGGGAAGGCCGGATTGGCGACGCGAATTAGGACGCACATGAAGCCGATTAGGGCGCCGAACCAGTAGCGGCCGGCGTGGGTCATGCTGGCGGAGACGGGGTCGGTGGCCATGAAGATCATGCCGAAGGCGAAGCCGCCTAGGACTAGGTGCCAGTGGAAGGGCATGTTGAACATGGGGTTGGTTGCGCTGCCGATTAGGTTGAATAGGGTGGCGGTGGCGGCGGCACCTATTAGTACGCCGGCGATTATTCGCCAGCTGGCGATGCGCATGGTTATTAGGGCTATGCCGCCGATGAGAATCATTAGGGTGGAGGTCTCGCCGATGGAGCCTTGCATTGTGCCGAAAAAGCCGTCCCACCAGGTCATTTGTTGGTGGACGGCGGCCATGCCTTCTTGGGCGGCGACGCTGAGCATGGTGGCGCCGGTGAAGCCGTCTACGGCGGTCCAGACGGCGTCGCCGCTCATTGAGGCGGGGTAGGCGAAGTAGAGGAAGGCGCGGCCGGTTAGGGCTGGGTTTAGGAAGTTTTTGCCGGTGCCGCCGAAGACTTCTTTGCCTATGACTATGCCGAAGCTGATGCCGAGGGCGACCATCCATAGGGGGAGGTTTGGGGGGCAGGATAGGGCGAATAGGACGGATGAGACGAAGAAGCCTTCGTTGATTTCGTGGCGGCGGATGGTGGCGAAGAGGACTTCCCAGAATCCGCCTACTAGGAAGGTTACGGCGTAGATTGGGATGAAGTGGACGGCGCCGTACCAGAGGCAATCCCATAGGTTGTTGGGGTCGTGGCCGGCTAGGGGGGCGATGAGGTATTGGTGCCATGTGCCGCTGCCGGTTAGGGCGGGGTTGGCGGCGATGGTTAGGTTGGCTTGGTAGCCTAGGTTCCACATTCCGAAAAACATTGCTGGGAAGGTGCAAGCCCAGACTGTGATCATTACGCGCTTTAGGTCTATGCCGTCTCTTATGTGGGGGGCGGTGGTGGTGGTTTGGTTTGGCATGTAGAGGATGGTGTCTACTGCTTCGTAGAGGGGGTACCATTTTTGGTATTTGCCGCCGGGTTCGAAGTGGGGGGCTATTTGGTCTAGATATTTGCGGGGGTTCATTTTTTGGGTGCCTTTATTTGTTGGAGAATGCAAACCCCCCAAACCCCCCTTGTCAGGGGGGTTTCAAGACCAACCCCCCTTTCCCCCCTTGTCAGGGGGGCTTCGATCGGGGGGAGGGAGTGTTGGTTCACTTTAGCCTTCCTTTTCTATGCGGTCTAGGTTGGTGCGGAGGATGGGGCCGTAGTCGTATTTGCCGGGGCAGACGAAGGTGCATAGGGCGAGGTCTTCTTCGTCTAATTCTAGGGCACCGAGTTGCTGGGCGGTGGCGGTGTCGCCGACTATTAGGGCGCGGAGTAGCTGGGTGGGGAGGTAGTCGCCGGGCATGATTTGTTCGTAGGCACCGATGGGGACCATGGCGCGTTCGCTGCCGTTGGTGGTGGTGGTGAAGTTCCAGAGTTTGGTGGGGGTGAGGCGGGAGAGGTAGATGGGGAGGGCGGAGAAGCGGTCGCGACCGGGGGAGAGGTAGTGGAGGAGGGGGCGTTCGTGGCCTTCTTTTAGGGCGGTGATTTGGTTGTGGTAGCGACCTAGGTATGCCGTGGGGCCGGCGGCGGTGCGGCCGTTTAGTACGGAGCCGGTGATTAGGCGGTTGTCGCCGGGTTTTAGGTTGTCGGCGGTTAGGTCGGCGAGGGGGGTGCCGAGGTTGGTGCGGACTATTTTTGGGATTTTTATTTGGGGGCCGGCGATGGCGATGATTCGCTCGGTGAAGAGGTGGCCCTGGGTGAAGAGGTGGCCGGTAGCGATGACGTCTTGGTAGCCGATGGTCCAGACGGGGTTTTTTAGGGAGGCGGGGCGGAGGTGGTGGATGTGGACCCCGGCGTTGCCGGCGGGGTGGGGGCCGCTGAATTGTTGGGTTTTGAGATTGGGGAGGTCGGGGAGATCGGGGAGATCGGCGGTGGCGTGGCAGAGGTAGAGGGGGCCGTCGGTGAGGCGGGCTAGGGTGCGGAGGCCGGCTTGGAAGGCAGCGGGGTGTTCGGTTATGGCTAGGGTCGGGTCGGGGGCGAGGGGGTTGGT
>JACONM010000015.1:6625-11467 GCA_014323765.1 Cellvibrionales bacterium | reverse complement strand
GGGATTTTGCTGTAGGGGCGGGTGCGTAGAGCGGTCCATTGGCCGGATTCCGTTAGTTGGGCGATGATTGTTTTGCGGTCGAGGTGGTCGAGGGCGGCGGGGGCGTGGGCGGTGAAGGGGCGTTTTTGGCCGGTGGGATCGACTTCGATCACTACGGATTCTAGGACGCGGCGGGGGCCGCGGTGGATGCGCAGGATGCGACCGGGGGCGGGGGCGGTGAAATTTACGCCGGGGTTTTTCTTGTCGGTGAAGAGGGGTTGGCCTTGGGTTACGGTGTCGCCTTCGGCGATTTGCATGGTGGGTTTTAGTTGGAGGTAGTCGGGGCCGAGTAGGGCGACGCGTTTTGGGTCGATGCGGGCGGCGATCTGTTGCGGTGGGCCGCCGGCTAAGGGGAGGTCGAGGCCGCGTTTGATTTTTATGGTGGTCATTTTAGTTGAGCGGGGTGGGGGTGGGTGGAGTGCCGATGATGAGGAGCTCGTGGGATTTTTTTACGTGGTGGTTTGAGCCGTTTTCGATGCGGTTTTTGCCGATGCGGGTTTCGCCCTGGCCGAGGGTGTATTGCCAGGCGACTTCGCGGATTTCGAAGTCGGCGTACCAGTCGCGGATGGTGGCGCAGTCGTTGTAGGAGAGGACGAAGCCGCCGCGGTGGGCGTGGAGGTGGTCGCGGAGGTGAGCGTGGGGGAAGCCTTGGTGGTGGATGGGGAAGTTGCGCTGGGGGTAGATGCCGCGGAACATTTTGGAGTCGCCGTCTAGGTAGTAGGGCGGGTCGCAGTAGAGGAAATCGGTTTGGTGTTGGGGGATGGTTTGGTCGAAGTGGCCGGGGGCGACGGTGAGGCCGGGGCAGCGGAAGTGGCGGACTTTTTCGATTAGGCGGGCGGCGCGGGGGGGGTCTTGGTAGATTTTGGACATCCAGCCGAGGAAGCCGGGGCCGTAGGAGAGATTGTGGTTGAACCAGTAGTGGGCGGCGAGATCTAGGGGGTCAGTGATGGGTTTTTCGCCGCGCCAGTGGGCTTTTAGGCGGTGTTTGATTTGGGCGTAGGTTTCTGCGGTTGGGGGCCATTTTGATAGGCGGTCGGCGAGGGATTCGGGGGCGGTTAGTTGGATTTGCCAGTAGTTGGCGAGGATGGCGAAGCGGTCGTAACCTTGGACTTGGATGCCGAGCTCGCGGGCGCAGGCGATCTCTAATGAGCCGCCGCCGAAGAAGGGGGAGACTAGGTGGGTGAGGTTGGTGGGGAGGGCTTCCAGTAGGTGGCCGACTGCTAGGCTTTTGCCGCCCGCGTAGCGCAGGGGGAGGTCGCGGTAGCGGCGGTATTTGGCGCGGCCGGCGGAGCGTAGGCGTTGTAGTAGGGCTTGTTTGGCGGCGGCTTGGTCCGGTGGGTGCGCGTAGTCCGGCGGGGCGGGCGGGGGCATGGTGCCGAACAGTTCGGACTGGGCGGTGCGGGGGGTTGGCATTTTGCGGTTGCTGTGGCGGCTGTGCGGGCGGCGGCGGAATAGGGGGCGATTATAGAAAGGGCGGGCGGTAAATGCCAGCGCGTGGGCCAGCGAGTTGGTTAGGTGGCGGGTGGCGGGTTGCGGTGTGTTGGGGCGGTATCGGCATCGCTCGGCGGGGTGGGCGATGTTGTGTTAGCCGTCAACTGGGTAGACGGGGTAGCTGACGCCGGCCATTTTTTCTAGCACTCGGTAGACTTGGCAGCTGTAGCCGAATTCGTTGTCGTACCAGAGGTAGAGGACGGCACTGTCGCCGTTGCAGAGGGTGGATTGGGAGTCGAAGACGCAGGCGGCGCGGGAGCCGATTAGGTCGTTGGAGACGACCTCGGGGGAATCGGTGAAGTCGATTTGGCGGTGGAGGTCGGAGTGGAGCGAGGCGTGGCGCATGAAGTCGTTGAGTTGGTCGGTGGTGAGGGGGGTTTCTAGGGTGAGGTGGAGGATCGCTAGGGAGACGTTGGGGGTGGGGACGCGGATGGCGTGGCCGGTGAGGCGGCCTTTGAGTTCGGGCAGGGCTTTGGCGACGGCACTGGCGGCACCGGTGGAGGTGAGGACCATATTGAGGGGGGCGGAGCGGCCGCGGCGGTCGGCTTTGTGGTAGTTGTCGATGAGGTTTTGGTCGTTGGTATAGGCGTGGACGGTTTCGACGTGTCCGCGGCGGATGTGGAAGTTGTCGTGGATGAGTTTGAGGGCGGGGACTATGGCGTTGGTGGTGCAGCTGGCGGCGGTGATTAGGCGGTCTTTGGGGGTTATCTGTGCGCTGTTGACCCCGGCGACGATGTTTTTCAGGGTGCCTTTGCCGGGGGCGGTGAGTAGGACTTTGTCGATGCCTTTGGCGTTTAGGTGTTGGGCTAGGGCGGTCTCGTCGGTCCAGGCGCCGGTGTTGTCGATGAGGATGGCGTTGTCGATGCCGTGTTGTTGGTAGTCGATGGTGGCGGGGTCGGTGGCGTAGATTAGTTGGACGACGTTGCCGTTTATTACTAGCTGTTCGCGGTCTTCGAGGACGCGGATGGTGCCGCGGAAGGAGCCGTGGACGGAGTCGCGGCGCAGTAGGCTGGCGCGCTTGATGATGTCGCTGGGGGCGGTGCCGCGGCGGACGACGATGGCGCGGAGACGGAGGACATCGCCGCCGGCGGCTTTTTCTACTAGGAGTCTTGCGAGTAGGCGGCCGATGCGACCGAAGCCGTAGAGGACGAGGTCGCGCGGCTGTTGCAGTGGTTTGGCGGGGGCGTCGGCGGCGGGGCCGACTTCGGCGCGGACGTAATCGGCGATCGGTAGGCCGCGGTCGTCGCGCATGAAGTTGGCGGTGATGCGGCCGATGTCGATGTGCGAGGGGCCGAGGTTGAGGCGGGCTAATTCTTGGACTACGGGCCAGGTTTCGAATTCGGATAGCTCGCTGCGGCCTAGTTGGCGGGCGAAGCGGTGGGCTTTCATTATTTCTATGACCGAGCGGTTGACTAGGGAGCGGCCGTAGATGTAGCAGCTGACGTTGTTTTTGCGGTATAGCTTGCCCATGAGGGGGATCATGTTTTCGGCGAGCTCTTCGCGGGCTTTCCAGTCGGCGAAAAAGTCTTCGGGGACGGGGCGGGGGGTGGGGTGCATGGTTTGGGGGGCTTGGGGTTTTGTGGGAGGGGTTATTATAGGGGTTTGTGGGGTGGGGTAAGCGGTTTGGGTGCCGTGATTCGATGCGTAAAGTTGGGCTGTAAGAGGTGATGTGAGCTACGCCGGTGGCTGGGGTTGTTCAAACCCTTGGAAAAATTTTCGCTGTTCTTGGGGTGGTTCATTGAGCGAGAGTATTTTCTTTATTTTGCCTGGTTGGGCCCAGTTGCGTTTGCCTTCTCCGTTCATTAGGCGCAGGGTTTTTTCTATGATTGGATTTTTTAGTGCATTTATTATCCGCTTTGCGTCCTGGCTGTTCCAGCATGGAATAAACGCATGCATGGCTTGATTGCCTTGCCATGGCATTTTCTTGTATGAAGATACTATCAGAGGTGAGAAAGACTTTTTGCCGTAGGACTGCCACATGACTTTGTAGGGCGCAAAAGAATAGGGGCCAACACCGAGTAATGACCACCAGTGGCCTTTTTCGATCGGTGAGCGAATGAGGGTGCCTTTTCTAACTTGAAGTTCTTTTTTATGCCTGAGTAGATATTTTGCAAGGTCCGGGTAGTTTTTTATCTGCGACCAGGATAGGGGTTTGGCGGTGATGGGATCGTAGGGCAGCATTATCCATTTTAGCGGGGAAGATTCTATTCCGGTGAAAATTTCTTTGGTCATTAGTGGGAATACTATTTCGGGCGGAATAAAGGATGGGTAATCATTGAAAATAAATATGGCGTTGGCCCCGCAGGTATTGATGCCTTGTCTGGGGGTTTGATGGTGCAAAATTTTCAGTTTGATTGAAGATAGGGAAAAATTAGTGCCCTTCTCGATCCATTGATCATCGGGGTCTCGCAATGGATGGAGCCATGTTGCTCGCCAATCAAGCGGGCTACCTTGTTCCTTGAAGCATTTAACGGGAAACTTTTGGATTTTATCCATTTCAAATGCGGCGGCGCAATAGGAAGTGCTCACCCCAGTAAAGATTTTGGTTTTATCGAATTCGTATAACCAAGTTGTTGCAAAATTGCGTCCATTTGTGGTGAATGTTCGCCATCCTTTGTGCGCATTGTCACCGTAATACAGACTGGTCGGCAGGTAAAAGTAGGCTGTTCCGGATGGGGAGAGTAAGCGGCCCATGGCGAAATTTATCGCGAGTGCTGCTAGGTCTATTCTGGATGAACCTAGGAGGACAGATCTATTATCCGTTACTAAGCCTTGTTCGATGAACTTCTCTTTAATTTTCTCTTTATAGGCGTTGGACAGATCGCAGAAGTTGGCCCAAGGTGGGTTGCCGACTAGGATGTCGAATTCGGCTTTGGGGGTTTCCAGAATGAGATCTGTGTTGTAGATTTGGATGTATTTTGAAAGCTTGCCTACTGCTTTTTGGAGCGAGTGTAAAAAGATGGCATGCGCAGCGGGATCGAGTTCGATATATCCTAAATTGCCTAGTAGTTTTTTATTTAATTTAACCCCCTCAGATATAGCCTTTTCTAGCAACTGAAGAATAAAAACGCCGGTGCCTGCGGTGGGATCACAGACTCTGCTGCCCATTAACCATTTGCTATATACATCGCCTTTTTCAAGCAGCCATTTTGCCCAATTTGAAGGGGTGTAGACAGTGCCTATTTTTCTATTGTATGAAACTAAGTTTTGCATACCCATTTTTTCTGAAAGCCAGCGGGGATGGGGTGAGAGGTTTTTTGGTTAGGGTTAGGAGGAGGATTAGGGTGGTTATTAGGGTTAGGGTTGGGTTTG
>JACONM010000015.1:6209-6407 GCA_014323765.1 Cellvibrionales bacterium | reverse complement strand
GGGGTTGGTGGTGGTAGCCGAGGGCGGGGAGGTGCTGGGCTTGCGATAGGGTGACGAAGGCGAAGTCGGCGTTGCCGTTGTGGAGAAGCTGTAGGGTTGCGGTGGCGTTTTCGGCGTAGATTAGGCGGTGTTTGGTGGGGTCGATGGCGAGGGCGTGGAGGCTTTGTTGGGCGGCTAGGCCGTAGGGGGCTTGCTGTG
>JACONM010000015.1:0-6072 GCA_014323765.1 Cellvibrionales bacterium | reverse complement strand
TAGTTGCTGGGGGCGGCGGGCATCGGCGGATAGGAAGAGGTCTGGGTCTAGCCCTTGCATGATCTGGGTGGCCAGTTTGCCGCTGGAGGCGGTGATTAGCTCGACCGAGTGGCCGGTTTGCTGTTCGAAATCGGCGGCGAGCTGGCGCATTGTGGGGGTGAAATTGGCGGCTACTGCCACTCGTAGGGTCTCGGCTGTGGCGGGGGGGGCGAGTAGGGTTAGGGCTAGGAGAATTGCAGGGCAAAAATGGCGCATTGGAACATCTAGCAAACTGAGGGCGGGGGGTGCCCGCTGGGGTCGCGAGTGGCTGGGGATTATGCGGCGGGGAAGGGGCATGGCGGAACTCGGGGCAGGGGCGCAATATAATATCGCTCAGCCCGGCGGGAAATCGGCAGGGCCGTTAGTGCGACGGTGGGATAGCATAGAATAGCAGTCTGCGCCGCTGGTTGCATGATCACTATCACTGCCCTGCCCTGCCGTAGGCTCTGGCTTTGTGTTGCCTGCTGCTGCTGTGCGCCCGTCCACCCTCCCGCTATTTTGCCGCTCTTAATCTATTTCTTAACCCATTTTTGGTTCACTTTTAGCCCGTTGCATGATGACTGCTCGCTCGCCTGCTGTTTCCCCTGTTTTTCCTACTGTTGCTTCGCCTGATGTTGCGTCTTCGGTGGCGGAGTCTTGCGGGGCTGGGTTGGCTTGGCCGGCGGATTCGACGCGGGCGGCGCATTGGCCGGGTGGGGAATTGGCGGCGGTGGCTTTGGCGATCAGCCAGCATTTGGCGGCGGGGCAGAGTGCGTTGATCGTCGCCGAATCGGCGCAGGCGGCGCAGCAGCTGCAGGATGCGTTGGCATTTTTTGCGCCGGCGGAGGGGCCGCCTTTGTTGCGCTTTCCCGCTTACGAGACTTTGGCTTACGACCTGTTTTCGCCGAGCGAGGCGTTGCTGTCGGTGCGGTTGCGGGGGTTGTATGAATTGCGTAGCGGGCAGCCGCGGGTGTGTTTGGCGGATGTTGGCACTTTGATGCAGCGGTTGCCGCCGCCGGAATTTGTGAGCGGTAATAGTTTGCTGGTGCGCACGGGCGACCGGTTTGCGGCGGATACGCAGCGGCGGCAGCTGGTGGCGGCGGGGTATCGGCAGGTGGAGACGGTGGGGGCGCATGGGGAGTTTGCGGTGCGGGGGTCGTTGTTGGATCTGTTTCCTATGGGGCAGACGTTGCCGCTGCGCATCGATCTGTTCGATGAGCAGGTCGAGAGCATTCGCCGGTTTGATCCGGAGACGCAGCTGACGGTGGAGAAAACCGCGGCGGTGGAGATTTTGCCGGGGCGGGAGTTTGGGTTGACGGCGGAGGAAATCAATCGCTTTCAGAATGGCTGGCATCAGCGGTTTGGGGGGGACCCGCTGCGGTGTGCGGCGTATCGGGCGGTGAGCGATGGGCGGGCGGCGGCGGGGGTGGAGGCGTATTTGCCGTTGTTTCACGAGCGGATGGCCAGCTTGTTCGATTATTTGCCGGCGGATTGCGTGGTGTTTGTGGCGGCGGGGGCGCACGCGGCGGCGGAGGCGCATTGGGGGGATATTCAGGCGCGGTATGAGCAGTTAGGGGGGGATTTGGAGCGGCCTTTGTTGCCGCCGGCTGAGCTTTATTTACCGGCGGATGCGCTGTTTGGGGCGGTGAAGGGGTATCGCCGGGTGATTTGGGGCAAGGCGGCGGGGGGGCTGTCCAAACCCTTGCCGGAATTGATTTTGCAAGCGGATAGGGCTGAGCCGGCGGGGGGGTTGCGGCGGCTGACGGAGCGGGCGGAGCGCACTTTGGTGGTGGCGGAAAGTGCTGGGCGGCGTGAACTGTTGGTGGAGTTGATCGGCGCTGGGGTCGATCTGCCGGTGCAGGCGGGGTGGCGGGCGTTTCTGGAATCGGGGGAGCGGGTGGGCATTTGCGTGGCGCGGATCGACCGTGGGTTTGCGAGTGCCGATGGGCGGCTGGCGGTGGTGACCGAGAATGAGTTGCTGGGCGAGCGGGTGCGGCAGGAGAGTGCGGCGAGCGAGCCGCGTTGGGCGGCGGCGGAGCAGCTGATCCGCAATTTGACTGAGCTGCGGCCGGGGGCGGCGGTGGTGCATATCGAGCATGGGGTCGGAAGGTATCGTGGGTTGGAGAAGTTGGAGGTGGGGGGACAGATTAACGAGTTTTTGTATTTGGAATACGCGGGTGGGAATAAGCTGTATGTGCCGGTGAGCGCGCTGAATATGATCGCCCGGTATAGCGGGGCGGATGGCGACAATGCGCCGTTGCATCGGCTGGGCAGTGGGCAGTGGGAGAAGGCGGTGCGGCGGGCGCGGGCGCAGGTGCGCGATACTGCGGCTGAGCTTTTGGATATTCATGCGCGGCGGGCGGCACAGGCCGGGCGGGCGTTTGCGATTCCCGCCGATTATGCGCGCTTTTGTGCGGCGTTTCCGTTTGAGGAGACGGCGGATCAGCTGAGCACTATGGCGGCGGTCGAGGCCGATTTGGCGGCGGAGCGGGCGATGGATCGCCTGGTGTGCGGCGATGTGGGGTTTGGTAAAACGGAAATTGCGATGCGGGCGGCGTTTATTGCCAGCACGGGCGGGGCGCAGGTGTTGATGTTGGTGCCTACTACTTTGCTGGCGCGGCAGCATTACGATAGTTTTCGCGATCGCTTTGCTGGCTGGCCGCAGCGCATCGATAGTCTGTCGCGCCTGCGCACGGCGGCGGAGCAACAGCAGGTGTTGGCGCGGTTTGCGGCGGGGGAGATCGAGGTGTTGATCGGCACCCATAAGCTGCTGGGCGGGCAGCTGGAGACGGCGCGGGTGGGGTTGTTGATCGTCGATGAAGAGCATCGTTTTGGGGTGCGGCAGAAGGAGCGGCTGAAGAGTTTGCGTTCTGAAGTGGATATTTTGACTTTGACGGCCACGCCGATTCCGCGCACCCTGAATATGGCGATGGCGGCGGTGCGGGACCTGAGCATTATCGCCACCCCGCCGGCTAAGCGGTTGGCGGTGCAAACCTTTGTGCGGACCTATGACCGGGGGCTGGTGCGCGAGGCGATTGAGCGGGAAATGCAACGTGGCGGGCAGGTCTATTTGCTGCATAACGAGGTGCGGAGCATCGAGCGGACGGCGGAGGAATTGCGGGAGCTGTTGCCGCAGTGCCACATCGAGGTGGCGCACGGGCAGCTGCGGGAGCGGGTGTTGGAGCGGATCATCGCCGATTTTTATCACCATCGTTTCGATGTGTTGGTGTGTTCGACCATTATCGAGACCGGTATCGATATTCCGAATGCCAATACCATCGTGATCGAGCGTGCCGATAAATTTGGGCTGGCGCAACTGCATCAGCTGCGTGGGCGGGTAGGGCGGTCGCACCATCAGGCGTACGCTTATTTGCTGACCCCGGAGCGGCAGGCGCAGACGGCGGATGCCATCAAGCGGCTGGAGGCGATCGCGGCGGCGGATGCGCTGGGTAGTGGTTTTGCGTTGGCGACGCATGATCTGGAGATTCGCGGGGCCGGGGAACTGTTGGGGGCGGCCCAGTCGGGGCAGATTCATGCGGTGGGTTTTGAGCTGTATCAGCAGCTGTTGGCGGAGGCGGTGCGGGCGTTGCAAGCGGGCGAGGGGGTGGATTTGGAGGCGGTGGAGGGGATCGCGGTGGACCTGCATGTGGCGGCGTTGATTCCGGATGATTATTTGCCGGATGTGAATGGGCGGTTGCAACTGTACAAGCGCATTGCGGCGACCGAGACGGCGGGGGAGCTGCGGCAGTTGCAGGTGGAGATGATCGACCGTTTTGGATTGCTGCCGGAGCCAGTGAAATTGTTGGTGCGCCAGCAGCGGATTAAGCAGCTGGGTCGGCGGTTGGGGATCAGTCAGATCGATTGCGGTGAGCGCGGTGGGCGGGTGCAGTTTGGGGCGGCGACTCGGGTGGAGCCGGCTCGGCTGGTCGAGTTGGTGCAGGCCGCGCCGGAATCCTATGCGTTGGGGCAGGGGGCGGATGGGCAGACGCTGTTGCGCATCGCGGCTGAGAGTGCCGAGGCGGGGGAGCGGTTTGCGCTGGTCGAGCGGCTGTTGGAACGTTTGGCGGCTTAGGGTTGTTCTCTGCGACACGGTGGTGGGTGATGCGGCTACAATCTTTGGTCTTTTGAGGGGGGTGTATTGATGCTAGGTCTTCGATTTTTTCGTGCGCTGTGGCGTTGGTGGTTGCCGGCTTTGGGGTTGGTGGCGGTTGGCGGGCCGCTGTGGGGGCAGGATTGGTTTGAGATCGAGGTTCTTATTTTTGAGCATATCGAGGCGGCAGAGGGGGAGGCAGAGGGGGAGGCGGAGCAGTGGCCGACCGAATTGGATTTGCGTTGGCCGGCGCCGATTTTGCGTTTGCAAAGGGGGGGGGCGGATGAGACGGCGGTGTTGCCTTTTCATATCTTGCCGGCGGCGCAACGGCGGTTGAATGACGCTGCCTATGCGTTGAGGCGGCGGTCGGATTATCGGCTGTTGTGGCATCGCGCTTGGCGGGCGCCTTTGTTGGAGCGGGAGGGGGCACCGTGGATTCGGGTGCAGGCGGGGGAGGCGATTGGCGAGCATTTTCGCCTGGAGGGCGGGGTGCGGGTGCATCTGGCGCGGTATTTGCATTTGCACAGCGATCTTTGGTTGACGGAAGTGGCGAGTGAGGCGATTGTTGGGGCGGAGGATGGGCTTGGAGCGGAGGGGGGGGGTGAAGCTGCCGGTCGGGATTTGGGGCGCGATTTGGATTCCGATGCGGATCCCGATTCAGTCGCGGCGGGGGGGTTGGCGGCGGAATTTGAATCGGGGTTTAGTTGGGGGCAGCTGCCGGAGCCGGGGCCGGTGCCTTGGGGGTGCAATTTTGTGCGCGAGGAGTGGCCGGCGGCGGCACGGTTGATACCGGACGAGTATTACGAGAATCCGGCCCCGGCGGCTTGGTATTACCCTTTTGGCTGTGCGGTGCCGAGCGATTTGGCGGAGGATATGCCGTTTTCTATTGCGTTGCCGCTGACTGAAACGGCGGGGAGGGCGGCGGATGAGGCGTTGAGTACACCGCCGCCGGTGGTGCGTTATCCGGTGGCGGAGATTGTGCGGATCGCGGATCAGCGGCGCATGCGGGCCGGGGAGGTGCATTATATCGACCATCCGCGGGTTGGGATTTTGGCGGTGATTCATCCCATTGAGCAGCCTGATATTGAGGGCGCGGAGGGGGGTGCGGGGGGCGATCCGGCGGGGGCGGGCGATTAGTGGCTGAAGTCTTCTAGGGCTTCGAGCAATCTTTGGGTTTGGTTTAGGGTGCCGAGGCTGATGCGGAGTCCGAGTTTGCCCTGCGCGTCGGATTTTGGGCGCACTAGGATGTTACGGGTGCGCAAATGCTCGGCTAGTTTGGCGGCTTGGGGGGGGAAGGTCCAGAGGAAATTGGCGCAGCTGGGCCAGGTGCGGATGTTGCGTTGTTTTAGCCAGTTTTCCAGTAGTGGTTTGGATTTTTCCATGACTTCGCGGACGTAGTCGCGGGTGTAGGCGGGGGAATCGAGGGCGGCGCGGGCGGCGACTACGGCGAGCTGGTTGACATCGTAGGGGCCGCGGATTTTGAGTAGCTGGCGGATGTTGTCTTCCTGCGAGAGTAAAAACCCGAAGCGCAGGGCGGGTAGCCCCCAGGTTTTGGAGAAGGTGCGGGCTATCGCTAGGTTGGGGTGGCAGGCGACGAGGGGGGCGGCGGTTAGACCGGTGTATTCGAAATAACATTCGTCGACTAGGACTAGGGCGGCGGGGGCGGCTTGCGCGATGCGCTCGATGGCGGCGAGGGGTGGGGCGGTGCCGGAGGGGTTGTTGGGTAGCGGTACTACGATTAGGCGGGTGCGTTCGTCGATCGCGGCTAGGACGGCGTCTAGTGGGTAGCCGGCGTTTATTTGGTAGGGGGGGGCGATGAGCTCGGCATTTTGCACTTGGGCGCATTGGGCGTAGATGGCGAAGCTGGGGGCTGGGATGATGGCGCGGTCGCTGGGGCCGGTGGCGGCGCGGATGGCTAGATCTATGCCTTGGTCGGAGCCGTTGGTGATCATTAGTTGGGTGGG
>JACONM010000014.1:25120-25229 GCA_014323765.1 Cellvibrionales bacterium | reverse complement strand
TATTGCGTGGCGGCAATGGGTCGGACGTTCTGCGCGGTGGGAACGGCGATGATGAACTCGATGGTGGGTCTGGCTACGATCGGCTTAATGGTGGGGCGGGCAATGATCG
>JACONM010000014.1:16016-25100 GCA_014323765.1 Cellvibrionales bacterium | reverse complement strand
CGGGCGATGATGTGCTGATGGGCGAAGACGGTCTCGATACCCTGCGGGGCGGGGATGACGATGATGCGCTCGATGGCGGCAATGGGCGGGATAACTTGGATGGTGGGCCTGGCACCGATGAACTGACGGGTGGCAAAGGCCAAGATCTCTTTTTGCTGCTCGACCCGGAATCCGCGACTGCGGATGCGGACACTGTCACCGACTTTGATGCCAGCAAAGATCGCCTTCTCCTGCCCGACGGCACCACGCAATTCTGGTTCTTCCAACACCGTCCGGAAAACAGTAGCGAACAGACCACCACCCTGTACAACGCCGCGGATCGCAGTGGTACCTATGCCATCCTTAGTGGACTCCATGATCTGGCAGGGGCCGAGGATGATGTGATTCAGCAGAATACGGGTACCTTTTTTGCTCGGGTGGATATTACTAATCGGGTTTCTTTGAATCCGGTGCTTAGGGGCGACCCGACCCGAGCCTTTGAAGATGGGGTGTTTAATACCCTGGCCCCGACCATGGACGACGGAATCATTACCGGCACCACGGTAACCGAGGGCGCAGACGGCTCTTCTCAGATAGACGTTAGTTTGCGCCTCGACCGCGTTCTGGCTGAAGATGCCACCTTCCGCGTCACCTTTGCCGGCCCGGATTTTCAGCATGGGGAGACACCCACGACGGTCTGGAGGGCAAATGCAGTAACCCGATTCGTCAACGGCGGTTCCACTGCGTTTTTAGCCAGCGGTGAGACGCATATCGATATGACCATTCCGGCCAACTCTAACTGCGCAGGCCGGGCTTGTAACTTTGCCCGCCTGCTGCCCCCGCGGGACTCCTCCTTTCACTTTCAAGATGCCGACACCGTGGATACGGTGGTTACAATCACCATCGCCCCCACCAACGATGTGGCCCGCAACTACGATCTGACTCCAGCTACTTATACCATTACCTTTGAAGACGATGATTAGGGCGGCTGGTGCGCGCTTTGATTACAAGACCGTCTGGCTAACAATTTCCCCAAACCCAAACTTCCTCAACCTCCCTAAGCCTCCCTAAACCTAAATCTCTCCACCTCCAACCCCCCAAACCCCCCTTGTCAGGGGGGCTTCTAGATCCAAACCAACCCCCTCAACCCCCTTGTCGGGGGGGGCTTCTCTTTTTCCTGCTCCCTTGCCCTCCTAGCCTTCTTATCGCGCCGTTTTCCCTCGGCGGTTTTGCGTGCGTCGGCGGCTTGACTTGCGGGTTTTTCGTCTATAGTGTCGGATAGTGGTGAAAAATCCCTAATTGTGGGAAATTGTGGTTTAATGACCATGCGGTGAGACGGTGGCTGGTTGGGCCGGGCATCGATGAGGGGCGGATCTAGTCCGCCATATCAAGTGGCGCTTTAAGGGGGCGCAAGCAACGATATGTTTCGTGGAATACATTCCATCAATATGGACACCAAGGGGCGGATGGCGGTGCCTGCTCGCCTGCGCGACCCGTTGTTGGCGGTGGGCGGCGGGCAGCTGGTGGTGACTATCGACCCGGATACCCCCAATCTGGCCCTTTATGCGCTGGCTCGCTGGGAGGAAATTCAGACAAAAATCGAGGCGTTGCCGTCCATCAACCCGCAGGCGCGGCGGCTGCAACAGCTGTTTATTGGGCATGCCTCGGACTTGGAGATGGATGCCAGCGGGCGGGTTTTGCTGCCGCCTATGTTGCGTACTTACGCCCGGCTGGATAAGAAGCTGGTGCTGCTCGGCCAGGGGCAGAAGATTGAAATCTGGTCGGCGTTGGAATGGGAGCGGCGTTTTGAGCAGATTCGCGGGATGGCGGATGGCTTGGATGCGTTGCCGCCTGAAATGCAATCGCTTTCTTATTGAGGGAGTCGATTTTGGTGGGACAGGCGCATAGACCGGTGCTGGCCACTGCGGCGACCGCTGCGCTGGTGGTGGACCCGGCGGGCCGCTATGTCGATGCCACTTTTGGGCGTGGCGGGCACAGCGAGTTGATCTTGCAGCGCTTGAGTGACGCCGGTCGGCTTATGGCGGTGGACCGCGATGCGCACGCGATCGCGGCGGGGCGGGCGCGGTTTCATTCTGAGCGGCGCATTTGTTTCCGCCACAGTGCTTTTTCTCGCCTGCGCGAATTGGTTGCGGCGGCGGGGTGGCGGGCGCGGGTGTCTGGGTTGCTGCTGGATTTGGGGGTGTCCTCGCCGCAGCTGGAGCAGCCGGAGCGTGGATTTAGCTTTCAAGCCACTGGGCCGCTGGATATGCGCATGGATGCCAGCGGCGGGCAGACGGCGGGCGATTGGCTGCAGAGCGCGGCACCCGATGAGCTGGTGCGGGTGTTGCGCGAATACGGCGAGGAGCGGTTTGCGCGGCGCATTGCGCGGGCCATCGTCAGGGCGCGGGATGAGCGGCGCATCGCCACCACCACCGAGCTGGCGCAGATTGTGGCGGGGGCCGTGCCGGTGCGTGGATCGCGGCGGCATCCGGCCACGCGCACCTTTCAGGCGATTCGCATGCAGATTAATCGCGAGCTCGATGAGTTGGCGGCGGTGCTGGCTGCGGCCCTCGAACTGCTGGTGCTTGGTGGGCGGCTGGTGGTGATCAGCTTTCATTCTCTGGAAGACCGCACGGTCAAACGGTTTATGCGCACCCATTCGCGTCCGCGCCCGGTGCCGCGGGAGATTCCACTGGCCCACACCGAGCAGTCGCGCCCGCCGCTGCGGCTGGTCGGGCGGGCACAGCGTCCATTGCGGGCCGAGATCCTCGCCAACCCGCGGGCGCGTAGCGCGACCATGCGGGTGGCCGAAAAAATGGCTGAGGGGGTGGCCGGATGAGCGCCATCCGCCGTTTTTATCTGGCCCTGCTTTGGCTGGGGGTGACTGGCTCCGCTTTGGCGGTGGTCTGGAGCACTCAGGAGACGCGCGGGCTGCTCGGTGAGCTGTTCGAGCTGCGCTCGCAGGCTAACGATGCGCGGATCTTGCACGGCCAGCTGCTGTTGCAGGCGCATACGCTGGCGGCGACAACCGAGCTGGAGCAGGTGGCCACGCAGAGTCTGGGGCTGCGCTTTGCGACCGATGCCGATATTGAGGTGCTCTGGCCGTGAAGGCATCGCGCCGCGCCGCCGGGCATCGCCTTAAGTCGGCGGGCCGCCCGGTGCGCGCAGCGACGGTGCGACCGGTGGGCCGCTGGCGGTTTTGGGCGGTCAATTTGGTGGGGTTGGCTATGGGCGGGGTGCTGGTGGCGCGGATTGCCGCCCTGCAGGTGCTGCCTAATCAGCCGCAGGGCGCGGAATTTTTGCAAGATCAGGGGCAGGTGCGCACCCTGCGCGAGCGCGTCATTCCCGCCTATCGCGGCATTATTACCGACCGCCACGGTGCGCCGCTGGCCATCAGTACACAGATGTATTCTCTGTGGGTGGAGCCGGCGGCTGTGGAGGAGGCGCAGCTGCCGCAGCTGGCGGAACTGGCGGGTTTGGGGGTCTCAGAGTTGCGCGCCCGCCTGCAAAATTACGCTGGGCGGCAGTTTATGTATGTGCGCCGTGGGATGACCCCGGCGCAGGCGGAAGCGGCCCTCGCCGCCGGCATCCGCGGGCTGGGTGCGGAGAGCGAATACCAGCGTTTTTACCCTGAGAAAGAGGTTACCGCGCAGGTGGTGGGGCTGACCGATATCGATGACCGCGGCATCGAGGGACTGGAGCTTGGCTACGAGCAGAGTTTGCGTGGGACGGCTGGTCGCCGCCGGGTGCTGCAAGATTTGCGCGGGCAGGTGGTGAAAGACCTCGGGCTGGTGCGGGCGGTGGAGCCGGGCGCGGACTTGGCGTTGACCCTCGACCTGCGTATTCAGTATTTGGGGTATCGCGCCTTGAAGGCGGCGGTGGCCCGGCATCGCGCCCGGGCGGCCTCTATGGTGGTGATGAACCCGCGTAGCGGCGAGGTGCTGGCACTGGTTAGTCAGCCGTCTTTCAACCCCAATGTGCGCGCCCAATTCAGCCCCCTGGCGATGCGCAACCGGGCGGTGGTCGATAGTTTTGAGCCTGGCTCGGTGGTCAAGCCGTTCACCCTGCTGGCGGCGATGGAGCAGGGGGCACTTACGCCGGACACGCGCATCGATACTGCGCCGGGCTATCTGGATGTGCAGGGCAAACGGATCGAGGATCCGCGCAATCACGGTGCGTTGAGCGTGCGCGAGATTTTGGCTCTGTCCAGCCAGGTGGGCACTGTCAAGGTGGCTTTGCGGACTGCGCCGGAGCAGGTGCATGGCGTGTTTCAGCGCGTGGGGTTGGGGCGGCCGCCGGGGTCGGGGTTTCCGGGTGAGCAGGGCGGATCTTTGCCGGAGCGCGGTCGCTGGGACGACCTGCAGCGCGCCACGTTTGCCTTCGGCTACGGGCTGACAGCCAGTGCGTTGCAGCTGGCGCGTGCCTATGCGGTGCTCGCCAACGGCGGTCATTTGGTCCACCCCGCGCTGGTCAAGGGGGTGGCGGCGGCGCGGCCGGCGGTGGTGGTCGATCGTGCCTTGGCGCGGCAGGTGCGGGAAATGATGGTCGCCGTGGTCGAACAGGGCACCGGTGCGCGGGCGCGGATTGACGGCTATCCGGTCGCTGGTAAGACCGGTACCGGGCATTTGGTTGGGGCCGGCGGCTACGAGGACAGCCGTTACGCCGCGCTGTTTGCTGGCATGGTGCCGGCGCATGATCCGGCTTTGGTGGCGGTGGTGGTCGTGATTGATCCGCAGGCTGGCGGCTATTCCGGGGGACGGGTGGCGGCGCCGGTCTTTGCCGAGGTGATGGGCGAGGCTATGCGCATTTTGCAGGTTGCGCCGCTGCCGAGCGTTGCGCAGGTGTCGCCATGAACGCCGCCCGCTCGCACCGCTTGGATGCGCTGTTGCCCGGTCATTTCGCGGGTGCGGATGGTCAGTTGGCGGTGACGGGTTTGTGCGCCGATTCGCGGCAGGTGCGGCCGGGGGACCTGTTTTTTGCGCTGCGGGGGGCGCGTCAGTCGGGCGGCGATTTTGTGGAGGATGCGCTGCGGGCCGGGGCGGTGGCGGTGGCATCGGATGTGCCGGCGGTGGCGGGCTTGCGGCTGCCGGTGCCGGTCTGTGTGGAGGCTGGCTTGGCCCGCCGACTGTCGGCCATCGCTGGGCAGTTTTACGACCACCCCAGCCATGCGCTGGAAGTGACCGCCATCACCGGCACCAATGGCAAAACCAGCTGCTGCTATTGGCTGGCTTGGCTGCTGGCCGAGCTGGGCGTGGCGGTGGGGCAGATTGGCACTTTGGGCGCGGCGGTGCGTGGTGTCGCGGGGGCGGATGAAAAGGGGCGGGCGGGGGAAACGCCGCTGGCGGAGACGGGCGGGCTGACCACGCCGCCGCCGCTGCTGTTGCAAAAATTGCTGGCCGAGTGTCGGGCTGCCGGGGCCAGCGCGGTGGTGTTGGAGGCCAGCTCGCATGGTCTGGAGCAGGGGCGGTTGGCGGCGGTGCGCGTTGCCTGTGCTTTGTTCACTAATTTGTCGCAGGACCACTTGGATTATCACCCCGATTTGCGGGCCTATTTACGCGCCAAGCGGCGGTTGTTTGAGATGCCGGGGTTGCGCCGCGCCATCGTCAATTTGGATGACCCGGCCAGTGCGGAGATCTTGGCTGCGGTGGCTCCGGGAGTCGAGCAGATCGGCTATAGCCTGAGCAATGCAAAGGCAGCTATGCGGCTGACCCGGATTGAAGAAAATGCGGCGGGGTATCGGGGGCGGCTGGAGAGTAGTTGGGGCACGGCGGACTTGGCGCTGCCGGTGTTTGGTCGGTACAACCTGAGCAATCTGCTGGCGGTGGCGGCGGTCGCGCTGGCTGCGGGGCATGATTTTGCTGCCGTTACGGAATTGCTGGAACGGGTGCCGCCGGTGCCGGGACGGTTGGAATGCTTGACGGCGGCGGGGGCACCGCGGGTGGTGGTCGATTTTGCCCACACGTCGCAGGCGGTCAGCTTGGTATTGCAAGCGTTGCGTGAGCGCACGGCGGGGCGGCTGTTTGCGGTGCTCGGCTGCGGCGGCAATCGCGATGCGGCTAAGCGGCCCTTGATGGCGCAGGCGGCGGTTGCGCATTCCGATCGGCAGATTTTTACCGCTGATAACCCGCGGGATGAGTCGGTGGGGGCCATTTTGGCGCAGATGACTGCGGGGCTTTCGCCTGCCGAGCGGGAGACGCTGCTGTGCGTGGAAGATCGTGCCGCGGCCATTGCGCAGGCGGTGCGGCTGGCCGGGCCGGATGACACGGTCGCGGTGCTGGGGCGCGGGGCGGAGACCCATCAGGAAGTGGCGGGGCGGCGGATTCCGCTCGATGACCGCCAGCTGGTGCGCAGTGCCTTGCGGGGCCGGGGGCGGTCATGTTGAGGTCGCTTTCTTTTGCCAGCTTGGCGCACCGTTATGGCGGGGTGTTGCTGGAGCCGGACCTGCAGTTCAATGCGCTTAGCACCGACTCGCGGGCTTTGCGCCGGGGGGAGGTGTTTCTTGCGCTCAAGGGCGACAAGTTTGATGGTCACAGTTATTTGCCGGCGGCGGTGGAGCGCGGTGCGCCTGGGCTGATTGCCGAGCGGCGTTGCGATAAGCGCGTTCCGCAGTGGGTGGTGGCCGATAGCGAGCGGGCGTTGGGGCATATTGCGGCGGAAAATCGCGCTGCCTATCGCGGGCGGCTGGTGGGGCTGACTGGCAGCGCCGGCAAGACCACGGTCAAGGAAATGCTGAGTCAGATTCTGGGGCGGTGCGGCCCGACTCTGGCCACCCGTGGCAACCGCAATAACCATCTGGGAGTGCCGCTGACGTTGTTGGAATTGCGGGCCGAGCATGCCTATGCGGTGGTCGAGATGGGGGCCAGTGCGCTGGGGGAGATTCGGTATTTGACCGAAATGGCGCGGCCGGATATCGCCCTGGTGACCAATGTGGGCGATGCGCACCTCGGCGAGTTTGGTAGCCGTGCCAATATCGAGCGCGCTAAGGGGGAGATCTTTGGCGGTCTGAAGGCGGGGGGGATGGGCATTATCAACCTCGATTCGGCGGGGGTGGCGCGTTACCGCCGGTTGCTCAAGGGGCGGCGGATTTTGGGTTTTTCGCTGTGCGATGGGGCGGCGGATCCGGTGGCGGATCCTGTAGCGGATTTAGCGGCTCGCGATATTCGCCTGACCCCTGATGGCAGTGAATTTTTGCTGGTCACGCCGGCGGGGCAGGGGGTGGTGCGTTTGGCGGTGGCGGGGCGGCCTATGGTGGCCAATGCGCTGGCTGCGGCGGCGGTTTGTGTCGCGCTGGAGGTGCCGCTGGCGACCGTTGTCGCTGGGTTGGAAGGCTTTGCTGGGGCGGCGGGTCGGCTCGCATCCGAGCGGCTGGCTGGCGACATTACCTTGATCGACGACAGCTATAACGCCAGCCCGGCGGCGGCGCGGGCGGCCATTGACCTGCTGGCTGCGCATGCCGGGCGGACTATTTTGGTATTGGGTGAGATGGCGGAATTGGGGGCGGCGGCGGCTGGCTTGCACCGCGAAGTTGGTTGCTATGCCAAAGAGCGGGGGATCGCGCGGCTGCTGGCGGTGGGCTCGTTGGCGGGGCATGCGGCGGCGGGGTTTGGCGGCGGGGCGCAGTGCGTGGCCGAGTGCGAGCAGGCTGCGGAAGCGTTGGGCGCGATGCTGCAACCCGGCGATGCGGTGCTGGTTAAGGGGTCTCGCGCTGCTCGCTTGGAGCGGTTGGTCTGCCGGCTGCGAGAGCGGGAGGGCTGATGCCATGCTGCTGTTATTGGCCAATTTTTTAGAGCAGTACCACCCTGATTTTCAGGTGCTGGGGTATCTGACGTTGCGGGCTATTTTGGGCGTATTGACCGCGCTGGCTATTTGTTTGCTGTGCGGTCGGCCGATGATTCGTGCGCTGCAGCGGCGGCAAGTGGGGCAGGCGGTGCGCGATGATGGCCCGGCCAGCCACTTGGTCAAGACCGGCACCCCGACTATGGGGGGGCTGCTGATTCTGGCGGGGCTGTTTGTCAGCACTCTGCTGTGGGCGGACCTTGGCAACCGCTATGTCTGGGTGGTGCTGCTGACCACCGCCAGCTTTGGGCTGATCGGCTTTGTCGATGATTATTGCAAGGTTTCGCGGCGCAATGCCAAGGGGCTGGCTGCCCGTTGGAAGTATCTGGCGCAGTCGGTCGTGGGGCTGATGGCGGCGGGGTATCTGTATGCCACCGCTTTGGCCCCCGCCGACACTGCGCTGATTTTGCCTTTTTTGAAGGATTTCAGTTTGCAGCTGGGGCCGCTGTTTGTGGTGCTGGCGTATTTTGTGATCGTCGGGGCCAGTAATGCGGTCAACCTGACCGATGGGTTGGACGGCTTGGCGATTATGCCGACTGTGCTGATTGGCGCGGCCCTTGGGGCGGTCGCCTATTTGGCCGGGCATGCCTACTTTGCCAATTATTTGCATATTCCGCACATTCCTGGGGCGGGCGAATTGGTGGTGTTTTGCGCTGCGCTGGGCGGGGCTGGCATGGGGTTTTTGTGGTTCAACACCTATCCGGCGCAGATGTTTATGGGCGATGTGGGGGCTTTGGCGTTGGGGGCGGCTTTGGGGGTGATCGCGGTGATTACCCGCCATGAAATTGTGTTTTTCATTATGGCGGGGGTGTTTGTGGTCGAGGTGTTGTCGGTGATCCTGCAGGTGGCTTCCTTTCGCCTGACCGGGCGGCGGGTGTTTCGCATGGCCCCGTTGCATCATCATTTTGAGCTGACCGGTTCGCCGGAACCGCGGGTGATCGTGCGTTTTTGGATCGTCACCCTGATCTTGGTTCTGGTGGGTCTCGCCACCCTGAAAATCCGCTGAGGGCCAAAGCATGCATTCTGCTGAATTGATCGCCACTGATACGCGCCAAGCACTGGTCGGCATTGGGCTGACTGGGCAGTCGGTGGTGCGCCATATGCGGCGGGCGGGGCGTTCTTTGACTGTTTTTGACAGCCGGGTGCAGCCGCCTGGGCTGGCTGCGTTCCGCCGCGCTTTCCCCGATCTGGAAGTGCGCTTGGGCGAGCCGGATCCGGCGGAATTGGCGCGGTTTAGCGACCTTATTTTGAGCCCGGGCATCGACCCCG
>JACONM010000014.1:15749-15996 GCA_014323765.1 Cellvibrionales bacterium | reverse complement strand
CTGTTGGGCGAGATGGCGACCGCGGCCGGGCGGCGCGTGGCTGTGGGCGGCAACCTAGGGCCTGCCGCGCTGGATTTGCTGGATGAGGCGGTCGAGCTTTATGTGCTGGAACTGTCCAGTTTTCAGCTGGAATTGGTGGGCAGCTTGGGGGCGGAGGTGGCGACGGTGCTGAATATGAGTGCTGATCACTTGGATCGCTACCCCTCCATGATCGAGTACCACGCCGCTAAACAGCGCATTTATCGGC
>JACONM010000014.1:0-15729 GCA_014323765.1 Cellvibrionales bacterium | reverse complement strand
TTTGACTGTTTTTGACAGCCGGGTGCAGCCGCCTGGGCTGGCTGCGTTCCGCCGCGCTTTCCCCGATCTGGAAGTGCGCTTGGGCGAGCCGGATCCGGCGGAATTGGCGCGGTTTAGCGACCTTATTTTGAGCCCGGGCATCGACCCCGCAACGCCCTGGTTGGCGGCGGCGCAGGCGGGGGCGACGCGGATTCTGGGCGATATCGAGCTTTTTGTGCAGGCGGCCCAGGCACCGATCGCGGCGATTACCGGCTCCAACGCCAAGAGCACCGTGACTTGTTTGCTGGGCGAGATGGCCGCCGCAGCCGGGCGGCGCGTGGCTGTGGGCGGCAACCTAGGGCCTGCCGCGCTGGACCTGCTGGATGAGGCGGTCGAGCTTTATGTGTTGGAACTGTCCAGCTTTCAGCTGGAATTGGTGGGCAGCTTGGGGGCGGAGGTGGCGACGGTGCTGAATATGAGTGCTGATCACTTGGATCGCTACCCCTCCATGATCGAGTACCACGCCGCTAAACAGCGCATTTATCGGCGGGCGCGGCATTTGGTCTATAACCGCGACGACCCGCTGACCGAACCGCTGGCGGGTACCCAGCAGAAACGGGTCAGTTTTGGCAGTGGGCCGCCGGATCTGGGTGATTTTGGCTTGCGCGAGGCCGACGGCGAAGTCTGGCTGATGCGCGGTAATGAGAAGCTGCTGGCGGAGTCTGAAGTGCGCCTGAAGGGTCGCCATAACCTGTGCAACCTGCTGGCGGGGCTGGCGTTGGGGAGCTGTTGCGGGTTGGCGTTGGAGCCGATGTTGGCGGTGGCGCGGCGTTTTGCTGGGCTGCCGCACCGGGCTCAGGTGTTGGCCGAGCGGGCTGGGGTTCTCTGGGTCGATGATTCTAAGGCGACCAATGTGGGCGCGACCGGTGCGGCTCTGGCCGGGTTTGGGCGTGGTAAAAATATCCTGTTGATCGCTGGTGGGCAGACTAAGGGGCAGTCCTTTGCGCCGCTGCGGGCGGCGGTCGAGCGGCACGTCAAGCGGCTGATCCTGATGGGCGAGGGGGCGGCGCAACTGGAAGCGGAGTTGGCTGGCGCGGCGGAAGCGGTGCGCGTCGAGGATCTGGCGGCGGCGGTGCGCGTGGCGGCGCGGGGGGCGGCCCGCGGCGACTGTGTGCTGCTGTCGCCGGCCTGCGCCAGCTTGGATATGTTTGCCAGTTTTGCCGAGCGTGGCGAGCGGTTTGCGCGTGAAGTGGAGGTGTTGGCATTGGGGGACCGGGCATGAGCGCGATCACCGCCCCGTTCAGTGCGCTGTGGCGTTCCCGGGCCGTGCCGGCGGGTCGCTCGGCTCCTCCGTTCGATTGGCCGCTGTTCACCATGTTGCTGGCGTTGGTCAGCATCGGGCTGGTCTTCGGGGCCAGCGCAGCGGGGCATTCTCTGCAGATGCAATTAGTGCGCTGGGTGGCCTTGGGCGCAGTGGTTGGCTGGGTGGCTTGGCGGCTGTCGCTGCGGACTTGGATGGCATTGAGCGGCTGGGCACTGTTGGCCGCTTTTGTGGGGTTGATTTTGGTGCTGGTGCCGGGGTTTGGGGTGCGGGTCAATGGCAGTCAGCGTTGGTTGGATCTGGGGTTGCCGGTGGCTTTGCAGGTTTCTGAATTTGCTAAGCCGGCGCTGCTGCTGTCTCTGGCGGCTTATCTGGTGCGCCGCGGGGCCCGGTTGCGGCATTGGAGCGGCCTTGTTGCGCCGTTGGGTGTGCTGGGGCTGCTGCTGTTTTTGTTGTTGCGGCAGCCGGATTTTGGGGCGGCTGCGGTCATTGTTTTTACCGTTTTCGGGCTGCTGTTTTTGGCTGGCATGCCCCTGTTGCGCTTTTGCGCCTGTGCTGGCTTGGGTGGCTTGGGGTTGGCCTGGTTGGCGACCGCTGCGGGCTATCGATTGGAGCGCATTTTGGCGTTTATGGACCCTTGGGCGGACCAGTTCGACAGCGGTTATCAGCTGACTCAGGCGTTGATCGCCTTCGGGCGGGGCGAATGGCTGGGGGTGGGGCTGGGCAATAGTTTGCAAAAGCTCTTTTATTTGCCCGAGGCGCACACCGATTTTGTGTTTGCGGTGCTGGCTGAGGAGACTGGGCTGCTTGGGGCTGGGCTGCTGGTGGGGCTGGTTTGGGCGATTAGTTACCGCATTGGCTGTATTGGCTGGCGGTGCTTGGCGGTGGCCGGGGGCAAGCGCGAGTTGCAATTTGGCGGCTATTTGGCGTTGGGTGTGGGGGGGATGTTTTTGGTGCAGTGCTTTATCAATATGGGGGTGGCTTGCGGGCTGCTGCCGACTAAGGGGCTGACTCTGCCGTTCGTCAGCTACGGCGGTAGCAGCATGCTGGCTTGGTGTTTGATGATGGGGTTGGTGTTGCGGGTGTCCAAAGAGTTGCAGGCGGCGGCGGGCGGCAGGGCAGGGCGGCGATGAGTTATTTTCTGGTGATGGCGGGCGGCACTGGCGGGCATGTGATGCCGGCGTTGTGTTTTGCCGAATGCGCCCGCGAGCGCGGTCATCGGCTGAGTTGGCTGGGCACCGCTGCCGGGTTGGAGGCGCGTTTGGTGCCGGCTGCTGGGCTGGAATTGGCGACGATCGATATGGCCGGGGTGCGCGGTAGGGGAGTGGGGGGGTGGCTGGCTGCGCCTTTTAGGCTCGCTCGCGCCCTGTGGCAGGTGCTTTGTTTGTTGCGGCGGCGGCGACCGGATCTGGTTATTGGGTTTGGCGGTTATAGCAGTGCGCCGGGTGGGCTGGCGGCTAAGTTGTTACGGGTGCCGCTGGTGATTCACGAGCAGAATGCGGTGGCCGGCACGGCCAATCGGCTGTTAGCGCGGATGGCTGACCGGGTGCTTTGCGGGCTGGCGGATGTTCTGCCGCGGGCGCGGGTGGTGGGCAACCCGGTGCGGGCGGCGATTTTTGCTGTTGCGCGGGCGCGGGCGGAGGCGGGGCGGGTGCGTTTGTTGGTGCTCGGCGGCAGTTTGGGGGCGCGTTTTCTGAATCAGACGTTGCCGCACGCCCTGGCCGCTATGCCCGCTGCCGAGCGTCCGCAGGTACGCCATCAGGCGGGCGAACAGGCGGTTCAGGAGACCCGCGATGCCTACGCGGCCGCGGGGGTTGAGGCCGAAGTGGTGCCTTTTATCGACGTCATGGTCGCCGCCTACGAGTGGGCGGATCTGGCGGTTTGTCGCGCCGGGGCGATGACGGTGGCCGAGCTGGCCGCCGCTGGGCTGCCGGCGTTGTTGGTGCCCTATCCGCATGCTATCGATGACCATCAGAGTGCCAATGCGCAGGTGTTGGTCCGGGCTGGCGCGGCGCAGGTTTATCGGCAGGATGAGGCCGGCCTGGATGCCTTTGCCGCCCGCTTGCGCGAGTTGTTGGTCGATGGCGAGAAGCGGCGAGGGATGGGCCGGGCGGCCCGCGCCTGTGCGCGACCGCAGGCGGCGGCGGATATGGTGCGTATTTGTGAGGAGCTGGCCCATGTCCCCTGACGCGCCCATTTATATTCCGGAGATGCGCCGCATCGAGCGCATTCATTTTATCGGCATCGGCGGGGCCGGCATGTGCGGCATCGCCGAGGTGCTGAATAACCAGAACTATCGGGTTTCCGGCTCCGACTTGCAGGAATCGGATAACACCCGGCGGCTGCAAAAAGCCGGAGTCAAGATCGCCATCGGCCACGCGGGCGAGCATGTCGAGGGCGCGGATGTGGTGGTGGTCAGCAGCGCGGTGGCGGCGGACAATCCCGAGGCGCAACGAGCGCGGGAACGGCGCATTCCGCTGGTGCCGCGCGCCGAGATGCTGGCGGAGCTCATGCGCTTTCGCCACGCCATCGCGGTGGCCGGCACCCACGGTAAAACCACCACTACCAGTCTGATCGCCGCCATCCTCGCCGCCGCCGGGCGGGACCCGACCTTGGTGGTCGGCGGGCTGGTCAAGGCGGTCAGTGCCAATGCGCGGCTGGGGGCGAGCCGCTATTTAGTGGCGGAGGCGGATGAGTCGGATATCTCCTTTTTGCACTTGCAACCCATGGTCGCGGTGGTCACCAACATCAATGCCGACCATATGGATGCCTACGGCGGCGACTTTGGCCGCTTGCAGGACACCTTTGTGGATTTTTTGCACAACTTGCCGTTTTACGGGCTGGCGGTGATCGGTGCCGATGAGCCGCCCTTGACCGCCCTCTTTGAGCGGGTCAACCGACCGATGCTTACCTACGGGTTTGATGCGGCGGCGGATTACCGGGTTTTGAGCTATTCGCAAGAAGCCAATCGCACCCGTTTTCGCCTGCAACGGCCGGGGGATTTGGCGGACATCGAGGCGCAGTTACGGCTGCCCGGTGCGCACAATGTGCTCAATGCCGCTGCCGCCGTGGCCGTGGCGAGCGATGAGGGCTTGAGCGATGCGCAGATCGTCGCCGGGCTGGAATCTTTCGAAGGTGTGGGGCGGCGGTTTGAAATTCAGGGCGAGTTTGCGGTGGCGGGCGGGCAGGCCCTTTTGGTCGATGATTACGGCCACCACCCCTGCGAGCTGGCCGCCACCATTGCCGCGATTCGCGCCGGTTACCCAGACCGCCGCCTACTGATGATCTTTCAGCCGCACCGTTACACCCGCACCCGGGATCTGTACGACGACTTTGTGCAGGTGCTCTCGACCGTGGATCTGCTGGTGATCACCGCGGTCTACGCCGCCGGCGAGGCCCCCATCGCAGGCATCGATAGCCGTCAGCTGTGCCAGAGCATCCGCCAGCGCGGTGCGGTCGACCCCATCTACATCGATGAGATCGCCGCGGTGCCGGACCTGGTGGCGGAATTGGTGCGCGGCGGGGATCTGGTAATCACTCAGGGTGCCGGCAATGTCAGTCAGATGGCGGCGGTTATGCGCGAGCGGGGGTTGCAATGAACCCGGTTTTACAATCGCCCGACCCGGCCAGCGTGAAGCGATTGTGCGGGCGGGTCGGGGTGCTTTGCGGCGGGCTGTCGCCGGAGCGCGATATTTCCCTGCAAAGCGGCGAGGCGGTGCATGCCGCGCTCGCTGCGGCGGGGCTGGAGGCGGTGATTCTCGATATGGGCACGGAGCCGCTGGCGCAGCTGCACAGTGCGGCGATTCAGAGTGCCTTTTTGGTGTTGCACGGGCCGGGCGGCGAGGACGGCTCGATGCAGGCGTTGCTCGAAGCCCTGCGCATTCCCTACACCGGTAGCGGGGTGGCGGCCTCGGCACTGGCGTTGGACAAGTATCGCAGCAAGCTGCTGTGGCAGGGTTTGGGGCTGCCGACTGCGCCGTTTGAGCTATTGCGGGCGCAATCCGACTGGGTCGCGGTGTTGCAACGCCTAGGCGGGCGGGTGTGCGTGAAACCGGCGCGGGAAGGGTCGAGCCTTGGCATGAGCTATGCCGATTCGCCCGCGGCCCTGCGCGAGGCCACTGCCCTGGCTCTGGAACACGATCGCCAAGTTATTGCCGAGCGTTGGTTGCCCGGTCGCGAGTTCAGCGTGGCGGTGCTCGCTGGGTGCGCCCTGCCGGCCATCGAGCTGCGCATGCCGGAGCCGTTTTACACCTACGAGGCCAAATATCTGTCGGCGGAGACCGAATATCTTTGCCCGGCTCCGCTGCAGGATGCAGCCCTGGTCGAGCTTGAGCGCATCAGCTTGGCGGCGTTTGATTCTCTGGGTTGCGCGGGCTGGGGGCGGGTGGATGTGCGGATGGATGAATCGGGTGCCTTCCAGCTGCTGGAGGTCAACGGGGCACCGGGTATGACCGCGCATAGCTTGGTGCCTATGGCGGCGGCCAAAGCTGGGTTGGACATGGCGGGCCTTTGTTTGCGGATTTTGCAGATCGGGAGCGAAACGGGGGGGCGCGCATGAGTGGCCAGCGTTCCGTCTCATCGCGGTCCCGGCGGGGGGCAAAGCGGCCTTTGGCCGAGCGGTTGTCGCGTCTGACCGGTGCGGGCGGTTGGGCGGTCCTCTGCCTGTTGGCGGTGGGTGTGCTGTATGGCGGCGGACTGGGGGTGGCAGCCCTTGACCGCCCGATCAAACAAGTGATGCTGGAAGGCGAGTTTCAGAATCTGGACCCGGAGGCTCTGCGTGCTGTGCTGCTCGCGGAACGCGGGGCGGGCATTCTGAGCCTAGATATTCGGGCCCTGCGCGAGCGGCTGGCGAACATTGCTTGGGTGGGGGCGGTCGCGGTGCGCCGCGAATACCCGGCCACGTTGGTGGTGGCGGTGACCGAAGCGCAGGCAGTGGCCGCTTGGAACCGGCAGGGCTATCTCAGTGCGCAGGGTGAGCTCATCGCCTCGCCTGAACTGCCCAGCTTGGCGCATCTGCCGCGATTGCATTTGAACCCCCGTGGTGCGGCGGCGACCGATGCGCGTCAAGCCTTGGAACTGTTCCATCAGCTCAATTCGGTCGTGGGGCTGGTCGGCGAGCAGATTGTCGCGCTGGAACAGAGCGCGGCGGACGGTCTCCAGCTGGTGCTCCGCGGTGGCCTGCGGGTGAATCTGGGGCGCGCCGAACACCTGCACCTGCAGCGGGTGCGGCTGGTCTCGGCGGCTTGGAGTCGCCTGCAGCCGCAACAGCGCGCCCGAGTGGCGCAGATCGATGCCCGCTACGCCAACGGGGTGGCCGTGCGTTTTGCGACCGCTGCCGCTCGCATTCAGCCGCCCGCGCAACTCATTTCAAGTGACTCAGAGGGATAACGATGAACGTAGCAACGCAAGACGATATGGTGGTCGGACTCGACATCGGCACCTCTAAGGTGGTCGCGATCGTCGGGGCGCATTCCCCTCAGGGGCTGGAAATTATCGGCCTCGGCTCGCACCCCTCGAAGGGGCTGAAGAAGGGCGTGGTGGTCGACATCGACTCCACTGTGCAAAGCATTCAGTGCGCCATAGAAGAGGCGGAGCTGATGGCCGATTGCGATATTCGCTCCGTGCATGTCGGCATTGCCGGTAGTCACGTTAAAGGCATGAATTCGAGCGGTGTCGTCGCCATCCGCGGTGGCGAGGTCGATGAACACGACGACAGGCGGGTCATCGATGCCGCCCAGGCGGTTTCCATCCCCTCCGACCAAGAGGTTCTGCACGTCCTGACGCAGGACTATCGGGTCGACGATCAAGAAGGGGTGCGCCAGCCGCAGGGGCTGTCTGGTGTGCGCCTCGAGGCTAACGTGCATTTGGTCACCTGCGCCCGCACCGCCATTCAAAACATCGAAAAGTGCATCAACCGCGCTGGCCGTCAGGTCGATAAGGTCGTGCTGGAGCAGCTGGCCTCCAGCCACGCGGTGTTGACCGAGGAAGAGCGAGAACAGGGGGTCTGCTTGGTCGACATTGGCCACGGCACCACGGATATCGCGGTCTTCATCGGCGGTGCCATGTGTCATACCGGGGTGATTCCCGTTGCCGGCTATCAGGTGACCGGCGACATCGCCACGGCGTTGCGCACCCCTACCCACCACGCCGATGATCTAAAGCTCCAATACGCCTGCGCCCTGGCCAGCCTGACGCGCCCGGAGGAGACCATCCAAGTGCCCGGGGTCGGCGACCGCGCCCCGCGGGAGATGTCGCGCCAGGTGCTGGCCGAGGCGGTCGAGCAGCGTTATGAGGAGTTGTTCGGCTTCGTGCAGAAACAGCTGCGTAGCTCTGGGTACGAGGAACGGCTGACTGCAGGGGTGGTACTGACTGGCGGCAGCTCGCGCATGGAAGGAGCCGTTGAATTGGCCGAGGAAGTCTTTCACATGCCGGTCCGCTTAGGGCTACCGCGGGACCTGCGCGGACTTAAAGACATAGTCGCCAACCCCATTTACGCGACTGGAGTCGGCCTGCTCAAGTACGCCACGGAACATACCCCGCCGCCGCGGACCCGCTTTGCCCCGACCGGGATGGCGGATTGGTTCGGGCGGGTCAAAAACTGGGTCAAGGGCAATTTTTAAGGTGCGGGGGCCGCGCTCAGGTGCGCCCAAGCAAAGGAAGTCAAGGCAACCAACCAAGAGGTAACTGCCATGTTTGAGATCGTAGATGCAACACCGCAAGGCGCGGTGATCAAGGTAATCGGCGTAGGCGGCGGCGGCGGCAACGCGGTCAAGCATATGCTGAACAATCAGGTGGAAGGGGTGGAGTTCATCGGCATCAACACCGACCCTCAGGCGTTGCGTTTGCTGGAAGGCACCGCCGTCCTGAAAATTGGCAGCAACCGTAGCGATGGGCGCCATGGTGCTGGCACCAACCCAGAGGTCGGTCGCCAAGCTGCGCTGGAAGACAGCGACCGCATCGCCGAGGTGCTGGAGGGCGCGGACATGATCTTCATCACGGCGGGGCTCGGCGGCGGCACCGGCACTGGTGCGGCCCCCGTGATCGCCAAGCTGGCGCGCGAGCGCGGCATTCTCACGGTCGCGGTGGTCACCCGCCCGTTCTCTTTTGAAAAGAAAGAGCGCGCCAGGGTCGCCGAGCAGGGGCTAACTGAGCTGACCGACTGTGTGGACTCGCTGATCAGCATCCCCAACGACAAGCTGGCGGCGGTGTATGGCAGCAAGATCACTATTCTGGATGCCTTCACCAACGCCAATGATGTCCTCAAAGGGGCCGTGCAGGGCATCGCTGACCTCATCATCCGTCCAGGGCTGATCAATCTGGACTTCGCTGATGTGAAGACCGTGATGGGCGAAAAGGGCTTAGCCATCATGGGCATCGGCTGCGCCAGCGGCGAGAATCGCGCACAGGAGGCGGCTGAGGCGGCGGTGCGCAACCCGCTGCTCGATGACACCGACCTGCGCGGCGCCCGCGGCATTCTGGTTAATGTCACCGCCGGACCGAGCCTGAGCATGGGCGAATTCACGCAGGTGAACGAGATCATCAATGAACTGGCCGCCGACGATGCCACAGTGGTGGTCGGCGCCGTCATCGATGAAGCCTGCGCCGATGAATTGCGCGTCACCCTAGTGGCCGCGGGCCTTGGCAACGATGATGCGCAGCCCGTGCGCCAAGTGGTCGACAACAGCCCCCCCACGCCGTCCCCGCAGGCCAAGGATCTGGATACCCCCACCGCCATTCGCCGCAAGCGGGCGGCACGGGCCGCACAGGCGACCGCGTCGCCGGAGGATTGCGAGTACCTCGATATCCCCACTTTTATTCGCAACCAAGCGGACTAGGCGGGTGGCCACTGGCTGCGGACCCGTGCCTGCTGCCCGCCCGGGCGGGCCGGCCCGCACAGTGCCCCGCGCAGCCCGCCACCGTGCCGCTGAAGACTTTTTGCGGATGGGTGGTTGCCAACGCCGCGGCCCTCGCATAGAATACGCCGCCTTGTACCCGTGCGGCGGTGGCTGCTTTGCAATGATTCGTCAACGAACGCTGCGCAATGTAATTCGCGCAACCGGTGTCGGTCTGCACACCGGACAAAAAATCAAACTGGCGTTTTCGCCCGCCCCGGTCGACCACGGCATCGTCTTCCGCCGCGTGGACCTAGACCCGGTGGTCAGCATTCGGGCCCACGCCGAGATGGTCGGCAGCACCGCGCTGTCCACCTCGCTCGGCACTGGCGATGCCTGCATCTCCACAGTCGAGCACCTGCTCTCCGCCATGGCCGGGCTGGGCGTGGATAACGCCCTAGTCGATGTCGGCGGCCCCGAGGTGCCGATCATGGACGGCAGCGCCGCCCCCTTTGTGTTTTTGCTGAAAAGTGCTGGCATCCGCACCCAGAGTGCGCCGAAAAAATTCATCCGCATTACCCGTGAAGTGCGGGTCGACGATGGCGACAAGTACGCCATTTTCCGCCCCTTTGAAGGCTTCAGGGTGGCCTTTTCCATCGAATTTGACCACCCCGTCTTCGCCGACAAACCCTATTCGGCCGAGGTAGATTTTTCCTCCACTTCCTACGTCACCGAGGTCAGCCGCGCCCGCACCTTTGGCCTAGTCCATGAGGTCGAAGCCCTGCGCGCTCAGGGGCTGGCGCAGGGCGCGAGCATCGACAACGCCATCGCCGTGGACCAGCACAGCATCCGTAACGCCCACGGGCTGCGCTACGAAGACGAGTTCGTCAAGCACAAGATTTTAGATGCCGTCGGCGACCTCTACCTGCTCGGCAGCAGCCTAATCGGCGAATTTCGCGCCCACAAATCCGGCCACGCGCTGAACAACCGCCTACTGCGCAAGCTGCTCGCCACTGAGGATGCGTGGGAGCGCGTCACCTTTGAGCGGGCCGAGGACGCGCCCATCTCCTACCTGCTGCAGCCGAAGCCAGCAGCGGAAGCCGCCACCTAAGAACGCAGGCACGCAAAAACCACTGCAAAAGCCACAAGGGGTACTGCAAACGATGAACATCATTCTGCTACGCGGCCTGCACAGCCGCTCGCGGTCTATCCGCTTGCCTAACTGGCTCCTGCTGGCCTGTTGCGGCGGCATGCTCAGTGTCGCCGCTGCCGGTGGATTCTGGCTGGGGCATCAGCCGCAGAAGCACGCCGAATACTTCTTCTATCAGACGGCCCTCGCGCTGCAAGCCGATGTCGCCGCCCAAGATGCGGCGGTGCAGCAGGCCAAGCAAGAGGCCGAGCGACAGCTGCAAGCGGTCTCGCTGCGTCTAGCGCAAATGCAGGCCGGCCTGTCGCGCCTTGAAGCCCTAGGCGAATTGTTGACCACCAAAGCGGACCTCGCCGATGGCGAGTTCGATTTCAGCACTGCCCCGGCCCTCGGTGGCCCGGACCTGCCCGGTGCCAGTTGGCCAGCATCCGAGCGGCAGGTGCTGGCTATTCTGGAATCGCTCAGCCAAACTCTGGACAATCGCAGTTTGCAGCTGGGTCTGCTGGCGGAATTGATTCAAGACAAACACTTGCAGCGCGAAACCGCCCCCTCCGGCTTGCCCGCAGCGCGTGGCTGGCTGTCCTCACGCTTCGGCATGCGCGCCGACCCCTTCACCGGCAAGCAAGCCTGGCACAATGGGGTAGATATTGCCGCCAAACACGGCACCGATGTTCTGGCCGTAGCGAGCGGGGTGGTCAGCTTTGCCGGCGAGCGCGGCGGCTACGGCCAGTTGGTAGAAATCACCCACGAGAACGGCTTCGTCACCCGCTACGGGCACAGCAGTGAAATCTACGTCGCCGCCGGCGACATCGTCAAAAAGGGGCAGGTGATCTCGGCCATGGGCAGTACTGGTCGCTCCACTGGCTCACATGTGCATTTTGAGGTTCTCAAGCACGGTCGCGCAGTGGACCCAGCCAGCTACATCCGCCGCACTGTCCACTAGGCCCTTTCGCCGGGTGCCCGCCCACCCGACCCGTCGCCGCGGTGCCGCTAAGATCCGCTCGCCCCGCCCGCCGATCGGTGGGCTAGACTAAGGCTGCCGGGCCCGCCGGCACCAAAAACCAGATCACGCATCGCCCAAACCATGGCTCTGGACTCCTTCAACTGGCTCGGTCGGATTTTCGGCACTTGGAGCAGCCATCAGCTAAGGCGCATGGGGCGCACTGTCGCCGCCATCAACGCGCTGGAACCGCAGATGCAGGCGCATTCGGATGCCCAGCTGCGCCAAGTAACCACGGATCTGCGACAACAGCTAGAATCCGGCACCGCGCTCGATGCCCTGCTTCCGCCCGCCTTTGCGGCGGTGCGCGAGGCCAGCCAGCGCACCCTGGGCCTGCGGCATTTTGATGTGCAGATGCTCGGCGGCATCGGCCTGCATCAAGGCAACATCGCCGAAATGCGCACCGGCGAAGGCAAAACCCTAGTCGCCACCCTAGCCGCCTACCTCAACGCACTCGGCGGGGCGGGCGTTCACTTGGTCACCGTCAACGACTACCTAGCACGCCGCGATGCCCACTGGATGGGGCCGATTTTCGCCGCCCTCGGCCTGAGCCTAGGCGTGGTGCAATCGACCGGGGCCGGCCCGAACAACGCCTCCTTCCGCTACGACCCAGACTTCGCCGGCCCAACCCCCAACTTCCCCCACCTACGCCCCTGCACCCGCGCCGACGCCTACGCAGCGGACATCACCTACGGCACCAACAACGAATTCGGCTTCGATTACCTGCGCGACAACATGGTATTCGCGCCCGAACAGCGCACCCAGCGCACCCTGAATTTCGCGATCGTCGATGAGGTCGACTCCATCCTGATCGACGAAGCACGCACCCCGCTGATCATCTCCGGCATGGCCGAAGACAGCTCCGCCCTCTACATCCAAATGAACAAGCTGATCCCCCAGCTAAAACGCCAACCAGACCTATACGAAGACGACGACCCTGACGAAGCAGACGAAGGCGACTTCGTGGTCGATGAAAAAATGCAGTCCATCGAGCTGACCGAGTCCGGCCACAGCAAAGTAGAACAGCTGCTCATCGAGCGCGAGCTGATCGCCGCCGACCAAAGCCTCTACGCCCCGCAAAACCTCAACCTATGGCACCACGTCCACACCGCGCTCAAAGCCCACCACCTAAACCATCGCAATGTGGAATACATCGTCCAAAACGGCCAAGTGGTGCTCATCGACCCGCACACCGGCCGCACCATGCCCGGACGGCGCATGGGCGAAGGGTTACACCAAGCCATCGAAGCCAAAGAAGGCGTGCCAATTCAAAGCGAGAGCCAAACGCTGGCTTCCACCACCTTCCAAAATTACTTCCGCCTCTATAAAAAACTGGCCGGCATGACCGGCACGGCAGACACCGAAGCGGTCGAATTCCAGCAGATTTACCGCCTCAATGTGCTGGTGGTGCCCACCAACAAACCCACAGTGCGGCGCGACCTAGACGACCTCATCTACCTCACCGCCGAGGAAAAATACGCCGCAGTGGTGGACGACATCAGCGACTGCGTATCCCGCGGTGCCCCAGTGCTGGTCGGCACCGTGTCGGTCGAATCCTCCGAGCAGCTGTCCGCCACCCTCCGCCGCGCCGGCCTAAAACATCAGGTGCTCAACGCCAAATACCATGAAAAAGAGGCGCAAATCATCGCCGGCGCCGGCCGCCCCGGGATGGTCACCATCGCCACCAACATGGCCGGCCGCGGCACCGACATCGTGCTTGGCGGCAACCTAGAAGCCGAGCTCGCCGCCCTCGATATCCCCAGCGATGCGCAGATCGAAAAAGCCCGCGCCGCCTGGCAAAAACGCCACCAACAGGTGCTCGACGCCGGCGGATTGCACATCATCGGCACCGAGCGACACGAATCGCGGCGCATCGACAACCAGCTACGCGGTCGCGCCGGCCGCCAAGGAGACCCCGGGCGGTCGCGCTTTTACCTATCGATGGAAGACAGCCTAATGCGCCTATTCGCCTCCGATCGGGTGCGCAACGTGATGGGCGCACTCGGTATGCAGCACGGCGAGGCGATCGAGCATCGGATGGTCACCGGCGCCATCGAAAAAGCGCAACGCAAAGTAGAAGGGCGCAACTTCGACATCCGCAAACAACTACTCGAATACGACGACGTGGCCAACGACCAGCGCACCCTGATCTACCAGCAACGCCGCGAGTTAATCGATGCCGAAGACATCTCCGACCGCCTCGCCCCCATGCGCCGCAACCTAGCCGCCAAAATAGTCGCCGCCCACATGCCGCCCGACAGTGTGCCGGAACTCTGGACGCTGGAGGCCCTTGATGCCCAGCTATCCAGCGATTTCGGCTTGCAGCTGGGCATCGCCGATTGGGTGGCGGCGGACAAATCCTTGCAAGCCTCCGATGTCGAAGTGCGAGTAACGACCGCCCTTACCGAAAGTTACGAAGAAAAAGTCCGCCCCTTCCCCGCCGCCGTCATCCGCCGCATGGAACGCGACCTGATGCTGCAAGTGCTCGACAAACTCTGGAAGGAGCATTTGGCCGCCATGGACCAGCTACGCGCCGGCATCGGTCTACGCGGATACGCCGGACGCAACCCGCGGCAAGAATACAAGCGCGAATCCTTCGAAATGTTCTCGCAACTGCTAGACCGGGTGCGCCAAGATTTCATCCAGCTGCTGGCCCGCGTACAACTCGCCACCGCCGAGGAAGTCGACCAAGCCCGCAAATTGCGTGAACGGCGCGAACAACAAGCCCTCGCCACCCACAGCTTGCAGCACCAAGTGCCGGCCACGCTGGACGGCCTAGGCGCCCTCGCCACCCCCACCGCCACCCGCGCCGCTCCGCCACCCGCCGCCCCCTTCGTGCGCAATACCAAAAAAATCGGTCGCAACGATGCCTGCCCGTGCGGCTCCGGCAAAAAATACAAACGCTGCTGCGGGGCCCAATCGCCAGCGACCAGCAAACACTAGGCCAGCCAATGCCCGTAGGCCCCGCCCACCTGCCGACGCTGCCCGCCCTAGACGGGGTACGGTGGGGCACCGCCGCCACCGGCATGCGCTACCAAAACCGCGATGACCTCGCCTTGCTAGAACTGCCCGCCGACACCATCGCCGCCGCCTGCTTCACCCAAAACCACTACCGCGCCGCCCCCATTCTCATCGCGCAACACCACCTGCAAACCACCCCCCCGCGCTACCTGCTAATCAACGCCGGCACCGCCAACGCCTGCACCGGCGAACCGGGTCTGCAAGCCGCCACCGACTCCTGCGCCGCCCTCGCCAAACTAACCGCCCTCTCCCCCGCCGCAATCCTGCCCTTCTCCACCGGCGTCATCGGCGAACCGCTCGACACCGCCGCCCTCACCGCCGCCCTACCCGCCGCCATCGAGTCGCTGTCCACTGCCCCCGCCGCCTGGGAACGCGCCGCCCGCGCCATCATGACCACCGACACCCGCCCCAAACTCGCCACCGCCACATGCTCCCTCGCCGGCCACCGCGCCCAGATCAACGGCATCGCCAAAGGGGCCGGCATGCTCTGCCCCAACATGGCCACCATGCTCGCCTTCGTCGTCACCGATGCCCGCCTATCCGCCGCCGCCCTAGACGCGCTCTGCCGGCAGGCGACGGAAAAATCCTTCAACCGCATCAGCGTAGACGGCGACACCTCCACCAACGATGCCGTGCTCCTAGCCGCCACCGGCCGCGCCAACACCCCCTCGATCGACGCGCTAGACTCCCCAGCCGGCCGCGCCCTAGCCACCGCAACCACCGCCCTCTTCCAAGACCTCGCCCAACAACTAGTCCGCGACGCCGAAGGTGCCACCCGCCTAGTCACCCTAGATGTGACCGGCGGTGCCACCTCCGCCGATTGCCTACAAGTCGCCCGCACCCTCAGCACGTCGCCGCTGGTCAAAACCGCCCTCTACGCCGGCGACCCCAACTGGGGCCGCCTAGTCGCCGCCATCGGCCGCGCTGGCATCCCCGGGCTAGACCCAGCACGGGTAAAACTAGCGGTCGGCGACACCCCAATTTTCGCCAACGGCCAACCAGCCCCCCACTACAACGAAACCCAAGGCCGCGCCCTCTTCGCCCCCGCCGAATTGCGCATCCAGATCGACCTAGGAATGGGCAAACACCGCGAACAATTTTGGACCTGCGACCTCTCCCCCGACTACGTGCGCATCAATGCCGACTACCGCTCCTGAACCGGCGACACAGATCGCCCTAGGCATCATCGAACGCAACGGCCAATTCTTACTCAGCCAACGCGCCCCACAAGCCCACCAAGGCAACCTATGGGAATTCCCCGGCGGCAAAATCGAACCAGGCGAAACCCCCCAACAAGCCCTAACCCGCGAGCTCGCCGAAGAACTCGGCATCCGCCTAATCTACGCCCGCCCACTACTAAGCTTCCCCTGGCCCTACCCCAACCACCCCCTACACCTCCACGTCCTCCAAGTAACCCAATTCACCGGCC
>JACONM010000013.1 GCA_014323765.1 Cellvibrionales bacterium | reverse complement strand
CGCTTCCACAGTCCACGCCCAGCCCGGCGATTGTTCGGGGGCGGCTAGTAACAGCCCCACTTCGGGCGATGACACCCTCATCGGTGAAGACACCGCCAGCACCCTCAATGGCATGGACGGTGCTGATACGCTCTGTGGCAAGGGCGGCGATGACATGCTGAGTGGTGGGGCGGGCAATGATATTTTGCGTGGCGGTCCCGATGATGATGTCCTGCGTGGGGGCGTTAACAATGACACCCTGCACGGTGGCAAAGGCGATGATGAGCTTTATGGCGAAAGCGGTGCGGATATTCTGCGGGGCGAGGCAGGGGAGGACACCCTAGACGGTGGCACTGGCAACGACAATCTCTGGGGTGGGGCCGATGATGATGTGCTACGTGGCGGTTCCAGCGGCATGGACCGCCTGCACGGTGGCAAAGGCAATGACATGTTGGACGGTGGCAGTGGGCGCGATCGCCTCAACGGCGGGGCGGGCGATGACACGCTAGACGGTGGAGATGGGGGGTGGGGCGATCGCTTGCGCGGCGGCACCGGTAACGACACTCTGCGCGGTGGTGGGGGGCGCGACTGGTTGCACGGCGGTGCCGATGACGATGACCTAGACGGCGGTGAGGGGCGTGACCGGATCGATGGGGGCCCCGGCACCGATGAATTAACCGGTGGGGACGGGAGAGACCGTTTTCTTTTGCTGGATCCGGAATCCGATGCGGATGAGGCGGATACCATTACGGATTTTGTCTTGGATGAGGATCGGATCATTTTGCCAGAGGGTACTACTGGACTCTGGTTTGAGCATTTGACGGATTCTGGGGAGGAGAGCACTGTGCTGTACGATGATGCGAGTCGTAGCAATGCCTATGCCATTCTGGATGGGGACCATTTTGATCTGACGGATGGGGATGCGACTATTTTGCAGAATGATGATGGCGGTACGGCTGTTGCTAGTGTTGCTTTGTTGGGCGGTGCCGCGGAGATAACGAAGATTGGGGACCTCACCCTGGACAGTCTTGATGATGGAGGTTTTTCGATTATTTCGGCCACTACTACTGACGACGATGGCAACATTAATGGTGCCACAGTGTCGGAGGGCGTGGGCGATTCGTATAGGATTCACTTTTTATTAGCAGTGAGTGTTGCGCCAACTGCCGATGCCGTGTTCCGCGCCACCTTCGCCGGTGTGGACTTTGTGGCGGGCAGCAGCCCAAGCACCGCCTGGCGGGCAAGCATAGAAACCCCCGTTGATTCTTCGACCTATACCTATCTATCGTCGGCCACCAATACTTTTCTCGACTTTACTATCCCTATGGGAAGTTGCGCTGACGGCTGCTATGTTCTAAGTATCCTCGCTCCTAGAAATAGTAGCTTTGAGCATGATGACAGCAACACGACCGATGAGGTGGTTACCGTTACTCTCAGCCCGCGGAACGATGCGGCCCGGGCTTTTAACCTGAAGCCGGATACCTATACCATTACTTTTGAGGATGATGACTAGCTGGGTTGGTGTTGGTAGCGGTTTAAAAGCATTTCTAGTCCCCCCTCAAACCCCCCAAACCCCCCTTGTCAGGGGGTTTTTGGGTTTGGGTGGTGCGGGGGCCGGGGGTGTTGTTTGGGGTCCAGGTTTGTTCGATGATTGTTATTTTTTGGGGGGTGCAGAGTAGTAGGGTGGTGGTGCGGGTGCCGTAGGGGTGGTTTTTTAGGGTTAGAGGGGGGATGAAGATGGATGAGAGGGGGTGTTCGGTGGTGGCGGGGATGCCGTTTTTTGGGAGGTCTTGGGGGCGCGCGCGGGTGTGGTCGCGCATTATTTCGATTAGGGGGTCGGGGGCGATTTTAGGGGCTGTTTCTAGGTATTGGCGGAGTAGTTTGGTGCCGCGGGCCATTTTGGGCCAGAGTTGGTCTGGCGGGCCGTTGCTGAGCGCGGTGATGCCGTCTTTTATTGGGGTGGGGTGCGGTTGTAGGCTGCTGTGGCGGTATAAGTGTTGGCCGGCGTTTTGGAGGGGGCCGTAGAGGAGGTTGAAGGGGTTGTAGGTGGTGGAAGCAGCGGTGAGTTGGGCGGCGAAGTGGGGGAGTTTGGCGGGCGGGGTTTGGAGGGCGCGGGTGACTAGGGTGCCGCGGCTTTTGCCGCCGGTGGGGGGTAGGTGGGCGGCGCGGATGTTGGTGACGGCGGCGAATAGGCCGGTGGTGGGGTTGATTCCTAGCCAGGTGCCGCCGGCTTGGCGGTCGCGGCCGGCGAGGATTGGGGCATCGGGCCAGGGGGCGAGGGGATCGGTGGGGCGGGTGAAGAATTCGTCGCGATTGGCGGCGATAATGAGCGGGTAGTCGCGGCGCAGGTGGCGGGCGATGAATAGAATGCACATTGTTAGGGGGCGGGTTTTGGGGTTGATGACCATCTTGATGCGGGGGCTAGTCTTGCTGCCCAACATTCCCAACATTGGAGTTTTACGATGAAGGTGCTCGTTTTACCGGTGACGGCGTTCCAGCAGAATTGCACTGTGGTGCGGTGTGAGCGGACTGGGGCGGCGGCGGTTATCGACCCGGGTGGGGAGGTGGAGCGGCTGTTGGCGGTGGTCGCTAAGCATGATTTGCGCATCGAGAAAATTTTGCTGACCCATGGGCATTTGGACCATGTGGGCGGGGCGGCGGAATTGCGCGAGCGGCTGGGGGTGCCGATCTGGGGGCCGCATCGGGCGGATGCGTTTTGGCTGGAGGGGCTGGCGGCCCAGGCGGCGTTATTTGGCATGGCGGCGGTGCGGGCTTTTTGCCCGGATCGGTGGTTGGTGGGGGGTGAGCGGGTGGCGGTGGGGGCGATGGAATTTGAGGTGTTGCATTGCCCGGGGCACACGCCGGGGCATTTGGTGTTTTTTAACCGGGCGGCGAATTGGGCGCAGGTGGGGGATGTGATCTTTGCGGGGTCGATTGGGCGGACGGACTTTCCGCGCGGGGATCGGCGGCAGCTGGAGGAGTCCATTCGCGGTAAGTTGTTTCCGCTCGGCGATGGGGTGCGGTTTGTGCCGGGGCATGGGGCGCAGTCGACCTTTGGGCGGGAGCGGCGGGCGAATCCTTTTGTGGCGGATGGGCGGTATGGGTGAGGCAAGGTTAGCGAGCCCTTAGGCGGGTTTCAGTTGTTGGCGGAGGGCGGTGACGGCTTCGGCGGGGTCGGGGGCGCGGGTTATTGGGCGGCCGATGACTAGGAAATCGCTGCCGGCGGCGCGGGCATCGACCGGGGTGAGGGTGCGGCGTTGGTCGTCTGGCGAGGTGCCGGGCGGGCGGATGCCGGGGGTTACGGTGAGGAAATTTTTGCCGTGGGTTTGTTTGATGGCGGCGGCTTCCGATGCGGCGCAGACGACGCCATCGAGGCCGGCCTGGGCGGCGAGGGTGGCTAAGCGGTGGGCGGCGGTGTGGCAGGGGCCGGGGAGGCCGGTGTGGCGCAATTCGGCATCGTCCATGCTGGTGAGGATGGTGACGGCGAGGAGTAGGGGGCGGGAGTTTGCCGAGTGTTGGTCGAGGGATTGGCGGGCGGCTTGTAGCATGCGCGGGCCGCCGCTGGCGTGGACATTGACCATTTTTACGCCGAGGTCGGCGGCGGCGGTGAGGGTGGCGGCGACTGTGTTGGGAATGTCGTGAAATTTGAGGTCGAGGAAAATGGCGAAATCCATATCGGTGAGGGCGGTGACCGTTTGCGGGCCGCCGCGGGTGAAGAGTTCGGTGCCGACTTTGAGCATGCAGTCGGCGGGGTTGAGTTTGGTGGCTAGGGTGATGGCTTGGCGTGGGGTGGGGAGGTCTAGCGCGACGATTAGGGGCGGTAGGGGCGGTAGGGCGGTCGGGTTAGCTGGCATGGGAGGGGGGGCTGGCGTGGTGGGGGTTGGTCTCATGCAGGGTTTCCCAGCGGCGGCAGGCGGGGCATTGCCAGCGGTGTTCGTGCGATTTGAAGCCGCAGTGGGTGCATTGGTGGTGCGCTATTGGGCCGCCTGGCTGGCGGAGGGCGTTTAGCCAGCTGCGGGCGAGAGTTAGGCGTAGTTTTTTATCGAGGCCGGCGATGGCGGTGACGGGCAGGCCGACCAGTTTTAGCGGGGCGGTGGCTAGGAAGTCGGCGAGATGTTCTGTCTGAACTTGGTCGGTGCGCACTAGATGGGTCAGCACCAATAGGCTGCCGGTGCGGCGGTAGAGAGATTCCAGCAGGGCGGCGTGGGCGGCGGGTTGGCCGAGTGCGGTGTAGGTGCGGTGGAGCAATTCCAGGCTATCGCTGGCTGGCTGATCGGATTCGGCGAGTTGCTCTTCCAGCATGGATTTGGCTAGGGCGGCGTGACCGAGCTGCAATTCTAGGGAGGCCATGAGCAGGGCCGGGCGGCGGGCGGCGGGGCTGATTTGAGCGGCGCGTTTGATGTGGCGGCGGGCACTGAGGTAGTCCTGGGCGACGAGGGCGAGCTCGGCTTGTTCGCAGAAAAAGTGGCTGCGGCGGCGGGCTAGGCGCAGGCGTTCTGGTTTGCGCAGGGCCGGTTGTAGTTCGTGGGCGGCGTTGGCGGCTTTGAGCCATTCGCGCTGGTCTTGGTAGAGGTCGATGAGCAGGTGGAGGGCGGGTTTGCGGTGTGAGTCGGATTTTTCGATCAATTCTTGCAGGAAGCCTTCGGCGCGGTCCATTAGGCCGGCTTTGCGGTAGTCGAGGGCGAGTTCGAATTTGGCTTGGGAGGCTTGGGTGGCGGTTAGACCGGGGCGGCGGAGTAGGTTTTCGTGCAGGCGGATGGCGCGTTCTAGTTCGCCGCGGCGGCGGTGTAGGGCGCCGAGGGCGAGGTGGGTTTCTAGGGTGTCGCCGGTGACATCGACGGCGGCTAGGAAGGCATCGAGGGCGTAGTCGGGGAGGTCGGCTTCGAAGTAGGCGGGGAGTTGGTAGCTGGAATGCGGGGCGGGTTTGCTTTTGCCGCGCTGTTGCCAGCGGGCCAATAGCCAGCCGCAGGCGACGGCGGTTACTAGCAGGAGGTAGAGGGCGAGGTCGTGCATGGTTTTAGGGGTTGGGTTAGGCGGGGGAGTCTGGCGGTGCTTGGGCGGGTTTTTCTGGGGGTTTTTCTGGGGGTTCTTTGGTGGCGTGTTTGGCGAGTTGGCGGCGGGTGCGGCGTAGGCGGAGTTTTAGCCAGAAGATGAGGGGGGAGCTGGCGAGTAGGGTTAGCAGGATGCCGGCAACGAAGCTGGCGAGGATGGCGGCGCCGAGGGTTGCGGGTAGCGATAGGATTAGCAGGTGGACGGTGACGGGGGCTTCGTTGGATGCTAGAAATACGAGGGCGGTGAGGAAGGCGGCGACGCAGAGGGCGGCGGTTAGGGTGAGTTTTAGCCAGCGCATTTAGGGGACCTTGAGGTTTTTGATGCGCTCGCGCAGGGCTTTGCCGGGTTTGAAGTGGGGGACGCGGCGGGCGGGCAGGGGTACGGGGTCGCCGGTCTTGGGGTTGCGGCCAGTGCGGGCGGCGTGGCGGTGCAGGCTGAAGCTGCCGAAGCCGCGGATTTCGATGCGTTGGCCGGCGGCGAGGTGGCGGGTCATGTGGGCGAGGATGCTTTTGACGGCCAAATCGAGATCGCGGGCGGGGAGTTGGTCTTGCTGGCAGGCGATGCGTTCGATGAGCTCGGATTTGGTCATGGCTTGTTCCCCTTAGCGTCAGCCTGTTGTTGCCCTGCTCTGCTCTGCTCTGCTTTTAAGCTCTGTTTTTTGCGCCCTACTCGGGGTTGTCCATTTGCGCCTTGATGAGGTCGCCGAGAGTGGCGGTGGGGGCTTTGTCGGCTTCGGCCTTGCGGTGTTCGCGGACGGCTTCTTTCTCTTCCTGCGCTTCGCGTGCTTTGATCGACAGGATGAGGCTGCGGTTGCGGCTTTCGATGGCGATAATTTTGACCTCGACTTCGTCGCCTTCGTTGAGCACGGTGCGGGCATCGTCGACTTTGTCGCGGCTGAGCTCGCTGGCTTTTAGGGTGCCTTCGACGTTTTCGGCTAGGTGGATTAGGGCGCCTTTGGCGTCTACCTCTTTGACCGTGCCTTTGACGATCGAGCCCTTGTCGTGGGCGTTGATGTAGGTGCCGAAGGGGTCTTCGACCAGCTGTTTGATGCCGAGGGAGATGCGCTCGCGCTTGGCATCGATGTCGAGGATCATGGCTTCGACTTCTTGGCCTTTGCGGAAGTTGCGGACGGCGACCTCGCCGGGGTCCTGCCAGGATAGATCGGACAGGTGGACTAGGCCATCGATGTTGCCGTCTAGGCCGACGAAGATGCCGAAGTCGGTGATCGATTTGATTTTGCCGCTGACCGTCTCGCCCTTGGCGCGGGTTTCGGCGAAGGCATCCCAGGGGTTTTGCTGGCACTGTTTGAGCCCGAGGGAGACGCGGCGGCGACCGGGGTCCACATCCAGCACCATGACCTCGACTTCGTCGCCGACTTGGACCACTTTGGAGGGGTGGATGTTTTTGTTGGTCCAGTCCATCTCAGAGACATGCACTAGGCCCTCTATGCCGTCTTCGATTTCGGCAAAGCAGCCGTAGTCGGTTAGGTTGGTGACCGTGGCTTTGACGCGGGTGCCTTTGGGGTAGCGGTCGGCGACGGCTTTCCATGGGTCTTCGCCCATTTGTTTGAGGCCGAGGGAGATGCGATTGCGCTCGCGATCGAAGCGGATGATGCGCACTTCCAGCTGCTGGCCGACTTCGACCATCTCGGAGGGGTGGCGGACGCGGCGCCATGCCATGTCGGTGACATGTAGCAGGCCATCGATGCCGCCGAGGTCGATGAAAGCGCCGTATTCGGTGAGGTTTTTGACGATGCCTTTGACGGCTGTGCCCTCTTCCAGAGAGGCCAGCATGGCGGCGCGTTCTTCGCTGTTGATGCTTTCCAGCACGGCGCGGCGTGAGACGACGACATTTTTGCGCTTGGTGTCCAGCTTGATGAGTTTGAATTCCAGCAGCTGGCCTTCGAGGTGGGCGGTTTCGCGTGTGGGGCGGACATCGACCAGGGAGCCGGGCAGGAAGGCGCGGACACCGCCAATATCGACGGTGAAGCCGCCTTTGACCTTGCCGGTGATCAGGCCGGAGACGGCGGTCTCGGCTTCGAAGGCGTGTTCCAATTTGCCCCATGTTTCGATCATGCGGGCCTTTTCCCGTGATAGGCGGGTTAGGCCGAAGCCGTCTTCGACCGCTTCCAATACCACCTGCACTTGGTCGCCGACTTCGATGTTGAATTCGCCCTGTTCATCGGCGAATTGGGCGACGGGGATGATGCCTTCGGATTTTAGGCCGGCGTGGACGGTGACCCAGTCGCGGTCGATATCGATGACCACGCCGGTGACGATCGCCCCGGGGGCCATTTCTATTTGTTCGAGACTTTCGGTAAAGAGGTCGGCGAAACTTTCGCTGGTTGCGGTCATTGGACTACCCTGTTTTGTGGTCACCTCGCCGGCAGAGGTGGGTTGATTGATACAGCGATCGGCACCGCCCGGTGGCTGGCGGCGGGGCAGATCGCGCTAGTGGCTCTCGGCGGGCTGGCGGGCGGTGCGCCGTTGATTCCAGAGGGCGAGGGCCTGGTCGAGGACGCCGGCGATGGACAGGTTGGTGGAGTCGATCACCTCAGCATCGGGGGCCGGCCGCAGGGGGCTGGCGGTGCGCTGGCGGTCGCGCTGATCGCGGCGGGCGATGGCCGCGGCGAGGGTGCGCACTTTAGCACTTTGGTCGGTGGGGTTCAAGGTGGCGGTGGGGGTCGCTTGGTTTGCCAGCTGCTGCAGGCGGCGAGTGGCGCGGGCTTCTGGGCTGGCGGAGAGGAAGATTTTCAAGGGGGCGGTGGGGAAGATGGCGGTGCCCATGTCGCGGCCATCGGCGACTAGGCCGGGCGGGCGGGCGTAGGCGCGCTGGCGGGCGACTAGGGCGGCGCGAACTTGCGGGATGGCGGCGAGGCGGGAAGCGGCGGCGGCGGTGGTCTCTAGGCGCAGGTCGGCGGTGCGATCTTGGCCGGCGAGGCAGAGCTGGTCGTCGGCGAACTGTAGGTCTAGGTTGGCGGCGAGGGCCGCTAGGGCGGCGGTTTGGGAGTCGGCGATCTTGTGTTGCTGGGCTAGTAGGGCTAGGGCGCGGTAGAGGGCGCCGCTGTCTAGGTAGGCGAAACCTAGTTGGTCGGCTAGGTGGCGCGCTAGGGTGCCTTTGCCGGCGCCGCTTGGGCCATCGATGCAA
>JACONM010000012.1:276744-325840 GCA_014323765.1 Cellvibrionales bacterium | reverse complement strand
TCATCCGAGCGGCGGGGCCGAGGGGCAGGCATCGGACATCCACATTCAGGCGCAGGAAATTTTGAATATTCGAGAGCGGCTCAATCAGCTGATGGCCGAACACACCGGCCAGGCGGTGGAGCAGATCGCCACAGACACCGAGCGCGATAACTTCATGAGTGCTGAGCAGTCACTGGCCTATGGTCTGGTGGATAAAATCATCGCCGAGCGTTGAACTTTGCGCAGGTCCGGGCTTTACAATCGCCGCAATATGCGGTAGTTTGCCGCTTATTCATTTGTTTTAAATTCACCCAATCCGCTTTTAACCTTTAATTTTTTATTTATGTCCGAAAAAACCCCCGACAATCCGCCCGAGGCCAAAGAGGCCCCGACTCTGCACTGTTCTTTTTGCGGCAAGAGCCAGCACGAGGTGCGCAAGCTGATCGCCGGCCCCTCGGTTTATATTTGCAACGAATGCGTGGGGCTGTGTAACGATATTATCGGCGATGATGTGGAAGAGGCCACGGCGGACGGTTTGCCCGTACCACGGGAAATTAAAGACACCCTAGACCAATACGTCATTGGCCAGGAGCGCGCTAAAAAAGTGCTATCGGTGGCGGTCTATAACCATTACAAACGCCTGCGCCCCTTGCCACTGCCGAAGGACGATGCGCCGGAAGTGGAGATCGGCAAAAGCAATATCCTGCTTATCGGCCCCACCGGTTGCGGTAAAACCCTGCTGGCCGAGACCCTAGCGCGATTGCTGGATGTGCCTTTCACTATGGCTGATGCCACCACCCTGACCGAGGCCGGCTACGTGGGCGAGGATGTGGAAAATATCATCCAAAAGCTTCTGCAAAAATGCGATTACGAAGTCGAGCGTGCCGAGCGCGGTATTGTTTATATCGATGAGATCGACAAAATTTCCCGCCGCGATGACAACCCGTCGATCACTCGCGATGTTTCCGGCGAGGGCGTGCAGCAGGCGTTGCTTAAATTGATCGAAGGCACGGTCGCTTCGGTGCCGCCGCAGGGTGGGCGCAAACACCCGCAGCAGGAATTTTTGCAGGTCAACACCGCCAACATTTTGTTTATTTGCGGCGGGGCTTTTGCCGGCCTAGATCGGGTTATTCGCCAGCGCAGTGAAAAGGGCGGCATCGGTTTTGGGGCTGACTTGATAAGTAAAAACGACAGCGCGTCCCTAGGCGAGATATTCGGCAAGGTGGAAGCGGGGGACCTCATTAAATACGGGCTGATACCGGAATTTGTCGGGCGTCTGCCGGTGCTTGCTACTCTTGAAGAGTTGGACGAAGCCGCCCTGATTCGCATTCTTACCGAGCCGAAAAACGCACTGACTAAGCAGTACGAGCAGATGTTTGCCATGGAGGGTGTGGAGTTGGATTTTCGCACCGATGCTTTGCAGGCCATCGCCGAGTGCGCCCTAGCACGCAAAACCGGGGCCCGCGGCCTGCGCTCGATTCTCGAATCCGTGTTGCTCGATACCATGTACCAGATTCCTTCGCTGCCGGAGGTGGTTAAAGTGGTGGTCGATGCCAGCGTGGTCAGGGGTGAGAGCGACCCCATTCTGGTTTATGAGACTCCCAGCCAAGCGCAGGCGGTGGCGGAGGAGTAGGAAAATGCACGCTCAGCCGTTATTTTTAGAAAATGCTGCAGTGGAGCGCACCGAGTATTCGCCGGCCCCGGCGGAGAAAATCCGCGGCATTGTTATGCAATGGGCTAATGCTAAATCTGTGAAGGTTAGTTTGGGGCTTCCCGAATACGATGATCGCAACGACCAGTGGCGAGTTTCATTATTGGCCCCGCATAATGGCCAAGATCCGGTCGGGGAAGTGTGGATAAAAGAAGACCAGATAGTCTTTTCCAGCGATTTGCGATTGATTGAAAAGCGAATCGGCAAGACATCCAAAAGCCCCCCGCATAAGGTGGGGACAGAAATTAGCTTCCGGCCCATTCCATCGCGTTTAATCCTAGGCGATGCGCGGGATGTATTGGAGGAATACCCGCCCGGCACGGCGCAGTTAATTTTTACGTCGCCGCCTTATTTTAATGCTAAGCCCGAATGCTTTGAATGTCAGGATTATGAAGGCTACTTGGATTTTCTGCGGGAAATTTTTGAAGGCTGCTACCATGTGTTGAGCGAGGGACGATTCTTAGTCGTCAATACCAGCCCAGTGCTAATGAAACGGCCACATCGCAACGCCTTGAGCAAGCGGCTCCCCGTCCCCTATGATCTGCACGGTATATTGACCAAACTCGGCTTTGATTTTATCGATGACATCATTTGGGAGAAGCCGGAAGGGGCCGGCTGGAATATCGGGCGTGGCAGGCGCTTTGCGGCGGATCGGCAACCGTTGCAATACAAGGCGGTGTCCGTTACCGAAAATGTCATGGTGTATCGCAAGGCAACCGACAAGCTCATCGACTGGAATTTGCGCAACCACCCGAATCCGGATGCGGTGAAAAACTCTTTAATTGAAGGCGAGTATGAGAAAACCAATATATGGAAAATTCACCCCGCCCACCACAAAGCGCATCCGGCGGTGTTCCCCGAATTGCTTGCGGAGCGGGTGATCCGCTATTATTCGTTTGCCGGCGACTTGGTGCTGGATCCGTTTGCGGGAACGGGAACCACCGGTCGCGTGGCCGGCAAACTAGACCGGCGATTTATCATGATCGAGAAAGACCCGGATTATTTTGCCATTCAGACCGACAATCCAGACCTAATGATGCATCGCCCTCAAGTCTGCGATTATGAATACTTTGCGGGGACGATCCTTTGAACGCCCCCACATGGCAAGATCCCTTTTCCGCGGAAGGCTTGCGGGAAGCATCCGGCAAAATACTGACCGGCACAAATTACCGCTTGTTTTTTTTGATACAATCCCCTACTTATTAAACCCAGCCTCGTACAAAACTGGCCTGAGCATGAAAAAATCTCTCCCCTTTGCCCCCGAAGAGACTCTGCCGCTGATTCCGCTGCGGGATCTGGTGGTCTATCCCGAGATGGTCATTCCGCTGTTTGTGGGGCGGGAGAGATCGGTCAACGCCATTGAATGCGCGATTCAGCTGGCCGACAAGCAGCTGTTGTTAGTGGCTCAGCGTGAGGCCGGCACTGAGGACCCGCAAGAGGACGACATCCATCGCATTGGCACCCTCGCCAACATTTTGCAGCTGCTGCGACTGCCCGATGGCACCTTGAAGATTCTCGTCGAGGGGCAGGAGCGAGTCGATCTCTCCAACCTTCAGACCAGCGATGACGATTATTTAACCGCCGATTACGCAGTGGTCGCCGACATTGAACCGGCCAAAACCGATTCTGAGGCAACGCTGGATGCCCTCAAGGGAACGCTCGCCGCTTTTGCGCAAAACGGCAAAAAACTGCCCAAAGAAGTGCTCGCTTCTCTGCTGGAGATCGAGCGGCTGCCGGTCATGGTTGACAGCATCGCCATGCACCTGCTGACCAACATCGACAGAAAGCAGAAAATTTTAGAAATACTCGATGTGGCTGAGCGGGCTGAGGCGGTGCTCGGCATGCTCGATATTGAGGAAGACATGCAGAAGGTGGATAAAAAGCTACGCTCGCGGGTACGCCAGCAGATGGAGAAAAACCAGCGCGACTATTACCTGAATGAAAAAATCAAGGCGATCCAGAAAGAACTGGGCGAATCCGAGGGCGGCAGTGCCGAGCTAGACGCCCTCACGAAAAAAATCGAGCAGGCGAAAATGCCCGCCAGTGCCCTCGACAAGGCTATGTCTGAGTTGGGCAAAATGAAGATGATGTCGCCCATGTCGGCGGAGGCATCGGTGTTGCGCAATTACCTCGACTGGCTGGTCGCCGTGCCTTGGCATAAGAAGACGCGCCTGCGCCACGACCTGAAAAAGGCCGAACAGGTGCTGGAAGAAGACCACCACGGGTTGGAAGAAATCAAGGAGCGCATCCTAGAATTTTTGGCGGTGCAGCAGCGCGTTAAAAAACTGCGCGGCCCTATTCTGTGCCTGATTGGCCCGCCCGGGGTCGGCAAGACTTCGCTCGGCGAGTCCATCGCCCGCGCCACCAACCGTAAGTTTGTGCGCATGGCACTCGGCGGGGTGCGCGACGAGGCGGAAATTCGCGGCCACCGCCGCACCTATATCGGCTCTATGCCCGGCAAAATTGTGCAAAAACTGGCGCGAGTCGAGGTGAAGAATCCGCTGTTTTTGCTGGATGAGGTCGACAAGATGGGCATGGATTATCGCGGCGACCCGGCCGCGGCCCTGTTGGAAGTTCTCGATTCGGAGCAAAACAGCACCTTCAATGATCATTATTTGGAAGTCGATTACGACCTGTCCGAGGTGCTCTTCGTCTGCACCGCCAATTCCATGAATATCCCCGGCCCGCTGCTCGACCGCATGGAAGTCATCCGCCTGCCCGGCTACACCGAGGACGAGAAAATCGCCATTGCCGAGCGGTACCTGTTGCCGCGCCAATCCAAAGCCCACGGCCTGAAAAAAACCGAGGCCAAGATCGGCACCGATGCCCTGCGCATCATTATCCGCCGCTATACCAAAGAAGCCGGGGTGCGCGGACTCGACCGCATGCTGGCCAAGCTGTGCCGCAAGGTGGTGATGCGCAACAGTCGCCAGGCCAAACCTAGAGCACTAAAAATCGGGGTCAAACATCTGCATTCGCTGCTCGGCGTGGAGAAATTCACCTACGGTCGAGCCGCGCAGACCAACCGCATCGGCCAGGCTACCGGGCTGGCTTGGACCGAGGTCGGCGGCGAGATTCTGACTATAGAGACCTCGTCGGTGGACGGCACCGGCAAGGTCGTCAAAACCGGCTCGCTCGGCGATGTGATGCAGGAATCGATTCAGGCAGCCCTCACAGTGGTGCGCGGTCGCTTGCAATCCTTAGGGTTGGGCACGGATTATTACGAGAGCAAAGACCTGCACATCCATATTCCGGAGGGGGCCACGCCCAAAGACGGCCCGAGCGCCGGGGTGGCCATGGTGGTCGCGCTCGTCTCTGAGTTGGCCGGCATCGCGGTGCGCTCGGATGTCGCCATGACCGGCGAGATCACCCTGCGTGGCGAGGTGCTACCGATCGGCGGGGTCAAAGAAAAGCTACTCGCCGCCCACCGTGCTGGAGTGGGCACAGTCATCATCCCGCAGGAGAACGAGAAGAACCTCGCCGAGGTGCCCGATAACATCAAGCAGCACTTGCAGATCAAAACCGCCCAATGGATCGATGAGGTGCTCGAGCTCGCCCTCGAAGCCCCACTCAAGCCGCAGGCCACCCGCAGCCCCCGGCGACAACCCACCCAGCGCGGCAAAAAACCCCCCAGCCCGCGCCCGCAGGCGCACTAATCGCGGACCGCATGATTCAAAGCCCGGCACCGCAACAAACCGCACACTGCCCCGCTCCCCGCACATGCGCCGACCCTATCAGCCGCCCCGCCTGTCACCCAAAACGCCCAGGATCGCAACGGCAAACCGCCGCCCCACCCCGCATCGAACACCGTTTCTGCCGCCCGTCACCACGCCCACCCCAATTTTTTGCTAAAAAATGCACATTTGGCTTGCCCCGGTGCCCGCACCTTGCTATAAAGCCCCCCCCCACACCATCGCGCTGAGATGCGCAGGCGGTGCGGCAGCTTTTCTAACCCATAAAAGAGGAAACTCCAGTGAGCAAAACTGAACTCATCGAACTCATCGCCGCCGAGGCCGACATCTCCAACGCCAAGGCCGGTGCCGCACTCAATGCCATAGTGGGCGGCATCACCGATGCCCTGAAGCGCGGCGACAGCGTGTCGCTGGTCGGCTTCGGCACCTTCTCGGTCAAGAGCCGGGCGGCGCGCACCGGTCGCAACCCGCGCACCGGCGACACCATCCAGATCGCCGCCTCCAAGGTCCCCGGCTTCAAGGCCGGCAAAACCCTGAAGGACGCCGTCAACTAGGCGGCTCGTCCCCGCAACGCTCTCGAGAGCCAAAAAAGGCGCAGGCAGTAGGCTTGCGCCTTTTTTGTGCTGCGAATGAAGCGCAAGCACTGAGGATGCCGCCATGATCCAAAGTTTCCGCGAGCGGCTGTCGGGCACCATCGCGGTGGTGCTGATCACCTTGATCGCCATTCCGCTGGCGTTTTTTGGGGTGGATTCGCTGTTCTTGAACACCCAGCGACAGGTCGATGTCGGTAAGGTCAACGGCATTGCCATCAGTGAGCTGGAGCTAGAGCGCGCCGCACTGATCAAAAGCAGCCAGCGGGCACGGCAGCAGGGCGACGACTTTGCGCCAAGCCCGCTGCAGGACCGCCAAATCCGCCGCGAGGCTCTGGACGATCTAGTGGTGCAGAAGCTGTTTCTGTCCGCCGGGCGCGACCGGCGAATGGATGTTTCCGCCGCCCTGCTCGACCGCCAAGTGGTCCGCAACTTTCAGGTGGACGGCCAATTCTCCCGCTCCCTGTTTGAAGACTACCTGCGCCGCCTCGGCTACACCACCAGCCGATTTTTGGAAAGTTTCGCGGATGAATTGACCGCCGCTCAACTCACCGGCGCACTGGCCGGCAGCGGCATCGGCACCGAGTTCGCCACCCGTCATTTCGTCGGGGTGACCGGCGAACAGCGCAGCTACCAATACATCGAATTGCCGGTCGCCAGCCTGCTCGATCAGGTCGATGCCAGCGAGGCGGAAGTCGCCGACTACTACCAAGCCAACATGGATGAATTCGCCGAGCCGGAACGGGTCACGGTGGATTACTTACAGTTGGAGCGCGACCAATTCCTCGCCCAGGCCGAAGTCGATGCGGATGAATTGCAGCAACGCCTCGACCTGCTCCGCGCCGAGCAGGAAGCCCCGCGCCGTGAAGTAGCCCACATCCTGATCGAAGAGTCCGATGAGGCGCAGGCCCGACTTGAGGAGGCGCAAGCGCAGCTGGAGGCGGGCGAGGACTTCGCGGCACTGGCCGAAGAGTTGTCTGAAGATGCGGGATCTGCCGCGAACGGCGGCTACCTCGGCTTCACCAATGGCAGCACCTTCCCCGCCGAATTCGAGGCCGCGCTGGCCGAGTTGGAGCCGGGCCAAGTATCGCCCCCGGTGCTGACCGATGCCGGCTATCACCTGATCAAGCTGCTCGCGTTTGAGCAGGATGAATTCGACAGCGAGGCCGAGCGCGCCACACTGGAAATGGAAATCAAGCGCGAACAGGCCGATGAGCTCTACGTCGCCGCCCTGGAAGAGTTGCGCGAGGCCGCGCTGGCCACCGATGACCTGCAACAGCTGGCCGAAGAAATGCAGCCGCTGGCCGCACTGGAGATTCAAACCTCCCCTGCTTTTGAGCGCGACCTTGCCGATGGCGAGGGCGAAGGGATCGCCGCCGAACCACTGGTCCGCGCCGCCGCTTACAGCCCCATCGTTCTGGAAGACCGCCTCAATAGCGAGGCTCTGGAACTGTCCAATACCACAGCGGTGGTGCTGCACCTAAACCGCCACCAGCCAGCCGGCATTGCCCCGCTGGAGCAGGTGCAAGAGCGCATCATCCAGCAAATCAAAACCACCAAAGCCACCGCGATGCTCAGCGAATTGGCGGACAAACTGGCCCAAGAATTAACCGCTGGGGCCGATCTGGCCGAAATCGCCGAGCGCGAAGATTTGCAGTGGCAAACCAAGCTCGACCAGCTGCGCCCGATGGATGAAGATATCGAAGGCATTGAAAAGCAAATCTTTGCGGTCGAATTAACCGGCCCTCTGCCGCAGGTCGGCACCCTAATCCAGCCTGCGGGCGGGTATCTCGTCTATCGGCTGGAAGCGGTGAAACCGGGCAGCCTAGCGGACTACACCGCCGCACAACAACAAACCCTGCGCACCCGCCTAGGTGCCCAGTTAGCCGCCGCCGAATTCACCGCCTACACCGAAACCCTGCGCAAGCAGGCGGATATCGATATCCGAATAACCCTAGACCCCGACGCCGATTTTTAAGCTCGATTGAATTCCGCCCCATAAAATGGTCGAATGCAAATTGGCAAACACCACCACGGAGGAAACAAACGGTGAGTGAAGAACAAGCTAGACAAGTAATCTTTGACCTCGCCACCAAACGGTTCAAGGATGCGAAAATTATCGATGTCACAGTCAAGGAAGACACCGGCTGGGACGGCGACCCCATCCTGCGCGTCCGGGTGATCTATGAAACCCCCAATGAACGCCTAGATGCCCCGACCATGATGTCGTTCAAACACTGTCTCTGGTTGAAATTTGAAGAAATGGAGATAGATGCCTTCCCGATCACATCCTATATCTCCAGTAGAGATGCCAAAGATGCGGGGATGATCGCTTGAACCCGGATAATTTTCTAACGGCGGCCCGACGTCTAGCGGATTCTGAGGGGCCGGGGCGACCACGCCAAGTCGATCTGCGTCGCGCTGTCAGTACCACCTATTACGCTCTTTTCCATACAGTTTGTCGCTCGGCGGCTGATCTTTTAATCGGCGCGAACCCGGCATCGCGCAGCAATCCCGCATGGCGGCAAATGTATCGCGCCATCAATCACGGTCCGGCGAAAATCGCTTGTAGCAGGCAGAAAATAAAAGAGTTTCCGCAAAGCATCCAAGGCTTTGCGGCGGCATTTGTCGATGCCCAAGATAAAACGTCACAACGCCGACTATGACCCCTCAGCGTCTTTTCAGAAGTCCGAAGTGATTGGCGATATTGACGCTGCTACGGACGCGATAAAAAAGTTCAAAGCCACCCCACCAAAAGACTGTCGCGCCTTCGCGGCTCTGCTGATTCTGCCCACCCGGAAGTAACCCTTCATCTGGGTTTAAACTGGCTAGAAAAATTACGGATCAATGCCAAAATAAAACAGCAGAAAACTGGTTTTTTTCCTGTATAGCCCACCACTTGGGAGAGAGGCAAACATCATCTAACTGCTTTCAGAAAAAACCCCGCCAAAGCGGGGTTTTGCAAATTGGCTCCGCCTGCTGGGCTCGAACCAGCGACCCAATGATTAACAGTCATTTGCTCTACCAACTGAGCTAAGGCGGACTGATGGGGGCGGCTATCTTAAGAGAGCGGACGGAAACGGTCAACCGCTAAATGGCGGATTTGGGGTACCATTTCCGCCTCTCTGTCGCTGGCCACGCCCCTTGCGCCCGCACCTCGCCTTCCAAACTCGCGCCCGCACCCAACACCAATGCAAAAACCCTTCAAGGTTCATACCGACTACCGCCCCGCCGGCGACCAGCCGCAGGCCATCAACAAGCTGGCCGCGGGGTTGCAAGATGGCCTATCGCACCAGACGCTACTGGGCGTGACCGGCTCCGGCAAAACCTTCACCATGGCCGCAGTCATCGAGCGCGTCCAGCGTCCCGCGGTGGTGATGGCGCACAACAAAACCCTAGCCGCGCAGCTGTACGGCGAATTCCGCGAATTCTTCCCCAACAATGCGGTGGAATATTTCGTCTCCTATTACGACTACTACCAGCCGGAAGCCTATGTGCCGGCCTCGGACACCTTCGTCGACAAAGATGCCTCGATCAACGAACATATCGAGCAAATGCGCCTGTCGGCCACCAAGGCACTTCTGGAACGCCCCGATGTGGTGGTGGTCGCCACCGTATCGGCCATCTATGGCCTCGGCGACCCCAATGCCTATCTGAACATGCTGCTGCATCTGACCCGCGGCGAACAGATCGAGCAACGCACCGTGCTACGGCGGCTGGCGGAGCTACAGTACCAGCGCAACGAGATCGATTTTCACCGCGCCAGCTTCCGGGTGCGCGGCGATGTCATCGATATTTTCCCCGCCGAATCGGAGCGCGATGCAGTACGCGTGACCCTGTTTGACAATGAGATCGAACGCCTCAGCCTGTTTGACCCGCTGACCGGCGCGGCGCACGGCGATCTGCCGCGCATCACCATCTACCCCAAAACCCACTACGCCACCCCACGCGCCGCGGTGCTCGATGCGGTGGAGCAGATCGAGCAAGAATTAACCCAACGCTTGGAAGATCTGCGCAGCCAAAACAAGCTGGTGGAAGCGCAGCGACTGGAACAGCGCACCCGTTACGATCTGGAGATGATCCGCCAGCTTGGCTTTTGCACCGGCATCGAAAATTACTCGCGCCACCTGTCCGGCCGCGCCGCGGGAGAGCCACCGCCCACCCTGTTCGACTACATCCCACCCGAAGCTATTCTGTTTGTGGATGAATCGCACGCCACAGTGCCGCAAATTCGCGGCATGTACCGCGGCGATCGCTCGCGCAAAGAAACGCTGGTGCAATACGGCTTCCGCCTGCCCTCGGCCCTCGACAACCGCCCACTGAAATTTGAAGAATGGGCGCAGCGGTCGCCGCAAACCATCTTTGTCTCGGCCACGCCCGGTGACCACGAAAAACAACACGCCGAGCAAGTCGCCGAGCAGATCGTCCGCCCCACTGGCCTGCTCGACCCGCAGCTGGAAGTGCGCCCGGCCAGCAGCCAAGTGGATGATGTGCTGGGCGAAATTCGCCAAGTGGTCGAGCGCGGTCAACGGGTGCTGATCACCACCCTGACCAAACGCATGGCCGAAGATCTGACCGATTATTTACTGGAACATGGGGTGCGGGTGCGCTATCTGCACTCGGATATTGAGACGGTCGAGCGAGTGGAAATTATCCGCGACCTGCGCCTCGGCGAATTCGATGTGCTGGTGGGCATCAACCTATTGCGCGAAGGGCTGGACATGCCGGAAGTCTCACTGGTCGCCATTCTCGATGCCGACAAAGAAGGCTTTTTACGCTCTGAAGGCTCGCTGATTCAGACCATCGGTCGCGCCGCCCGCAACGCCGAAGGCCGCGCCATCCTCTACGCCGACCAGATCACCGGCTCCATGCAGCGCGCCATGGACGAGACCCGCCGCCGCCGCGATAAACAGCTGCGCCACAACCAACAGCACGGCATCCGCCCCCGCGGCATCGAAAAATCGGTCACCGACATCATGGAAGGCAGCCGCATAGTGCCCGGTCGCCGCCGCAAAAGCAAAGCCGACCGCGCCATGCAGGCCGCCGAAGAGCGCGGTAAATACGCCGTCGACAAACCTTTCCCGCAAGACCCGGCGGAATTCGCCAAAACTCTAGACACGCTGGAAACCGAGATGCACCAAGCCGCCAAAAATCTAGAATTCGAAACCGCCGCCCACCTCCGCGACCAACTCGCCGACCTGCGCGAGCATTTCAAGACCCTTTGAGTTTTCCGCATAAGCAGTTAGAATGCCCCCGCTTCCTCGACTTTTACTAGAGAACTTCATCATGAAAATCCGCAACCTAGCTCTCCTCGCCACCGTCGCGCTCGCACTCGCCGCCTGCGCCTCTAACCGCTATCAGATTGAAACGCCAATCAGCCAGCGGTTCTCCACTTTTGATGCGCTAGAAATAGCGGACATCAAAACCAATGTCAAAACGGATGGTGCAACGCAGATGGCAGCGGCTCTGCCTGCCCTGTTAATCGACAAGATCGCCAGCCACAACGAGTCCAACCCCGCCAAGCCCATATTCGCTCAGGTAACCGCGGCGGGGGGGGGGGGGCAGCAGCAGTAACGCGAGCAACCCAGTCGTCGCCGATTGCGTAGTCACCAGCTACGAAGAGGGCAGTCGGGCAAAACGTTACTTCGTCGGCTTCGGCTCCGGTAAAGCCTACAGCAGCATTAGCTGCAAGTTCTTAGACTCTGCCGGCGGACTGATCGCGGAGGCTAATTTTGATGGCGAACTGGCCATGGGATTTTTCGGCGGCAGCTCATCGGAAGCCTACCGCGCCATGGCCAATTCTTTCGTCGAATACATCGCCATCAACTGGTAGCCCCGCCAGAATCCAAAGCAAGCGGTCGCCTATCCCACACCGCTTGCCCGGCCCGCTACCCTACGCAAGCAGGTAGAATGCCTTGTCCATCGCCAGCTTCCACCGAGAGATGACGCTAACATCTCGGTAACAAAGGATTTTCAGGGATAATTAGTGGACATTGCCCTAGCACAATTAGCACTTGTTTTCTTACCCGGTATCATTTGGGCAACCATTGATGCTAAGTATGGCGCGGGATTAAAGCCGTCACAGGCGACGCTACTTATCCGCGCCTTCATGTTTGGCGTGACGACATACGCCATTCTGTACGGGATTTATTGGATTTTTGGTAAGACGTTTGGGTATTCTGCTGCGCTTGACAGTGGGGCAACCTCGTTGAATTTCACTGAGCTGGCGGACGAAATCGCATTTTCAGTACCTCTGTCATTGGTCCTTACCATCTGCTGGCTATGGATCGTCCAAAACCGTTTACTCAACAAGTTCTTGCATAAAATTAAAGTCACACAACGTTACGGCGATGGGGATGTTTGGAGTTACGCTCTAAACTCAGATGATGCCAATGTCAAGTACGTGCATCTGCGAGATTTAGAGAATGACTTTGTGTTTGCCGGCTGGGTTAATGCATACTCGGAAGAAGCTGAAGATTTTAGGGAACTTTTGCTAACCGATGTGGTAGTCTACGGCGAGCATGGTCAAGAAGTTTCACGGGTACCGTTTCTCTACTTGTCCAGACCCAAACACAACATTTGGGTAGAGTTTCCATACCGAGCAGAGGGATATGAAAATGCATGAAGAAAAAATCGTCATTAACGAAGGTAGCACCCAGAAAGGTGGGAGAAATGCGGATCCCAAATCGCACGTACCGACCCGACCCCCGCCACCGACTCCAACCCGACCCAAAGCTGACAAGAAGTAGGAAGGCCACCCCGGGCCGAACTACGATTAGGCTTGCCTAGCCAAACGTAGAAATTGGCGGGTGACCCGCTAACGCGGGCAACGCCGTCCCCGTCCCCATGGTCACCGCAGTAATCCGGGAGCTCGCCCGTGTCGGATATCCGTCCCGCGCCGCTTGCTCGCCCACCGCCCGGCATGAGCGGCTAGAATGCCCACCTATGGCACCACAAGCAGGGTTTGCCTCAACCAAGGATGGCACCATGCGCCAAATAACCGCGCAAACGCCGATGTTCGAGCGGTGGCCTGATGGCACCGCCGCCGCACTGGCCCGCACAGCCCTAGGTTTGACACAGGACGTTGCAAGCCTAGCGCACAGCCCCCGCCGCCCCGCCGCAGCCAACCAGCGGCTCCAAACCTTCATTGATCTGTTCGCCGGCATCGGCGGCTTTCACCTAGCCGCCCAGGCCAACGGAATGGAGTGCGTCTTTGCTTCCGAAATCGATGCCCCCGCCCGCGCCGTCTACGCCAGCAATTTCGGCACCGCCCCGCACGGCGACATCACCCAGATCCCCACCGCCGCCATCCCCGACCACGATCTGCTGTGCGCTGGCTTCCCCTGCCAGCCATTCAGCATTATCGGCAAACGCGGCGGCTTCGCAGACACCCGCGGCACCCTATTCTTTGAAATCGCCCGTATCCTAGAAGCCAAACGCCCCACCGCCTTTGTGCTAGAAAACGTCAAGCAGCTGGTCACGGCGGACCGCGGTCGAGTGCTGGCCCGCATTCTGGAAACGCTGGAAGAATTGGGCTACCAAGTCGACCATCGCGTCCTGAATGCCCTAGATTTTGGGCTACCACAAAAGCGTGAGCGCGTGCTAATCGTCGGCCGGCTCGATACCCTTGCCGGCTTCCGCTGGCCGCAACGCCAAGCAGATGGGCAGACACTCGCCGATATTCTCGAACCCACCCCAGACCCACGCCACTTCGCCAGCCCCCACATCCGCCAAGCCCGTCAAACAGCCCATCGCGCCGCCGTCCAGCCCGCCATTTGGCACGAAAACAAAGGCGGCAACATCAGTTCACACCCCTTTTCCTGCGCCCTACGCGCCGGCGCCAGCTACAACTACTTGCTAGTAGACGGCATCCGCCGCCTGACCCCGCGAGAGATGTTCCGCCTGCAAGGCTTCCCCGATAGCTTCCGCCTGCCTGCCAAAGACAGCCAAGCCCGCAAACAAGCCGGCAACGCCGTCCCCGTCCCCATGGTCACCGCAGTAATCCGGGAGCTCGCCCGTGTCGGATGAGCCACGGTTGCGCGGCAAGAGCGGCTCGTCTTCCGGGCCCTGGCAAATTGGTCAAATACCTGAACGGGTGATCTACGCCATTGGCAGACAGCTAGTGCATCGGCTGGCTTATGGCCGCATGGACATCAGCGGGGATGACTTCGGGGATATATTTGCCGCCGCGATCGACGGTGCGCACCATTCCAGCCCGCTGGGGATGGTTGACGTGTTATTTGGGGGAGTTAGCTGGTCGGTAAAGACGGTCAAGTCTGCCAAGCCGCAGACTCAGCGACAGGTGCGCCTGATCTCCGGTCGTAATTCGCCGGATTTTTCGAGTGGTATCAAAAATCCGCATGCCGATTTGCAGGCTACCGGCCAGGCGGTCCTAGCGGTGTGGAACAGTCGGCTGAATGCTGCCCGCAAGGAGCAGAACGATGTCTGCGTGGCGGTACTCATTCGCAACATGCAGACGCAGTGTTTCACGCTATTTGAAGAAGAAATTACCCGCTATGTCGCCGCCGATTACGAATGGCGGAAGAATGAGCGAGGCAATTTGCAAGGGCACCGAAAAACGGATGGCAAACACTGTTTTACTTGGCAGTTTCACGGGAGTCAGTTCACTATTTTCCGCGCTGTGCCGGGTTCAGCGACTCATTTCAAAATAAACTGCATCGTCCCGCGCATTGAACCGTCCCATATCGAATCGCTAATCCGTTACAATGACGGCTGGATTGAAATTGGCTAGTCCAGCCAGCAATCCCATCCTTTGCCGTGCGCCGTCTGCCTAGCCCATAGCCAGAGCGGGCGGGCGATACATTACGACCGTAGCTCAGTTGGTTAGAGCGCCATCTTGACATGGTGGAGGTCGGTGGTTCAAATCCACTCGGTCGTACCAACATTGCACTTCATGTGGCCCCTGGTATGGGTCACCACTGAGAGGTTCCGCCATGCCCCGCATTCGCCTTCCCGATGGCTCCGAACGCCACTTTGACCACCCCCCCTCCGTCCTCGATGTCGCCGCCGACATCGGCCCCGGTCTGGCCAAGGCTACTCTCGGTGGGCGGGTGAATGGCGAACGCCGCGATGCTTGCGACCGGATTTCTGAAGACGCGGAATTGGTGCTCTTCACCCCCCGCGATGCCGATGGGCTGGAGATCATCCGCCATTCCTGCGCCCATCTGCTCGGCCACGCCCTCAAACAACTCTGGCCTGCGGCCAAAATGGCCATCGGCCCCACCATCGAAAACGGCTTTTACTACGATATCGACCTCGACCATCCGCTGACCGAGGCCGACATCCAAGCCATCGAAGCCCGCATGCGCGAGTTGGTCGAGCGCGACTACCCAGTGATAAAAAAGCCCGTCAGCTGGCAGGAAGCCCACGCCATTTTTACCGCCCGCGAAGAACCCTACAAGCTGGAAATTCTCGAACAAGACATCCCCCGCGATGCCCAGCCCGCCCTCTACCACCACGAAGAATACATCGACATGTGCCGCGGCCCGCATGTGCCAAGCATGCGCTTTTGCCGCCATTTCAAACTGTTGCGCGTCTCCGGGGCCTACTGGCGCGGCGACCAAGCCAACAAACAGCTGCAGCGCATTTACGGCACCGCCTGGGCCGAGCGCAAGCAGCTAAAAACCCATTTGCATTTGTTACAGGAAGCAGCCAAGCGCGACCACCGCAAGCTGGCCAAAAAGCACGACCTTTTCCACCTGCAGGAAGAAGCCCCCGGCATGGTCTTCTGGCACCCCAAAGGCTGGAGCCTCTACACCCGCATCGAAGAACACATGCGCCAAGTCCAACGCGCCAACGGTTATCAGGAAATCCGCACCCCGCAAGTGGTCGACCGCCGCCTATGGGAACGCTCCGGCCACTGGGACAAGTTCCGCTCTGACATGTTCACCGTGGAATCCGAAAGCCGCGATTACGCCATCAAGCCGATGAACTGCCCCTGCCACGTCCAAGTCTTCAACCAGGGCTTGCGCAGTTACCGCGACCTGCCGCTACGCCTCGCCGAGTTCGGCAGCTGCCACCGCAACGAGGCATCCGGCACCCTGACCGGCCTAATGCGCTTGCGTGGCTTCACCCAGGACGATGCGCACATCTTTTGCACCGAAGCCCAGGTGCAAGAAGAAGTCGCCGCTTTCATCGACCTGCTGCATCAGGTCTACGCCGATTTTGGCTTTGACCAGATCCTGACCAAGCTCTCCACCCGCCCATCCCAGCGAGTCGGCTCCGATGCGGTCTGGGACAAGTCCGAAAAGGCTCTGGAAATGGCCCTCAATGCCAAAAATCTCGACTTCGAATTGCTGCCCGGCGAGGGGGCCTTTTACGGCCCAAAAATCGAATTTTCCCTGCGCGATTGCATCGGGCGGGTCTGGCAATGCGGCACCATTCAGGTGGACTTTTCCATGCCCGGTCGCCTCAACGCCCAGTACGTGGCCGAGGACGGCTCGCGCCAAATGCCGGTCATGCTGCACCGCGCCATCCTCGGCTCCTTTGAGCGCTTTATCGGCATTCTGATCGAGCACTATGAGGCGGCCTTCCCGGTCTGGTTGGCACCGGTGCAGGCGGCAGTCCTGACGATTACCGACAGCCAACGCCCTTATGTGGAGCGGGTGTGCGAGCAGCTACAGGAACGCGGATTTCGGGTGATTTCCGACTTGCGAAATGAGAAAGTCGGGCTTAAAATCCGCGAACACACAATCGCCCGGGTGCCTTACCTACTGGTGGCCGGCGATCGCGAAGTGGAATCGGACACCGTGGCAATACGCAGTCGCAGCGGCGAAGACCTCGGCACCATGGGGATGGTCGCTCTGGTCGATATGCTGGAAGCAGCCATTGCCAAGCGCGGCACCGCCACTGCTTAGCCATCAATTTTGGGAGAGATGCCATTAAACACGCAAAGACCAAGCGGCCCAACATAAACGAAGAAATCGAAGCGAGCACCGTCAGACTCGTGGGCGCAGGGGGCGAGCAGGTGGGCATTGTCGGCATCGATGAGGCGAAAAAAGCAGCCGCCGACGCCAGCCTAGACCTAGTGGAAATTGCCCCCATGGCGACCCCGCCAGTGTGCAAGGTGATGGATTACGGCAAGTATGTCTTCGATGCCAAAAAGCAGCGGGCGGCGGCACGGAAAAAGCAAAAGCAGGCGCAGGTCAAGGAGATAAAGTTCCGCCCGCACACGGATGTCGGCGATTATCAGGTCAAGCTGCGCAACCTGACCCGCTTTTTGCAGCACGGCGACAAGGCCAAAGTCACTCTGCGGTTTCGGGGCCGCGAGATGGCGCATCAGGAGCTCGGCATGGAGATGCTCAAGCGCATCGAGGCGGATTTAGCAGCCATCTCCACGGTCGAGCAGTTCCCGAAAATGGAAGGTCGGCAGGTCAGCATGGTGCTGGCCCCGAAAAAGACGCGGTAGCCCGGCTACCGCACTGGTGAAGTTCACAGCAAACAGACGCAGGATTAGCAACATGTCCAAAGCCAAAACCCACTCCGGTGCCGCCAAGCGCTTTAAGAAGACCGCCGCCGGCTACAAGCGTAAGCACGCCTACAAGAGCCACATTCTGACCAAGATGACGACCAAGCGGAAACGCCAGCTGCGCGGCACCTGCATCCTCAACCGCTCGGACAGTGCTCGCGTCGACCGCCTGCTACGCGCCCGCTAACCCCACCGGAGACCCCACCCCATGCCCCGTGCAACCAAGAGCCTCACCGCTCGCCGCCGCCACAAAAAAATCCTCAAACAGGCCAAGGGTTACCAAGGTGCCCGCAGCCGCGTCTACCGAGTCGCGGTACAGGCCGTCACCCGCGCCGGTCAATACGCCTACCGCGACCGCAAGGTGAAAAAGCGCACCTTCCGCCAGCTGTGGATCGCCCGCATCAACGCCCAGTGCCGCGCCCTAGACATCAATTACAGCCGCTTTATGGCGGGCCTGAAAAAAGCCGGCATCGACCTCGACCGCCGGGTATTGGCAGATCTGGCCGTCCACGATCGGGAAGCCTTCGCCGAGCTGGCCACCAAAGCCAAAGCGGCCCTCGCTTAGGGCCTTGACCTTAGGGCTTAGCCGCGCTCTCAATGCGCCGTCCCGCACCAAAAAGCCGGAAGGGGCGGAAAGAGGGGGAGGTAGCACCGGCTCTTCCCCTTTTTTACGATTGATTCAAAAGCCCAAATGACCGCCGACCTCGACTCCCTCCAACAGGCCGCGCTCAATGCCGTCGCGCAGGCCGCCGATCTCGCCCAGCTGGAAAAAATCCGCGTCCAATATCTCGGCAAAAAAGGCGCGCTGACTGGACTGCTCCGGGACCTAGGCAAGCTGTCCGCCGCCGAACGCCCGGCGGCCGGTGCCCGCATCAATGCCGCCAAAGCCGCCCTCGCCGCCGCCATCGAAGCCCGCAAGCAGGCATTGCAGGAACACGCCCTCGCCGCGCAACTGGAAGCGGAAGCCTTAGACATCACCCTGCCCGGGCGCGGCCAGGATCTCGGTAGCCTGCACCCAGTCACCCGCACCCTGCGCCGCATCGAAGCCATTTTCACCCGCCAAGGCTTCGCGGTCGCGCACGGGCCAGAAATCGAAGACGACTTCCACAACTTCACCGCCCTCAACATCCCGCCGCACCACCCGGCCCGCGCCATGCACGACACCTTCTACATCGATGCCCACCACCTGCTGCGCACCCACACCTCGCCGGTGCAGATTCGCGAGCTAGAAACGGGCGGTGCCCCCCTGCGCGCCATCTTCCCCGGGCGGGTCTACCGCTGCGACTCCGACCTGACCCACACCCCCATGTTCCACCAAGTAGAAGGGCTGGTGGTCGAAGAAGGCATCAGCATGGCGGACCTAAAGGGCACCGTCAGCCAGTTTCTGCGCACCTTTTTTGAGGATGATTTCCCGGTACGTTTCCGCGCCTCCTACTTCCCATTCACCGAGCCCTCCGCCGAAATGGACATCCAATGCACCGCCTGCGGCGGGCGCGGCCACCTCGATGACAGTGCCCCATGCCGCATCTGCAAAACCACCGGCTGGCTGGAGATGGGCGGCTGCGGTATGGTGCATCCGAATGTGTTCGCCGCCGTCGGCATCGATGCCGAGACCTACACCGGCTTCGCTTTCGGGCTAGGAGTCGAGCGGCTGGCCATGATGCGCTACGGGGTGGCCGACCTGCGCATGTTTTTTGAAAATGACGTGCAATTCCTGCGCCAGTTTTAGCTGGTGGCGAGCGATTAGCGCAATTATCGAGAACCCGGACGAATGAAATTCAGCGAAGCTTGGGTGCGCGAATGGGTGGACCCGCCGCTCGACACGCAACAGCTTTGTGCGCAGCTGACCATGGCCGGCCTCGAGGTCGATGGCGCGCAGCCCGTGGCCGGTGCCTTTACCCAAGTGGTGGTCGCCGAAATACAAAGCACCCGACCGCACCCCAAGGCCGACCGGCTACAGATTTGCCAAGTCGCCACCGCCACCACCGGCGAGCCGCTACAGATCGTCTGCGGTGCCCCCAACGCCCGCGCCGGCATGCGCGCCCCGCTGGCCATGGTCGGTGCCCGACTACCCGGCGATATCAGGATCGAAAAGGCCAAATTGCGCGGCATCGAATCGCAGGGCATGCTCTGCTCACGCGCCGAGATCGGCGTGGCCGGCGATTCGACCGGCCTCTGGGAATTGCCGCCGGAGGCCCCCCTCGGCCAGCCACTGGTCGATTTTTTGCAGGGCGACGACCAGATCATCGGCCTAGATCTGACCCCCAATCGCGCCGATGCCCTAAGCATTCGCGGCATAGCCCGTGAAATCGCCGTGCTCAATCAGATCCCCCTGCGCGAACCGACGATTCAGCCCGTGCCCGCCACCAGCGATGCGCGATTAGCGGTCGACATTCAAGCAGCGGCGGACTGCCCGCTCTATTGCGGGCGCATCATTGAAGGGGTCGATGCGCAGGCCGCCACCCCGCTATGGATGGCACGGCGGCTCGAGCGCAGCGAGGTCGGCCCGGTGAGCGCATTAGTCGACATCACCAATTATGTGCTGCTCGAACTCGGCCAGCCGCTGCACGCCTTCGACCGCGACCAAATTCAGGGCGACATTGCGGTACGTCACGCGCTGGATGGCGAATCATTGGAACTGCTCGATGGCAGCCGCCCCAAACTCAATGCTGACACCCTGTTGATCGCCGACCACCGCGGCCCGCTGGCCCTAGCCGGCATCATGGGCGGCGCGGCGACGGCGGTGACCGCCGAGACGCGCAATATCTTCCTCGAATCGGCCTTCTTCAGCCCGGCGGCCCTAGCCGGCCCAGCGCGCACCTACGGCCTGCACACGGATGCCTCGCACCGCTACGAGCGCGGGGTGGATTACGAATTGCCGGCGCAAGCCCTAGAACGCGCCACCGCCCTGATCAGCGAAATCTGCGGCGGGCAGCCCGGCCCGCTCATCGCGGCAGGCGACCCGCAGCAGGTGCCGCACAACCCGCCGGTCCGCTTGCGCAAGGCACGGTTAGAGCGGTTGCTCGGAGTGCCCTTCACCGCAGCACAGGTCACCGATATTCTGGAACGCCTCGGCATGCAAATTAGCGAGCAGCACCCCGATAGCTGGACTGTAGTCGCCCCCTCTTGGCGCTTCGATATCCGCATCGAAGCCGACTTAATCGAAGAAGTGGCGCGCATCCACAGCTACGCAAAGATCCCCGAGCGCACCCCCCCCGCCGCCCACCCCATGCCAGCAGCCCCAGAAAGCCGCCTGCCCCCGCAGCGACTGGCCGACCAACTGGTAGCGCGCGGGTTCCGAGAAGCCATCAACTACAGCTTTATCGCCCCCGATTTGCACCGCCTCTGCGTCGGCACCGAGACCCCGGCCATCCGGCTGCAAAACCCCATCGCCGCCGATATGGCCCTGATGCGCACCGCACTGCTGCCCGGGCTGCTGCAAACCGTGCAATACAACCTGCGCCGCCAGCGCGGCCCGCTGCGCCTATTCGAAAGCGGCCTCTGCTTTGTGCCACAAGAGGACGCAGAGCAAGGGACGGATGCCACAGTGGAAAATCTGGCACAGATCGAGCGAATCGCCGCAATGCTGACCGGCGATCGCTGGCCCGAATCCTGGGCCAATGAATCCCAGCCGCTGGATTTTTACGATGCCAAGCGCGAGGTCGAACTCCTGTTAGCCGCCAGCCGTGCCCAAGCCACCTTCGCTGCACAGCGCGACCACCCGCTGTTCCACCCCGGCCAGTGCGCCAGCGTCAGCAAACAAGGCACCGCCATCGGCACGGTCGGCGCGATTCACCCGCGGGTAACCCAGGCCCTCGACATCGACCAACCGGTCTACGCCTTCGAACTAGACCTCCCCCCCCTGCTAGATGCCAAACTGCCGCACTTCCAAGCCCTGTCCCGCTTTCCGGAAGTGCGCCGCGACCTCGCCCTGCTGGTCGCCGATCAGGTGCCCGCCGCCGAGCTCCTAGCGGCGGTGCAGGATGCGGGCGGGGTTCTACTGTGCGAGGCCCGCCTTTTCGACCTCTACGCCGGCCCCGGCATCGATCGCGGCAAAAAAAGTGTCGGCATAGGCTTGACCTTTCGCGCCGCTTCACGCACCCTCAGCGAGCAAGAAATCGCCGCCCAAACCGAGCAAATACTCAGCACTCTGGCCGACCAATTCGGTGCCGTGCAAAGATAACAATGCCCTCCAGCAAGCGTACGAGTACGGCTCTCACCAAGGCGGATTTGGCCGAGATGCTGTTTGCCGAAATCGGCCTGAACAAGCGCGAATCTAGGGAAATTGTCGAGATGTTTTTTGCGGAACTGTGCGCGGCATTGGCAGCATGCGAGCCGATCAAGCTGTCCGGCTTCGGCAACTTCGAGCTGCGCCGCAAACGCCCCCGCCCGGGCCGCAACCCAAAAACCGGCGAAGAGATCCCCATAGCGGCGCGCACCGTGGTCAGCTTCCGCCCGGGACGCAAACTGCGTAACGCGGTAGAAAATAAAGAAGGTCAAGAGGAGACCCAGCATGCTGGAACCGCCGCAGAATAGCGGACTGCCCCCCATCCCCAACAAGCGGTATTTTGCCATCGGCGAGGTCAGCGAGCTGTGCGATGTGAAGGCGCACGTGCTGCGCTATTGGGAGCAAGAATTCCCCAACCTGAGCCCGGTCAAACGCCGCGGTAACCGCCGCTATTACCAGCGCGCCGACATCCTGCTCATCCGCCAGATTCGCGCCCTCTGCTACGAGCAGGGCTACACCATCGGCGGTGCCCGCGCCCGCCTGAGCGGCCCCGCCGCCAATCCCAACCCCGCCGCCCGGCAACGCCAGCTGATCGAGCAAACCATCCGCGATCTCGATGAATTGGCCGATTATCTGAAAAGCGACCTAAGCTAAAAAGCACTGCAAGTTTTGCCACCGCTTGCGGTATCATTTGCCCTAACTCGGAGCGTAGCGCAGCCTGGTAGCGCACCACACTGGGGGTGTGGTGGTCGTCGGTTCAAATCCGGCCGCTCCGACCAATTCCCCCTCCGCGACCGCCCCGCACCGCGGATCGGGCGCACCCATCGGCAACGCATCCGAATCACAAAATGCGCCAAGCCATGAACCGCCCCGCCCCGCCGCTATGCCAACTCGCCCTGGCCCTGGCATTGGTGCTGGCATTGGCCATGAGTTACGCCCCCACCTCCATATTCGCGCAAGAGACAATCGCCCAGAGCGATCCATCGCGGCTGGAAGTCGTGCGTCTGCCGGGCGAACTCACCCGCCGCACCGCCACCTGGACAGCCTTTGCCAAGGGCACCCATCAGCCGCTCGATGTCAAGCACGAAATCACCCTAACCGGCCCCGCCGACACCCTGCACCTCGGCCTTCGCTTCCACCCCGCCACCAGCGCGGGCCACGACCGCCGCCGCTGGGGACGGCACTGGCTAAAGAATTTGCGGGTGCGCTTTCGCCCGGCGACGCGCGCCCCAATCGCCCCCGGCGAAGGGGTGTTGCGACCGGGTGCCCTGTTTCGGATTACTGTGGCGGCGGCAACGGAAGACGGTGCCCAACTAGGCACCCACTACCGACTAGAAAACGGAATGCGCTATCGGCATAGCTGGACGCAAACTGTGCGCGACACCGGCAGCGGGCAGGTATTCGTCGAACACGGCAACCCGATTCACCTCAGCATCCTGCCGCAAAAAATAACCGCCCCGCACACCTTCACCCTCTCGATTCTGCCCGCCGCCGGCCAACGCTCGCAAAGCACCCGCATCGCCGGCACCGCACCCGGCCAGGGACGTTCCTGGCAGATTACCCTGTTGCCCGCCCGGCCCAACATCATCTTGCTCATGGCCGATGACATGGGCTACGGCGACTCCGGCTATATGGGCAACCCGCTGGCGCAGACTCCTAACCTAGATGCCATGGCAAAGGCCGGCATGCGCCTCGACCGCTTCTATTCCGCCGCCCCGGTATGCAGCCCCACCCGCGGCAGCGTCATGACCGGTCGCCACCCCTATCGCTATGGAATCCTCCAGTCCAATGTGGGCTCCCTGCTGCGCGAGGAGTTCACTCTCCCCGAAATGTTCAAACAGGCCGGCTACCGCACCGGCTTCTTCGGCAAATGGCACCTCGGCACCCTGACCACCCGCATCCGCGATGGCCGGCGCGGCGGCCTACCGCGGAATGCCCAGCACCACTCCCCACCCCAGGCGCATGGCTTCGACCGCGTCCTCGCCACCGAGTCCTCCCCGCCCACCTACGATCCCATGCTGCGTCCGGCCAAACATTGGTGGCGGCGTCTAGATGCCAACACCGTGTCCGCCGACTCCCGCCGCCGAGCCGCCGAAGGCTGGTGGTGGCCCGCCCTCGATGGTCGCATCGCGCCGCCGCAGTCGGACAGGTCGCCCAGAATCCGCTACTGGAACGAGCAGGGCGAGATCGTCACCCACAACCTGCGCGGCGACACCAGCCGCATTCTCCTCGACCGCGCTGTCCCCTTTATCGAGCAAGCAGTGGCCGCCAACCAGCCGTTCCTAGCCGTAGTCTGGTTCCACACTCCACACCGCAATCTAGTCGCCAGCGATGCCGACCGCGATGCCATAGCGACCGACAACATCAAGTTCGCCAGCTACCACGGGGCCATCCACGCCATGGACCGGCAGATCGGTCGCCTGCGCACCCTGTTACGCGACCAAGGCATCGCCAACAACAGCCTGCTGTGGTTCACCTCCGATAACGGCCCGGCCCCCCAAGTGGCCGGCAACCACGCGACCGGCGGGCTGAGCGGCGGCAAAGGCACCCTACGCGAAGGCGGCATCCGCGCCCCCACCGTGGTCGAATGGCCCGGCAAAATCCCCGCCGGTACTCGCCTGCTCGCGCCGGGTGTCACCAGCGACATCCTGCCCACAGTCGCCGATCTAGCCGGCCTGCCCCTGCCTGCAACCCTAGAACTCGATGGCATCAGCCTGAAAGCCCCCCTACTCAATCAAACCCCGCCAGCGACCGAACGCTACATCGGCTTTCAATTCAAAGGGCAACGCGCTTGGGTCGGCCCGCGGTACAAGCTCCTAGCCCGCGGCTCCGACGCCAAACTCTACGATCTAACCACCGACCCGCAAGAAACCACCGACCTAGCCACCCAGAATCCAGAGCAAATGCAGACCATGCAAGCGCAACTGGAACGCTGGCGCGAAGCGGTCGCCGCCAGCTGGACGCAACACAGCATGATGAGTGACCCTGAGCAAAACGGCGAGCCATAACCGGCACCCCCGCCGCATTCGCCTCGCCCGGAACCGCCAATAGAGAGTATGATGCCCACCCCCGACCGCCGCATGGCGCAACCTTGACCCAATCCCCGCGGATCCTGCCCGCCGAAGCCTGCCTACCCGGGCGGGATGAGCGCATCGCCGTCCCCGGCCAGCACGCCCTGCTCGGCACTTCCTACCTGCCGCCCTTCCCGCCCGCCACCGCCCAAATCCTCTTCGGAATGGGCTGCTTCTGGGGCGCAGAACGGCTATTTTGGCGGCTGGACGGCGTTCACAGCACGGCGGCAGGCTACGCCGGCGGAATAACCAAAAACCCAAGCTACGCCGAGGTCTGCAGCGGCCGCACCAACCACGCCGAGGTAGCGCTGGTCATCTACGCCCCAAACCAGATCGCGCTACAAACCCTGCTGGAAGTATTTTGGGGAGGCCACGACCCAACGCAAGGCATGCGCCAAGGCAACGACCGCGGCACCCAATACCGCTCGGCCATCTACTGCCCCCCGACCGCACTGGCAGAAGTCGAGCGCAGCCGCGCCCAATACCAACAGCAGCTGACCGTCGCCGGACACGGCCCGATCACCACCGAAATCAAAACCGACCAGCCCCTCTATTACGCCGAAGCGCACCACCAACAGTATTTGCACCACAACCCCAACGGCTACTGCGGCCTAGGCGGCTGCGGGGTGCCTTACCAGGCACCGGCAACATCATGATACGGTGGCGCATCGTAGCACTGGCACTGACCGCAACATTGGCCAGCCTGCCGGCATGCACCCCCGGCGAATCGCGAGTCGAGTCCGGCAATCGACTGGGCATTTTTCATATCGGCAACGGCTCGGATCCGGAAAGCCTAGACCCGCACGTCGCCACCGGCATCCCAGCCGGCAATGTGTTTTCCGCCATTTACGAGGGGCTGGTGGTGTCCAACCCCTACACGCTGGAACCAGAACCCGGCGTGGCCGAGCGTTGGGAAATCAGCGCAGACGGCCTGCGGTATCGGTTTTATCTACGCCAAAACGCCCGCTGGTCCAACGGCGATCCCGTCACCGCCGAAGACTTCCGCTGGACTTATGAACGTTATCTGACCCCGGCAATGGGCAACGAATGGGCCTACATGCTATTCCCGGTGCGCGGCGCAAAAGAATTTTTCTCCGGCGACCTTACAGATTTCACTCAGGTCGGCATCCGCACACTGGGCGAATACAGCTTAGAAATCGAATTGAAAAACCCCACGCCCTATTTTTTACAGCTCTTAGCGCACAGCAGCTCGGCAGTGGTGCATCGCCCGACCATAGAAGCACACGGCAGCCCCACCGCCCGCTATTCCGCTTGGACACGCCCGCAAAATATCGTCACCAACGGCCCCTTCGTGCCCTACGAATGGAAAATCAGCCGCCCGCTCAAAGTGCGCAAAAACCCGCACTATTGGGATCGCGAGCGGCTCCGCCTAAACGAAATTCACTTCCACCCGACCGAAAACGCCACCACCGAAGAACGCCTGTTCCGCGCCGGGCAACTGCACAAAACCAACACTCTCCCCACCGACAAAGTACCGGTCTACCGCGCCGCTAATTCCCCCGCCCTGCGTGTGCAACCCTATCTGGGCACCTATTATTATCAGGTCAACACCACCCGCCCGGGGCTTTCCGATGCGCGGGTCCGCCGCGCCCTGGCGATGAGCATCGACCGCGCCGCCATCAGCCGCTCCATCCTGCGCGGCACCAGCATCCCGGCATTCAGCATGACCCCGCCCGGCACTTTGGGCTATCAGCCGCCCGCGGTGTTCAGCTTCGACCCGGACAAAGCCCGGCAATTACTAGCAGAAGCCGGCTACCCGAACGGTACCGGCTTCCCCAGTTTCGAAATCCTCTACAACACCAGCGAAGGACACCGCAAAGTGGCCGTGGCCATTCAGCAAATGTGGAAGCGCGAGTTAAATATCGATGTCACCCTGACCAATCAGGAATGGAAAGTTTATTTAGATTCCCGCGATAACATGGACTACGACATCGCCCGCGCCGGCTGGATCGGCGACTACGTCGACCCCCTCACCTTCCTAGATTTGGGGTTGTCGAGCAACGGCAATAACAACACCGGCTTCGCCGACCCACACTACGACTGGCTAATCTCCGAGCACATCCCCGCCGCCCGCACCCGCCCCGAGCGCCTAGCCCGCTTCGCCACAGCCGAAGCCTACCTATTAGAAAAAATGCCCTTCATCCCCATTTACACCTACCAAAGCAAATACCTGCTAGACCCCACAATACGCGGCCTCCCCCCCAATATCCGCGACCACTACAACTACCGCTACATCACTCTAGGCAGCGCGGCGGATTAAATGGCGCAAAGCATGACCGCCCGGAGATCGCAGCAATTTTAATAAACCAAGCCCGCCTTTCGCGGCAGCGAAAACAGCAGCTGGGGCAGTTTTTAACTCCGCCGCCGGTTGCGTCGGCCATTGTTCGAGAGCTTGAAATTTATCCCGATATGCGAATTCTAGAACCTTCGCTAGGGGACGGGTCTTTTGTTTTTGCGTTGTTGGAGGTTTTGCAGAAAAAGCACAGCCAATCTGAACTGATTAGCTGGATAAATGAAAACCTGTATGGGGTTGAGTTTGATGCGCGTATGATGGAACGTTTTGTTAAAAAATGGCAGGCGCATGGGTTAGGCGAAGTCCCCAAAAATATCGAACTGGGCGACTTCTTTCGTTGGCTGCCCCCACAGTGTGACCGCAAAGTGCTTTTTCACCCGAGATCCTACTTCGCCTCACCACTCGAATACTTCGATTTAATTATTGGCAACCCACCGTTTGGCGGCAGCTTTGACCCCCAAATCCAAGATAAACTGGATGCCATGTATGGCACTCGTAATGGCATGAAAATAAAAAAGGAAACCTATTCCTTCTTTTTACTAAAATGTTTGGATTTTCTAAAATCAGGAGGGCAGCTTTGTTTTATATGCAGCGACACCCTATTGACGATTTCCACCATGCGCGGCCTCCGCCACCACCTGCAGGAAAACTGCGACGTCAACATCGAGGCGATCCCCGGCGAGTTCGAAGAAACAGCGCAGAACATGGTTCTCATTAAACTTAGAAAAAAGAATAAAAAATCCTCACATATTAAGATATTTGGCGATAAAATCAAAACAGAAACCATCAAGACCACACCCAATTTAAGCTGGCGCATTAACAATGACTATGCCCGCTACTTCAGCGGGCACACCCTCGGCGATCAATTTGTAGCCACTTCAGGCATGACCATCGGCAACAATAAACTGTTCTTGCGCAAAATCATCAACGGATGGATTGAAGAGCCTTACCAATTTTCCTACGCGCAGGAACCGATTACCCTAGCAGGAGAAATCGAGCGCGCTCGCTTAGGGCGGATCTCCGCCGTTAGGCAAGAAACGATTCGCGATAGGGAAAAACGCGGTGACACTCGCCGTATCATTCGTTGGGAATTGCGGAAGCCACCTCTGCGCTTATCCATGCCTCACAATCATTATCGGTTCTATAGCAAAGCCACCCCCGCCATCCTCTATGCCGATCCCCAGTGGGCTATTTTCTGGAAAGAAGAAGGAAACTACGTCTATACATTCAAAAAATCCGGCAACTGGTATTTGCATGGGGTTGGCGGCAAAAATTATTTCGGTCGGGAGGGAATGACATGGAACCTGATTGCATCGCGCATGCGCACCCGCTGGCTGCCGCCGGGATATATCCTAGACAGCGGCGCCCCCTGCGCTTTCCCGCGCCCCGGCGTTTCTCAAGATGAACTGTTTTTTGTAATGGGCTGGACCCTGACGGATTTATGCACCGAAATACTAAAAAACGTCATCAATCATACCCGCAACATCCAAGGCAAAGATTTCGAGCGACTTCCCTATCCGGTTTGGGTGGGCCCAGAATCTAAAGCTGGCGCGATCGGGCTCGTGAAAAGCCTGATTCAAGATAGCCGCACCGGCCTAACACTGAACCATGATCATCCAAGGGTGAAAAAGCTGGATAAATTCTACGCCTACCAGACAAAAATCCATGCGCCGAAAAAAGCCCTCCAATTTCCCAAAAATGCCGTCCAAACCGCCTTGAATTTTTAGTACCCTCAGAACCACAAATTTGTCATGGCCATTCAGCATATGCGCAAGCGCAAGCCAACTATCGATGCCACCCCGACCAATCAAGGGCGGAAGATCGCTTATCGCCACCCCGGGTCAGGCAGTGGATTAGGGCGGGGCTAGGCCCAGGACCAAGCGATGTTGCGTTTTATTCTCTGGCGGCTGCTACAAGCCATCCCGGTGCTACTGGCGGTCATCAGCATCACCTTTTTTCTGGTGCGCTTCGCCCCCGGTGGCCCCTTCGATGCGGACAAAGCCGTGGTGCCGGAAGTGCGCGCCGCGCTGGAGGCGCAATATCGGCTGGACCAACCGCTGCACCGGCAATATCTGGCCTATATGGGCGACCTGCTGCGCGGCGATTTGGGCCCCTCGTTCAAATACCCGGGCCGCTCGGTCAATGAACTCATCGCCACCGGCTTTCCGGTAACGGCGGAATTGGGGCTGTATGCCATGGGTATCGCCCTGTTAATCGGCGGCGCGGCGGGCCTGGTTGCCGCCCAGCGGCCTAATACCATGCAGGATTATTTGCCGATGTCGGCGGCCATGCTTGGCATCTGCATGCCGGCTTTTTTATTGGGCCCGCTCTTAGTGCTGGTATTCGGTATTTGGCTGGAATGGCTACCAGTGTCCGGCTGGGGACAGTTACCGGGCGATAAAATACTGCCGAGCCTGACTCTAGGTGCCGCTTACGCCGCCTATATTGCCCGGCTGGCCCGCGGCGGCATGCTGGAGGTCATGTCGCAGGATTACATCCGCACCGCCCGCGCCAAAGGGCTGCCGGAGTATAAAGTAGTTTTGGGGCACGGTCTGCGTACCGGGTTTGTGCCGGTGGTCGCTTTCCTGGGGCCAGCTTTTGCGGGCATTCTGTCCGGCTCTTTTGTAATTGAAACCGTATTCCAAATTCACGGCCTCGGGCGCTTTTATGTGCAAGCCGCTTTTAATCGCGATTACACCCTGATTTTAGGCTGCACCGTATTTCTGGCGACTTTGATTTTAACGTTCAACCTGCTGTCCGACATTCTGGCCGCATGGATGAACCCGCGGCTGCGCGCCGGCCTCAACACGGGGCGCAATTAAATGACGGTAATGCAAGCGCAAACCGCGCGCCCCGCCGGTCGCTCGCTCTGGGCCGATGCTTGGGCGCGGTTGCGGCAAAATCGGCTGGCATTCGGCGGGCTTATTTTTCTACTGTTTTTGATGGGGCTGTGCCTGCTCACCCCCTGGATTGCCCCCTACGGTTACGCCGAGCAAAACCTATCGATGGGGGCCACGCCGCCCTCCGCCGCCCATTGGCTGGGCACTGATATATTCGGTCGTGACCTGCTCACCCGCATCCTGTACGGCGGGCGAGTGTCGCTGGCAGTCGGGCTAGTCGCCACCGCAGTCGCGGCAGGGATCGGGGTGCTCTACGGCGCGCTGGCGGGCTATTTCGGTGGGCGAGTCGATGCCGTCATGATGCGTGTGGTCGACACTCTGTACGCCCTGCCTTTTATGATTTTTATCATCTTGCTAATGCTGGTATTTGGGCGCAATCTGCTGTTGCTTTTTCTAGCCATCGGCGCGGTCGAATGGCTAACCATGGCGCGCATCGTGCGCGGGCAGGTGCAGGCCCTTAAAAACATGGAATTTGTCGAAGCCGCTGTCTCTCTCGGTTTATCGCGCTGGACAATTATCCGCCGCCACCTGCTGCCCAATGCGCTCGGCCCGGTGATTGTCTACGCCACCCTCACCGTCCCCTCGGTCATGTTATTTGAAGCGTTTCTGAGCTTTTTAGGATTGGGCATTCAGCCGCCGCGCTCTTCTTGGGGGCTGCTGATCAGCTACGGCGTGGAGACCATGGAAGAATATCCATGGCTGTTAATTTTCCCCGGGCTGGCCCTGACGGGAACTCTATTTGCGCTCAACTTTTTAGGCGACGGTCTGCGCGATGCGCTGGATGTCCGCGCCGCCAAGGATTAGCCGTGCCCCTGCTCGACCTCGCCCATCTCAGCGTCTCTTTTCATACCCGCGCCGGAATCGTCCGCGCCGTCGATTCGGTCAGTTTTAGCGTCGCACCGGGCGAGACTCTGGGCATTGTCGGCGAGTCCGGCTCCGGCAAATCGGTCTGCTGTCTCGCGCTACTCGGCCTGTTACCGCGCCCCCCGGCAGTCATCGAATCCGGCAGCGCACACTTCGAAGGCAAGGATCTGCTGGCACTAAACGAGCGCACCCTGCGCACCATTCGCGGGCGTCGCATTAGCATGATTTTTCAAGACCCCATGACCTGCCTCAACCCCTGCATACCCATTGGCGAACAGCTCATCGAACCATTGTTGCAACACCGCAACACCCGCCGCCGAACCGCCCGCCAGCAAGCGATCGCGCTGCTCGATGAAGTTGGCATCCCCGCGCCTGAGCGGCGGTACAGATCTTGGCCGCACGAGCTATCCGGCGGCATGCGCCAGCGGGTAATGATCGCCATGGCCCTAATCGCCGAACCGGCCCTACTAATCGCCGACGAACCGACCACCGCATTGGATGTCAGCATTCAAAAGCAGATTTTGGAATTGATTAAAGCCATCCAAAGCCGCCGCAATCTAGGGCTAATTTTTGTCAGCCATGATCTCGCCGTAGTGCGCAATTTAGCCGACCAAGTGCTGGTAATGGAACAAGGGCGGGCGGTGGAACAGGGAGCGGCGGAACCCATTTTCAACCGCCCGCAACAGCCCTACACCCAAAAACTCCTCGCCGCCATTCCACGCGGCAGCAAAACCACCAGCCCGACCGAAACGGCCCAGCCAGTCGCCAATCTATTGGAAGTCCGCACCCTAACCACTCGTTTTACGCAGGCCGACTCAAAACAGCCTTTTACTGCCGTAAATAGCGTGGATTTCGATATTCGCCAGGGCGAAATCCTTGGGCTAGTGGGCGAATCCGGCTCCGGCAAATCCACGCTCGGTCGCAGCATTCTGAATCTGGTGCGCCCCGATTCCGGCTCGGTACGCCTGCGCGGGCAGCAACTAATGGGCCTCAACCGCCGCCAAATGCGCCCGCTCCGCGCCCAGCTACAAATGATTTTCCAAGACCCCTACGCCTCGCTCAACCCACGAATGAGCGTCTTTGCCACCCTCGCCGAACCCTTGCGCCTGCACCGCGCCCTAAAAGGCGAGCCGCTCGCCAGCGCAGTCGGCGCACTGCTCGAAGATGTGGGCCTGCCGCCATCCTGCATGCGCAAATACCCGCACGAATTTTCCGGCGGCCAACGCCAACGCATCGCCATCGGCCGCGCCCTAGCCAGCCAACCCACCCTAGTGGTCGCCGACGAACCCGTCTCCGCATTGGATGTCAGCATCCAAAAACAGATTTTAGAATTACTGCTGCGGCTGGTCGCCCGCCATAACCTAAGCATGCTTTTTATCTCCCACGACCTCGCCGTGGTGCGGGCCCTCTGCGACCGCGTTTTAGTCATGCACCGCGGGCAAATCGTCGAACAGGGCCCCACCGAAGCCGTCTGGACCGCCCCCCGCGACCCCTACACCCGCGCCCTAATCGCCGCCGTCCCGCGCCTCTAAACCACAGCGCATTGCCATACTGCCGCCGCTTGTGTAGACTGCGCCTTGCGGCAGCCCAGCCGCCGATAAAAAACGGGGTCCGGTGAGGTGTCCGAGCGGTCGAAGGAGCACGCCTGGAAAGCGTGTATACGTTAATAGCGTATCGAGGGTTCGAATCCCTCCCTCACCGCCACCGTTCTGCACCCAGAAAGTTCGGTGGAAAAGGTTCGGTGATTCGGTGAAGAGTTCGGTGAAAATCGCCCACGCGCCGCACGATGCTATCAGGAAAATTTAAATGAACTTTAAGAACCGCACCCTCTGGACCGGCGACAACCTGCCCATCATGCGGGGGATGAACTCCGAGACAGTGGATCTGATTTATCTAGACCCACCCTTCAATTCTAAGCGCGACTATTCTGCCCCGGTCGGCAGTGAGGCAGCGGGGGGCGGAGTTTAAGGACACTTGGACACTGAGTGACATCGATAACGAATGGGTGAATCTGATTGCCGAAAAATACCCTGCCTTGCACCGCGTCTTGTTAGCGGCGCAAACCAAATCCGATAAGTCATACCTCATTTATATTGCAGTGCGCATGTTAGAAATGCGCCGCCTACTCAAACCCAGCGGATCTGTCTATCTACACTGCGACCCGACCATGAGTCATTATTTGAAGTTGGTGATGGATGCCATTTGGGGTCGCCAGAATTTTCGTAACGAAATAATCTGGTGTTATTCCACAAGCGGAAGAAGCAAAACATTTTTTGCGAAAAAACACGATGTAATATTGCTTTATTCTTTGTCAAATGAAGCATGGAAAAACTATACGATTCCAGTTTCGCAAAAATACCTAGATAGTCATTACCGCCAATTTGACGAAAATGGGAAGCGTTGCCGCATTCGTGTGGATGCCGGGAAAAAGCGTATTTATTATCCAGAAGAAGGCATGACATGCAATGACTGGTGGATGGATATTCCATATGTCAACTCCCAATCTAAAGAGCGAGTCGGCTACCCCACCCAAAAACCCCTCTCCCTATTACAGCGCATTATTAAAGCATCTAGCAATGAAGGCGATATGCTGCTGGATCCATTCTGCGGTTGCGCCACGGCACCCGTCGCCGCCGAGCAGTTAGGGCGGCAATGGGTGGGCATTGACATTAGTCCGAAGGCTTTAGACCTAGTGCGTACTCGCCTGCAAGATGGCCCGGAAAAGCTAAGTCTAGTGATAATTCCACGCACCGATATTCCGCAACGCACTGATATGGGTCCCGTGCCGAAATATAACTGCAAAGAAAACAGACAATGGCTCTACGGGGCGCAAAGTGGCAACTGTGCCGGTTGCGGACTACATGTACCCAATACGCACCAACTAGAAGTCGACCACATCATCCCCAAATCAAAGGGCGGCACCGACCACCTAGAAAACCTGCAGCTGCTCTGCGGCCATTGCAACCGAGTTAAAGGCAACCGCGGCATGGAATACCTGCTTGCTAAGATGCAAATGTAGCGGAATTTTTATTTGGCACCCTAAAGGCGAATATTTTGATAAAATAAAAGATCAGTATTAATTTCTACTTTCCTTTGGGGCGGGCCATTTCTCTTTCGATATCTCGCCGGTTTGATAAAAGTGGCGAATGCTCTTGATGCAATCCAGAAAGTCTTTATTTTCTTCAGCTAGCCTGTTTGTGGTATCCCAATCAATCTGGCTACGCTCCTTAGCTGGAATTATAATCTGGCTTTCGGATGGATCATCTTTATTAAGAAGAATAAAACCAATACCATGTAGACTAGCAAGCACACGAAGTTCTTTCAGCGCATCATTGTCGAGTTCGCCGGCAACCAGATAACCGAAATTTGCCCACGATGAATTGCTTACAGCTTGAAAAATACCTCACGGACATTCGATCGATTAATTTTAATTTTAACCTCAAATGACCAAAGTTCTGCTCGCCGGTCAGAGCATTCCTTGACGCAGTCTTTTATTTCCCTGTGCCAATCATGGCTTAGATCTTTAACGCCGACAAGATCGGGATATAGCCACTTATTACCGCCTCGGCCTCTTTTATTGCTAGACGGTTTTTCGTCGATGCGCCTACTATAAATCATAAATTCTGATTTCAAAAATTGATATAAAATTGGGTAAAGATCGATCTCCGTTATTTGTGGGTGTTCGGACACCCCGTCTTCCAGTTGGTGATTTTTTTCATCAGATTCGGAGAAATAATACTTTCGAGGACGATCTTCCGTGTTTTTAATCCCCGTACACTTCTTCTGAATATTTCGACGAAGTGCTCCAATTTCAGATATAAGTTGATTCAGGAGCTTCTCCTCGCTATCTAGCGGATTCAGTTTTGCAGTAGATCTTTCTTGTTTTTTACGACACTCATCCGGGTAGGTTTCAAATATCCACCCAGCGATAGCCCGAGCGGTAAATTTTTTCTCCGGATTATCCCTTAAAAATCGGGTGACCTTGTCAGCTAAATTCATTTCGAATCTCCTAGGCTTGTGCAGCCAGTGGTAGCGTTAATTTGATTTGGGTTGCAGGCACAGATGAAAAACATGCTCAAGATCATTCAAATTTTTCATGCACTGAAGGGCAACCAACGTATTCATCATATCAGTCTTTCTTGCTCGGTGTCAAGAGTGGATTGCATCGCGGGTCTGTCGACTGGTTTTTCGTTCATACCTGAGCCTCTTGCCGATTGAGATGCGCGACCACTGCTAGCAGGTTGTCTGCCCGCGGGTTGCTACGATCGCTTAGCATGCGTATCAGGCTCCTGGGGCTTTTCTGCATCTTCTGTGCGAGTACGTCAAAGCCGATTGTAGCGTTCACATAGTCCCGTAGCAGGGTTTTGCTCAAGTCTAACTCATCGTTGAGCAGGGCTTCCAGGGCTTCTTGGAAAAGCCCTAGACGGAACTCTGGCTCACGCTCTGCGCGGGCCTTGACTATCTCTCTGAAATCGTGCGTTAGTGGCATGGTTAGCTTCCTCTGCTGTATAGTAGCCTACTGGCTGTCAATAGCCAACGCCAAATATTTCGTACCTGCTGCCTAATCACAGATCTAGCCTGAGAGCTAGGTTGGGAGGGGCTGGGTGGCATCTATGGCTTGCATGCCTGCTGATCGCCTATAATTGATTTAAAGACCACCCTAAATTCCCACTCATGCTCCTAAACTGGCCTCAAATTGAAGATAGCTTGCGGGCTGATTTTGGCTCTGGATTTCGATTGCGTCAGGCGGTGCCGGTTTCTAGGGGGGATATTAATTTAGCATTTCGCCTAGTTACCAATCAGGAGCTTTATTTTATCAAACTAAATACCCCGGATCGGCTGGCTATGTTTGAGGCTGAGAGAGCCGGGCTGGTCGAATTGGCTCGTTGCGATGCCCTTGCGGTGCCGAAGCCGCTGGCGGTGGGGTGCAATGCTGATGCGGCTTATTTGTGTTTATCCTGGCTGGATTTTTCTGCGCAGACGGATCAAACTGCGCTGGGGGAGGCGGTGGCGCGTTTGCATCAGATTAAAGGAAAGCAATTCGGTTGGTGGGCGAATAATTTTATTGGTACTAGTGTGCAGCATAATCAATACACGGATAATTGGGCGGATTTCTTTTGGACGATGCGTTTGCAGCCTCAGTTATTGCAAATGGTGCAGGCCGGTTCCAGCTTTTCGGAATTGGCCTTGCAACCGTTGGAACGGGCGGTGCGTTCCTTGCTTGGTGGGCGCGATTATATGCCTTGTTTGGTTCACGGCGACCTCTGGCACGGTAATGCGGGCAGCACGGTGGCGGGCGCTCCTTGTTTGTTTGACCCGGCACCTTATTGGGGGCATGCGGAAACGGACATTGCTATGGCGCAGCTGTTCGGTGGTTTTACGCCCGCTTTTTTTGCCGCCTATCATGCCCTGTGCCCGCCGGAAGAAGGCGCGGACGAGCGGCGGCTGGTTTATCAACTTTATCACCTGTTAAATCATTACAATCTTTTCGGCGGCAGTTATTTAGACCGCTGCACCGCCACCATCGCCAAAATAATAGCACTCTGAGGTTGCCCGTGTCTGCCTCCGTTAATCGCTCTGATGCCGACCTGATTGCGGCATGGCTGGACCATCTTTGGGCCGAGCGCGGTTTAGGGCAAAATACTCTGGCGGCTTATCGGCGGGATCTGCGGCAATTTGCGGCTTGGCTCGTAAATTCCCAACAGGGCCATAATAAACCCGCGCAAGCCGGGCTGCTCACTGCCTCCACGTCTGCCGTGCAGGCGTATTTGGCGAACCGCTTCCGGCAAAATTATTCCCCGCGTTCCAGTTCTCGAGCACTGGCCGGGCTGCGCAGTTTTTATGGTTGGGCATTGCAACAACGTTTATTAAATGAAAACCCCACGGCTTTGTTAAAAAACCCGAAAATCGGTCGTGCGCTGCCTAAATCGCTCAGTGAGACTGATGTCGAGACCTTATTAAATGAACCGCGAGTAGCCGACCCTTTGGAATTGCGCGATAAAGCCATGTTGGAGGTGCTCTACGGGGCCGGGCTGCGTGTTAGCGAATTGGTCGGGTTGACCTTGCATCAGGTCAATTTGCGCGGCGGGGTGGTGCGCACCATTGGCAAGGGCGGCAAGGAACGGCTGGTGCCGCTGGGTGAACCGGCGCAGCATTGGGTGATGCGCTATTTGCGCGAGTCGCGCCCTGCGTTCACCGCCGGGGCACCGCTGGATGGGTTATTTTTATCCAATCGCAAGCGTCCTATGACGCGCCAGAGTTTCTGGCACCGCATTCGCTATTACGCCCGCCGCGCTCAAATTGCCGCGCCGATTTCCCCGCATGTGTTGCGCCACGCTTTTGCGACTCATCTGCTAAATCACGGCGCGGACCTGCGGGTGGTGCAATTACTGCTCGGCCATAGCGACCTGTCGACGACTCAGATTTACACCCATATTGCCCAGCAACGCCTGCAAGACCTGCACGGCAAACACCACCCGCGCGGTTGACCCGCCGCTCGCGTTTGTCGCGCCGAGGCGCGGAGATCGAGAGGCTCGGCATCTGGCAATTTGGTTTGCGCATCGCCCGCATTGATTGCTGCCGAATGCTGCCCGACAGGGTACAATCGCCGTTTACCAACGCGCCACTCCCACAGGTTATTCCATGAAATCCATCGCTCACGCGCCGCTTGCCGCCGCCGTCATTCTGCTGATAATCGCCCCCTCGTTTGCCTGCGAAGCCCGCGAACCGGCCCCGCCAGCGGATACTGCCGAGCCTCAATCTGCGGTTGATTCTCGGGCCGTTGCAGAAAACACGGTGCCGACGGTTCCCGACACCGTGCTCGCCCGTCTGCGCAACGCTCGGCCTGATTTAGAATTTGAACCACCGCAACCATCGCCGGTGCCCGGTTATTACGAGGTCTCCATTGGCGGTGCGCCGCCGGTGTATGTCTCTGCCGATGGTGGGCATTTTTTTGCCGGCGAGCTTTATTTGGCCGAGCCGGACGGCCTAGTTAATGCCACCGAAAAAGCGCGCGAGCGGCAACGCGTTGAGCAGCTGGCGTCGCTCGACCCGGCGGGCATGATTATCTTTTCCCCGCAAGGCGAGACCCGTGGGGTGATGACGGTATTTACCGATGTCACCTGCGGATATTGCCGCAAATTGCACGACCAAGTGCCGCAGATGAATGCGCTCGGTATCGAGGTGCGCTATCTTGGCTATCCGCGTTCTGGGGTGGAGCGCGATGGCAGCTATACCCATGAATTTGAACAGACCGTCAAAGCCTGGTGCGCCGAAGACCGCCGCGAGGCATTGACGCGCTTGAAAAACGGTCAACCGGTGAAGGCAACAGTGTGCGAGGGCACTGCCGTGCCGCAACATTATGCAGTCGGCAATGCCTTCGGCATCCGCGGCACCCCGGCGGTTGTATTGGGCGATGGGCGACTATTTCCCGGTTATCGCAGTGCGCAGGAATATGCCGCTATTTTAGGCATCGCCGATATTAGCAATTAGCTTGCGTACCGGGCCGGATTGAACAGTCGCTATTTATTTTAATGGTTTTTTAAGTGTAAAATCGATAAAAAACCGGTAAGCCTGCAAAGCATTTATCGAGATTTTCCGTTTTTATTTATCAAACGGAAAAATGGATGAACAGACATGCCACCGATGCCGTGTGCAATATAAAAAGAGAACGTCAATAATGGATCTAGTCAGCGGGACAGTTTCAGCCGGATGGAATATACCGAGGCAGCCCGCCCCGCCGTGTTACAATGGGCGGCTCTGCGCTCCCCCTTTCCACCTCGCAACCCTGCGCTAAGGAACTTCTGTGGAACCAATCAAGCTGGGCATCTGTGGCCTAGGCACCGTCGGACGCGGCACTGTTGAGGTGCTGGAACGCAATGCTGCGAGTATCGCCCGTCGTGTCGGGGCCGCTATTGAGGTCGCCCATGTCGGCAGCCGCCAATCCCTGCCACAGCTACGTGCCGCCGGGGTACAGATTAGCGCAGACCATTTGGCGGTGGCGCGGGATCCGCAGGTCGATATTCTGGTGGAGACCATCGGCGGCACGACTCTAGCCCGCCGATTGGTGGAGGAGGCCATCGCGCAGGGCAAGCATGTGGTGACCGCCAACAAGGCGTTGCTGGCCGAGCATGGCAATGCGCTGTTTGCCGCCGCCGCTGCGCAGGGGGTGCAAATTGCCTACGAGGCGGCGGTCGCTGGCGGTATTCCCATTGTGCATGCGCTCAGCACCGGGCTGGCAGCCAATCGCATCAATCTGGTAGCCGGAATTATTAACGGCACCGGCAATTTTATTTTGACTGAAATGCGTGATAAGGGGCAAACTTTTGCTGCTGCATTGGCTGCGGCCCAAGCACGGGGTTATGCCGAGGCGGATCCGGCTTTTGATATAGAGGGCACGGATGCGGCGCATAAATTGGCGATATTGGCTGCGCTGGCTTTTGGAATCCCATTGCAATTCGATTGCGTTTTTACCGAGGGGTTGACCGAATTAGACCCGCAGGATGTGCAGCATGCCGCCGCGCTCGGTTACGCTATCAAGCATTTAGGCATTGCCCGCCGCACTGCCGCCGGCATCGAATTGCGCGTCCACCCGACTTTAGTACCACGTGAACAACCCATTGCGCAGGTCGATGGGGTGATGAATGCGGTGCTGGTGAATGCCGATGCGAGCGGCCCCACGCTTTATTGTGGTGCGGGTGCGGGAGGTGATCCGACTGCCTCTGCGGTGTTGGCGGATGTTGTCGATTTAGCGAGGTTGGTTGTCAGCACTCGCGGCGATAAAAATAGCGGTAAAAATGGCAAGGGCGTACCTGCCGCCCGCGTTCCGGCCTGTTTATCTGATCCACCTGCCACTGTGCCCGTGTTGAATATCGCCGATTGCACCACTGCCTTTTATTTGCGTTTTGATGCCAAAGATCAGGCGGGGGTGTTATCGCGCATTACTGGCTTGTTTAGCGATGCGGGGTTGAGTGTGGAGGCCATTCAACAGCGTGAGCCGACCGCCGGTTCTCAGGAGGCGACTATTATCATGATTACCCAACGCGCTCGCGAGTGGGAATTGCGCCGCCTAGTGCAGGCGTTGCAGGGATTGGATGCGCTCACCAGCCGGGTGGTGGTAATTCGGGTGGAAGATTTGAATTGCGCCGAATCGCCGGATGAACACGCACAGTCTGAGGAAGCGTAAAATGCAATACATCAGCACCCGTGGCAGCGCCCCCGCGCTGGATTTTGAATCTGCCGTGCTGGCCGGGTTGGCTTCTGATGGCGGGCTGTATGTGCCGGCGGAATTGCCGCAATTTGATCGCGCCACTATTGCCTCCTTTGCCGGCATGAATTATCCGCAGCTGGCGTTTGCGGTCATGCGCCCCTTCGTCGCTGGGGCGTTGAACGATGCGGAATTGCGGTGTTTAATTGAAGCCAGCTACGCCGATTTTCGCCACCCTGCCACTGCGCCTCTGGTGCAGCTGGATCATAATTTGTGGCTTTTAGAACTGTTTCATGGCCCGACCCTGGCATTCAAAGATTTTGCCCTGCAATTTTTAGGTCGCCTGCTTGACCTGATATTGCAACGCCGTGGCCAGCGAGCGGTGATTATGGGCGCGACCTCGGGCGACACTGGCTCGGCGGCTATTGAGGGGTGCCGCCGCTGCGCCAATGCGGACATTTTTATCCTGCATCCGCATCAGCGTATTTCCGCAGTACAACGCCGCCAGATGACCACGGTGCGAGCCGATAATGTTCACAATATCGCGGTGCGTGGTAGTTTTGACGACTGTCAAAATATCGTCAAGGCCAGCTTTGCCGACTCTTCTTTTTTACCCGCCGACCGCCAGCTGGTGGCGGTCAATTCCATTAATTGGGCGCGCATCATGGCGCAAATTGTCTATTATTTTTATGCCGCCGTCGCCCTCGGTGTAGGGCAGCGTGAAATCGCTTTTGCGGTGCCGACCGGTAATTTCGGCGATATGTTTGCCGGCTATTTAGCGCATCGGATGGGGCTGCCGGTCGCCCGTCTGGTGGTCGCCACCAACGCCAACGATATTTTGCACCGCTGCTTTAGTGCCAACGATTACAGCCTGCAACCGCCTGAACCTACTCTATCGCCGAGCATGGATATTATGATTTCCAGCAATTTCGAGCGCCTGCTTTTCGACCTGTATGACCGCGATGCTGTAAAGGTGGCCGATCTGATGGCTGGGTTTAAGCGCGACGGCAAGTTGTCGCTGAGCGATACCGCGATGCACCGGCTACGGGCACTGTTTGCCAGCCAGCGACTGGCGGATTCTGAGATGCTTGAAGTAATCGCCGAGCAGCATCGGCAGACCGGTTATTTATTGGACCCGCACAGTGCCATTGGGGTGGCCGCCGGTCGCCATTATCAAGCTCAGGCGGTGGATCTGCCCATGGTTTGTTTGGCTACAGCACACCCGGCTAAGTTTCCGCAGGCGGCGGCGGAGGCGGGTTTGGCGGAAGCTGCCGCCTTGCCGCCGCACTTGTCCGACTTATTGGAGCGGGCGGAACGTTACGAGGTGTTGGATTGCGATACGGCACAGATTCAGGCGTATATCGCCGAGCGGTTGTGCGCGGCGGTTTAATGCGATTGTTATTGAAGAAGTAAAGTGAAACCGGCCTTGATAAAAACGCGCTCGGTCGACCTGAGTCGTGCCGATTTTGCCGAACCATTAAGTGAACCGCTGCAGCGGATTTTGCTGGCACGGAAAATTTATTGCGATGCCGATCTTGATCAAAACCTTAGTCAATTAGAGCCGCCCGCCGCATTGCGGGGGATGGATGCCGCCGTGAGGCTGCTCATGGAGGCATTGGAAAAGCAACAGCGGGTGTTGATTTGCGGCGATTACGATGCCGATGGGGCGACCAGCACGGCACTTTTATTGCGAGTATTGCGGAAAATGGGGTTACAACAGATCGATTTTCTGGTACCCAATCGTTTTGATTTTGGCTATGGACTGTCGCCGGAATTAGTGGCAGTGGCTGCTCGTTCTAAGCCTGATTTGATTATCACCGTGGACAATGGTATTTCCAGCATCGATGGAGTTGCTGCTGCTCAACGCGCTGGGATTCGGGTGCTAGTAACCGACCATCATTTACCCGGCGAGCAGTTACCGGCAGCGGATGCTATTTTGAATCCCAATCAGCCCGGTTGCACTTTTCCAGCGAAAAATTTGGCGGGGGTCGGGGTGGCGTTTTACCTTGCGCTCGGCCTACGCGGTGCATTGCGTGAGTCTGACTGGTTTGCAAAACGGCAAATACCGGAACCGCGGCTGGCCGATTATTTAGACCTGGTCGCGCTCGGCACGGTGGCGGATCTGGTGCCGCTCGACCGCCTAAATCGCATTCTGGTTAGTCAGGGGTTGCGGCTTATTCAGTCCGGGCGCGGCAATGCCGGTATTCGCGGCCTGTTTGCGGTGGCCCGTCGCGATCATGCGCATGCTCGCTCGGCGGATTTGGGCTTTGCGATCGGTCCGCGAATTAACGCCGCTGGACGGTTGGATGACATCAGCTTGGGCATTGCTTGTATGCTGGAAGAGGATCCGTTTCAGGCGCAAACGCTGGCATTGGAATTGCACGAAATAAATTTGGAACGCCGCCAGATTCAGGAGCAGATGGGGTTAGATGCGGATGCGGCTTTGGAGCAGGTGGAAACGGCGGGGGAGTTGCCTTGGGGCTATTGTTGCTATCAGCCGGATTGGCATCAAGGGTTGGTTGGTTTAGTGGCTTCGCGCCTGAAAGAGCGGCTGCATCGACCGGTGATCGCCTTCGCCCGTGCTAAGCAAGAGGAGGTGGGTGAAACTATCGCGGGGGGCGCGGTGAATGAGCCGGTTACAGATGGTGCCAACAGCGAGCTAAAAGGTTCGGCGCGTTCCATCCCCGGTTGTCATATTCGCGATTGTTTGGCACTGGTGGAAAGCCGCCATCCGGGGTTGATTATCAAGTTCGGCGGGCATGCTATGGCGGCAGGTTTAAGCATCGATGAGCGCAATTTTGCAGCATTTTCCGCCGCGTTTGATCTGGCGGTGCATCAAGCCATCGATGCAACGCATTTGCAGGCGATAACATGGGTGGACGGCGAGCTACCGCCACATTATTTGAATTTGAATTTTGCGCACAGACTTGAACAGCTATTGCCATGGGGACAGGCATTACCAGAACCTCAGTTTATCGATGAATGGCGCATTGTGAACCTGCGCTGGCTAAAAGAAATTCACCTAAAACTTAAACTGGAAAGGGAAGGATTGAGCGAAGCCCTAGATGCCATTTGGTTCAACGCGCCGGAAGACCTAGAATTAACCGAGGGGCAGCAAATAAAACTAGTCTATCGGGTGGAAGTCAATCGTTATAGGGATAAAGAAAGCCTGCAACTAATGGTAGTCGCCGCGGCTGAAAATACAGAATAAAAAACCGATATCCGATGCTTAAAATTTTCCGCCTATACCTTTGAATTTATCGACAAACGAATTTATTCTGGCGCATACTCGCTGCTTTTTATCTAGATACGGCTGACTCAAGCGGTGCATGGCAGGCAGGGTATTGTCTAGTTCGGTGCCGTATTCGGTAGCAAAGCCACGGTTTAGGGATAGATTGATGTAATTTTTGGCCTCCGTAGGTTTTAGTTCTTCATTCGAGATTAGCATTTCTGTTTCGCGTTGTAGCTCTTCTCTGGCGAAAGTATAAAAATTTTCAATGATAGCGGTAGCATCCTCAATCTTGTTGAGATCTGTGCGTTCAATAAAATCGAGTAGCAGGTCTTCTTTAGCACGATGGTCGAGGCTGGCACTAATCAGACGGCGAATAAACCTGCATATCGCTTGTTTATCCTTGTTTTTCTTATGCTGCTCAAAGATCAGCTGCAAAATGTAATCTAGGTCGATTTCCTGCTGCTTGAGTAACTCTATTTCAAAAACAATATCATCCCAATCTAGTTTTGATTCTGCTTTCTCGTTAGCGGATCGCTGGCGACGTAGCCAGTCACGAATATCATTGTAGATGGAGCAATAATCTTGAAACTGGCGGTCTTTGAGCATGCTGATATTTTGCATCTCGGTCAGTTTGGTGTCATCTAGATAGTGCTGTGCTTTAAAGGTTTTTATTGCTTGTGGGTCGCTGGTGTCGATATGTTGTAAGGCTTTTAGGCTGGTAAATTCGTCGTAGTTGCGTAACACATTTTCGACCCGTAGATATTCGCCAAATAATTTTGCAAATTCTCTTTTATCGGACTCGCCCGTAATGCAGTTCCCATTAGGGAAACGCTGTTCCAGTTCTTCTGTTATCGCGATAAAACCGCGCCGAAACTCACCGGTGAGAGGGTCTTCAAATCCTTCCATGTAATCTCGGTAGCTTCTCTCTAGAACCATATTGGCACTGGTATTTTTAGCACCAAAAAGTTGAATGGCATCAATGGTAGCCTGCTCTATATCGCGGAAGGTGACGATATTTCCAAAGGTTTTGGTGGCATCATAGATGCGGTTAGTGCGTGAATAGGCTTGTAGAAGACCGTGGTTGCGGAGGTTTTTATCTACAAACAGAGTGTTTAATGTGGGGGCATCAAAGCCGGTTAAGAACATGCCGACCACAATCAGCAGATCAATCTCCCGGCTTCCTACTTTTTTGGCAAGATCTCGATAATAGTTTTGGAAGCCTTTGCTGTCGATGCTGAAACTAGTTTGGAACATTCGGTTGTAATCGGCGAGGGCACTGCTCAAAAATTCTTTGGCAGTGCTATGCATGGCTGAGATTTCAAAACCCTCGTCTGCAATATCGCCCGCTGCTGGATCTTCATTGGCGGCAAAAGAGAAAATAGTGGCAATGCGCAGCGGTTTGTCTTTATCTGCTTGCAGTTGATGCAAGGATTCGTAATAGAGCTTGGCAGCATCGATGCTGCTGACGGCAAAGATGGCATTAAAACCTGTTGATCTGGTGATGCCCGCATGCATGCGGTGGGTTTTCTGTGAAAAGTTGCGTAATATGTATTGGGATATTTCGTGGATGCGATCGAGGTGTTGCAGTGCTTGCTTGTTTTCTGCGGCGGTCAACTTCTCCTCATCCTGTTCAGTTTCTATTTTCTTAAATTTCGGGCGCACATCGTTGTAATCTACTTTAAATTTTAGCACTTTTTCATCGCGGATGGCATCGGTGATCACGTAGGCATGCAGCTCGTTGCCAAATACACTCTTGGTGGTCTCTGCCCCTAGGGCATTTTCTGTGAATATGGGAGTGCCGGTAAAGCCAAATTGATAAAATTTCTTGAAGCGTTTTTTTAGGTTTTTCTGGACTTCGCCAAACTGGCTGCGGTGGCATTCGTCGAAAATAAATACAACCTGCTGTTGGTATGCGGCCAAATCTTTTTCTTTCTTCAGTAGGTTATTGAGTTTTTGGATGGTGGTAACGATAATTTTACTGCCATCTTTGCATAGATTGATTTTTAGCCCGGCGGTGTTTTCAGAGCCATCGACGCTATCTTCTTGGAATCGCTGGTATTCTTTCATGGTTTGGTAATCGAGATCTTTGCGGTCCACCACAAAAAGTACCTTGTCAATAAATTCTAGCTCAGTCGCTAATTGCGCCGCCTTGAAGCTGGTGAGGGTTTTGCCGGAACCGGTGGTGTGCCAGATGTAACCGCCGCTTGTCGGTTTGCTCCAGTTTTTGGCGTTGACCGAGATTTGCAGCTTCCATAGCATGCGCTCGGTGGCGGCGATCTGGTAGGGGCGCATTACTAACAGGGTGCCGCTAGTATCGAGAACCGAATAGCGCAGCAGCACATTGAGCAGGGTATTTTTCTGCAAAAAGGTAGCAGTAAAATCTTGCAGGTCTTTGATGGGGCTGTTGTCGGCCTCGGCCCAGTTGGTGGTGAAGTCAAAGCTGTTTTTATCACGCTTGGTGGTGTTGGCAAAATAGCGGCTGTCGGTGCCGTTGGAGATGATAAAAATTTGCACGTATTTGTACAGTGAATTTGCGCTATTAAAGCTTTCCTTGCTGTAGCGATGCACCTGATTGAATGCTTCGCGAATGGCGACACCGCGCTTTTTTAATTCGATCTGTACTAGGGGCAAGCCGTTGACTAGGATTGTGACATCGTAGCGGTTGGCATGGGTACCGGTTTGTTCAAATTGGCGGATGACTTGCATTTTGTTGCGGGCTAGGTTGTGTTTATCCAGTAAATAGATATTTTTTGTCTTGTCATCGTCAAATTTAAAGTCATGGCAGTGATCGGTGTGAATTTTTCGGGATTTGTCGATGCTTTTGTCGTTTGGCCTATCCAGGTATTCCTTGACAAAGCGGTCCCACTCGTTGTCGGAAAACTGTGTGTTATTCAATGCCTGTAGCTGCTCGCGGACATTAGCGAGCATCTTTGTTTGGCTGTTGATCTTGAGGTATTCATAGCCTTGGTTTTGCAGATTTTCGACGAGCTCTCGCTCTAGATCCTCTTCGCTTTGGTAGCCTTCGGCAATGTGTGAGGGGCGGATGTATTTATCGAGTACGATAAAATTGCCGGATTCGGCAATAGTTTTGTAGCTGTGCTGCATTTTTAGCTCCTAGTGATCTGCTCGTTTGCTGTAATTTGGATTAAGGTTTCGAGAATTATCGAAAGCATGAAATGGATGAATGGGCTGCTGTCTGCCTGTTTATCGGACTGCTCGAGGACCTGATAATACTCCTGTTGATGTTCCTTGATCAGGCTCTCGATTGGGAGCGATAAAAACAGCGGTTGCCATTGTGCCAGAATTAGTGTTTGCCACAGGCGTCCCATGCGGCCATTGCCGTCAATGAAAGGGTGGATAAATTCAAACTCGTAGTGGAATACGCTGCTGGCAATTAGCGGGTGCTCGTCGGTTCGTTTTAGCCAAACGCATAGGTCTGCCATCATGCCCGGTACCCGATTGGCGGGTGGGGCGACATGGCTCACCGTCGAGCCTTTGCGGATGCCAACGGCCACTTGGCGAAAGTGCCCAGCTTTATTTAGGATGCCGTCTAACATCAGGGCGTGGGCGCGTAGCAGGTCGTCGATCTTATCTGGGCGAAGGTCGGGGGCGGCTTCGTAGGCTTTGATGGCTCCGGCGACTTCGGCGACTTCGCGGACGCTGCCCAATACCGGTTTGCCGTCCATGATGGCAGTTACCTGTTGCTCGGACAGGCTGTTGCCTTCGATTGCTAGGGTGCCGGTGATGGTCTTGATGCGGTTGCGCTTGCGTAGCTGCGGTGAGGCGGCTAGTGCCGTCGCTTGGATGCCGCCCACCCTCTCGGCGATGGCGGCAATCCGATTCACCATTGCGGGGCTGATGGTGAAGGATGGGGTGCGGGGCTGGTTGGGCATGAGATTTGCTTGGCAGTGTATTCCTAATAGTCTACATTTTTGCGCCGCCGTTACCTGCGACGAATTTCAAGAGAGGTTCAAAATCGCCCGCATCTGCGGCGCGCAGGGCCGCGATATAGGCTTCACGTCTGGCGTTATCCCCCTGAAGATCAAGGCCGCTTGCCCATGCAATCGGGGGGTGTTCGAAGTAATCCGCCAAATAGATGTCCGCAGCGATCCGCGCATGTCGTCCGTTGCCATTTGGGAAGGGGTGGATTTGCACTAGGCGATGATGAAACCGTGCGCCCGCTTCCAGTGGCTCAAAGATGCTATTTTGCGCCCAGAGGTGCGCATTTTCCAGCAGCATGTGCAGTTGCATGCTGATCTGATGCGGCACGATGCCGATATTCTTTTCGTGCAAGCGATAGGTTCCGGCCCAATCCCAAACTTTGCCGAAAAGGCGTTTGTGTAGTGTGCGGATAAAGCCTTCGTTCAGGCTGTTGCCGCCACACCGTCGCGCCAGCCAACGCAAACCTTCGGTGATGTTGGTATGTTCCAGTTCATCTAGCTCGGCCCGGGTTCTGATGTGGTCGAATTTTAGGCCATACATTTCATCGGGATCCAGCAGGGTCGCGCCTTCGGGATCTTCAAATTTCATGGCACTTTCCAGAAGTCTGGGGGATGTTCCTGAAGAATTTTATCCGCCAGTCGCTCAATGTCCGCCTGTATCTGGTCAGGGGGGAGCGACTGCTGCTCTAACGCCATATGCGCATTTGCCCGTTGCGTGACGGCTTTGGCCTTGGCGCGGGCTTGATCCCGCTGGATGTCCGCAATCTGGCCTTTGGGCACGATGGCATAGACGAACCTGCCGCCCATCGCTTGGGCCAAGTTCTCCATGTGGCGTAGCGTGACACCGCCTTCCCGTTCTTTCCGTTCGGCCTGATAGATTGCGGCTTTGGTAACCCCTAAGCGCATGGCAAGCGCAAGTGCGGGCATGCCTAGTGCCCTGCGCATGGTATTGATCCAGCCCCTAGGCGGCACGTTGAGGGCGGCAGCCTGCCGCGCAGCTCTGTTCAGGATGCGGATATGTTGCCTGTTAGCGGTTTCTTTGACACTGTTCATGGGTAGTTCCCTATATCCTTTCTTGATAAAAAGGAATATATATCAACTGTATTAAAAATTCAAAAAAAGTATTTATATATCTACAATTAGAAGATTTTAGGATATGTATTGATATCTAAAAAGTGTCACGATATTATCCGGGCGAAGGTCGGGGGTGGCTTCGTAGGCTTTGATGGCCCCGGCGACCATCGGTGATGGCGGCGATCCGATTCACCATTGCGGGGCTGATGGTGAAGGATGGGGTGCGGGGCTGGTTGGGCATGAGATTTACTTGGCAGGGCATTATTTTGGCGCGGGGAATTGTAGCAGCTGGTTGCGGTAGTATTCGTACTGTTTCTGGCGCAGTTCAATTTCTCGTGGTAGGCCCGCGCTGATGGAGTGGGTCAGGGTGTCGAATTTGTCGAGGATGCGGACGATGCGTTTTTGTTCGGATAGGGGTGGGATGAAGATTTTGAGCGGTGCCACATTTCTAGGATAAACATGAGGAACACCCCCGCCACTTTTTAGTGCATGCAAATGATCTTGTTTGTTTTTTAACCAATAAAAGCAGTATTTTGAAATTAAGCCGGGGCGAGGCTTTACCGTAAAAGCATCTGATACAAATATAGGCTGCTCCCAAAAACTAACAAATCCTGCGTATGCCCCGGAACCAGCGATGGTAATGGTTTGACCGGTACGGTTGCTTATGTTATGAAAATAAGCAGGTGTACGCCCACCGGCAATAACCGGTATTTTACCGGGCTGTATTTCTTTCTTAGTAATTGATGTGCCGCGTTTAATTTCAGCCATTTCACCCAGAGGAATATGGTTCCCCCCCCCCCCCCCCCC
>JACONM010000012.1:273149-276724 GCA_014323765.1 Cellvibrionales bacterium | reverse complement strand
CCCCCCCCCCCCCCTGCATTGAAGGTGAGTAGCTGATCGCGGTAGTAGGTGTATTGTTTTTCGCGTAGAATTCGCTCGGCGGTCAGCTCGGCGGTCAGGGAGGTAAATGCGTCTAGGATGCGGACTATTTCTTTTTGTACTGATAGGGGTGGGATGGGAATTTTCATCATTAATATCTCATTTTTTCTTAAGGCTGGTATCCCTGCGCCATGTTGTTTTTTGGTCAATTTTTCTTGATTAGATTTTAAAAAATAATACACATACTTATTCAAAACTTTATCGGTCATGGGTAGAACGATATAACAGTGAGCGTTTGCATAGAATTTTTCTTTCACGAAATTTACAAAACCAGCTGAGGCACCGCCTTGGCTTATGATGATCTTGTTTTCATCATAATTAAACTTATTGGTAAAACCAGAGGGTGAAATTCCTCCATTATATGCTGGGTAAAGACCTTCTTTAGAAAGCAATTCTTTATTGAGTTGGCGACCTTTTTCTAGAGAAACCACACTACCTAGCGTCACCCATTCCGCTGCCACTCCAGCCAATATTTTGCTTTGCAGATTCACGTGAGTACTCCGTCAATTTCCGCAACGATGTGCTCTATATCGGTGCGCAGCTGGTGAATTTTACTGACTGTGGTGGCTAACTCGGCATTGAGCTGGTCGATATCGATTTTCTCGCGGGTGTCGGGTGGCTCTACGTAGCTGCTTACCGATAGGTTGTAGTCGTTGGCTTCGAGCTCTTCAAAACTGATAGATTTAGCGAAGTGGTCGATGTCTTGTTTGCTGGCAAATGCTTGCATTATTTTATCGATGTGTTCGGCGGTGAGGATATTGTTATTGGTTTCTTTTTTGAATAGGGAGCCGGCATCGATAAATTGGGTGTGGGTGTCGGGTTTGTGTTTGGAGAGAACTAGGATGCAGGTGGCTATACTGGTGCCGTAGAACAGGTTGGGGGCTAGGGCGATGATGGTTTCCATGTAGTTTTCCCGAACTAGGTATTTGCGGATTTTTTGCTCGGCACCGCCGCGGTAGAAAATACCGGGGAAGCAGACGATGGCGGCACGGCCTTGGGTGGATAGGTAACTCAAGGCATGCAATACAAAGGCAAAGTCGGCCCTAGATTTTGGGGCCAATACACCGGCGGGGGCGAAGCGGTCGTCGTTTATTAGGGTGGGGTCGGCACTGCCGGCCCAGTTTATCGAATAGGGTGGGTTAGAGACGATGGCATCGAAGGGTTTTTCTGAATATAGCAAGGGCTTTTTATCTTGTAGTTTGGTGAGGGTGTCGCCCAGCTGGATATTGAATTCGGCGTAGTTGATATTGTGTAAAAACATGTTCATGCGGGCTAGGTTTTAGGTGGTTTGGTTGATTTCCTGCCCGTAGAAACCGAGCTCAATTTTATGGGCCTCAAAGCGTTTTTTAGCTTGCAGTAGCAGGGAGCCGGAACCGCAGGCGGGGTCGTAGATTTTGTTTATGCGCTTTTGGCCGTGGGTGGCGAGGCGGGCGACTAGCTCTGAGACATGTTGCGGGGTGAAGAACTCGCCGCCGGATTTACCGGCGTTGGCGGCGTATTTGGAGATGAGAAATTCGTAGGCATCGCCGAATAGGTCGATTTTGGTGTCGGTAAAGTTGCCAAAATTTAACCCGGCTACGCCTTTTAGGACGGCGGCGAGGCGTTTGTTTTTCTCCGCTACTGTGCTGCCGAGGCGGTTGCTGGTGGTGTCAAAATCGGCAAATAGTCCTTGGATGTCGTGCTCGGAGGGGTAGCCGTTGGCGGATTCTTCAATGGCGTTGAAGATCTGCGCTAAATCAGTATTCAAATCGGTATTGCGGTTGGCTTCTGCGGCGACATTGGCAAATAGCTGGCTGGGTAAAATTAAGTAGCCTTTGGCTTTGATGGCCTCTTCGCGGACTGCTGGGTGAATGTCGGAATCCTGCATGTCGGCGTAGCTGGCTGCGCTTGCGGGCTTATTTTCATCGCAATGTTGGGTAAAGTTTTCGCTGATGAAGCGGTAGAAGAGGGTGCCGAGCACATATTGTTTGAAATCCCAGCCGTCTATGGCCCCGCGTACTTCATCGGCGATTTTCCAGATTTGGCGGTGCAGGGCGTTGTGCTGTTCGTTGGCGGTCATCAATGCGTCCGGTTTGAAAGGGCGGGTGGCGGTTTATTTACCGGTGGTCATTTTTTGTAGGGTGCGGTCTTTTTTTATGAAGTGGTGGTAGAGGGCGGCGGTGGTGTGGCCGGCTATTAGTATCCAGATTAGCCAGCGGCCGAGGATGTCTTTGTGGATGAAGTCGACCACTTTTTCGAATTGTTCGGCGGGGGTATTTAGTGCGCTTAGTAGGGTGCTGGATAGCGGGGTGCTTTCGAATTTGGGGACTTCGAATAGGAAGAAGAAATCGGTGTTGATGCCGGTGCCCATGTAGCCGGTGAGGGGGGCGAGAATCATTATGGCGTAGAGTGCGTAGTGGCCGGTTTTGATGGCGAGGTGTTCTAGGCGGGTGCCGGGTTCGGGGGTGGGGGGGCGGTTGTAGAGGCGCCAGAGGATGCGCAGTAGCACTATGACCCCGATGCTGATGCCGATCGATAGGTGCAGCTGGAGGGCGTTCCAGTTGTTGGTGGGGCAGCCGTTGGCATCGCAGGGGGCGGTGAACCATTGGCGGTAATAGACGCTGACGTAGGCGCCGAGAAAGAGCAGGGCGGTGCCCCAGTGAAGCCATTTGGCGATCGTGCCGTAGTTGGCGGCGGTGTTTTTTAGGGGCATGAGTCGAGTTCCGGTGGCGGCTTTGGCGGCGGAGTATACAACGGTGCGGGCGGTTAGCGCAGGGCGAGCATGGAGCAGAAGTTTAGGCATTGGAACCAGCGGCTGTGGCGGGTGAAGCCGGCGGCTTGGAAGCGGGCGAAATGTTGGTCGATGGTCTCGCTAATCAGTACATTTTCTAGCGCGGCGCGTTTTTGGGCGATTTCTAGGCGCGAGTAGCCTTGGCGGAGTTTGAATTCGGCGTGTGCGTCGCGGAATAGTTGATCGAGATGGGGGTCGGCGATGCGCACTTTTTCTGAGACTAGCAGGGCACCGCCGGGGCGCATGCTGGCGTGGATGCGTTCGATGAGGTGGCGGCGGTCGGCGGTGGGGAGGAATTGTAGGCTGAAATTGAGGATGACTAGGCTGGCATCGGTGATTTCGATGTCGCGCATGTCGGCTTGGTGGATGGCTATTTGCCCGGTTTTTAGGGGGTCGGCGAATTCCTTTTTGCATTGTTCGACCATGGCGGGGGAACTGTCTACGGCGATGATTTGGCAGCCGGTTTTACCGCGACAGGCGGCGGGCAGGGCTTGGTGGATGGCGCGGGTGGAGGCACCGAGGGAGCAGCCGAGGTCGTAACAGCGGCTGCCCGGTTGGGCGTGGCGGGCGGCTAGTAGGGCGGTCATGGCGAGCACGGTGTCGTAGCCGGGCACCGAGCGGCGAATCATGTCGGGGAAGACGGCGGCGACTCGGTGGTCGAATTCGAATTCGGCAATTTGGTCGCGTGGGGCGGCGTAGAGGGTGTCGCGGGGGGCGTTCATGGGTG
>JACONM010000012.1:269194-273129 GCA_014323765.1 Cellvibrionales bacterium | reverse complement strand
GGTGGGGCGGCTTGGTGGAATGGTGGTGAAAGCGGCGGGTGTGACGGTGGAATCAATGCGGGTTACGGGGTGTGGGTGGGGTGGGATGATTCAGCGGAGTAGGGTGCATGGCGGGGTGGGCGATTCGGGGTGAAATGGGCGAGGTGGATGGCGTGGCGGTTAGTGTGGGTGGCGGGCTACAGGTGCAGGGTTTCTAGTTCTAATTCGGCGGCGGCGGTTTGAGCGTGGGGGCCGGTTAGTACGGCGGTGCTGGCGTTTTCTGGGGTTAAGTAGTGGCGGGCGACGCGTTGTAGGTCGGGGCCGGTGGTGGCGAGGACGCGCTGGCGGAAGGTTTGTTTGACTTGACGGGTGCGGCCAAATAGGTCGCCGCGGTGGGCGGCTTTGGCTTCACCCGCCGGGGAGCCGGGTTTGTCGAGCGCGCCGATTACGCCGAGGATGGATTCTTCCAGCAGGCGGGGGGTGGGGGGGGTAGCGAGCGCCCAATCGATGGCGCGGTCGAAGTCGGCGAGCGTATCGCGCAAGCGCGGGTCGCGGTAGGAATAGAAGCGGAAGGTGCCGCCGCGGCTGTCTTGCGCTGCGCCGCCGCCGTAGGCCCCGCCCTGTTCGCGAATCGCGCTGTGCAGGAAATTGTTGCGTAGCAAGCCGCCGAGTACGGTCAGTGCGGCGGCATCGGGGTGGGCTAGGGGCACGCTGGGGTAGGCGCGGGCGCAGAAGTTGATCGGTGAATTGGCGATCCAGAGTTGTTTGGTGGTTTGGTTTTTTGGGGGGGTGCTGGGCGATAGGTTGGCGGCGGTCGATTTTGGCGATGGCGGATTGGATTTGGCGTGGTTTTGGCCGGCGTTTTGGTTTTTTATTTCGGTTTGATAGCTGGGCAGTTCTGCGGGCTCGCTGATTAGCAGTATTTGGCGGGGGGCGCGGGCGAGTTTTTGGTGTAGCTGGGCGAGTTGTTGCAATAGTTCGTCGAGGGCCGCGGCGCGGTCCATGCGGTCGTCCCATTCTTTGAGGCGGCGGATGCCGGCTAGGCCGTGGGTTTGGTGGGCGATGGCGGCGGTGGGGGAGGCGTGTTGGGCGGCGGCCAGCATGGCTAGGGCGTGGCCGTTGTCGGTGACGGAATTTTCGGCGGCGGCGCGGGATTGGGCGATGATTTCGCGGATGCGGTCGCGCTCGGCGATGCGTAGATCTTCGATGGTTGCATGCAATAGATCGCCGAGGGCGCCGCGGTTGCGCTGCAAGGCTTTGCCGGATAAAAACAGCATGCCGTGGGTTTGGGCCAGATCATTGGGGGCGGGTTCAATTTTGTGGAAACAGCGCAGGCCGCCGCTGATTGCTGCCTGCCATTGTTGGACGTCCAGATAGGATTTGTCGCCGATGCCGAGTTCGGTCCAGAGGCCGGTGAGCAGCGGTAATAGCGCGATTTCTGCTTGAGTTAGGGCGGGTAGGGCGATGGCGATTTCTTGATAGACGATGCCATTGGTGGGCGCGGCGTAGCTGTGGATCGGCAGTGCGGCGGTGATGGGTGGTTGCGGGTGGGGGGCGGCTAGATCGGCGGGCACGTCTCCTAGGCCGACTCGTGGCAGGATTTCGGGGTCGTCGACTTGGGTTTGGCGGTGTTGCAGGGCGCGGGATTGGTCGATAATTTGCTGCGTTTGTTCGGGTGAGAGGGCGGCGCGGATTTGGTCGAGGCGGGCGCGTTCTTCGGCTTGGGTCTGTTTGGCGAGGGTGGGGTCGGGGCGTAGGGTTAGGCGGACGCGGTGGGGGTTGTCCAGCAATAGTTCGCGGCAGAGGTCGGGCAGGAAGCGCGGGTTTTTTATTGCTTCGCGCAATTCGGCGATGACCGGTTCCAGATCGAGTGGGGCGGCTGGGTCGCCGCGGTGGGTGGCGTTGCCGAGTGCGGCGAGAATTAATTGCAGGCCGAAAGGGTAGCCGCCGCCGGTGATTTCGCGCTGTTGCAATTCCAGCTGGTGCAGGCAGGCTTGCATTTGTTCTTGCGGCACTCCATCGCGGGCGACTTGGTCTAGGGTGCGGAGGATGAGATTTTCGACCGCTTCTGCCGAGTCGTCCGCGCAGCCTTCTAGGCCGCAGACGAAGCACAGTTCGCGCTGGGAATCGCTGAGGCCGCAGAGGGGCGAGGGGGCGCGGCCTAGGTCTGTGGTTTCCAGTGCCTGTTGCAGCGGCGAGGCGCTGTTGTCGAGTAAAACGGCGGCCAATAAATGGGCGCGCATGGCGGTGGGGAGGTCGGTGCTCTCACCCAATAGCCAGCCGATTATTATTTGGGTTTTATTGGCCGGATTTTCATCGGCGGCGATGGGGTAGGGTTCGGTGGCTTGAATGGGGGCGGGGTGGCGGCGTTCTAGGGGGACAGATATGGGTTTATCGAGGCGGTTGAAATGGCGCAGGACGCGGTCTTCGAAAATGGTTTGGTGGTCGGCGGCGGGGATGTCGCCGAAGGTCATAAAAATGGCGTTGCTGGGGTGGTAATGGGAGCGGTGGAATTCTTTTAATTGCGAGTGCGTTAAATCGGGGATGGCGGCTGGGTCGCCGCCGCTGTTGTAATGGTAGGTGGTGGTCGGGTATAGGTGTTTGCACAGGCTGTACCAGCCGAGCGCGGCGGGGGAGCTCATCGCGCCTTTCATTTCGTTGTGGACCACGCCTTTGAATTGCAGGTCGCTTTTTGGGTTGGCTAATTCGGCGAATTCTAGGCGGTGGCCTTCTTGGGCGAAGTCGAGTTCGTGAAGGTGTGGGAAAAAGACGGCATCGAGGTAGACATCGAGCAGGTTATTGAAGTCTTTGCGGTTTTGGCTGGCGAAGGGGTAGGCGGTCCAATCCGAGCTGGTAAAGGCGTTCATGAAGGTGTTTAGCGAGCGGCGCAGCATCATAAAAAAGGGGTCGCGCACCGGGTAGCGGGCACTGCCGCAGAGGGCGGTGTGTTCTAGGATGTGTGCCACGCCGCTGGAGTCTTGCGGCACGGTGCGTAGGGCGACTAGGAAGACGTTTTCCCGATTATCGGCGGCGATGTGGACGTGTTGCGCCCCGGTGGCGCGGTGGCGGTATTCTTCGACTTGTAGGTTTAGGCTGGGGATAGCGCGGTGGCGCACCGGTTCGAAGGGGGCAGAGGAGGGCACGGGGGACTCCGGATGGTTGAGATGTGGGTTGCGGGCGGGCGGCATTTTACCTGCTTGCGTGGGGGAAAGGGTTGAGGGGTTGGCGGCGGGCGGGGGTAAAAATGCCCTGAAGCTGGGTTTAGGTGCAGGTTTTAGGAGGTGTTGCGTGGAGGGTGTTATGGGGTAGAATGCGGGGTATGAAAGCGAAATTGGAAGCGAAAGCGGCAGGCTTTGACAGCCACCGCTTTGTCAAGCGGCTAAAAAATGCTGGCATGCCGGAAGTGCAGGCCGAGGTGCTGGCGGACGAGCGGGGCCTGTTGCTCGAGAATCTGGCGAGCAAGGATGACATTGCGGCGTTGCGGGCCGATTCGAAGGCTTCTGAGGCCCGCACGGCAGATCGATTCGAGGCATTGGAGGCCCGTACAGCGGAGCGATTCGATGCATCGGAGGCCCGCACAGCAGATCGATTTGATGCATCGGATGCTCGCACAGCCGACAAAATAGAGGCATCGAATGCGCTTATGTCTGCCAAAATCGAGGCTTCTGAGGCCCGCTTAAATGGCAAATTTTCGGTTCTGCATTGGATGGGGGCGACTATCCTTGGGATACTAATTGTCGCCGTGGTCATTCCATCGGTGGCTGGTCTTTTAGGTGGGTAGTCTGGTTTTTTGCCACTGTTTTGGAATGCGCCATGGTCTTTTCCCGCCTCTCTTTGCCATTTATTGCCCTGTGTTTTCTTGCTTTGCTGGCCTGTGGTGGTAGCGGCGGCGGTTCATCGTCCGACAATAATGAATCTGGCGACGATGGCAGGGGCGACCCCCCCCCCCCCCCCCC
>JACONM010000012.1:263917-269174 GCA_014323765.1 Cellvibrionales bacterium | reverse complement strand
CCCCCCCCCCCCCCCCGCCTGTCGCAGCGGTGCAGGCTAGGGCGACCGCCGCCCCAAGCTCGGTTAGCGTGGGCGGCAGCGTTACCTTGCGCGGCAGTGGTGCGGGCGGTTCGGGGAGTTATCGTTACCGTTGGAGCCAGACTAGTGGCCCCGCGGTTGCCCTGAGTGATGGCGCTGCCCAAAACCCGACTTTCACCGCGCCGGCCAGTCCCGCCACCCTTGCTTTTACTCTGACTGTTACCGATGCGGCTGACGGTAGCCGGACCCATTCCGCCCGGCTGACCATTGCGGTTACCGGTGCGGTTACCCGCCCGGCTGTTCCGGCGGTGCGGTCTGCAGTGCGGGCCAGTGCCCGGGCCCGCCCAAGTATGGTGGCGACTGAGGGCGGCGCGGTTACTTTGTTTGGCACGGCCACGGGCGGTACGGGGAGCGATTACCGCTACCGCTGGCGGCAGACCGATAGCGGCGGAGTCCCCGTCGCCCTAGCCGGGGCCGACAGCAACACCGCGACCTTCGCCGCGCCGAGCACCGCCGTTACTCTAGAATTCAGCCTGACTGTGACCGATGCCGCCGACAGCAATCTGGCTGATACGGCGACTGTGCAATTGCGGGTGAGTCTGCCCGCCGATGCCGATGGGGATGACCTTATCGAGATTCGCGACTTGGCCATGCTGCACAATATCCGCCATGACTTGGCCGGCACCAGCTACAAAACCCGTGCCGATGCCGAGGGCAATGTTTTTGGTTGCCCGCTGATAGCGGGATGCACGGGCTATGAGCTGGTCGCCGACCTAGATTTTGACCGCGATGGCGATGGCCGCACTTGGGATGCCGACAGTTTTGTCTTAGATGTTGGCGATAACGCCGCCCCGTATTTTGTAATCGCCAATGATGGGAAGGGTGGCTGGCAACCGCTGGGGGATGCGGACAGTGCTTTTACCGCCACCTTTGAAGGCAATGGGCATGTGATTCGCAACCTAGCAGTCCGCCGCAATGACATTCGGTTGGGGTTGTTTGGCAGTGCTGAAAATGCCCGCATCCGCAATCTGGGGTTGGAGCGGGCGTTGGTGTATTCCACTAGTCTTACTGGCGGCACTGCGGGAGCGTTATGGGCCGGGGCGCGGGCGGAGTTGCGATTATTGCCAGCCATGCTGCGGGGGTTGTTAGGGGGTCGACGGGCGATAGTCGCGTTGGGGGGTTTGGTGGGTGATATGAATGCCGGCACTATCGCCGCCAGCCATGCCGGGGTTCGCGTCCGTACGAACAGCGTTATGGGTGCGCGCAGCGACGGTATTGGCGGCTTGGTCGGGTATATGGATGGCGGCGCAATCATCGCCAGTTACGCCACGGGCGATCTAAGTGGCAGTGGCCGAGTCGGAGGGCTGGTGGGGCGGATGGCCGGGAACGGCATGGTTGCCGCCAGCTACGCCAGCGGCGATGCGATGGGTGAGGATGAGGATGACCACATCGGCGGTTTGGTGGGGGAGGTGAGCGGCACCGGCACCGTGACCGCTAGTTACGCCACTGGGACTGTTGCAGGCGGCGGCAATGACAAGGTCGGCAGACTGAACGGCGCGGCGGGCGTTAATGTCGCTATTACTCAGAGTTACGGTTTTGGCACTGCCGATGGAGAAACCATCGATTCCAGCGGTAGCCCGCCCGCTTCTGCCACTGCCATTAGCCTGACCCGTGCCGCTGCGGGCGATGAATGGGGCGTGGCTCTCTGGGACTTTGGCGAAAGCCTGCCGCCCGCCCTGTTTTACGCCGATTACGATGGCGATGGCGGCACCGATTACTGCGCCCAGTTTGCGGCGGCGGATATTGTTTGCAACAGCCTGCTGGCTGGTCAGCGAATCGATAGCACCCCGCAGATTGGCACCGCTGCCGGCGATATTCGGCTTGCCCCGGGGGATGCTGTCAACCGCATTACCGCCAATGTCAACCTGCCCGCCACCTTGGATTTGGGGGGCAATTCCATCAATTTGCAATGGAGCGTCCATAACGACCCTGAAACTAACCTGGCGCAGCGGGTGACGGTTAATGGCGGCATGCTGCAGGTCAATAATACCAATCGCATGCGCACTCGCTGGATTACTCTGCGGGTTGAAAATGCGGCTAACGATGCGCCGCTTAATGATTATCGTCTGCGGGTTTTGGCGGAGTGAGTTTGTGGGGCGGTTAAAAGAATTCGGAAAGGGGCGGGGAATGCTTAAAGCTAGTTTGCAGAAAATGGTTTTGCCGGGGGCGATGGTGCGCTGCGATTTGGCTATTGCGTTTTAAATTATGTCCATTCAAAAATGCAATACGATGAAAATGTTTGGCGAAATGTGTACACCGCTTTTAAGGCGCATTTTCCGCGGTTGCGTTGTCCGCCGTAGGTGGCGGGTTTTTAGCGGGCATGGTTAATTTAAATCGATAAAATTGATCCCAGTTTTTACCGGTAATCCAAAGCTCTTCAGTAGCGGGATTCCAAGCGATGCCGTTTAGTACATTATCGCGACTTTTTTGTAAATGCGGGCGGGCGAATTCGGCTAGGTTTAGTGCCGCATGCACCATGCCATTTTTCGGGTCGATAATATAAATGCGGGTGTCTTGCCAGCGATTGGCGAATAGCCAGCCGTTTATCCATTCTAGTTCGTTTAAGCGGTCGAGCGGTTTGCCCTGCCAGCGGGCGGTTATTGTGCGGTGTACTGTGCCCTTGGTATCGCGATAGGTTAGCTTGGCGCTGCCGTTGGACATCCAGAGGCCGCTGCCGTCCGCGGTCAGGCCCCAGCCTTCGCCGCGGTAGCGGAACCCTTCTGCGGGGCTTAGCATGGGGCCGCGCCAGGCGAGGGCTTGGCCCGCCTGCCAGGTTAGCTGGTACAGGATGCCGCCGAGTTGCGCCGCGCCCTCGCCGAAGTGGGCATCGTCCAGGCGGCGCATTATTTGAATGCGCTGGTGGTCGGGCGCGTATTTGATAAAGGCGGAGCGACCGCGCAGGCCGATGCTCTCGTACAGGCGGCCCTGCCAGAAAAATAGCCCCTGAGTGAAAAAATCCGGGCGGTGCGGGTGGGTGCCGAGCGGCTGCAGGCGGAATGCCGCGCCGGATTTGGGGGCGTTGGTGGGCGGTGCGGTGCGCTCGTCGGTGGGGCTGCCGCAACCGACAAGGGCGAGAAAAAATGGCAGAATGAACAGGCTTGCGCCGGGGCGTAGGTACCATCCATTTTCCTTGAAGGGGAACACGCGCATGAAAAAACTCAAATCCTATATCGGCTTGACGCTGCTTGGCGGTTTGCTGGTCATTTTGCCATTTGTCATCTTTGTTTTGGCGTTGCGCTGGCTGCTGACCACGTTCAGCGGGCTGATCGAGCCGCTCAGCTTGCCGATGCGGGAATACTTTTTGTTGCCGCCGCTGGCCTCGGATGCGTTGGTGGTGCTGGTTTGTCTGGCGGCCTGCCTGATTATTGGCTTGTTGGTGCGCACCGCGATTGGGCGTTGGCTGCACAATACCTTTGACCATTGGATGGTGCGCCTGGCCCCCGGCTACAAAACCATTCGCGGCATGATTCAGCAGTTGCTCGGCGGCGAGGGCGCACGGGGGCCGCTGAACGGCGAGGTGGTGTTGGCGCGTATTTTTGGCCCGGAGGTGCCGACCACTATGACCGGTATTCTGACCAGTCGCCACGCGGATGGCACGGTGACCGTTTATGTGCCTACCGCGCCGGTGCCGACTTCTGGTCTGACCTATCATTTGCCGCCGGCGGCGGTGGAATACTTGACGGATGTCTCCGTCGAGGAGGCGATGCGTACCATTATCGCCTGCGGGGCCGGCACGGCGGAAATGCTGGCAGGGGCGACGCGGACGGCGTTGGCGGGGCCTGCGAGGGGGTTGAAAAAAGAGGGCTAGAGGGTGCGGGGTGTACCCTTGATTTTGGTTTTTGGTTGGGGCGGTGGGTTAGTCATCATCGTCTTCAAAGGTAATGGTATAAGTGGCGGGAGTCAGATCGTAATTGCGGGCGGCATCGTTGGTGGGGGCGATAGTGATTGTAACCACCGTATCCACGGTGTCGGCATCTTGAAAGTGAAAGGAGGAGTCCCGCGGGGGTAGCAAGCGGGTAAGGAAGCAAGTCCGGCCCGCGCAGTTAGAGTTGGCCGGAATAGTCATATCGATATGGGTCTCGCCGTTCGCTAAATACACAAACGAGCTGTTGCTGACGAATCTGGCGTATGACTCTACTCTCCAGACCGTCGTGGGGGTTGACCCGTGCTGGAAATCCGGGCCGGCGAAAGTAACGCGGAAGGTGGCATCTTCAGCCAGAGCCCGGTCGAGGCGCAAGTTAAAGTCTAGTTCACTAGAACCGTCTGCCCCTTCAGTCACCGTGGTGCCGGTAATGATGCCGTCGTCCATGGTGGGAGTCAGAGTATTAAATGCGCCGTCCCTAAAAGCGACGGTAGGATCAGCGCGTAGAACCGGATTCAAAGAAACCCGATTAGTAACATCGGTACCGTCTGTGTCCTGCACAGTGCTATCAGAAGCATCGACTAGATTGTGAAGTCCGGTGAGGGTGGCATAAGTCCCACTGCGGTCCGCGGCGTTGTACAGGGTGGTGGTCTGTTCTGTTGTGTCCTCCGGGCGGTGTTGAAAGATCCAGAGTTGGGTAGTGCCATCCGGCAGGATGAGTTGATCTTCTTCATCTAGGCTAATGTCCGTAATGGTATCCGCGTTATCGGCATCGGATTCAGGATCGCGCAGCACGAAACGGTCTTGACCTTCACCACCGGTCAATTCATCGGTGCCAGGACCCCCATTGAGAATATCGCGACCGCGGTCGCCGTTCAGACTGTCGTCGCCGGGTCCACCCTTGAGACGGTCACGGGCTTTGCCGCCGTGAAGCTCATCATCGCCTTTGTCGCCTTTAAGCCAATCCCGCCCATCGCCACCACGGAGGATGTCATCGCCATCTTGGCCTTTAAGACGATCATGGCCAGCATTGCCTTCTAGGGTGTCAGCACCGGGACCGCCATTAAGGGTGTCTTTACCCTCCCCACCCAGTAAACTGTCATCGCCCTTACCACCACTAAGGACATCATAGCCAGCACCGCCCATAAGACGGTCATCCCCGCCCATGCCAGAGATCGTGTCATCGCCCCCCATGCCATCAATAGTATTGGCGGTGGCATCGCCAGTGAGGGTGTCGTTGCCGCTGCTGGGAGTGCCGGTAACCTGCGCAAAAACAGGTGGGGCAGTGAGACTGAAAGGGACGCTGAGACTGAGAGC
>JACONM010000012.1:237557-263784 GCA_014323765.1 Cellvibrionales bacterium | reverse complement strand
GGGAAGATTTTGCGTAACGGGAGGATCCGGCGGGATGGCGATGCCTTTTTGCGGGGTTAGCGGCTTTGTGCGCCGCCCGTTTTTGAATGCACTGTGTTCCAGCCCCGCTCGCGTAGTTGGGCGGCGAGTCTTCGGCTGGTGTGGCCGCGGTGGCAGACTAGGAGGGTTTTTTTGTTGGTTTTTTCGGGGGGTGCATTGAGTAGCTGGTCGGGCGACTGATGTTGGCATGGGGCGGGCAGTGGGTTTTGTGCGGCGATGGCGGGGTCGCGCAGGTCGATGATTTGGAAGCCTGCGGCGATCGCCTCGGCGAAGGTGCCCCGGTATTCTAGCGATTGGTGGCGGCGTAGGTAGGCGGCGCGGTTCCAAGTGGGGCGGTGGGCGGTGCAGTCGGCGGCGATCGGCAGGCGGATGAGGCGTTGTTGGAAAGTGGCGGCATCGTAGTAAAGAACGCGGTTTTCTAGGTTTTTGCAGGGGAAATCTTGGCGGCGTAGTAGCCATTGGAGGGCTTCGTGGGCTTGCAGGCTGCCGATGAGGGCCGGCACCGAGCCGAGCACGCCGGCCTGATCGCAGGTTTGCGCCCCGCCGGGGATTTGCGGCCACAGGCAGCGCAGGCAGGCGGAATGGGCTCCGCCGCCGTAAGTTTGCAGCTGCCCGGCGCGGCCGATGGCACTGGCGAAGATGGCGGGTTTGCGCAGTAATACGGCGGCATCGCTGGTTTGCAGTTTGGCGGCGATGTCGTCGGTGCATTCTAGGGCGAGGTCGTGTTTGGCGATCTGTTCTAGAAGTTCGGCGGCATCGATTTTGCGGGCGATGGCGGTGACCGCGACGTCGGGATTTAGGCGGCGGAGTGCGGCGGCGGCGAGGTCGGCTTTGGGCTGGCCGGGCTGGTCGCTACGGTACAGCGTTTGCCGGTGTAGGTTGCTGGCTTCCAGCGCATCGGGGTCGACGACTGTGAGCGCGCCGACCCCGGCCCCGGCCAGGATCGGCAGGGCGGCGGACCCTAAGCCGCCTGCGCCCAGTACTAGGACGCGGGCGGTGCGCAATCGCCGTTGCCCGGCCGGGCCGATGCCCGTTAGGCGCATTTGGCGGGAATAGTCGGGGGCGGCGGGCATTGGGTTGGGCAGGGGGATCAGGGGAGGCAATTAAAGGGCGGTTATTCGAATGGGGGGCTGGTTATTGGGCTGCTGTTTTTTGGGGTGGTGCATTGGGCGGGCTTTTGACACCGCCGGATTTTGCACAGATTCCTTCTTTGGTATGCGGGTTTTTGCCCGGTGAAAAAATTGTGCCTGCGGTGGACGGGAATAGGGCAGGGCAGGGGGGCATGATTCTTCGCAAAGGGTAGGCGAGCGGAGCTTTGGCATACGGACTAGGGCGCGAGGGGCTGGCTTGCATTGCTGGCCACCCAGGCGGCGGGGGCATCGGCGTAGTGTTCTTTTTTCCAAATGGGCAGGCGGTGTTTTATTTGGTCGATAATGTAGCGGCAGGCGGCGAAGGCGGGGTCGCGATGGGCGGCGGCGGTACCGACCCAGACGGCCAATTCCCCGACTGCCAAGTCCCCGACTCGGTGCTGGCAGGCGGCGCGGTCGATGGCAAATTGCGCCCGTGCTTCGGCGAGAATGCGCTGGCCTTCTTTTTCTGCCAGCGGGCGGTAGGCTTGGTAGGAAAGCCCGGTAACCGTGCGGTCATTGTGATGGTCCCGCACCCAGCCCTCAAAGCTAACAAAACCGCCGCAGTCGGAAGAGCGCATTTGTTGCCGCAGGTCCGCCGGGTCTATGGCGGCATCGGTCAGCCTGAACACCGCCCGCTCAACCGCCGCTGACTGGCGGCAGGAAGACGACCCGGTCGCCTGCGGTCAGTGGCGTGTCCATGGCGGCGAATTCCTCATTGATCGCCACCTTGACATCCGCGGCGGCGAGCCTGAAGCCGTATTGGTGCGCTAGTTCGGCGTACAGGTCCGCCGCATTGCGGGCATTGGTTTGCCGCTCTTCGCTGGGGTGCCCGGCCTGCTCGCGCAGTTCGGCGAAATAGTCGATGGTTAGGCTAATCATGGGCGGCTTGGGCTTGGGCTTGATCTTGAGCTTGGTCGAGGTCGGATTTGCCGCCGCTTTTGTGCAGCAGATGCACCGCGGCGATGCGGATGGCGGGCGAGAGGGCTTTGCACATATCGTAGACGGTCAGCGCGGCTACGCTGGCGGCGGTTAGGGCTTCCATTTCCACGCCGGTTTGGGCGGTGGTGCGCACACTGGCGTGGATCAGCAGGCTGCAATTTTCGGCCTCTTCCGAGATCTGAATGTCGCAGGCGGCGAGCGGTAGCGGGTGGCAAAAGGGAATCAAATGGTGGGTTTGCTTGGCGGCCATTACGCCAGCGACCACGGCGGTGTCGATCACCGGCCCCTTGGCGGAATGCAGCGACTGCGCTTGAAGCTGTGCGAAAGCAGCGGGCGGAAAGACCACCCGTGCCGCGGCGGTGGCGGTGCGGCGGGTGGCGGGTTTGGCGGACAGATCCACCATAGCGGGGCGACCGGACGCGTCGATATGCGACAGGGGCGAGCGTTGCATCGCGCCATTATAGGGTCGATGCAAGTTCGATCGGGTGCAATCGGGCGCGGCACGGCTATACTGCGCCCGCCCGCTTGCCATCGCCCCGCCGATGCTCGATTCTGCCGTCCCGTCGCCTGCTCCGTCTATGCGCCCGCTGCTCGACCCGCATGGCCGCGCCATTCGCTATTTGCGGCTGTCGATCACCGACCGCTGCGATTTTCGCTGCCGCTATTGCATGCCCGCCAAAATGCACTTTGCGCCGCGCCGGCAGCTGCTCGATCTGGCGGAATATGTCTTGTTGGCCCGCGCTTTTGTCGAGCTTGGAGTGCGCAAAATTCGCCTCACCGGCGGCGAACCACTGGTGCGGGCCGATGTTTTGCAGATGGTGCATACGCTATCGCAGATCCCGGATCTAGACGAGCTAACCATGACCACCAACGGCTCGCAGATGGCGCGTTACGCCGCGGGGTTGCGCGCCGCCGGGCTTAGTCGCCTGAATATCAGTCTAGACAGCCTGGATGCCGATACCTTCCGCCATCTGACCCGCACAGGCGACCTGCGGCGGGTACTGGCCGGCATCGAAGCCGCCCGCGCCGCTGGGTTCCGCCGTATCCGTATCAACGCGGTGATTATCAAGGGGCGCAATGAACAGCAGATCTTGCCGCTGCTGGATTTTTGTTTGGAGCGCGGGCTGGACCTCTGTTTTATCGAAGAAATGCCGCTGGGCGATATTGGCGATGATCGCAACCGCCCGCTGGAGTTAATGCCGAGTAATGCGGTGCGGCGACAGATTGCGGCGCGCTATCGGTTGCATCCGTTGGGGTTTTCTACCGGCGGGCCGGCGCGCTATTGGGGCATTGCTGGGCAGCGCAGCCGGATTGGGTTTATCAGCCCGCACAGCGATAACTTTTGCGCCGCCTGCAACCGGGTGCGGGTGACGGCCACGGGGCGGTTGCTGCTTTGTTTGGGGCATGAAAATGCGCTGGATTTACGCGCCCTGCTGCGCCGCCATCCGGGCCAGCGGGCACCGCTCAAGACAGCGATTCGGCAGGCCCTGGCCCGCAAGCCCGCCCGCCACTATTTCTCGCCCGCCGCCCAGGCGCAAACCCTGCGCTTTATGAATGCGACCGGTGGGTAGCCGCGCTGCTATCTGCCAATAAATCGCCGCCAAATAAACCGCTGGTTGCGCCCGCCGTCTCCGCCCAAAATAAACCCACTAACCGAGTATGATGCCCAGTCATCCTGCGCCAGTTTCAGCCCGCCCATGCCTTGCGCCACGCCCTTAGAAATCGCCGTGCTAACGGTATCCGACACCCGCACTGCAGCCAGCGACCGTTCCGGTAAATATTTAGCCGACGCATTGACGGAAGCCGGCCACCGCCTGCACGACCACGCCATCGTTCGCGACAACATTTATCAGATTCGGGCGACCGTCAGCGCATGGATCGCCGACCCGGTCGTCGATGTCATCCTGCTAACCGGCGGCACCGGGCTGGCGGAGCGCGACCGCACCCCGGAGGCGGTGGCCCCGCTGCTCGATAAACGGATCGATGGCTTCGGCGAGCTATTCCGCCAGTTATCGCATGCGGAAATCGGCGCGTCCACCGTGCAATCGCGGGCTCTGGCGGGGCTGGCCAATCGCACCCTGATATGCTGCCTGCCCGGCTCGCCCGGGGCTTGCAACACGGCCTGGGAGGGCATCCTGCGCACCCAGATGGACAGCACCTACCGCCCCTGCAATTTTGTCGTGGCGCTGGGTGGTGAGGCGGATCCTGAAGACCTAATCTATGATTGAAACTTGGTTTTCCGCAAGCGCAGTTTGGCAGCCCAATCAAAAGTCAAATATGCCGCAATCGCCCCTCCCGAATCCGGTGACTCGGCAAGAATGTCGCCCCCGGCGGCGGTGCAGATGCGCCCATCAAACCCATTATCGCCCTGCTCGGCATGTTTTCTCCCCGCATGTCTTGGTACCACCCAAAATCGCCCCGCATTTTCCGCCCACGCCCGGCGAGCGGCAAGATTGCCGGCATTGTGCGGGGCGGCTGTCGCGGGCTAAGGTGGCGGACTGATGGCTGATACCGCCCACTGGCTATCGGTCGAGCAGGCTTGGCAGCGGCTGGAGGCGGCGGTGCCGCAGATCGAATTGGAGCGGGAGTCGGTCGAATTGCCGACCGCAGGCGGACGGGTGCTGGCCGCTAATATCCAATCGCCCATCGATATGCCGCCCGCCGACCGCAGCACCATGGACGGCATTGCCCTGTGCCACGCGCAGGCGGAAGCAGGCCGCGCCCTGCCCATCAGCCAGCACCTGCCCGCCGGCCAACCGCCCGCACTTTTGCACCCCGGCACCGCCGCCCGCATTTTTACCGGTGCTCCCGTACCGCCGGGCGCGGACACGGTCATTGCGCAAGAAGATTGCGTTTTTGCTGCCGACCAAGTGCGGGTCCGGTGCCTGCCCGAATGCGGCAGCCACATCCGCCGCCGCGGGGCCGATATGGCGACCGGGCAAACCCTGTTATCCGCCGGGCACCGCCTGCGTCCCCAAGATCTGGGGCTGCTGGCCGCCGCCGGGGTGGCGCAGGTAGAAGTTTTACGGCGGTTGCGGGTGGCGTTAGTGGTCACCGGCGATGAACTGGTTCCGCCGGGACAGCGGCTAAGCGCGGGCAAGATATACGAATCCAACGCCCCCATGTTGGCCGAATTAATCCGCGGATTTGGCGGCGCGCCAGATTGTTTTTATTGCGCCGACGACCTGCAACAAACCGTGGACACGCTCGATAAAGCGGCAAGCGCGTCCGATCTGGTGCTAAGCATCGGCGGGGCTTCCGTGGGCGATTCCGACCACATTCGTGCCGCGTTGCAACGATTGGGCAAATTGGATTTCTGGAGAATCGCCATCAAACCGGGCAAACCCTTTTTATGCGGCAACCTAGGCGAAGTGCCCCTGCTCGGCCTGCCCGGCAACCCCGTCTCCGCATGGCTCGCCTGCTGCCTATTTTGCCAACCATTCATCCGCAAATTGCAAGGCGGCCCCTTCACCCGCCCCCGCACTTGGCCAGCAAGGGCGGCCTTTTCACTGGTAAAAACCAGCCCCCGCCAGCAATACCTACGCGGCATTTTGGTCGATGCGGCGGGTTCATGCACCCCCGAAGTCAAACTGCTACCCGAACAGGTTTCATCCGCCTTAAGCAGTCTGTGTGCGGCAGAGGTGCTGGTAGCGATACCGCCGCAAACCGCCATCCGCAAGGGGCAGGTGGTGGATGTGGTTTTGGTGGGGGAGTTGGTGGGATAACTGGGCGGACACTGTGCTATAGTCGCCGCCCGCATAATCGCCATTTTCGCTGAGAAGAGGAAAAGAGATGCCAAAGCGCAAGAAGAAACGCAGGCTAAAAAAGCCCCCCGTCGCATCCCTCCAGAACTTCAAGCCCGTAGATCTGCTCTTCCCGCAGTCTGTCGCCGCCAGCGATGGATTTACCGCCTCGTCGCTGTCGCAATTTAATGGCGATCCGGCCAGCTCTGTCCGTGAGTTAATCCAAAATTCCCTAGATGCTGTCGTCGAATCGGCAAGTGCCGCTTCCCCCCCCCCCCCTGCTTGTGTGCGATTCTTGATTGAAAACCATAAAATTTCCACCATTCCGGGAATGGATTCTTATTGGCGTGCCTATGTCAGTGCCAAAAAGCAACATCCAATGAATCGCCAAACTGAAAATGCGGCGGCCCCCATGGGGCAATATCAGGGCAGGGATGAAGACGAGGTGCCCGTATTGTTTGTCATGGACAATGGCATCGGCCTAGATCGAAAGCGCATAGGTGCCATGCTCGCCGACGGGGTCAGCTATAAAGAAGGCGAAGGATCCAGCGGATCCTTTGGAAATGGCCATTTAACATCTTTTGCGCTTTCCAATTTACGCTATGTATTTTATGGTGGTGTACCAAAGCAGGGAGGCGACATGATTTTTTCCGGCCATGCGATTCTCGCCGCCCATGTCGTGGACGATAACACGCGCGGCAAAGATGGGTATTATGTGCGAGATTTTAAAAACGGTAAGTTGGGTCATGAACGTTTTGAATTTGGCAGTGCAAAGGAAACGCCGCCTTTCTTGCGTCCGAAGTTAGAGTATATCCAGCAGAAATGGGGGCATGGTGCGCTCATCGCAATCCCTGCCTTTAATCATTTTAGAAAAGGGAAAAAAAACAGCGTTACAGAGATAATTTTACGCGAGGCAGCCCTGAATTTCTTTGTCGCCATAGATCGTAAAAAACTCCGCATTGAGGTTGTGGATGGAGAGAATACAGAAATTTTAGACAGTGGCAGACTGCGTTTGTATTTGGAGAAAGAAAAAGACAATAAACGACGTATAGCGGGGTTTCCTTCCGGAGACAAAGTGTGGAGCTCCTATTTGACGCTAATGCAGGGCAAGTCTTATGATTTGCAGACTACGCTCGGCAGGGTGAAGATGTATGCGCGACAAGGGCAAGACATCGGCGGTAAAAGAATCGTTCTGTGTCGCAATGGGATGTGGATTACACACCGTGTTCCTCGGCTGCTGGATAAGTTTGCCGACCGCGTTAATTTTGATGCTTTGCTGTTAGTGGATGCAGAAGAATCGGGAGATGCGCATGATGCCATAAAATTGGCAGAAACACCACTACACAACAAGCTTGAAATCAAGCGAATCACCGATTCTACTGAAAAGAAAAAATTCCAGACTACATTGGATGAGGTCTGCGCTGGGATCAGCGAGGTCATTGAAAAACAAAATGAGGAAGAATTTGAAGTGGATGATATTTTGCCGATTGAAGTGGGCGATGCCATGCAGGGCGACAAGCCAATGCGGCAGGGGCGAATTCAGCCGATCAATACTCGCAGGGCCGGGGGTGACAGACAAGGCGGCAAACGCAAAAAGCAAAAGCGCGGCGGCATCAAACCTGGTCAGACGATCGATGTTAATCTATCTAGCCGTAGGCTGCGCCCCGGCACAGTCAGCGCGCATTTCAAGCCGCAAGAAAATTGCGAGGATGTCGAGTTGCGCCTATCGCTGGATAGCGGTACAGATGTTACTTGCGCTGGATTGGGGCAAGACTTGCTAAATCTGATCGAGGTTCGCACCAATGGCAAACCAATCGATAGTAAAAATGCAATTAAAAACGATAAGGGAGATATTCAAGCTTTCCGCTTGGGTAAATGGGAAAGCGGCAAGTTCTATGCTATAGAAGTAGATTACGATTCGCCGGGCGATGAAAGCAAGTTTGCCCTAATTTTTGATCTAGTTCGCCGCAAAACAAAACCGGCAGACATCGAGGAGTCGGCGGATGCTTGAAGTCAAATCTTATCCCTTCCCCGTGATGGCACCCAACAGCTTAGATTATCCAGAGTGTAAATACGGAGCCGAGGTGTCGCGCATGGAAGACGAATGCCAAGTTTCGGTTCGTCATCATTTGCAAGGCGATTGCTTAGTAGCGGACTTATTGCGGCGGGGCGAGGCGGAATTCGCCTGCATTGTCTCTCTGCCGGCGACCATGTATCGGCGGATTGAATCTGCCCCGTCAACAGATCTTAATCACATTCAAATTATCGACTATTCCGATTCCGGGTACGGGGATGAAGGCACCGCCGTAGAGCCACCCATGTTTCGTCCGTTAATTTTGCTAAAAAATCCGCTCAATCACGCTGTGCTCAGTAGCGATGGATTGAATCATTTATGGCATGGTTCCACGCTTGACATCCCAGACGGCGGGATTATCGCCTATAGCAGCTGGCAGAGGCTAAGCGGCCATATGGGCGGCCTTTTGAAAGTACAGCCAGACAAAAGCTTGCTCGATGGACAAATTCGGGTTGAGGAAGATGCCGGAGCAGGGTATAGATTCCGGATACATGCTGGCGGCGATCTTTACCGGCACTTGAAAGAACACAAGAGCGGTCCGCTAGGGTACCAGCGCAAAAGTATATTGACGCATGCGCTTAGTGTCGCTTTTGCTAGATTGAAAGAAAGATCCCGGATAGAACCGGGCTGGTGGCAAGAGCATGTCAATTTACGGATAGTTGCAGAAAAGCTAAAAGATGCAGGTCTGGGCTGTTGGAATGAGGATGATTTTGCGCCAGAGATGGCGGCGACCGCACTCTACCCACATAGCTTCCCCGATATGCAGTTTGAAGAAGACACCGAAGAAAATTCCGAAGAAGACGGTGGATAAGAAGATGACGATTAAGCAATACAGTCTAGACGGGCTGACAGCATTCCAAAGGAAGGCCATCTCGGAAAAAGGCAGCGAATTTCAGAGATCTATCCTGAAGAACGTCATTGAAATGAACAGCGATGATTTTGTCGACTGGCTAGATCATGAAGTGGCGGAAAATGCCACCGAAAAGCTGTCCTTTATTGGGGAGAAAGAAATGGGCTATGGAGGCGAGCCACCGCGCTACACAGCATCGGAATTCCGGGAACCGCCAGCGGCAACCGCGGCTACTATGTGGCAGGCTTGGCAAAATATGAAACCCGGTGTGGCATGTAGTTTTGCGGTTTGGGGCTATATCGTTTCACGGATGATTGTCGCCAACAAAATTGAGGCACACTATCTGATTGTCAGTAAATCCAATGGCACAAAAACTGACGGTAGGAAGGAAATTGATGATGCTTTGCGGGTACAAGATAAAGATACCCGAAATAAGGCTATCGATAAATGTGTGCGCAGTTTTTTGCTACGATTATCCGGCTTGTACGTGGAGCGTAGTGCTAGGAGCGTCTACCAAAATTGTCCTCCGGCTAAAGTTTGGTGGCAGCATTATCTCACCAAGCAGATTGCCGCGAGTACAGCGCAAGAGAATAACCGGGTTATTGGCTTGTTGAGAAAGCCTGCCGTTTGGGAAGTATTGACCGAGAAAATGGCATCTCGACTTACGATTATTGGTGATAAAAATATCCGAGATGGTTTGGTGTGGTATTTGCTGGACAATCCGATCTTTTGTAGAAAAGAATCAATGAATGCTCTGATAAAAGCGATTGGCATCATGTCCGCTTGGCGCGCATTGGGTTATTTTGAACCAGCGCGAGTCAGAGATATTATTGCGAAGGAAATTGCCCCCCAACTTTGCCTAGACAACTTACCGGAAGATACCGATGAGGAAGATGCAGGATGAAATTTGAATTTGTCAATATTCCGCAACTGGGCATTGCGCGGGGTGGTCGGCGAGCGGCAAAGCCGCAGTACAACCCAGAGAAACGCTATGTTTTTCACTACGATGTTCGTGAGCATTTGATTCAGCCGCATGTTGTCAAATTTTCTGGTGGACGCTCCAGCGGCATGCTCTTGCTCGCCCTGTTAAATGGCGGTGTTTTGCGGGCTGATCGCGGCGATGTTGTCGTTTTCAATAATACCTCGGCGGAACACCCGGCGACCTATGACTTTGCCGCTAGGTTAAAAAAAATCACCGAGCAGGAATACGGCATTCCCTTTTTCTGGACAGAATTTCAAACCTATGAGGATGCAGTGAATGGCGATTGGGTGCGCTTGCCATCCTATCGCTTGGTCAATGCCCGCCCCTATTCCGATAAAAACCCGGATGGCTATCACTCTGGCGGCGAAGTATTTGAAGAGCTAATTTCATGGAAGAAATTTTTGCCAAATCAATTTAAGCGGATCTGCACGGCGGAGATGAAGTTGTTTGTCACTAAAGAATTTTTGCGTGACTGGTTTGCTCGCAAACCGAGCATTGACCGGTTGGGGCATTATTACGAACACTCTATGCAGGATAATGAGACCATAACGCGCCTACATAAGCGCAACGGTGGAGCTACTCCAGACAATATTTTATTGCAGAAAACCGCCTATGTTCGCTCGCGTCCGACATTTCGTCCACATCAAGAATACGCCACATTTTCAGAGTTATCAGGGAAGGTCAACAATTCTGATCTAGATGGAAAACAGCGCGGCGGTCGGGTTGCCTTGGAGGGCGACCACTGCGTGGATTACGCCGCCTTTGTCGGTTTTCGTGGCGACGAGCCGGCTCGATTAGCGCGGATGAAAGCGCGCAATTACGATCGGGTAGAGCTAGACAATGGTGGCGACCCTCACATTGCGGCACCAGAAGGCGAATATGTCTACGCGCCTCTCGCCGATATGGGAATAACCAAAGAAGATGTATTCGCATTTTGGCGAGAAAACAAAAAACATGATCTGCGCCTGCCACACCAAGTCAATTTTTCTAACTGCGTTTTCTGTTTTTTGAAAGGGTCGGGAAACCTAGTTGACAATATCGCTAGTCGCGAAAAGGTAGAAAAACGACTGCCGAAAAAATTTCAATCGCGCCCTGATACACCCGCCGACATTGCATGGTGGGCGAATATTGAACAGAAATACGGTCGCGATCTGCGGCGGGAAGGGCGTACCATCAACAGCGAAACCGCCGGAGAAAACCCGATAGTTGGATTTTGGGGAATGAATGGCAAGCTATCCTATAAACAGCTGGCCGAGTCGCGCTGCAAGCCGGAGAAACTATCGATAATAAGAGAAGAAAATGCTGCGCTTCCTTGCGACTGTACGGATTAAATTACGCATCTTCAAGCCTGCAAATTTGGTAGACTAAGACGACCCCTTCTACTGCTTATCTGGTAGCCTATAACTGGTACTACGCCCACCGCCGGGGTTTTTAATCAATATCTCCCTTTCTTGCAAGCCCTGAATATCGCGCAGTGCGGTGTCCTGGGAGCACTTGGCCAGCTTGGCGTATTTGGAAGTATTCATAAAGCCGACAAAGTCATCTTCCAGCATGCGATTGATAATAAGCCGCTGGCGCTCGTTGACGGGGTTTTGATTTATAGAATCCCACAATTTTGCCTTAAAAAGTACATTACCGATTTTGGTTTCGGTGCTGTCGATGGCTCGCTCTAGACATGCCAAAAACCATTTTAGCCAGTCAGTGATATCGGGCTTGCTGCGCTGTTGTCTTTCCAGATGTTGATAATAATGTCGGTGTTCGGCTTCAATTTGCGCCGACATGCTGTAAAAACGTTCTTGCGCACCATCGGCGCACGCCAGTGCCATATCGCTAATAGCGCGGGCAATGCGCCCGTTGCCGTCTTCAAAGGGGTGGATGGTGACAAACCACAAGTGAGCGATACCCGCTTTTATAACTGGATCTGTGCCATTTTTATTGTCGAACCACTGCAAAAACACCTGCATTTCTTTTTCTAAGCGGTCTGCGCTTGGGGCTTCAAAATGAATCTTTTCTCGCCCGATGGGGCCGGACACCACCTGCATTGGTCCCGCGTCCGGAGTGCGCCAGTTGCCCACTGTAATACTGTACATACCGCTGCGTCCGGTGGGGAACAGTGCCGCATGCCAGCCGCATAGTCGATCCTTGGTCAAGGGCGCAAAAGACCGCTGCGTGGCATCGAGTATTATCTCGACAATCCCCTCAACATCGCGACTGGCCGGTCTCAACTCGCCGAAGCCGACTAAGCCTAGCCTACGAATGATGGACGAGCGCACGTCTGCTCGGTTTAGGGTTTCCCCTTCAATCGCCGAAGATTTGACCACATCCTCAGTCAGGGTCACCAAGCTGGCTTCACGCCTGAGCGCAATCCCAAGCCCCTGCATACGCCCTAGCAACCGTCCCTGCTGATGGCGCACCGCAGCCAATTTGTCCGTCAGTGCCTGCGCGTCCCAGGTGAAGTTTGGCCAGCTTAGGTGCTCATGAATCCACATGCTAATCACCGCATAGTTTGCGGCGATAATAGGGCGTATTCACCGCAAACTCAAGGCGTATGCTTGCCCGCTGTGCCGCCTGCGCCCCTTAGTTTGGTGAATCTGGCAGCTGGGCAAGGTGCCCCATTTGCCTGCGTAATCCTTTAGAATGCGCTCCGTTTCTGCCGCCGGAACTGCCCCCGTGGAAATCAACCCGCTCCGCAACGCGCTCGCCGACATTGCCGCCCGCACCGACTTGCTTCGGGGGTATCTTTGACTATACCGCAAAGCGCGACCGGCTGGCCGAGGTGGTTCTTCTGTTGGGCGAGTCCGACCTGTGGAACGACCCGGCCAAGGCGCAGCGGCTGGGTCGCGAGCATGCCGCATTGGAGCAAGTGGTGAACACCATTGACACACTGGATTCGGGGGTGCGCGATTGCGCGGAATTGCTGGATTTGGCGGCGGAAGAGGGCGATGCGCCGGCTCTGGCTGTGCTTGCCGATGATATCGCGGCGTTTGAATCGCGCCTCAGCACTCTGGAATTTCGCCGCATGTTTGGCGGGGAAATGGACGCGAAAAATGCCTTTGTCGATATTCAGGCCGGCTCTGGCGGCACCGAGGCGCAGGATTGGGCGAATATGCTGCTGCGCATGTATTTGCGCTGGGCCGAGGCGCACGGTTTTAAGGCGGAATTGACCGAATGCTCGGCGGGCGAGGTGGCCGGTATTAAAAGTGCTAGCATCCATTTGCAAGGCGACTATGCATTTGGCTGGCTGCGCACCGAGACTGGGGTGCATCGGCTGGTACGCAAATCGCCCTTTGATTCTGGCAATCGGCGGCACACTTCTTTTGCTGCGGTGTTTGTCGCGCCCGAACTGGACGATGATATTGCAATCGCCATTAACCCGGTGGAAGTGCGCACCGATACGTATAGAGCCAGCGGTGCCGGCGGCCAGCATGTCAATAAAACCGATTCCGCGGTGCGCCTGACTCACATGCCCTCCGGCATCGTGGTACAGTGCCAAAGCCAGCGCTCGCAACATGCCAACCGCGATTTTGCCTGGAAACAGCTGAAGGCCAAGTTATACGAGCAGGAAATGCAAAATCGCCGCGCCGACCAGCAGGCTCTGGAAGACGGCAAAGCGGACATCGGTTGGGGAAGCCAGATTCGCTCCTATGTGTTGGATGATGCGCGCATTAAGGATTTGCGCACCGGGGTAGAGACGCGCAATACCCAAGCGGTGCTGGATGGCAGCCTCGATCAATTTATTGAAGCTTCGCTCAAGGCGGGGTTGTAACGCCGCCGGGCGATACCAAAATAGAGGACCTGGTTATGTGTATAGAAAATCAGAAAATTTTCGACGAGCTATCGAATCGCATCGATATGATACTGAATAAATTGGAAGAACAGGATGTTCTTTCAAAATACGCCTATACCCAGAAGTATCTGCGTCGGGTAAATGTCTCAACCGATAAAAAATACCAAAAAAATTACAAAAATTTTTATCATCTGAAGCTTAAAAAAGCAAAGCATTACGAAAACTACTTCTCTTTATTGGAAAAAAATAAAGATAATTCTTCTTTATTCCTGAAAGAAATTTTGCATAAAATTTATCCTGTTACAGGAGAGCTGCACTTATCTTCTGGCTCCCAACTACTGGCAACAATAAACCCCGGTATCCCTCCCTATAACAACAATGTTAGGGAAAATCTAGGCTTGGAGAAACCTAATATGAATGGAGAAATGAATGAAAAAATTCGGCAAGCTGCTGATGCTCATGGCGCGTTAGTGGAAAAAATACAAGAATTAATTGTAGACTCTAAATTTAAGGAATTAAAAACTGATTTCTTAACAAAGTTTCCTCAATATGACTGGCTCACGGATGTAAAAATATTAGATCTGTTGCTTTGGAAAAATACATCCACACCAATCGACGAGCGTCGCGAAATTCTTGGTAGCATCCGTAAAAAAGGGTTTAGCTTCCCCAATGACTGGCGGCGCGAGCATTTAGCTGCCGATTTGCAAGCGGACCATGCGGATAAAACTCGCGAGGATTTAGAGAAACGGAATGTACCGGCAACGGTCGCCGGTCGCATTATGGCCCGCCGCGGCCCCTTTCTGGTATTGCAAGACAGTTCCGGTCGCATTCAGGCGTACACCGATAAAGCGGTGCAGGCGGACATTAAACAGCAGTGGGGGCAGTGGGACATTGGCGACATTGTCGGCATTGCCGGCCCCTTGCGGCGTTCCGGGCGCGGCGATCTCTATGTTTTAGCCGAGCGTTACCGGCTGCTAACTAAATCCCTGCGCCCGCTGCCGGAAAAACACGCCGGGCTGGCCGACACCGAATTGCGCTATCGGCAGCGTTACTTAGATTTGCTGACTAATAAACGGGCGCGACAGACCTTTCAAATGCGCTTCAAAATCGTCGCGGCCCTTCGCGCTTTTTTAGACGAGCGCAGTTTTATGGAAGTGGAAACGCCTATGCTGCACGTCATTCCCGGTGGGGCAACGGCGCGACCGTTTATTACCCATCACCATGCGCTGGATCAGGATATGTATTTGCGGGTGGCACCGGAACTTTACTTAAAACGTCTAGTGGTCGGCGGGTTTGAGCGCGTCTATGAGCTTAATCGCAATTTTCGCAACGAGGGGCTCTCCACCCGCCACAACCCCGAATTCAGCATGTTGGAGTTTTATCAGGCGTATGCCACCTATCAGGATCTAATGGATTTAACCGAAGAATTGCTGCGCCATTTAGCCGAAATAGTAACGGGCACCCAGCAAATTACAGCCGGCCAGCGCGATTCGGCAGGCGAAATACAAGCCGAAATTCAGTACGACTTCGGCCCGCCGTTTCGCCGTTTGCGGTTAGTTGATGCCGTCCTAGAATACAACCCAGATCTCACCGCCGCCGATCTAAGCTCGCCGCCGGAAGCAGCCAAAATCGCCGCACAGCTTGGCATAGCACCGGCGGCGGATTCGAGTCTAGGTAAATTGCAAGCGGACATCTTCGAGAAGACCGTCGAGCATCGACTTATTCAACCGACCTTTATTATCGATTACCCGATCGCGGTGTCACCGCTGGCGCGTCCCAAGGATACGGACCCTGAGTTTGCCGAACGCTTTGAGCTGTTTATCGGCGGGCGCGAGCTGGCAAATGGATTCTCCGAGCTCAATGACCCGGAGGAGCAAGCGCGGCGTTTTCGCGCTCAGGCAACGGCCAAAGAAGCCGGTGATGCCGAGGCCATGCATTTCGATACCGATTATATTCGTGCTCTCGAACATGGTTTGCCACCTACCGCGGGCGAAGGGATCGGCATCGACCGCCTAGTCATGCTGCTGACCGACTCGCCCTCGATCCGCGATGTGCTATTGTTTCCGGCCATGCGCCCGGAATAACGCCCGTGAAACCGCAAATTGAACCGGGCTGGTACGCCCAACTACAGGATGAATTTGCGCAGCCCTATATGGCCGATTTGCGCACCTTTTTACTCGCCGAGCGCGAACACGGCAAACGGATTTATCCGCCTGCCAGTCAATGGTTTGCCGCATTTGATCGAACGCCTTTTGAGCAAGTGCGGGTGGTAATTCTGGGGCAGGATCCTTATCACGGCCCGCGGCAGGCGCACGGCCTGTGTTTTTCGGTGCAGGATGGGGTGCCGCTGCCGCCATCGCTGCGCAATATCTTTGCGGAATTGAAAACCGATCTCGGGCTGCCGTCGCCTGCTTCGGGAAATTTAGAAAAATGGGCGGCGCAGGGTGTATTATTGCTCAACGCTACTCTGACGGTGCAGGCGCACCAGGCCGGCTCCCACCAGAATCGCGGTTGGGAACAATTTACCGATGCGGCGGTGCGGCAATTAAATGAACAGCGCAGCGGTCTGGTTTTTATGCTCTGGGGCAGTTACGCGCAGCGCAAGGGTGCGCAGATCGACCCGGCTAAACATTTGATATTGAAAGCACCGCACCCCTCGCCGCTGTCGGCGCAGCGCGGATTTTTTGGCTGCCGTCACTTTTCTCAGGCTAATACCTATTTGCGCCAGCAAAACATACCGGAAATTGATTGGCGGCTTTAATCTGTCGTGCAGTCGCGTTTAATCATCGGCTAATCGATAGCTGAATGAATGTTCACCTAAATACAAGCTGCCCTGCGGGGGAATATCGGTAGCAAGGATAGCCAGTGCCGTGGTGCCGTGATGGGAAACCGCCAATAATTCGCCGGCTTTTTTACTTGCGTTATCGCGCAATTCCGTCGGCACCTGAATATCGGGCGGCAAATTTTTGCACGTCAATTTCAATAAACGCCGCTTAATGGCACCGCGGTATTCGGTGCGGGCGATAATTTCTTGCCCTGTGTAGCAGCCCTTAGTAAAGCTGACCGCACCGAGCCGCTCGAGTCCTAGCTGATGCGGCAAATAGGTTTGTGAACTTTGCGCATCCAGCACCAGCCAGCCCGCCTCCAGCAACGCATCGCACCAGTTCGTTTCCGGCTCAGCCCGAACAGTGCCCGCCGCCAGTTCCGCTTCCAACAACGCAAGCATCGCTTCAAGGTTTGTGGCGGGCACCAATAGCTCGGCAAAACGGGTTTTATTCAGGCGATAATCGACCGTCACTCCCAGTGCGCAGAGCGGCGGATGGTCGGTGGCCAGCACACATGGAGCTTCCCAAGCGTTCAGTTCCACCTTAAAGAAAGCGGCGAATTTTTGCAGGTAATCGATGCTCGGTTGCACCAAACTACGGTGCATTTTCAACAGCAACCCATCCGCCGTCCGCGTGGCGGTGAAACTGGTTACAATCCGCCCCTTGACCGTGCAAATGGCCGCGGCGCAGGTTTGCCCGCTGGCGAGCGCAGCGACATCCGCCGTGCATTGCCCTTGCAAAAAACGCACCGCATCCACGCCGCGCACTTTCAGCACCGCATGGCTATCGATCGGGGTGAAGCCGGCACGAGCCGCAGCATCGCCAGCGGCAAAAGCCGGCCAAGTTGATTTATTTTGAATGGACATCGGACAATCCTAGTAGCATTGCAATGAGTGTGAATAAAAACCGGCTTAAATGGGCCGCCCGCCGCGGGCTGCTGGAACTCGACCTGCTGCTCGGCGATTTTCTCGAGCGGCATTACGATGCGCTAACCCATTCCGAACAGCAGCTATTTCAAGAATTGTTAAAGCAACAAGATCCCGACCTGCTCGCCTGGTTCGTCCATCGCCAAAAACCGCCCACTGCGCCGCTACAAAAAATCGTCGCGCTAATTCGCCGCAAACTGGCCGATTGAAACGGTTCACTTATTGCGCTCGCCAGCAAAATTGGGTGGTGTCATTAGGCTGTCTTTAGCGACCGGCAGCGGTTGCGGGTAATCGAGTGAATAATGCAGCCCGCGACTTTCTTTGCGCTCGCTGGCGGCGACGATAATGCGTTCCGCCACCACCGCGAGGTTGCGCAATTCGATAAGATCTCGAGTCACTCTATAGCGGGAATAAAACTCCTGAATTTCCCGTTGCAGCAGATCGATGCGGTGCCGTGCCCGCCGCAGCCGCTTATCGGTGCGCACAATGCCCACGTAATCCCACATAAACCGCCGCAATTCATCCCAGTTATGGGCGATAACCACATCCTCATCGGAGCTCGTCACCCGCGTCTCATCCCAATCCCGCGCCTGCGCCGGTGGCGGAATAGCGGCGATACGGCGGGCAATGTCTTCCGCCGCCAAGCGGGCGTAGACCAAGCATTCGGACAGCGAATTGCCCGCCAAGCGGCAGGCCCCGTGCATGCCGGTGAAGGCGACCTCGCCGATGGCATACAGGTTGCGCAAATCGGTTTGCCCATTGCCATCCACCCAAACCCCGCCGCAGCTATAGTGCGCCGCCGGCACCACCGGCAAAGGCTCGCGGGTCATATCCAGCCCCAGCGCGGCGCAGCGGCGGTGGATATTGGGAAAGTGCCCACGCACAAATTCGGCCGGTTTGTGGCTAATGTCGAGCAGCAAATGGTCGCAACCGGTGCGCTTCATTTCATGGTCGATGGCGCGCGCCACGACATCCCGCGGGGCCAGTTCAGCATCGGGGTGAAAGCGGTGCATAAAGCGCGTCCCATCCGGCAGCGTCAAATGCGCCCCCTCGCCGCGCAAGGCTTCCGACAACAGCAGCGAACGCGCCTGCGGGTGAAACAGGCAAGTGGGGTGGAACTGATTGAATTCCATATTGGCGACCCGACAGCCCGCCCGCCAAGCCATGGCAATGCCGTCGCCCGAGGCCCCGTCCGGATTGGTCGAATACAAATAGACCTTGCTGGCCCCGCCAGTCGCCAAAATCACCGCCCGCGCCTGCCACAGCCGCACCCGCCCGCTGGGCAAATCCAACACATAGGCCCCGGCGCAACGCCGCCCCAATCCATCGCCCTGCACCACTAAATCCACGGCAATCTGCTGCTCGCAAACGCGGATAGTGCGCGCTTCCCGCACCCGCTCCGCCAACGATCGACTGAGGGCCCGCCCGGTGGCATCATCGCTGTGGACGATGCGGCGATGGCGGTGGCCGGCCTCGCGGGTCAGGTGCGGGCTGGCAACGCCGGCATCGGCCCCGTCCGCGGCAGGGGAAAAGGCCACCCCCATATCGACTAACCACCGCACCGCTGCCGCACTCGCCGCCACCACCTTTTCCACCGTATCGACATGGCAAAGCCCCGCCCCGGCGACCAAGGTATCTTCCACATGCGCTTGCAGGCTATCGGCGTGGTCGAGCACCGCGGCAATGCCGCCCTGCGCCCAATAGGTCGAGCCAGAAAAAAGCCCAGTCTTACTCAGCACACAGACGCGCTGATTTTTCGCCAAATGCAGGGCTGCACACAGACCAGCAGCCCCGCTACCGATAACCAGCACATCGGCAACTTCACGCTCGTTCATCGCCAGCGGGCACCTTGCAGGGAGTAGAATCGATAGTATAAACGCCCGACCAGCGGTCGGCTCAATCACAAAATCCACCGGAGACCCACCATGCCCCCCCGCGGTGCCGAACAAAGCGACAGCCAGCTGGTCCGCCGGGCACAGCGCGGTGACCGCCGCGCCTTCGATCTATTGGTGCTCAAATACCAGTACCGGGTGCAGGCGGCGATTGCGCGCTTTGTGGCGGACCGCACAGAAACTCAGGACATCGCCCAAGAAGCCTTCATCAAAGCCTACCGCGCCCTGCCCAATTTCCGCGGCGAGAGCCAGTTTTACACTTGGCTATACCGCATCGCCGTCAACACCGCCAAAAACCACCTGCTAACCCGCGCCCGCCGCCCACCGGAAGGCGACATCGATATCGCCGATGCCGAGCAGCAAGCCAGCGACCAGCTGCAAACTCAGGACACACCCGAAGCCCAGCTCCAGCGCGACCAGCTCCAGGTGGCGGTGTTCAAGGCCATGGCCGGCCTCTCAGCAGACCTGCGCACCGCCATCCGCCTGCGCGAACTGGAGGGCCTCAGTTACGAAGAAATCGCCGAGCTCATGGACTGCCCGGTGGGCACCGTGCGCTCGCGCATCTTCCGCGCCCGCGAGGCCATCGTCGGCAAAATTGCCCCGCTACTTGGGTAGCCACCACCATGCTAGGCTTGCAGTTAGGCGCATTTTTTGTGAAACTTCCCGCCCTGCCGCTAGTCTTAGTCGGCGACTCCCGCCTTATCGGCGCGGCCTCCAGCCCCGCCGCCCATTCAACCTGAGCCATACACCGTGAATTCACCCCCCAACATGCGTGAACTGCTCTCCGCCCTAGCCGATGGCGAAGCCAGCGACGGGGAGTTGCGCCAGATCCTGCAAAGCTGCGCCGACCCGGAAGAAGCAGACCCAGAAGCCGCTCGCGAGACCGAAAAATACCGCGCCACCTGGGCGAATTACCAGCGCGCCCGTGCCGCCCTGCGCGGCGAACCACACAGCGGGGCCGACCTCAGCGAGCAAGTGGCCGCAGCGATCGCCCAAGACCGCCCACCAAACCGACTCGCGGTCCGCATCGGCCACCTATTCCGCCTTCCTGCCACAGCACTAACCCAGACGCTAAGCCAAAAACTAGGCCAAGCACTGCGCCAGACCGCCATCGCCGCCTCGGTCGCCGCCGTGGCCCTGTTCGGCATCGGCCACTATCAGGGCATGCAGCCGGGCCACACACCAACCCTCGCCGCAACCGCCCCCGCCCCCGTCTCCAATGACACCGCCCCCCTAGCGCAAGCCCCGGCGGGCTTTGCCTTTCAGCCCGCCACGCGCACGGTCAGCAGCCCCGCCCCGTTGCGGGTAACGGACAGGGCCACGGCACAGATTCCGGTGGACCGGGCCGCGGTGCGCTTCCATATCGATGAGCTAGTCCGCGCCCATTCGGACCATTCGGTGCAAGCCGCGCAGGAGGTACTGCCCGCGGCCCGGGTGCCGGTGCCCGCCGCCCCCGACTGATGCCCGCCCGCCCCCGCCGCCACAGCCCGCCCCGCGGTACCAATCATCGCCGCCCACCGGCGACCCTGTGCGGTCTATTCCTCTGCCTGCTGCCCCTCACTCTGTGCGCCCACGATGAGCGCCCGGATCCCATCGATCGAGCAGACCCCAAAGCCCTCTACGAGCAAATGATTCGCAGCCCCGCCCACTACAACTACACCGGCACCTTCACCTACGAGCAGGGCGGCAACATCCAAACCTTCGCCCTCGCCTCGCAAACCGATGGCAACCTGATCGCGCAAAGTCTAGAACCGCTAGATGGCCCCGCCCACAGCCACGCCCACCGCTTCGACAGCCGCTGCGAACACCGCGAGCGCAAGGGGGCGGCGCAGATCGGCGATTATTACAACTTCTACACTCGCGGCGAAGTGCGCATCGCCGGCCACCCGGGCATAGAGATTGCGCTGGCACCGGTAGACAAATATCGCAACGGCTTCCAGTATGTGGTCGCTGCCGAATCCGGCCTGATGTTGCGCGCCATCGCCCTGACCCCAGGCCGCAAAATGGTCGAGCGCACCCAGTTCGTCAGCCTCGATTACCGCCCCCACACCGCCGATTCATCGCCCGCACCGCTGGCATCGAGGGCACCCGCTCAGGTCGCCTGCGAGCGATTGCGCATCGATAACGGCTGGGCCGCCAGCTGGACCCCAGACGGCTTCAAACTGGTGGATTCCTCGTTGCAAGACGACCGCGCCGCCCTGGTCTACAGCGATGGCCTCGCCACCTTCAGCGTGTTTATCGAATCGGTGTTGGAAAGCTTCCTGCCAGCTGGCACCGCCCGCCGCGGGGCCACCACCGTCTATTTGAATTATCTGGCCGATGAATCGACCACCTACCTAGTGTCCGTAGTCGGCGAGATTCCCTTCGCCACCGCCGAGCGGGTTCTGGCATCATTGCACCGCCGCTGACCACCGCACCCATCGCCAAAAAACCACCGCAAAATGTTGATCGAAAAAGGCACAGTAGTCGCCATCGATAGCGAGCACGGCACCCTGCTAGTGCAAACCGCCCGCACCGGTTGCGGCGATTGCCACACCAAAGGCTGCGGCCAAGGGTTACTGGCCCGCTATCTGTCCGGCAAGCCCCAACTGCGCATCGCGCCCGGCACCGGTAAAGCGGCGGCGGATTACCGAGTCGGCGACCAAGTCGAATTGGGGCTGGACGAAGGAGCCATGCTCCGCGCCGCCGCCTTGATCTACCTCGCCCCCCTCGGCGGTTTATTAGCCGGCTGCTTGCTCGGCACCCTGCATTCGGAAGCCGCTTCCATGCTCGCCGCCCTAATCGGCCTGTGCATCGGCGGTTTTTATGTCCGCCGCCAAAGCCAAAAACGCGCCGCCGACCCCACTTATGCGCCGGTCATCCTCAATGATCCCCCCCGCCACGCCATCTCATGATATTTGGAGTTCCCCCATGCTGAACCCATCCCCCCTAATCGCCCGGCTAGTCCCCTCCCTAGCCCTGCTACTCTGCACCGCCGCCCTAATCCCGGCAGCAGCAGCGCGCCCCGCCCTGCCAGACTTCACCGAGATCATCCAGCAAACCAGCCCAGCCGTGGTGAAGATCAACACCCTGAGCCAGCCAAGCCCCCGCATGCGCCAATTCAACCAAGAGATCCCGCCCTTCTTCCGCGATTTCTTCGAGCGTTACCCCATGCCGCAACCGCGCCCGGCGGAGGGCCTCGGCTCCGGCTTCATCATCTCCAAAGACGGCTACATCGTCACCAACCACCACGTCATCGAAGATGCCGACCAGATCATTGTCCGCCTCAGCGACCGCCGCGAATACGATGCCGAGCTAGTCGGCTCCGACTCGCGCTCCGACCTCGCTCTGCTAAAAATTGATGAGCGCAACCTGCCGACCCTAGAGTTTGCCGCCGAAGACGACCTCAAAGTGGGCGAATGGGTGCTGGCCATCGGCTCGCCCTTCGGCCTCGATTATTCGGTCAGTGCCGGTATCGTCAGTGCCATGGGGCGCAGCCTGCCCAACGGCAGCGGCCAGGATTACGTGCCCTTCATCCAAACCGATGTCGCCATCAACCCCGGCAATTCCGGCGGCCCGCTCTTCAATCTGGACGGCGAGGTGGTGGGCGTCAATTCGCAAATTTACACCCGCTCCGGCGGTTTCATGGGGCTGTCCTTCGCGGTGCCGGCCACGGTGGCCGTCGACATTATCGGCCAGCTACGCAGCAGTGGAGCGGTAGCACGCGGCTGGCTGGGCGTGGTAATTCAGGATGTCGACCGCGATCTGGCTCGCTCCTTCGGCCTCGACAAACCCCGTGGTGCCCTAGTCACCCGGGTGCAAAAAGACGGCCCGGCGGACCGCGCCGGCATCCGCGCCGGCGATCTGATTATCGAATTGGACGGCAAACCGATCGAATTCTCCCACGACCTGCCGCACATCATCGGCCTCATCGACCCCGGCACCCGCGCCCGCGCCCGCCTAGTGCGGGAAAAACGCGAGAAAGAACTGGAAATCGAAATCGGCGCGCTAGAACAAACCGGGCAAACCCGGCTGGCCTCCGAGACCCCCTCCGCCTCGCGCAAAGGGCTGGGACTCAGCGTGGCCGCCGCCCCTCCCGCCGCCCTCAAAGAATTAGATCTCGACCAAGGAGTGCTAGTGCGCGCCGTCGAACCGGGCTCCCCCGCCGCCCGCGCCGGGCTACGCAGCGGCGACATTCTGGTGCAAATGGCCTTCCGTGATGTCAAAACCGTCCGCGGCTTCGAGCGCATCCTAGCCAGCCTAGAACCCGGCGATCTAGTGCCCATCCTGTTTTATCGCGAAGGCACCGCCAGCTTCCGCACCCTCCGGGTCGCCGACTAACCCGCCTGCGCCCGGCTCCGGCCGGGCCGTGCGCGGGTCGCCCCATCGCCGGTCACTCACCGTGTCAGACCTCAACCAGATCCGCAATTTCTCCATCATCGCGCACATCGATCACGGCAAATCGACCCTAGCCGACCGCTTCATCCAACATTGCGGGGGCCTAAGCGAGCGCGAGATGGAAAACCAAGTCCTCGATTCCATGGACATCGAGCGCGAGCGCGGCATCACCATCAAAGCCCAGAGCGTCACCCTCGACTACCCCGCCGCCGATGGTAAAACCTACCGCTTAAATTTCATCGACACCCCCGGCCACGTCGATTTTTCCTACGAGGTCTCGCGCTCCCTCGCCGCCTGCGAAGGCGCATTATTGGTGGTCGATGCCGCTCAGGGGGTGGAAGCCCAATCGGTCGCCAACTGCTACACCGCCATCGAACAGGGGCTGGAAGTGCTGCCCGTCCTCAACAAAATCGACCTACCCCAAGCGGAACCCGCCCGCGTCTGCCGCGAAATTGAAGAAATCATCGGCCTCGATACCGACCAAGCCATCCGCTGCTCCGCCAAAACCGGCCAAAATGTGCCCGCCGTGCTGGAGCAAATCATCGCCCTAGTCCCGCCGCCGACCGGTGACCCACAGGCCGCGCTGCAAGCCCTGATCATCGATTCTTGGTTCGACAACTACCTCGGCGTGGTCTCCCTAGTGCGGGTAATGCAAGGCACAGTGCGGGCCGGCGAGCGCATCCTCTGCAAAAGCATCGGCAAGCCACAGATGGTCGACCGCGTCGGTGTCTTCACCCCGCGGCAAACGGATCTCGCCGCACTGCAAGCCGGCGAAGTCGGCTTTGTCATCGCCGGAATCAAAGATATTCAGGGGGCCCCAGTCGGCGATACCCTAGTGCCAGCAGCGCGAGCGCAAGAGGTCCCCGCCCTAGCCGGCTTCCAAACCATCAAACCGCAGGTCTACGCCGGGCTCTTCCCCACCAGTGCGGACGACTACGACAGCCTGCGCGAAGCCCTCGACCGCCTGTCGCTCAACGATGCCTCGCTGTTTTACGAGCCAGAAACTTCCGCCGCCCTCGGTTTCGGCTTCCGTTGCGGCTTTCTCGGCATGCTGCACATGGAAATAATCCAGGAACGCCTCGAGCGCGAATACCACCTAGACATCATCAGCAGCGCCCCCTCAGTGGTCTATGAAGTGCTCACCAGCAAAGGCGAAACCTTGCGAGTCGACAACCCCTCACGCCTGTCTGAATCCGGCGCACTGGCCGAGATCCGCGAACCTATAGTCGAAGCCTCAATTCTAGTGCCCAAGGATTACCTCGGCAACGTCATCAGCCTCTGCGTCGCCCGCCGCGGCATTCAAAAAAACATGCTCTACGCCGGCACCCAAGTGCAGCTAACCTATGAAATGCCCATGAGCGAAGTGGTCATGGATTTTTTCGACCGCTTAAAATCCGTCAGCCGCGGTTTTGCCTCGCTCGATTACAGCCTAATCCACTTCGCCCCCGCCCCGCTGGTAAAATTAGACATTCTCATCAACGGCGATCGAGTCGATGCCCTAGCCCTAATTATCCACCGTGAACAGGCCCGCGCCAAAGGCATGCAATTAGCCAGTAAAATGAAAGAATTGATCCCCCGCCAGCAATTCGATGTGGCCGTCCAAGCCGCCATCGGCGGGCAAATTATCGCCCGTTCCACCGTCAAAGCCCTGCGTAAAAACGTGCTGGCAAAATGCTACGGCGGCGATGTAACGCGCAAAAAAAAGCTGCTCGCCAAACAAAAAGCCGGCAAAAAACGCATGAAACAACTCGGCAGCGTAGAAGTCCCACAAGAAGCCTTCCTCGCCGTCCTAAAAACCGATAATTAACCGCCGCTATTCCCGGAGCAACCCCAGCATGAATTTTGATTTTTCCCTGCTGCTATTCATCGCCCTAGTAGCCACCGGCGGACTCTGGCTTCTCGATAAACTGCTGCTCAAACCACGCCGCCAGCCGCCCCGCAAACCGTCTCTGGCGGTGGAATACGCGGCCTCCTTTTTCCCCGTATTACTCATCGTTTTTATCATCCGCTCTTTCCTCTACGAACCGTTCCAAATCCCCTCCAAATCCATGCTACCCACCCTGCAAGTGGGCGATTTTATATTGGTCGACAAATTCAGCTACGGCCTGCGCCTGCCGCTCACTGGCACCCAAATAATCCCGATCGGCCAACCGCAACGCGGCGATCTCATGGTCTTCACCCCGCCCGGCGACAACCGCTATTTCATCAAGCGCGTCATCGGTCTGCCCGGCGACCAGATCCGCCTGCGCGCCCATCAAATTTGGGTCAATGGCGAGCCGCAACCGCGTGAGCAGCTCGAAACCCTAACTTGGCGGCTGGCCTATTCCACCGAACTCTGGCAGGAAACCACCGGCGAGACGACCCACGCCACCCAAGTGCGCAACCCGCCCGGCCTCTGGAGCCGCAGCGGCGATTATCAGGTGCCGCCCGGCCATTACTTTATGCTCGGCGACAACCGCGACAACAGTTCCGACAGCCGCACCTGGGGCCCGGTGCCCGAATCCAATATAGTCGGAAAAGCCGTCGCTATCTGGATGCATTGGAAGGATTGGGGCCTACCTTCCTTTTCCCGCGCCGGCAAAATCGAATAGATTTGAAAACCGCACACCGAACCGAGGAATAACGCCATGAAAATTACTGCGCTGCGGGGGGGGGGGGGGGGC
>JACONM010000012.1:205408-237537 GCA_014323765.1 Cellvibrionales bacterium | reverse complement strand
GGGGGGGGGGGGGGGGGGGGTGCCCGTGAAACTCAAAGGCACCTCGCGTCTAACAATTCTAGCTTGGCTGCTAATTTTTACGGCCCTGCTATCACTGGGCCTAAAAGTGGGTCCGCTCTACATCGAAAACGCCCTCATCAACCGCGCCGTCGCCACCGCCGCCAAACCCGGTCTAACGGACCTCAGCGCACCCGAAATCCGCGCCCGCCTATCCCGATACTTCCAAATGAATAACCTAAATATCGACCCCCGCGAGTTCAAAATAGCTCGCACCCCCGACACCCTCACCCTAACCCGCACCTACGAAGAGCGCATCCACCTAATCGCCAACATCGACCTAGTATTAACTTTCACCAACCGCCACCAAACGGATTAAACTCTCATTTTCCGTAACGGGATTATGTGCGATTTTATCAATGATGCTGTAACACCGGTTCAGGCATCGCGCCCGGTTGGTATTCGATCCCCCGAAAGATTACAAATGCATTTAGTTAGTTTAACGGCACCAATATGAATAAATTAAAGCCCTATCGACCCGCCGGTCACCGGTATTAACCCCCACAAAACGGCGGACTAAACAGTTGCCCAATCCTAATCTCGCCCGCCTACAAGACCGGCTTGGCCACCAGTTTGCCGATGCCGCCTTATTGCAGCGCGCCCTCACCCACCGCAGCCACACCGACCCCAGCAACGAGCGGCTGGAATTCCTCGGCGATGCCCTGCTCAACACCCTAGTGGCGGAATTACTGTTCGACCATTTCCCTGCATACGCCGAAGGCCGCCTGACGCAACTGCGCGCCGCCCTAGTCTGCAATCGCACCCTGGCGCAAATCGCCAACGAACTTGGCCTAGGCGATGCCCTGCAGCTCGGCAGCGGCACCGCCAAAACCGGCGGCCACCGGCTGGATTCCATCCTAGCCGATGCCTACGAAGCTCTAGTGGCGGCGGTGTATCTGGATACCGGTTGGCAGACCTGCCGCGATACAGTTCGCCGCCATTTCCAACCCCGCCTAAATGCCCCCAACCTCACCGGCGGTAACGCCAAATCCCGCCTGCAAGAATGGCTGCAAGCCAGAGGGGAACCGCGCCCCGATTATCAGACTTTGGAGATCTGCGGCCCCGGCCACGCTCAACAATTCCGGGTGCGCTGCCATGTTGCCAGCATCGCCGGCGACTATCTGGGCACCGGCAGCACCCGCCGCGCCGCCGAACAGCAAGCCGCCGCCGCCGCCCTAGCGCAGATCGAAAAACACCCGCCAGCAAACAGCGAAAAGCCGAAAAAATGAAAACACCAACTACTACCCCCCCCGACCCCCCCTTCAAAAGCGGCCATATCGCCATCGTGGGGCGCCCCAATGTCGGCAAATCCACCCTGCTCAACGCCCTAATCGGGCAAAAACTCAGCATCAGCGCCCGCCGCCCGCAAACCACCCGCCACAGCATCCTCGGCATCCGCACCACTGACCGCGCCCAAATGCTATTCGTCGACACCCCTGGCCAACATCTGAAAACCCCCCGCGCCCTCAACCGCTACATGAACCGCACCGCCACCGCCGCCCTGCATGATGTCGATGCGGTGGTGCTGGTGGCCGACCGCCTGAAATGGAACGCCGAAGATGCGATGGTGCTGCGGCAGGTCAAAGCCACCGCGAAACCCTGCCTAGTCGCGCTCAACAAAATCGACCGCCTGACCGACCCCGCCCTGCTGCTACCGCACATCCAAGACCTCGCCGCGCAGTTGCCGCAAGCCGAATTTGTGCCCCTGTCCGCACTCCGCAAAACCAACCTCGACCGCCTGCTCGCACTGCTGGAAGACCGCCTGCCCGCCGGCCCACCGCTGTACGCGGCAGAGCAGATCACCGACCGCTCACTGCGCTTTCTGGCCGCCGAAATAGTGCGCGAGAAAATCATGCGCCAGCTGGGCGAAGAGGTGCCCTACGCCGCCACAGTCCACATCGAACGCTATCAGAAAAAGGGCAACCTCACCCAGATCCACGCGCTGATCCTAGTCGAGCGCAGCGGGCAAAAAAGCATCCTGATCGGCGCCGGCGGCACCCGCCTAAAACAGATTGGCAGCGACGCACGCCGCGACCTCGAGCGGCTCACCGGCGGCAAAGTCATGCTCAAACTTTGGGCCAAAGTGCGCGCCAACTGGTCAGACGATGACCGCGCCCTGCGCCATCTCGGCTATCGCTGAGCCGCGCCCGTGAGCACGGCATTGCAACCGGCCCTAGTGCTGCGCACTCGCCCATTTCGCGAGACCAGCCTGCTGGTCGATATATTCAGCCGCGATGCCGGCCGCCTGCACCTGATCGCCCGCGGGGCCAAAGCGGTCCGGCGCACCCGCTCGGCCAAATCATCCGGCCCCGCCCCGCTGCAATCCTTCCAAGAATTCCAAATGGGTTGGCGCGGCAAAAGCGATTTGCAAACCCTGACCGCCGCCGAACCCGGCCCCGTATTACTAACGCGCCCCGACCGCTTGGTAATCGGCATGTATCTGAATGAATTGCTGTTTTACCTACTCGGCGAGGCCGACCCGCACCCGCCCCTCTACGCACTCTATACCCAAACCCTAGCGCAGCTCGATGCGGACGCCCCGCTGGAACTCCTGTTGCGCACTTTCGAACTAGAGCTGTTCGCCGCCCTCGGCTACGCCATCGACCTGTCGCAGGATCTGGCGGGCAACCCGCTGCGCCAAGACCAGTGCTACCAGTACGCACCGGAGGCCGGCCTGCATCCGGCCCCCGCCAACAGCCCAAATGCGCTGGCCGGGGCCGCCCTGCTGTCTCTGCACCAACATGGCCCGCAGGATCCAACCGCCCTCAGGGCAGCAAAACGCCTGTGCCGCACCCAGCTAGAGCGACTACTCGGCGGGCGCACACTAAAAAGCCGCGAATGGTATCGGCAGGCGGCACCCCCAATGCGCAAAATAAGCACCTAAACCCGCCGCTGTCTTTGCGCCTCGGACAGGCTATTATTCCGCATCGCATCGATGAATGGGACAACGGTATGAAATCTTTTCTTGCAGCCATCACGCTGGCTATTCAGCCACTGCAGCTGGCGCAGGCGGCCGATTTAAGTATTCTTATAGAAAACATCACAGACCCGGGCGGGGCACTGAGCTGGTCGGTTTTCGATAGTGCGGAAACCTATAAGAATGACCGAAGCCCGGTGATCGAAGCACGTAGCCGGGTGTACGCCGCGACAACCCAAGTCACTTTGCACGACCTACCGCCCGGCGTCTATGCGGTCAAAGTCTTCCACGATGCGAATAGCAACGGTAAACTGGACCGCAATATTTTAGGCATTCCGCTTGAGGGATATGGGTTCAGCAATAACAAAGGCCGCTTTGGTCCGCCCGCATTTGCTAAAGCCAGTGTGCCGCTGGAGGGCGATACGCAAATCAGAATCAGATTGCGATAGATTTTGAGAAAAACAGCAGTGAGCCCCGCATGCGAAGACGCGACTTTTTAATTGGCCTACCGACGGCCCTAGCCGCAGCCCATGCGCTGCCGCGGGCCGTTTTTGCTGAATTGCCGCCATCTTGGGCGATCGGTTTTGCTGGTGTGGAGAGCGACCTTGCGCCGCTGCCTATGTCGGTTCAAGGCCGCCTCCCCGCACCCTGCCAGGGCACCCTATTTCGCAATGGCCCGGCCCTGTATCAACGCGCTGGCCAGCGTTATGGCCACTGGTTTGATCCGGACGGCATGATTCAAGCGTTTCGGTTTGCTGCCGACCAAGTCGTGCATCAGGGGCGATTTGTGCGCACTGAACGGCTCCTTAAGGAAAGTGCCGCCGGCCGCTTTTTATTCAACGGAGCCGGTTCCAAGATCAGCGGAGCCATGCCCGAACGCAACAATGAAACGCTGAACGTCGCCAATATCAATGTGCAGCTGGTCGGCGACGAGCTATTGGCCCTGTGGGAGGCGGGGTCGGCGTATCGGGTTGATCCGGATTCTCTGGAAACGCTAGGCGTGCAGCACTGGAGCAAGGAGCTGGCCGGCGTGCCTTTTTCGGCGCACCCGCGAACGGACGAGTCGGGAAATCTCTGGAATATCGGCTCGGCATCCTTCGCCGGTTCTAATCCCCGATTAGTGCTCTACCAGATAAGTGCCGCTGGCCAGCTGAAAAAATTCCGCGTCCATCCGCTGGACTTTGCCGGCTATATGCACGATTTCATTCTGACTCCGCGGTACATGATCGCGCTGAACTCTTCCGCCATATCGACCATGACCGAAAGCGAGACTTTTGTAGGCAGCGTCAAATGGATGCCCGAACAGCCTAGCCAGCTGCTGGTGTTTGACCGGCAGACGCTGGACCATGTCAAAACCATTGAGGTGCCGGCCACCTTTGTCTTTCATTTTGGCAACGCATGGGAAGACCAACAGCAGCTCGAATGGACCGCCTGCGCATACCCGAATTCGAACTTCATGACGATCGGCATGGCGCGGCTGGCGCAACAACAGCCCGGCCCCTACTACAGCGATCTGACGCTGGTACGCTATCGGCTGGATTTGAATAAATCCCGCTGCCAGATCGAGCCGCTCGATGTCGACCTGGAATTTCCCGCCTTTGATCGGCGCGCCCCTTTCAGCCCGCAACCGCTGTACGGGGCCAGTGGGTCTGGCAGCAGTGCTTCCGGGCTGGCCACGGCGGTTATGCGGATTGACCCGCGCAGCGGCGATGCCCAACGCTACGATTACGGCCCGGACTATATTGTGGAAGAACCGCAACTGATCGGTGGGGACTATCTGATGCACAGCTTTCTGGACCACCGGCGCGGCAGGAGCGGGGTGGCGATACTACGGGCCGCGGCACTGGCCGATGGGCCAATTCTGCTGGCGGAAATGGAGCGCATCCTGCCCCTCGGGTTTCACGGTTGTTTTGTCGCCGCAGCATGACCGCCGACACCAATACGGCGAACACCCCCAAAAAACCGCGAAGGGCATCGGCAGACGCTGTCCCCAGTACGTAAAATTAGCGCGTAAAATCAGCACCCAAAATCCGTCCCCATCGCGATAACCGATTCCGTGCAATTCCCCACCCTAGAAACCCTAGTCGGCAACACCCCCCTAGTGCGCCTGCAACGGTTACCCGGCGCGACCAGCAACCAGATTCTGGCCAAGCTGGAAGGCAACAATCCCGCCGGCTCGGTCAAAGACCGCCCCGCGCTCAGCATGATCTCCCGCGCCGAGAGTCGCGGCGAAATCCGCCCCGGCGATAACCTGATCGAGGCGACCAGCGGCAACACCGGCATTGCGTTGGCCATGGTCGCGGCGGTGCGCGGCTACCGGCTAAAACTGGTCATGCCGGCCAACGCCACCCGCGAGCGCAAAGCCTCCATGCTCGCCTACGGGGCCGAGCTAATGGAAGTCAGTGCCGAAGCCGGCATGGAAGGCGCCCGGGATCTGGCCCTCGCCATGCAGGCGGACGGCAAAGGCAAGGTGCTCGACCAGTTCGCCAACGCCGACAATCCGCAAATGCACTATGAGACCACCGGCCCAGAAATCTGGCGGCAAACCAGCGGTACAGTGACTCACTTCATCAGCTCCATGGGCACCACCGGCACCATCATGGGGGTCTCGCGCTTCCTCAAAGAGCAAAACCCCGCGATCGAAATTATCGGCCTGCAACCAGAAGAAGGCGCCGCCATCCCCGGCATCCGCCGCTGGCCGCCCGCCTATTTGCCGAAAATCTTCGATGCCCGGCGGGTCGACCGCATCATCGATATTGGCCAGACGGAAGCCGAACAGCACATGCGCGCCCTCGGGCGGGTCGAGGGCATCAGCTGCGGGGTCTCCTCCGGCGGCGCGGTGGCCGCGGCATTGCGGCTCTCAGAAGGGCTGACCGATGCGGTGATCGTCTGCATCATTTGCGATCGCGGCGAGCGTTACCTGTCCTCCGGGCTGTTCGCCGCCGACCTGCCCCACACCCACTACGCAGGTGCGCCCACACTGCCATGAACGCCCCCCAATACGACCTCGCCGACCTGCTCTATCTGCTCGCCCGCTTGCGCGACCCCGCCGATGGTTGCCCCTGGGACCTCGAACAGGATTACGCCAGCATAGTGCCGTCCACCATCGAAGAAGCCTACGAAGTGGCCGATGCCATCGAGCGCGGTGATCTGGCCAGCCTGCGCGAAGAGCTCGGCGACCTGCTGTTTCAAGTGGCCTTTTACAGCCAGCTGGCCAGCGAGCAAGGGCACTTTGATTTGCCCGCGGTCATCTCCGACCTAGTCGACAAACTGGTGCGCCGCCACCCGCACGTCTTCCCCGCCGGCACCCTGCAAAGTCGCAAGGGCGACAACCTAGCCAACACCGCCGCGGTGGTAACCCAGTGGGAGGAAATCAAATCCGCCGAGCGCACCCGCAAAGGCCACGCCAGTCTGCTGGACGATCTGCCGGTCGCCCTGCCGGCCCTCACCCGCGCCCAAAAGCTGCAAAAGCGCGCCGCCCGAGTCGGCTTCGATTGGGCCGATGCCAGCGCAGTATTCGCCAAAATCGCCGAAGAAATAACGGAAGTCCAGCGGGCGATGACCCACGAATCGCCAGCCAAGGTGGAGGACGAAATCGGCGACCTGCTATTCAGTTGCGTCAACCTCGCCCGCAAACTCGGAATCGACAGCGAGACCGCCCTGCGCCGCGCCTCCGCCAAGTTCGAAGCCCGCTTTCGCCAGATGGAAAGCCAACATGCCCCCGAATCATTGCAAACAAAGACCGCCGACCAGCTCGAGCAACTCTGGCAGCAAGCCAAGGCCGCCCTTGCCGCCAAACCGCAAGAAACCAGCCGCTCAGACTAGCCGAGTCGCCGCTTTTACTGTTGCCCCCGCCCGCTGTGCTGTATAGTCTAACGCCCCCCGCAACCCGTCTGAAAAACTAGCCCCATGCGATTGATTCTGCTCGGCCCGCCCGGGGCCGGTAAAGGCACCCAGGCGGAGCGGCTCTGCGGCACCCACGCCATCCCGAAAATCAGCACCGGCGATATGTTGCGCGCCGCGGTGCAGTCCGGCTCCGCCATTGGGCGCGAGCTACGCAGCGTGATGGAATCCGGGGCCCTAGTCGCCGACGACCAAATCATCGCCCTGATCAAAGCTCGCATCGCCCAGCCCGACTGCGCCAACGGCTTTCTATTCGACGGCTTCCCACGCACTATCGCCCAAGCGGAGGCGTTACGCACCGACAATATTCAGATCGACCACGTGATCGAAATCCGTGTGCCCGATGCCGAGATTGTGGCGCGCATCAGCGGGCGGCGGTGGCACCCGGCCAGTGGGCGCGTCTACCACACCCAATACAATCCGCCGCGCGACGAAGGGCGCGATGACCTGACCGGCGAGCCACTGGTACAACGCGCCGACGACCGCGAGGAAACCGTGCTCAAACGCCTAGCGGTCTACCACCAACAGACCGCACCGCTGATCGATTTTTACAAAAACTACGAGGCAAAATCGCCGCATGCGCCCTGCTATACCGCCATCGCGGGGCTAGGGTCGGTCGATGAGATCGCCCGCGAGATCAGCGATGCCCTCTCTTCTTAACGCAGGCTAAAAACCATGCGCGGACAGGCGCAACCCGCAGCATTGGTGCTGGTCAACCTCGGCACCCCGGTGGACTGCACCCCGTCCGCGGTGCGGGCTTTTTTGCGGCAATTTTTAGGCGACCGGCGGGTGGTGGAAGTGCCGCGCCCGCTCTGGTGGCTGATTTTGAACCTTTTCGTGCTGCCGCTGCGCCCGGCCAAGGTCGCCCGCGCCTACCGCGCCATCTGGACGGCGCAAGGCTCGCCGCTGCGCCACTTCACCGAGCAACAAGCCGCCAAGTTGCAAGAGCGGCTGACCGCCCGCCACGGCCCCGGCGCATTGCACGTCCGCCACGCCATGACCTACGGCACCCCATCGATTGCGCAAACTCTGGATGAACTCTGGCAACAGGGCTGCCGCCGCATCCTGCTGCTACCGCTCTACCCGCAGTATTCCGGCTCCACCAGCGGTGCCGTCTACGACCAGATCGCCCACTACATTTGCCGCCGCCGCGCCTTGCCGGGGCTGCACATTATCAACAGTTATTTTCATCACCCGGCCTACATTGCCGCCCTCGCGCAATCGGTGCGCGACCATTGGCAGGCGCAGGGGCGCGCCGACCTGCTGCTATTTTCCTATCACGGTGTGCCGCAATCCTATGTGGACCGCGGCGACCCCTACGCCGGGCACTGTGAATGCACCACCGGGGCCCTGGCCGCGGCCCTCGGGCTGCAGGAAAGCGATTACCGCATGACGTACCAAAGCCGCTTCGGCCGCGCCCCTTGGTTGCAGCCCTACACCGATGCGACCCTGGTAGAATTGGCGCAGACCGGGGTCAAGCGCATCGATGTGCTCTGCCCGGCCTTCGCCGCCGACTGCCTAGAAACTTTGGAAGAGATCGCGGTAGAAAATCGCCATCTTTTTATCGAGCACGGCGGCGCCGACCTGCGCCTGATCCCCTGCCTGAACGCCAGCACTGCGCATATCGATATGCTGGAGGCGATCACCGCCCCCCATCTGGATGCGATCCTACGCCCCGGCCAGCCCCGCCCCCCCGCCTCGTGAGCCACATTTTCGCCATCGACTGCTCGGAGCGCGCCTGCTCAGTGGCTCTCGGCCCGCTGGATGCCGATACGGATGCCGGCCCGATCCATGCAAAATCGGCACAAGGCGCGCGGCAACAGGCCCGCGAATTGCTGCCGCTCTATCGCCAGATCATGCATGAAACCGACAACCCAAAATTGGCCGCCGTGGCCGTGGCAGCAGGCCCCGGCTCCTTCACCGGCCTGCGCATCGCCTTCAGCTTCGCGCAGGGCATTGCGTTTGCGGCACAGGTTCCGCTAATTCCGGTCTCTTCACTGCAAGCCTTGGCAGCAAGCCACCGGTATCCCTGCCAGCAGGCTGGCGCACAGCGCATCGAAGTATTGCTCGATGCCCGCATGGGCGAGCTTTACTGCGGGGAATACAGTCTGGAAAATGCCCTGCCGCAACCGTGCCGCGCAGATCGACTGGTCGCGATCGCCGATTTCGATCGCCGTGCCCGGCCCGCCACCGCCCTGCTCGGCAGCGGGTTACGGTTGCCCGAACTGGCATCGATAAACGCGATCTATGCCGACGCGGAGGCCAGCATTTGCGCCACTGCGGTGCTGGAATTGGCGCGACCGTTATTGCAAGCGGGGCGACCCGGCGATTTTTCCGCCCTAGAGGCACAGCCAGTCTACCTGCGCCGCGCCAATGCCTGGAAGACGCTGGAACAGCAGGGCAGGGCGGCGGGCTGATGGAGCCGCTCGGCTGGTGGCAAGTGCTGGTTTTGGCCCTGATTCAGGGGCTGACCGAATTCCTGCCCATCTCCAGCTCGGCGCACCTCATTTTACCGGCGGCCCTGTTCGGCTGGCCGGATCAGGGGCTGGCTTTCGATGTGGCGGTGCATTTTGGCTCGCTGCTGGCGGTGTTGGTGTATTTCCGCACCCGCCTGGCCGACCTCGCTTGCAGCGGCTTGAATTCGCTGCGCGGTCGGCACTCGCCGGCGGGGCGGCTGGCGTGGGGGATCTTGGCGGCGACTGTGCCGGTGGGGCTGGCGGGTTTTTTATTCGGCGACCTCATCGAGTCACGGTTGCGAAATTTGGCAGTGATCGCCACCGCCACCCTTGCCGGTGCCCTGCTGTTGGCTTTGGCCGATCGGCAAAAGGGCGGCAAATCGCTGGCAAATATCGGCGGGCTGGCGGTGCTGATTATCGGCATGGCACAGGCCCTGGCTTTGGTGCCCGGTGCCTCGCGCTCCGGGCTGACCATGACCGCTGCGCTCTTTTTGGGGCTGCAGCGCACCGCGGCGGCGCAATTTTCGTTTTTGCTATCGGTGCCGGTCATTCTGCTCAGCACCAGTTGGAAGGCCCTCGGACTGCTGGAAACCCCCGCCGCACCATGGATGCAGCTGGCGGTCGCCGCTGCGGTGGCGGGCGTAGCGGCCTATCTGTGCATCCGCGGTTTCTTGGCTCTGATCGAGCGCATCGGCTTTATGCCTTTTGTGGTCTATCGGGGGCTGCTCGCCGCCGTGCTGTTTGCTATTCTGCTGTACCGTGTTTAAGGAACCGTGCGGATGAATCCGACCGATACCAGCACCAATGCCATCGCCGGGGCCATCGCCGGGGCCCGCCGTATCGTCGCGGTGGCTTCCGGCAAGGGCGGGGTGGGCAAATCCACCACCGCGGTCAACCTGGCCCTGGCCTTGCAGGGAGCGGGCCAGAAGATTGGCATTCTGGATGCCGACATCTACGGCCCCAGCTTGCCGACCATGTTGGGCATCAGCGACCGACCGCAGGTCCAAGCCGGCAACCGCTTGGTGCCGCTGCAAGCGCACGGTTTGCAAGTCATGTCCATCGGGCTATTGACCACCGCCGCGACCCCCATGGTCTGGCGCGGTCCTATGGCCAGCAGTGCCCTGACGCAAATCCTCACGCAAACGCTCTGGCAGGGGTTGGATATCCTGCTGGTGGACCTGCCGCCGGGCACCGGCGATATTCCGCTAACGCTGGCGCAAAAGGCGGCGGTGGACGGGGCGATCATCGTCACCACCCCGCAGGAAATCGCCCTGCTGGACGCGGTCAAGGGTATCGAAATGTTCCGCAAGGTCGCGGTGCCGGTGCTCGGTTTGGTGGAAAATATGGCGGTGCATCGCTGCCCCCAATGCGGCTATGCCGAGCCTATTTTCGGGCAGGGCGGCGCGGCGCGGGTGGCGGAACAGTACGCCGTGCCGGTGCTCGGTTCCCTGCCGATCGACTCCCGCATCCGCGCCGATCTGGATGCCGGCACACCGACCCCAATTAGCGACCCCAGCGGGGAGCTGACCGCCGCCTACGGGCAGATCGCCACCGCCTGCCGGCAACGGCTGGACGAGATAACCGCCGCGCAGCCGGACACCCCAGAAATTGTCATCGACTAGCCGCCGCGCAGGAGCCGCCAGTGAGCATCAAATCGGATAAATGGATCCGCCGCATGGTCGCCGAGACGGGAATGATCGACCCCTTCGAACCCCGCCAGTGCCGCGAAGTGGCCGGCACCAAGATCGTCTCCTACGGCACCTCCAGCTACGGCTACGATGTGCGCTGCTCGGACGAGTTCAAAGTGTTCACCAACGTCAACTCCGCCACCATCGACCCGAAGCACTTCGACCCGGAGAGCTTCGTCGACTTCAAGGGCGACCACTGCATCATCCCGCCAAACTCCTTTGCTTTGGCGCGCACCGTGGAATACTTCCGCATTCCGCGCTCGGTGCTGACCATCTGTTTGGGCAAGTCCACCTACGCCCGCTGCGGCATCATCGTCAATGTCACCCCGCTGGAACCGGAATGGCAGGGGCAGGTGACTCTGGAATTTTCCAACACCACCACCCTGCCCGCCAAAATCTACGCCAACGAGGGCGTGGCGCAGATGCTGTTTTTTGAATCCGATGAGGTGTGCGAGACCTCTTACGCCGATCGCGGCGGCAAATACCAAAATCAGCGGGGGGTGACGCTGCCAAAAACTTGAGCGCAGCCAGATCCTGTGGCATCTCGCCCGATCAAGCGACCGATAGCGGCCCATTACGCGCCAGAGCACGCACCAGAAAACGCGCCGGGTGCAGGGCCCGTTGCATCTCCGCGGCGAGCGGCGGCGGCTCCCCGGCCAGCTGCGCGGCCAGCAATTCGGCGCAGAGCGGGGCGTAGACAAAGCCGTGCGAACCGTGCCCCAGGTTTGCATAGAGCCCGGCGTAACCGCCATGCGCCCGCGCAATGGGCTGCTTGAGATTTTTCCGCCAAGCGGCGAATTCCTGCAAAAATAACGGCTTATCCGGCAATGCGCCCACTAGTGGCAAATAATCCGGCGCGGTGGCGCGAATGGCGGCGCGGTCGCCCATCTCTGGCGGGTGTTCGGTCGATAGGTCGGGCGATGAGTGGTTGAGCGGCTGCGGCAACCCCAATAACGCCTGCACTCCGCGCATGTTGGCCCGATAATCGGCGCGGGTTACCGCCGTGCTATCGCTGTCGATCGCATAGGTCGCGCCCACCGTTTGCGCCCCCGCCACCGCCGGACACAAATAATTATCGCGACACAGCACCGTGCGCAGCCCGCCGGTTTCAGGGCAGTCGCGCAGCCGACTCAGCTGCCCGCGAATGGGCCGCAACGGTAACCAGCTGGCTTGCGACAAAGCGCGGGCCTGCATGGCATTGCAAAGCACCACGGCATCGAAGGTGCCGAGTTCAAGCCGGTCGCTGCGCAAGATATAGCGGTCGGAGTCGGCGGCGATGGCGGTCACCGCGGTGTGCTCGATTAACCGTGCCCCCGATCTGTGCAGCAACGCCCGACAAAAGCGCGGCCCGCACACCCAGCCGCCGCCGGGAAAGTAGAGTCCGCCCGAGCCTATTTTTAGCCCGGCCAACGCACTCAACGCCGCGGCATCGAGCCGGCGTACCAGCTCCGGGGCATGTCGGAACCGCTCGGCGATGCGACCCATTTGCGCCAAATCCGCAGCCGAGCGCGGCAGCTGGATCAGCCCGCACAGCACCCCCTGTTCCGGCGATTCCAAATACTCGGCGTAAAAACGCAGCGCATAATTCAGCGCATGCAGACCGAAATCGCGCAGCATGCCGCCCGCCGCCGAGAGCCGCGCATGCAGGGCCGCTTGCGGGTTGCCGGACGCGCCGCCTGCCAGCTCGCCCGCCTCAAACAGGCTGACCGCGATTCCGCGCCGTGCCAGGGCCATCGCGGTGGCGCAACCCGCAATGCCGCCACCGACAATCGCCACTTGCTGATATTCGGGCGCGCGGGTGCTGCTTAAGTGCCAGCAAACGGTGTTCTGGCCTGCCTGGATCCGTTGCCAGTCTGCCAAATCGACCGCGGCGGCGGGGTCAAAACGGGCGCGAAGCATCTGCCGCTTGCGCCCAAAACCGGCGACTTTTTCGGTCGCAAACCCCCATTTTTGCAGACCACGCCGCACCGCCCCTGCGCAACTAAAAGTGGCTGCGCTGGCCCCCGGACGGCTCAGGCGGCGCATCAGGGCAAAGACGGATTCGCGCCACATAGCGGGGTTGCGCGCTGGGGCAAAGCCGTCCAAAAACCAAGCATCTACCCCCCAATTTGGCCCCCAGTTTGGCCCCCAATTTTGATGGTCCCAGAGCTCGCCTGCCAGAGTGGGGCAGAGGCCCGCCAGCGCACTTTCCACCTCGGCAAAAATCAGAGTGACGCTAATTTGCGCATCCAGATGGAAACGGTGCCAGCCGGGCACCATTGGCGGGTAAGCGGCCCGCAATCGCGCCGCCAGCTTGGCCAGCGGTGGCCAGTGCCGATGGACGCGCTCTAGGTCTGCGCTGTGCATTGGGTGCAACTCGCTGCTGATAAAGTGCAACCGCGCATCAACCGGTGCGACTTGCTGCCAAAGGCGGGCGGCGGCTAACAGGTTCATGCCACTGCCGAAGCCGGTCTCGGCGAGGGTGAATTGTGCCTGCGGCGGCAGAGCGCGCCAGCGTTGCGGCAAATCGTTGCCCCGCAAAAAGACATGCTCGGCCTCGGCCAGGCCATCTTCCGCGCCAAAATAGCCCTCGCCGTATTGTCGCGAGCGCGGCAGGTGCGGTGCATCCCAGTCGAGTTCAGTTGGTTGCAGGCGGACAAGAGCAGGCACGGGAAATCGAGGCGGCGAGCGGGGCGAATCAGTTAGAATGCGCAGCCTTTATTGCGGCGCAAAACGGGGCCCAAACGGGGCTAGGGCGGAGCACAGTGGAACGAGATGAGTTTAACGCGGGACTGCTCGATTTTCTCGACCGCTCGCCATCGCCCTATCATGCGGTCGCGCAAATGGCGGCCCGGCTTGGCGATCGCGGTTTTGTGCGGCTCGCCGAGCGGGACTCTTGGTCGCTGAAACCCGTCGGCAGCTATATGGTGGTGCGCGGCGGCTCGCTGGTCGCCTTTCACACCGGTAGCGCAGAGTATCTGGAAGCTGGCCTGCGCATGGTCGGGGCGCACACCGACAGTCCCTGTTTGAAGGTCAAACCGCTGCCCGATCTGTGCTCGGCACACAGCCGCCAGCTGGCGGTGGAGGTCTACGGCGGGGCTCTGCTCGCCCCTTGGTTTGACCGCGACCTGTCGCTGGCCGGGCGGGTGACTCTGGAAGATCAGCGTGGACAGCTATTCAGTCGATTGGTGGATTTTCAGCGGCCGGTGGCGCAGATTCCTAGCCTCGCCATTCATCTGGACCGCCAAGCCAACGAAAATCGCACCATCGATCGCCAGCGCGATCTTAATCTGGTGCTGGCCAGCGACTGCGAGCCGTTCGCCAGCCTGCTGTTGCAACGTCTGCGCGAGCAGCATGCGGACCTGCCAAAATCGCGCATCCACGCTTGGGACATCAGTGCCTACGACACCCAGCCCGCCGCCCTGATCGGGGTGCGCGGGGAATATCTGACCAGTGCCCGGCTGGATAATTTGCTCAGCTGCTACGCCGGCATGCAGGCGTTGCTGGCATGCGATAGGCGGCAACCGACGCTGTTGGTATGCAACGACCATGAAGAGGTTGGCAGCCGGTCTGCCACGGGCGCGGATGGGTCTTTTCTGCGCGATATTTTGGAGCGTCTCTGTCCTGGTGGATCTTTGCCGCGGGTGCTCGCCCGCTCGCTGTTGGTCTCGGCGGACAATGCGCATGCGCTGCACCCCAATTACCCGCAAAAACACGATGGCAACCACGCCCCGCGACTCAACGGTGGGCCGGTGCTGAAGGTCAACGCCAATCAACGCTACGCGACCAGCGACCAGAGCGGTGCCCTGTTTCGCCGCTTTTGCGACGCGGCGAAGGTGCCGATGCAAACCTTTGTAGCGCGCAATGATCTGGCATGCGGCAGCACCATCGGCCCGCTGGTCGCCGCCGGGCTGGGCGTGGCCACAGCCGATGTCGGCTGCCCGCAGTGGGGCATGCACAGCGTGCGCGAGACCGCCGGCGCGGACGATGCCCATCTGTTGCACCGTGCCTTGACCGTTTTCTACAACTGCGTCGCCCCGCCCGCGGTCGCGGCAGAGTCCGCCCCATGACCGAATCCACCCACCTGACCGGCATCACCACCACCGGCACCCCTCATCTAGGCAATTACGCCGGCGCAATTCGCCCGGCCATCGCGGCCAGTCAAAGTGGCGGCTGTGGGCGGCATTTTTATTTTCTGGCCGACTATCACGCGCTGATCAAATGCCAAGACCCGCAACGGGTGCGGCAATCGGTGCGCGAAGTGGCCGCCGCTTGGCTGGCACTGGGGCTGAACACCGAGCGCGCCATTTTCTATCGGCAGTCGGACATCCCCGAAATCCTCGAGCTAAGCTGGCTGCTCGGCTGTTGCGCGGCCAAGGGGCTGATGAACCGTGCCCATGCCTACAAGGATGCCGTGCAAGCCAATGCGCAACGCGGCGAAGACCCGGATTTTGGCATCAGCATGGGGCTGTTTTCTTACCCCGTGCTCATGGCGGCGGACATCCTGCTGTTTCGGGCCAGCGAGGTGCCGGTCGGGCGCGACCAGATTCAGCATATCGAAATGGCACGTGACATCGCCGGGCGATTCAACCATATTTATGGCGACCACCTAGTGTTGCCGCAGGCCCGCATCGCCGCGGGGGCGGCGGTGCTACCGGGCTTGGATGGCCGCAAAATGAGCAAAAGCTACAACAACAGCATCCCGCTATTTTTGCCAGAAAAACAGCTGCGCAAAGCCATCAATAAAATAAAAACCAACCTGCTAGAACCAGGCGAGCCAAAAGACCCCGCCGATTCACCGCTATTCCAAATCTGGCAGGCGTTTGCCAGCCCCGAACAAACGCAAGCCATGCGCGCCGAATTCGCCGCCGGCATCGCCTGGGGCGAAGCCAAGCAACGGCTATTCGACTTGCTCAACACTCAGCTAACCGCCCCCCGCGCCCGCTACCAAGAATTATTGGCAGATCCGGCGCAGATCGAAAGCAAATTGCAACAGGGTGCCCAACGCGCTCGGGCGCAAGCGGGGCCTTTCATGCAGCAGCTACGCAAGGCAGTCGGGTTGTGTAGGGTTGCATAATCCCATATTTCATCCATAATGCCGCCGTGCAAGCCGTTAATTTTAGGGGATAGCAGCTATGCAAAATGTCACATTTTTTAGCCGGTGGACAGGGGCATCGTGCTGGTTTTCGACCGCGGCGAAAGTCGTCTTTCTCTGCATTGCAGCATTCGCCACTGGCTGCGCGACTACGCAAAATATCAGTCAGGTGGAGGAACTATCCTCCGCGGGCGAAAAGGTCGCCATTCTGATGATGCCCATGGATGTGGAGCTTACCGAGGTCAGTGCTTCAGGCTTGGAAGAACCTCAAGCCGATTGGACTGAAAATGCCGCCAAGTACATCTCGCAGGCGATCGATGCCAGGATTGCAAAATATGGCTACAGTGCCAGCACTTATGAGTCGAGAATTAAAGACCCGGCCTCCGATACAGTTCAGCTGGTAAAACTCCACGAGGCAGTGGGGCAGTCAATACTAGAGCACTCGCTAGGGGCGGAGGAATACAAGCTCCCCACCAAAAAGGGTCGGTTTGAATGGACCCTAGGAGAGAAAGCCGGGCTTTTGAAGGATGAAACCGGGGCCGATTATGCGCTGTTTGTTTTCTTTAGAGATAGCTTTGCGACCGGCGGTAGAATCGCCCAACAGATTGCGCTAGCCATATTGACGCAAGGCAATCATCAGGTGCAGGGGACACCACAGATCGGTTTTTCCTCGCTAGTGGACTTGGAGTCTGGCGATGTGGTCTGGTTTAATCAGCTTGTTCAGGGGGTTGGCGATTCAAGAAAGCAGTCTGTAGCAAATACAGTAGCCAAAAATTTGCTTGCCGGCTTCCCTGCAAAATGAAACGGCTAGAAAAAACCGGGTATTTTGCGTCATGCGTTTACTGTTAAGCCTGTTATTGCTGTTCGCCAGCCTTGCATCCGTCGCGGAGGGAGCGCAACGATTTGAACCAACCCTGCCACCCGGCTACGCCCCGGATAAGTCGACAGATGAAGGCGGGCTTTGGTATCAGGTGGAGCGTTTTGAAGAACAGCTGCAAACCTCCCCGCACATTATTAGAAACACCGCATTAACTGAATACCTCGAAGAACTGGTGTGCCAACTGGCCGGGGATTATTGCGGTTCAATCCGAGTCTATCTGGTCAAAAATCCACATTTTAACGCCTCCATGTATCCCAATGGAATGATGCATGTACATACCGGCTTGCTACTCAGGGTGGCAAACGCAGATGAGCTGGGCGCAGTGCTTGGGCATGAGTTGGCTCATTATTTACGATCGCACAGCATAGATCAGTGGCGAAACGCTAAGAAGAGCTTGGGTATCGCCGCTTTCATCGACATTGGCCTTGCCGCCCTGCATGAGGATTTGCACGGTCTAGCACGAGATGTCGCAACCGTTGGACTAATGAGATACAATCGCGAGCAGGAATCGGAAGCCGATGCCTACGGGGTGCAAATTATCGCTACCCATGGATACGACCCCGCCGCTTCGGTAAGCCTGTGGAAATACATTGAAGCGGAAAGGGGCGCAGATAAAAGCAAGGACACGAGCTCTATTTTTTTTGCCACCCACCCCAAGGTAGAAAACAGAATTGCCCGATTAAAACAGCACATAAAGCGTTATGGAAAAAATCCTAAAACCGATGAGACCGATCTGGACGAATTCCAAAACCTAGTCGTCGCCGAATACGAAGGGCTGATGGATGAGCAGATAGCCCTGCAAGAATACGAGCAAACCGCCGAGATGATCGATCGGCATGCGGCTATAGGCTATCCCGATAGCCTGATTAAATTTTATCGAGCCGAGCTACACCGGCAAAGAAAAAAGTTCGGCGATGAGCGAGCAGCCATTGACCTATATCGAAAAGCAGCAACGTTTGAGCGCACCGCGGCGCGTTCCCATCGCGAGCTTGGCTATCTTTACATAAAACACGGTCTCAACGATGCTGCTAAAGACGCATTTGAGAGCTACTTAGAAATTACCCCGAACGCCGATGATCGGGAAATGATCAATTTTTATCTGGAAACTTTGAGGTGAACCAGCCATGAAGAAGATAAGCATTTTAGCCCTAGCATGCATGCTGGCGGCCTGCGCCCACTATTCCCTAGCCCCTGAAGGAGCGCACACAGTGCAGGGGATGAGTTTTGTCTCCACCACGGATTGGAATAAATCATCGCTTCGGTCGGGGGCGAAATCCGAGGTGTGGACCAAAGATGGCGAAAGGCTCAACCAGCTAACATTCATCGGCGGTATCAAAGATGGGCAGACCATCTTTACCAGCCGCAGTAAAGAACTGCCGATGCCGGAATTTAGGGCCAATATGCTACCCAATGAGCTCATGGAGCTGGTGGTAACATCACTAAAAAATTCCTCCGGAGGTGAGTTAGTTATCGATGCGACCAATTTGCGCCCGCAGAGGTTGCAAGGTAGTATCGGATTCCGGTTCGATATGAGTTATTACGATAGCAACGGATTGGCTAGGCGAGCAGATTGTATTATGGTAAAAAAGGATGATCGGTTAAACCTGATTATTTTTTCCGCAGCGGGAATGCATTATTATCCCAAAGAGGCCGCCGAGGTAGATTCGATTTTCAGTTCTTTGCAACTATAGAGGCTATAAAAAACAGATTGTCTATCCGGCGGCTACAGTCAATGAACACCGATACCCGCAAGCGGCGGTTGGAATTTAATAAGTTGCAAAAGCGGTTGCGGCGCAATGTGGGGCGGGCGATTGTTGATTTTAATATGATTGCGGATGGCGATCGGGTGATGGTTTGTTTGTCCGGTGGTAAGGATTCGTATGGCTTGCTGGATATTTTGCGTGGTTTGCAGCGTACTGCGCCGGTGGAATTTGAATTGGTAGCGGTCAACCTGGATCAGAAACAGCCTGGGTTTCCGGCGCATGTGTTGCCGGACTATTTAGAGAAGCTCGATATTGAATACCATATCCTAGAGCGCGATACCTATTCACAGGTGAAACAGCTGGTGCCTGCTGGAAAAACCTATTGCGGCTGGTGCTCGCGGCTGCGGCGCGGGATTCTTTATGGGTTTGCCGAGCAGATTGGGGCCGATAGTATTGCGCTCGGTCACCATCGCGATGACATTGTGGAGACCTTGTTTCTCAATCTATTTCACGGTGGCAAACTCAAGGCCATGCCGCCTAAACTGCTCAGCGATGACCGGCGCAATATGGTCATTCGCCCGCTGGCCTATTGCGCCGAGGCGGACTTGGCGGCTTATGCTGAGTATCGGCAGTTTCCCATTATTCCCTGCAACCTGTGCGGCTCGCAAACCGGGTTGCAGCGTCAGCAAATTAAGCGCATGTTGGCCGATTGGCAGCGAGCGCAGCCGGGGTGCATTGAAAGCATTTTTGCAGCCATTTGCAATGTAGCTCCCTCTCAGCTGGCCGATCGCAGTTTATTTGATTTTGTCAATCTGGATTTGAAACGCAGCCTGTCGGACGCGGAGCGAATTGCGGCAACCGAAATTGTGGAATAAAAATTAGGGGGCTAAAAGATTAAAAAACGAGCGCGATGGCAATGGCCGCGACCGCTGTCAGCACTAGGGTATAGGGCAGTGCCATTAGCAGCATGCGCATATAAGAAAGGTGAATTCGCGGTGCGAGTGCCGAGGTTAGTAGGAATAAAAAAGCCGCCTGACCGTTGGGGGTGGCCACGCTTGGCAGGTTGGTGCCGGTGTTGACGGCAATCGCCAGTTGCTCAAAATGGGAGCGGCTGATTTGCCCGCTAAGAAAAGCGTTTTCGGCTTCTTTAATATAAACAGTGGCCACAAAAACGTTATCACTGATCATCGATAGCAAGCCATTGGCAAAAAACAGTGTTAGCGGTTGCCGCTCCATTGGTTGCGCGAGAATTAAGGCGGTGATTGGGTCGAATAATTGGTGGGTTTGAATTACTGAAACAATGGCAAAAAATACCACTAATAGGGCGGTGAAGGGCAGGGCATCGGCAAAGGCGTGGCCGATGCGGTGCTCTTCGGTTACCCCGTTGCAGGCGGTCAATAATACGATGACGGCCAGCCCAATTAAGCCAACCGGTGCCATATGAGTCGCTAGAGCGACCACCACAAAGAGGCCGACCAATGCCTGTATTAGCAGGGCGGCGGAATCCCGACTGGTGCGGGCGGCATCTTGTTCGCGCTGAAAGTTTTCTAGGGCGGTGCGCACAGCGGGCGAGAGTTTAGCCCCATAGCCACAGCGACCGCTGGCTTCTAGAATTGCGCAGGTCAGCAGGCCGGCGAGCAAGGCAGGCAGGGTGACTGGGGCCATTGCGTGAAAAAAGCTGCCGAAATCCCAGCCGGTGATGCCGGCGATTAGCAGGTTTTGCGGCTCGCCGACCATGGTCAGTACGCCGCCGAGCGCGGTGCCGATTGCGCCGTGCATGATTAGGCTGCGTAAAAAGGCGCGGTAATTTTCCATCTCTTCGCGGTGGGGGTCGGCTTCGTCCAGCGCGTATTCGGCCCGCTCGTCCGTTCCGTAGGCGACTCGCTGGTAGATCGTATAAAATCCACTCGCCACGGCAATCAGCACTGCGGTGACCGTCAGGGCATCTAAAAAAGCCGACAGCAGGGCAGAGGATGCGCAAAACAGCAGGGACAGCAGCAGTTTGGAGCGCACACCGAGCAGGATGCGGGTAAAAATATGCAGCAACAGGTCGCGCATAAAGTGAATTCCGGCTACCATAAAAATGAGCAGCAGGAGCACTTCTAGGTTGGCTTCGACCTCGTGCAGTAGACTGTCTGGGCTGGCCATGCCGATGGCGAGTGCCTCCAATGCCAGTAGGCCGCCCGCCTGCAACGGGTAGCATTTTAACGCCATCGCTAGGGTAAAAATAAACTGGCCGAGCAACACCCAGCCGGCGATAAACGGGCCGGCGGTGAAATAGAGAATGGGATTGAGCACCAGAAAGGCGGCGATGGTGTGTTTGTACCATGGGTCTGTATCGCCTAAAAAATTGCGGTGCAGGGAGTGAAACAGGGTATCCTTCATGCCGATGTTGAGTGTTATTGAGGGCAGGCGGAATTATTCACATTGCGAGCGATTTGTCCAATGGATCAACGTCTTTTTTGGATCGATTTCTGGGGCTTGCCTGAATACTTGTCAGAGGGTATTATTGGGGGTTGCTTAGTCCGCCAAGCGGTAACCGAAATTGCTGAGGAGCATTGATCATGGAATTTTTAGCTGAATACGGGATGTTTTTTGCCAAGACGGCCACTGTGGTTTTTGGTGTTTTGCTAATTTTTGGCAATCTGCTGCACTTTGCCCGTGACCGCGATCAGCCGGAAAAGGGCGAGCTGAAGATCCATAAAATAAATGATCTATTGGGTGAGGTAAAAACCCAAATGAACCGAGCCACCCTCAGCGGTAAAGAGCGGAGACACGCCACAAAACAGGAAAAGAAAGCGACTAAAGAAAAGCGTGAAAAGGCGGATACAAAAACATGCGCCGAATTACAATCATCGAGTGATTCTCTGCGCTCGCGAGTGTTTTATCTCAATTTTAAGGGCGATCTGCAGGCGCGGGCGGCTAATAGTTTGCGTGAGGAAATTACCGCCGTGCTTGGAGTGGCGCAAAAGGGCGATGAGGTGGTCGTCAATATAGAGAGTGCGGGCGGGGTGGTGCATGGCTACGGGTTTGCGGCCAGTCAACTTGATCGGGTGCGCAAAGCCGGCATTCGCCTCACGGCGTTAGTCGATAAAGTGGCCGCCAGCGGTGGCTATATGATGGCGTGTGTCGCCGAGCGCATCCACGCCGCGCCCTTTGCCATTATCGGCTCGGTGGGGGTGCTGGCGCAGCTGCCGAACTTTCGTCGCCTGCTAGAAAAGCACCAGATCGATTTTGAATTACACACTGCGGGCGAGCACAAACGCACCCTGACGCTCTTCGGTAAAAACACCGCAAGCGGTCGGGAAAAATTTATCGAAGATCTAGAAGAGGCCCATGATCTGTTTAAGGGGTTTATCGCCGAGCACCGCCCGCAGCTAGATTTGGAAGCCATCGCCACTGGGGAAATCTGGTTCGGCAGCAAAGCCAAGCAAATGGGATTAGTGGACGAATTGGAAACCAGCGATGAATATATCTATCGCAAAGCGCAAGAACAGGATGTTTTTGAGGTCCGTTTTGAGCCGAAAAAAACCCTTCAAGATCGACTGTCACTCAGCATTGAAAATGCCTTGACTCGTGCCATCGCCGGTTTGCTAGAGCGGGTTAAGATAAACCGCTATATTTCATGATGGCTTGCATTCAACCATTTAATTCATCTCAACAATTCCATCGATATTAGGCAATCTAAACGGTAATCCGGGCACAGTGGGCACCTTTATTCCACTAATCTCGGCAATTTCTCGATCCCTAGCGGCACTCAACCGGGCGGCTTCAAAATGATCATTGCGCTGCATGGCCGCGGCAATTTTTTCTCCATAAGAAAAATAAAGGTCAACGACCGCTTGTAGGACAGCCCCCCGCAGGCCGGACTGCTCGGCTTGATGCTTAAATTGGGCTAGGGAGGGGTCGGCGGCTAAAATGTAATCCTGATACCTCTGCTCGCCTAGATAGGCTTTAATTTGTTGGCTACCTGTGGGATCTGGCGGATTCTGGCTACGTATTCGGTAGATTTCCCGGAATTCAGCCTCGTTCCAGTCAAATTGCATGGTGCGCATCTGTTGCGCAAGCTGCGATTCGCGCAAGGAGTATTCAAACAGCTGCTCTGCGGTTAGCAGGTTTCTCAGTCGCCGCCAGTAAGCGGTTTCTTGCCGTTCAATTTTAGATAAGGCATGGAAGCCTTCGGTAGATATGGTGAGCATGGCTTGCTGATGGGAATCCCTAACATTGGCAACCTCTATCTGTAGATCTGAGATTAAAAACTCATAGCCCAGTCCAAGAGGGTAGAAGTAAGATTCAAATACCGGCATATCTTTTGCTGAATCGCCATACTTATCGATCAGATCCCGCCGGATAAGTTCATCGGATAATTTTTTATCCGCGGCCATCTCTAGCATTGCGATCGAATCAGGTTTCCAATACTGCGAGGCCGGCACCGTGATTTGGGACATGTATTTTTCCTGCAACTCATACAGAAAAATAATATGTTCAAATTCAGCTGCATTTTCCGATGTGGATGGCTTGATCCCCAGAAAATAAACGGTAAAGACGATGTTCACCGCCAGCGAAATTGATAAAATAACCTTGTTCATAGTAACCTCTAACTTCGGATTAAATGATTTTTTGCAGATGCTTCCAAGTGTTTTCATGCATGCATCCACGCCAGACATTCTTCAAAACAGATTTCAGGGTATCATTTTTTACGATTTCTTGTTCAACTGAATCCATGAGCATATGCCCATGAAAGACTAACAGATCTTCCAGAGGGCCCCGAGTAATTTTTTCAACAATCACATCATTTGAATCAATGGAAAGTATCCTTAGAATGGTTCGCCATGCCAATTCGGGATTATTTCTAATCAGTTCATTTAGCTTTTCAACGGCCCAATAGTGTGGCGATTTTAGAACAGTTTCTGATAGAATATCCTCTCTATGTTCTGCGTAAAAATCTACCCATGCACGACAGAGCGCATCTATTTTTGCTTTACCCATGCGTACCGAGGTAATTTTAGTTCGGGCGATTCTCTGCAATCGATCCCAAACTTCATCCGACATAGCATTTTTCCAAACGCCTACCAACGAAAACCTAAGCGCATCATTTTTCAATGATTCTTCTTCAATGATACCTATCATGGCTGGGCCATGAAGAACCAAAATATTTTCTATCGGACCTGCCGAAATATTTGCGATAGTGGAGTTACTGCTATCAATAGCCAATATCCTTAAAATAATTTCCCATGCCAATGTAGGGCTATCTCGCATCACATCATCCAGCTTTTCAAAAGCCCAAAAGTGCGGCGATTCTTTATCAGAGAGTGGATTTCTTCCCTCCTTGTAAAGCACTACCCATGCTCGGCAGAGCTTATCGATTTCCATTTTGTTCATGTGCTTGGATACCGAGGAATCCCGTATCTTTGCCGTAATTTCTCCGGAATAATAAGTCCAGTTTTTTGTTCAAGCTGGGCCGCATATTCCGGATTGGTGAACTCTGCGGGATGGACAATCATACGAATTTCTGCTTGCGGGAATGCCTGCGGAAGGTATTCATTTTTCCATTTGACGATTTTGATCCAGTCTTCCTCGGTAAAATCTTCTATGCTTTCATTTTGAAAGATGAAATAAACCACTTTATTTGATTTTGCGTCGCTAGAAGGAAGCGTAAAAGCGATTTTATAATGCTGGTGCGGGCGGCTTTGAGTTAAATACCAATCGAAAAAAGAGTGCCGGTCATTATGCGTTTTTAAGAATTCTTCAACATTTTCACTTCCGCATCTATACCCTGCTAAATGAGCGACTTTTTCATATATAGGAAGAAGTTCTTGAGTAGAAAGAGGTGGAGAAAAAACTAGTTCTATTGTTGCGTTTGGAACCACGATACCGCGCGTAAATTTCATTGCCATGTCGGGGGTGCATCCTGACAATAATACTACCATGCTAATGCATGCCCACGCATAAAACTTGGGTGAATTATGAAGGATCATCGGTACAAGTACCTTTCTTAGCGAGGCGATTACGGATCCATGAATCAGTATTTTTGAATATTCCTCTACCAAAAACTTTATTAATTTCGGACATGATCGGAGGGCTATTGTACCCTGCCCCATGAGTAAAAATTTCAATATCAGAGGGCCTAGCGATACTATGCTGTACTTTTCGTTGGACATACGAGCATCGATCGGGAATTGTAGAAATATCCTTAAGACCGCCTTTCAAGTTTGCGCAATTCGGTTTTGCTAGTGAGTCATGTAAAATATGCCCCTCCTGTGTTTCGTTGATATGAGTGTACCCATTCTCATCTATCCAAGTTATAACTCGATTAGAACCAATCAGTTCTTCGGATTTACCATGTTTTGCTGTCTTCTGATTTAGTGTATTTTTTCTTGGGGCAGGGTTTTTCTTAGACCAACAAAATACGTTCTGTAATGTGCAAACATTGGCTGGAATAGTTAAGGTAATAATCTCTTCTGGGAGTGTTGTTCCCCTATAAATATATTCATAGAATACCGTATCTTTATCTGTGCTGCAAATGGTGGTTTTAAAATTGTATTCATGTTTCTGCCATGTTTCTGGGGGGGGTATTGAATTATCGTTTTCATTTGTTGCAGAATTTATTTTCCAAGCTATGTATATCCAATGCCTTATTAGTGCATTAGCTTCATCGCTTTCATCCATTGCGCCTTTTTTATACGGAGTATTATCACGCTCACCACCAAAGTTAAACCCGAATAACGGAACGCCCATGATATTGGCGGCAGCTTCTGCAAATACCCGCCAATGATCTGTTTGATCAGAATAAGTGCCATCAAGGATATGAGCTAAGACTGTTGCTACATTTAGGGCATCCAGATTGTAGTTTTCCCGGTCAAAAACCTTAGTGGTTTTAGTCGATGGTACAAAAAGATCATAGACTCTTCCTGAGTAGTACCAGCCATAGTTTCTACCGCAATAGAATTTACAGCCTGATATTTCGCCTGATTCATAGGGTGCCAAACTAATGGAATAGCGAGATTCGAAGCTACTTTGTAGTAGTTTTCCGGCGAGTTTGACAAAATTGGGATCGGATAAATAGGGGAGCTGGGTGTTGACCGTGGTACTGGTTAGAGTATATTCGATAGAGCGTAAGACGGCTGTGTTTCGGTAGCAGGTGGGGAAGGAAAAGAAGCGGGTACGGAAGCCACGAAAGCAAAAGTAGTAATCGTAGATAATGTAATACTTATAGGAAGGCATGGCTATTGATTTGAAAGCCGCATCGAAATAATTTCTATTCCCCATCCATTTGTACATGTCTCGGAAAAACATCTGGAACTTTTCATCTAGGGCGGTAACCGTTAGGGGGGCTTGGCCCCTTTTGGGGTTAGCAAAGACGATCTGGTCGAGTAGGTTGGGGATAGCGGGGACCGCCGAATTCATGTTTTTTAGCAAGATATCAGTGAAGCCATCCACATTAAAATCTTCCAATACCGGTTTAATCGATACTGAACGCCAAGAACCGCTAGTAGATCTCAGTATCTGCGGGCTATAAGTTTTTGAGCTTGAATTCCAGACGAGCTCAATGTCCCCCACTGAAGGCACGCTGCCTGTGTTTTTAGTTAGTGCGATGGTGGTGCCGTTGGTGGTTTTTAACAGTGCTCGATAATTTTCGCTAAAACCGACATGGGCAGGCAGACGGGGGCGGACATGCCCGGTTGCGGTGGCGGATACTCTGGAGCCGTCTTTCCCGATGCAGGTTAGCCTGAGATTGATAGAACCTTCTCGAGTTGGCCTGTATGCCCAGGGGCTGGTTCGCCTTGCGTAGAAGCGGCTATTGGTATTTACATATTCTACCCCTTTGCTATCTATACAGCTTGCAACATTCTGGGCTGACCAGATCAGGGAAGTGGCTTCGCCTAGATTTAGATTATTTGGTTGCCAACGCACTGTGACCTTAGGAGGCGGTGATGCAACTCGGACAGACTTGGGCGTTGAATACCTGCTACAGCCGCGGAAGCTGCATGCTCTGACAATATAGCTGTAGGTTCCCGGGGTGCGTTGCTGCGCGATGCTGGTAGACGAGCCGCTGTATATGCGGGCATAGCTACCGTTATTTACTTTGACTGAAACATCGTATCGATAGGCGTTAGTGCGGACTGTCCAGTTGACGCGGTAACTACCGTCCGCATCAGTGGATGGGACACTGACAGAAGGGGGCGCAGGAATCGGTTTGAGGAAAGGGACATAGCCTGAATAATAGGATGCCCATGTGGGGGAGCTAATCAGCAGACAGATGCACAGGAATGATGCGGATAGGAGAATTTTTTTCATGGTGATGCGAGCTTCAGTTGAAAGGTTGTTGGAATCGTAACTTTGGCGGACTGCCTAGGGTCAGTACTGTACCCGGAATTGGTGAATTCTGTGGAGTTTTCAATCGCTTGAATCTCGGCTTGTGGGAACACCTGTGGAAGATAGTCGCTTTCCCATCTGGCAAATTCCTGCCATTCCTCTTCGCTAAAAGGATCTGGATCTTTGCTGTAAAAGATGAAATGCACTACTTGCTTTGATTTGTCCTTGCGCGGCAGCATAAAGGCGATGCGATGCTGCTCTGGATCAAAGTACAGTGGGGTCCAAGAAAAAATAGTTTTTGAGCTGGCGACTGCTTCCTCAAGGGTCATGCAGGCGCAGTTGTACCCGCCTAGCTCGGCAGCTTGGTCGTACAGTGGAAATAGCTCGGTGATAGACATAGGCTGGGGAAAAGTTAAGGAAATCCTAGCATCGGGGAGTCTGAGACCGCTGGCCAGATGGTCACGTGCGCCCTCAGGGCTGCGCTCTGCTGGCAGCAAAAGGAAGAACGCAACCACCAAAATGGGGATGCTGAGTAATAGTTTGCTGAGAAAACTCAAGTTCGCCTCATGGAGATCTGGGTATGAAGCCAGCATGAACGCTCATTTCACGCCTACCAACCCCATCCTAGTGCATGGGTTGGTGAATATGCAAGTGTGTAGGCGGTGAATTTTCGAGTTTTTTGCCTGTCTAGGGTTGCGCATCGAGGGAATGGCCGGATAGGTTGGCGGAGGCTGGGCCTATTAGGTAGAGGTAGAGTGGCATTATGGTGGTGGCGGTGGGGAGTTGGGTGGGGTTTTCTGCGGGGTAGGCGGTGGCGCGCATTTGGGTGCGGATTGGACCGGGGTTGATGGCGTTGACACATAGGCTGGATGCGCCGTCCAGTTCATCTGCCAATACTTGCATTAGTCCCTCGGTGGCGAATTTGGATATGGCGTAGGCTCCCCAGTGTGCTCGGCCGTGGCGACCGACGCCGGAAGAGGTGTAAATAATTTTGCTGTCGGGGTGGCGTTGCAGGGCAGGTAGCAGGGCTTTTGTCATTAAAAATTGACTGCGTAGATTGACGGTCATGCAGGCATCCCAATCGGCGAGCGGGTAGTTTTCGATTGGGCAGCGGGCACCTAATAGGCTGGCGTTAAAGAGTATGCCGTTGAGCGGGCCGTTTTTATCGATGTGCGCGGCCATTTGGGTGTAATCGGCTTCTTGGGCACCGGCAAAATCGATGGGGTAAATGCTGGGTTGTGGGGCATTGTTGGCTAAGATTTGGTCGTAGGTGTTTTCTAATTTGGCGACGGTGCGGCCGGCGAGAATTAAGCGGGCACCGTGGACGGCGTAGTGGAGCGCGGCGGTTTGGCCGATGCCATCGCCGGCACCGGTGACTAGCACTGTGCGACCGGCTAGGTAATTAGCGGAGTAATCGGCGGCGAAGATTTCGTGGTGGGTGGCGGGCAAGTTGCGGGTGGTTTTCATTGGATGAGTTTCTCGATAAGGGGTTGGAGGTCGGCGGGGCGGTCGATTAGATAATCGGCATTCCATGCGGCGGGGTTGTCGGTTTGTGGGTCGATGTAGCCCCAGCAGGCGGCGATGGTGCGCATTCCGGCGGCTTGGCCGGCTTCGATGTCGCGCTTGTGGTCGCCCACATAAAGGCATGTGCGGGCATCGACCTCTAGTTGCTTTGCGGCCAGTAATAGGCCCTCCGGGCTGGGTTTGGGGTGGGCGACATGTTCGGGGCAGATTAGGGTGGCGCAGGCGGGGGCGAGTTTCTGTACGATGGGGCGGGCGTAGCGCAGCGGTTTGTTGGTGACGATTCCCCAGAGTAATGTTCGGCTGTCTAGCCAAGTTAAAAGATCTGCAAAGCCGGTAAATAAGCGGGTTTTTTCGGTTAGGCAGGCGGCGTAATTTTCTAACATGGCTTGGCGCAGCGGCTCGGATTCGGGGTCGGAGTCAGGAATATCGAAAACGGCGCGAATTAACCCTGCCGATCCATCGCCGGCGAGGGCGCGTACCTCGTCTTTGATTAAAGGCGGACGTTGTTCACGGATTAAAAGCTGGTTTAGTGCGGTGGTGAAATCCGCCGCTGTGTCCATGAGGGTGCCGTCTAGATCGAAGAGTACGGCTTTTACTGAATTTGACATGGGTTGATGATGTTTCTGTAAATGCAGCGCAGGTGTTTAGTTTGGTTTTACGGCATGGATGATGTAGTTGACATCTAGGTTGCGCTTGCTTAACCGGAAGGTGCCGTTTAGGGGGTTGTAAAGCATGCCGGTGGTCTCGCGCACTTCTAGCCCGGCTTGGCGAATGCAGCGGCAGAGTTCGGAGGGGCGGATGAATTTGCGGTATTGGTGGGTGCCGCGGGGCAATAGGCGGGCGATGTATTCGGCTCCGACAATCGCCAATAAAAAAGATTTTAGGTTGCGGTTTAGGGTGGAAAAATACAGGTTGCCGCCGGGTGTGGTGAGTTGCGCGCAGGCGTGGATAACCGATTGTGGGTCGGGCACGTGTTCTAGCATTTCTAGGCAGCTGACTACTTCGTAAGTGGCGGGTGATTCTTTTGCCAGTGCTTCGGCGGTGTTTTGGCGGTAGTCGATTTGCAATCCCGATTGCTCGGCGTGGAGGCGGGCGACTGCCAGCGGGGCCGTGCCCATGTCGATGCCGGTGACCTGTGCGCCTAGGGCCCCCATGGCTTCGGTCAATAGGCCGCCGCCGCAGCCGACATCCAGATAGCGAAGCTCGGCGACGGGCGAGCGGCGGTTGATGTAGTCGGTGCGCACGGGGTTCATCCGGTGCAGCGGTTTGAATTCGCCCGCCGGATCCCACCAGCGAGCGGCTAGGGATTCAAAGCGGGCGATTTCGTCCGGGTCGATATTGGGGGGGGGTTGTTTGGCGGTCATGGTGGCTTGTCTTGGCAGTTTTGGGTGGGGGATTGTGCCAGTTTGGGGTGCGGTTTTGGCGGTGAATTTAGCCGCGTATCAGAGCGACGGCTGCGCGGATCAATTCTTCCGGGTAGTTGAAAAAATCGAGGGTGTCGCGGGCAAATTTGCATTTATTTTCGTTGGAGAGATTTGCGCTTATCCAATAAATTGAGCCCGGTATCTTTCTTGGCTGGGTATTTCTACCGGAACTTTCTATGCCTTCTCTGGATTTAGCAAATCGTTTGACCCTTCCCGGGGTGTTTTCATCCCAAAAATCGATAATTAAACCAAAAGTTTCCTCTTGATCGTAATGTGCGCCACCGAGCACGGCGAGATAGCGGTCGATCGCTGCGCTGTAATGAACGACTTCGGGATCTTGCAATATCGCTTGCAAGCTCTTCGGTTGGATATTTTTTGTTCTGGGAACTGTGGATTTTCGTATTGACACAGCGTTATCGATGCGTAGCAGGCGGCGGAGGAGATCGGAGCCTGACTCTAGTGGTTTGGCTTTTTTGGTTAAATAATCGTAGACATCTTGGTCTAGTTCTACCGTAACTTTTTTCATGGCGGTTTCCTCATTAAGGATTAGCGGGTTGGCTGTCCATCAAAAACGGGGCGTATCCTATAGGATATTGCTGCTAATATCAAGCGTGGATTTCAGTTTAAGAGGCTGGCTTTGGGCGGGTTGTTGGTAGATTGGCGATTTTTAAGTTGGTTATTGGGGAGTCGGTTTTTATTCCAAAAACAGTGCCATAAAAAGCTAGTTCGGTGTTTAGGGCGTGGGTTATGTTGGGGGCGTTGCGGAAGCCGTGGGCTTCGTCGGGGTAGGTTATTAGGCAGACGGGGAAGCCGGCTTTTTTTAGGGCGGTGGCCATTTTTTTTGACTGTTCGGGGGGGACGACGCGGTCTTTTAAGCCTTGGAAAAATAGGGTGGGGCAGCTGAATTTCTCGACGTGGTTTATGGGCGAGCGGGCGGCGTAGGTGGCGGTGTCGGTGGGCGGGGCGATTAAGCGGTCGGTGTAGCGGGATTCGAATTTGTGGGTGTCGGCGGCGAGGGCTTTTAGGTCGCCGATGCCGTAGCGGCTGCAGCCGGCGGCGAAGGTATTGTGAAAACAGAGGGCGCTGAGGACCGTGTAACCGCCGGCGCTGCTGCCGCGAATGATGCATTTATCGCGGGCGACCCAGCCTTGGGCGGCGCAGTATTCTGCGGCGGCGCAGGCATCGGCGACATCGTAAATGCCCCAGTGGCCGTCTAGGCTGAGTCGATAGGCGCGCCCGAAGCCGGTGCTGCCGCGGTAATTAATATCGGTGACGGCAAAACCGCGGCTGGTCCAAAATTGAATGGCTAAATTGAAGGCGGCGTTGGTGGCGGCGGTCGGGCCGCCGTGGCAGAGCACTAATAGCGGGGGGCGGTCGTCCGGTGGGGCGCGATAGGCGGCGTTGTGTGGCGGGTAAAAAAAGCCGTGGACGGGGGTGCCGTTGGCGGCGGCGAAGGTTATCGATTGGGCTTGGGATACCGGCGATTGGGGGGGGTGGTCGGTAAATAGGGGGCGGATTTTTTCGGTTTTATCCGCATCCGTTTTGCTGGTGGTTTTTACTGTGCAGAGGTGTTCGGGTTGTTGTGGGCTGGCGGCGATTATTAGGGCGCGACCGCTGGCGGGGTCGGTGGCTAGGTGGGAGAGGTAATTGTAATCGGCGGCGATTTTGTGTTCTTTGCCGGTGGTTAGGTTTAATTGGTAGAGGGACCAGGTGCCGTTGGCGGAATAGGCGGCGAGGATTTTATCGGGGGCGATAAAGCCCCAGGTCGACATGCCGAATTGCCATTGCGGTAGGCCGCATTCGCGCTCGGCGGGGACGAGGCAGCGGTCGGGGGCGGCGGGGCGGTATTCGTAGAGGTTCCACCAATTATTGCGGTCGCTGACGTAGTGGATGCGCCCGGTGGGGGAGAATTGCGGTTGGAAAATCGATTCGTCGCCTGCCACTAGTTTTTTTGCTTTTGCGGGGGCGTTTAGCGGGGCGTACCAGAGCTCGTTGCGGGTCCAGGGCATGTCGGGGTGATTCCATTGCAGCCAGAGGAGGTCGTTGCCATCGGGGGAGAGGCGGGGGGTGCTGTAAAAATCGGCGCCGCTTTGCAGGGTGTGGGGGGCGGTTTGAGCGTTGGCGGAGATGGCGATTAGGCTGGCGAGTGGCTCGGCGTTTGAGTCGCTGTGGTCTTCGGCGACGGCG
>JACONM010000012.1:202438-205373 GCA_014323765.1 Cellvibrionales bacterium | reverse complement strand
GGGGGACGGGTTGGGTCGGTTTATCTAGGGCGGTGGCGTAGATGCGCTGGTCGGATTCGTTCACAAAAAATAGGCAGTTGCCGCCCACTGTCCAGGCACCGCCGCCGTATTCGTGGGCGCGGGTGCGGACGCTGAATTCGGCGGGGAGTAGGGGGCGGGGTTGGCCGTGGTTGTGGGCGATGGGGACGCAGCGGCCCTGTTCTGCTGGGCGGGATTCTAGCCAGTAGAATTCGCCAGCGTGGATTTTTGGTTCGGAGAGGCGGGTGGCGGCACTGCTTAGGTGCTCGGCGGTGATTGGCGAGGGCCAGGAGCCGTAGGGGGCGGTTTTTGTGGGGGGCATGGGTGGGTAGTGGCTTGGGTTGGGCGCGGCTGTGTGGCGGAAGACATGCGGGCGGCAGAGTATCCTAGATGGTCGCCAACTGCAATCTACGTCCGCAAGATCGCATCTTGCCGCAAGAAAGTCTATAATACGACAGCTTAACCCTTGAGGCGAGCTTAAAGGATGCAATGGGTATGAGACAGAACACGGAGCGACAATTTGATGGGACGCAGCAAATGCCGCTGTTGGGTGCCGCTCCGCTGGTGGAAAATCCGGATTATCTCACCCGCCAACTCATTACCTATATTGGCAACAAGCGGTCACTGCTCGGCCATATTGCCCGGGCCGTGGAACTGGTTAAGCAACGCTGCGGCATTAACAAGCTGCGCTGCTTCGATGTTTTTAGCGGTTCTGGCGTGGTGTCGCGCCTGCTGAAGGCGCATGCATCCTATATCGTCGCCAATGATATTGAAGAGTATGCGGCGATCACTAGCCGTTGTTTTCTAGCCAATAGATCTGAAATTGATCTGCAGCGCATTGAGATGCTTGTCGATGAATTGAACGAGCGGGTTTTGAGTGAGGCATTTGCGCCAGGGTTTATTGAAGAAATGTATTCCCCCAAAAATGAAACTAAAATTGAGAAAGAAGATCGGGTTTTTTATACCAAAAATAATGCGCGCAGGATCGATAATTACCGAAGATTAATCGACACTGTGCCGGTAGAATATAAGGAATTCTTGCTTGCTTCCTTGCTCAGCGAGGCATCGGTGCATTCCAATACCGCCGGTATATTTAAGGGTTTTTACAAAAATAGGGATACAAAAATTGGGCAATTTGGCGGGAGCGGAGCCGATGCGTTGCTACGAATACTCGGCAACATTCGACTCGCCGCGCCAGTGCTCAGTAATTTTGAATGTGACTACGAGGTCCTGCAAGAAGATGCAAATGATGCGGCGCGGCGCGTTACGGGCATGGATCTGGCCTATTTGGATCCGCCTTACAATCAGCATCCCTACGGCTCTAATTACTTTATGCTAAATTTGATCGCACAGTATCAACGCCCTAAGAAAATAAGCCGGGTATCTGGTATCCCCACTAACTGGAACCGTTCCGGCTACAATATACGCTCTGAATCGCTGCGGCTGATGACCGATCTGGTCGCTAATCTCGATGCGCAATTCCTGCTAATTTCATTTAATGATGAGGGGTTTATTGCCCCGGGGGAAATGAAAGGCATGCTGGAACGATTCGGCACCGTTGAGTCCGTCGAGATACCCTACAATACCTTCCGCGGTAGCAGAAGCTTCAAGAATCGGTCGATTCATGTAACGGAACATCTTTTCTTGGTAGAGAGGAACTAGGATCATGGCACGCAAAAATCAACTTCGTACCCAACGAGCGGGTACAGTCATCAATGCGACTGCGAAACAGCAGGAATCCGATATCATCAAAGCACTGCACAAGGTGATTGGGGAGCTAGAATTAAAATTTGGCACCAGGGTTCACTTTATCCATGAAAAGCAGCTGTACCTGCACAAGATCGTGGCCGAACTCAAGGATTTATACCCCGAGGCTGAGTTTCATTGCCACTTTGAGAATACATTCATCAAGCCGGATGGTGGCATTTTGTATATCAGAGGCACCGGCGAAGAAAACATTGGCTACCCTATTCTGATATCTGAAGTGAAGAACCAAGGAACCAATGATAGAAGAATCAGGGAAGGAAAACCGAAACAATCTAGAGGTAATGCCATTGAGCGATTGGGTAAAAATCTCATTGGGCTGCGCACGGCATTGATGGGGGAAAGCATTTTCCCGTTCATCTGTTTCGGCTATGGCTGCGATTTCGATAACGATTCATCAATTCTAGATCGGGTTTCAACCATGGCTTTGTTTGGCAAACTAAACAAAACGTATTTGTACAATGAAGTTTGCGGAAAATTAAATCGTGGTAGCTTTTACTTTCGTCTCGAACCTTGGACAGTGAAAGAAATGGCTAAAATCATGCAAGACATAGCAGAGCGATCTTTGTTTTATTACTTCTCGAAATACGGGGAAGATCACTTCAAAATAGACCGACCATAAGCTCTTTTCGACTGTAGACTGTCGGTTAAATAAGCAAGGGTTTGGCCGGCTTTGGTTGCTTGGTTCGCATCCGTTCTGTTGGGTCACTTTTGTGCAGGCTTTTTTAAGTGGGCTTGGTGGCGGTGAGGATGGCGCGGGTGGGGGCGGGGTGGCCTTCTTTGGTTTTGCTGGGGTCTTTTGGATCGAGGAAGTCGTTTAGGGATTCGAAGGGCATCCAGTCGGTGGTGCGTTGTTCTGCTAGGGTGGTTTTGGTGAGGTCGGCGAGGTGGATATTGGTGAACTTTAGGCGGGTTAGCCAGATGTTTAGCAGGGCGGGGCTGGGGAGGAACCAGACGTTGGGCATTTTGGCGTAGCGGGCGGGGGGGACTAGGCAGGTGGTTTGATCGCCTGGGATGATTAGGGTTTCTAAGATTAGCTGGCCGCCGGGTTTTAGGGTGTCGCGGAGGGCTTGCAGGTGGTCGAGGGGGGATTTGCGGTGGTAGAGGACGCCCATGGAGAAGACGCTGTCGAAGGCTTGCAGGCGCGGGGGGA
>JACONM010000012.1:202269-202418 GCA_014323765.1 Cellvibrionales bacterium | reverse complement strand
CATGGTGGTCATCGATGCTCTGACTCGACAGCTGCCCGGGGCCCTCGGACACCAAGATTCCGCCGCGCAGGACTCCTTCACCACCGGCCTGCTCGACTGCCCGCACTACACCCGCCCGCCCCTCTATCGCGGGTTGCAAGTGCCACAGG